>JAFUWY010000027.1 GCA_017477245.1 Bacteroidales bacterium | reverse complement strand
CTGGTTGCGTATGTCACGTTCCGTGGTCATCTCGAATTCGTATTTGACTTTGTCTTCCGGTGTAAAGGTAGCAATTTCCGCGGCTTCGAACAAGAGGTCGAAGATTTCCTGCCGCAGCACGTCCGGCCGTTCTTCCAGGAATTGCATGTTGTGGAGCGCGAAGCAGAAGTTGTCCAGGACCGTCGCCTGCGGCGTGAGGGCCCGGCCGCAGTTCGGCAGTTCGAGGAAGATGAAGTGGAGACTGTCCGTCATGAGTTCCTGGTTGTTGTCCTCCCGCAGGGCGTACCGGTACATCACCCGCTGCGGGTCGTTGTGGAGCGCAAAGTCCATGATCCCAATGAAATAAACCGGCGGGAAGGAGAAGTCATCCTGCCCTTGCGGCATCTGCTACAGGATGCAGTGGGAGGCGTAATAGATGGCGCGCTCGTAGAACCAGTCCTGCGTCTCGCGCTGCATCTCGACGAGAAAGCGGGAGCCGTCCTCGTCCGTCACCTCGACGTCCACGCGGACACCGCGGGCGTCGGGATAAGGGTTGGTGTGCTCCTGGTGGACGTAGGAGAGGGAAGCGATCTTCCGCTCGGGGATCAGTTCCTGCAGGAGCAGGATGAGCAGGCGCTCGCTAAACGGAAGTTCTGCAAAGGTCCGTTTGAACCAGTAGTCGAGCAGGATGTTGGCGTAGATGCCCTTGGCCCGTTTAGAGACGTATGGGATCCGGGGCGACTCCAGCGTGGAGGATGTGAGGTTTTCATGTTTGTACATAAGGCTGTTTCGTTTCGTGCAAGAGCGAAGATGGCGAAAAGATCGATGCGGGGCATTAAGAATCGTATAATTCTGCAGGTGGAAATCGCAAAAATACGATTCTTTGGGCTGATTCCTTTTGTCTGGGAGATTCGCCGGTTAAGCCGGCGAATGACGGGAAGGGGCCTTCTGTATGCCCGATATAATGTTTGGCTTCAATGGCTACTTTGATGGGCTGACCGTAATCAGCGGCTCTCCCAGAGCTATCGACAACTCCGCGATGGAACGGAGTGTCAGATTCGGGAAGCCGGATGTCCAGCGGGATACGACGGCTTCACTCTTGCCAAGTTTCTTGGCAAGGTCCCGTTGCGTCATATGTTTTTCTTTGAGCAAGGTATCAATCCGTGCAATAATGCTTGCGGACAATTGCATCTCCATTTGAATCTCTGTCGATACACCTGCCACCTTCTCATCAAACCATGCCTGTTTGTTCCTCATATTTCGAATATCTTGTCTTCTATCCCCGTCAGCATACGCTCCTCCATCCTAACGTAGCCTTTGGAAACGTTTTCGTTCAATATCTTCTCAAATTTTTGTAAGTCAAGTACATATCCATACATTCTCGGATCCTCTTCGTAAGTTCTTGTCGCTTTGACCCCACCATTGCCCAAAATGACAATCTGTTCAGATATGCGTAGGCAATACAACCGAAGCTTTCCTCCTTCGATAGGAATAGCAGCCACGCTGTCCCGGATTTTCCCCTCGGGACGAAAGAACCGTTCCAGCGCACCGAAATTCAGTATAGCCTGCAACGCGGCGATGATTCTTTGATAATCGCGGTTGTAGGTGGCATTCCGTTCAAATTCGGAAACAAACTTTTCAAACTCCGTTGTCCCGTCGACTTCGAAACTGATTGAGTAAAGGGCGGTCTTGTCTGATTCGCGGATGAGGTCCACCGTTGTTTTCTTTGTAATTACCATAGTTTCAAGTTTTGATCACTGCAAAGATAGTGAAAGTTTAACATATATGCTAATTTTTTGGGGAGCGGCCTGTCTGGCAGCCTGCACGAAGATGGCGAAAAGATCGATGCGGGGCATTAAGAATCGTATAATTCTGCAGTACGAAATCGCAAAAAGACGATTCTTTTTGCTGATTCCTTTTGCCTGGGAGATTCGCCGGTCAAGCCGGCGAATGACGTGGGGTCAAGCCGGCGAATGACGGGGGAGGTGGAGCCGGCGAATGACGGGGGAGATGGAGCTGGCGAATGACGGAGGAGGTGGGGCCGGCGAATGACGGGGGGCCTTCTGTGTGCCCGGAACTAGCGGAGGATGTCCAGCAGGGCGGGGAAGCTGTCGACCGTCCAGTCTGGAGAGGCGGTGAGGATCTGCTCCCGGGGCTGGTTGCCCCAGGTGACGCCGACGGTGCGGCAACCGGCGGCCCGGCCCATTTGCAGGTCGAAGACGGTGTCGCCGATCACGACGGTCTCCTCCGGCCGGGCCCCGAGCCGCTCCATCAGCAGGAGCGCCAGGTCGGGGGCCGGCTTGGGGTGCTCGACCTCGTCCGTGGCGGCGAGCTGGGAGAAATGGTCCCGGATGCCCAGCACGTCCAGCAGCATGCGAAGGGTGCGGCCGCTGCGGGAGGTGGCGATGCCGAGCCGCATCCCGCGCCCGCGTAGGGCTTCCAGGGTCTCGGGGACGCCCTCATACAGGGTCGTCCGCGGCACGGCGATGCCGTCGAAGATCCGGCGGTAGACCTCCGTCGCCTCGTCGAGGCGCTCCTCCGGGGTCTCCGTGCCATACTTGAAACAATCCCTGAGCGACAGCCCGATCACCGGGCGGAAGCGCTCCGCCGACACCACCGGCAGTCCCATCAGCCGCAGGGTCTCCTGCGTGGTGATGACGATGCCCTCGGTGGTGTCGGCCAGCGTACCGTCGAAATCAAAAATGAGGTTCCTGATCATGGCCTAGAAGGATCGATACCACTTCTGGAGGGTGTAGAAGGCATCTTTCTTCTCTCCCTTCTCGGAGACGAGTCCCTTGCGGTTGAAGTCGTCCTGGATGCCGTCCAGTGCGCGGCGCGGCGAGCGGAAGTCCTTGAGGATCCAGGGCGTGCAGCCCGCCAGGCCGGGGATGTTCTTCATCATGCGGATGTTGGCCTCGTACAGACGCACCAGGTACTCCTCCGTGAAGCGCTCATCGGGGCTGCCGTGGCGGCCGTACTTGGCGCCGCCGCCCAGCTCCGACAGGATGACGGGCTTCTCCACCGGGAAGGTCCACTTCACGCGGTCGCACTTCTCGACGTCGCCGTCGTACCATCCGACGTACTGGTTGAAGCTCAGCAGGTCGGTCTTGTACATCAGCTCGTCCACGAGCGTCAGCTGGCCCGGGGCCGTCTCGTCCTTCTCCATGGCGGCGGAGACGAGCCGGGTGGGGTCGAGTGCGCGGGTCTTGTCGATGAGCCTGGACAGGAACGCGAGGCGCTCCGGCGAGCGGGGCGTCTCGTTGGCGACGGACCAGATGATCACGGCGGCGCGGTTGTGGTCGCGCGCGATCATCTCGCAGAGCTGGTTCTCGGCGTTGGCATAGGTCTCGGCACTGTGCCAGTCAATCGTCCAGTACACAGGGATCTCGGACCAGACCAGCATGCCCATCTCGTCGGCCATGCGGACCATCTCCTCATTGTGGGGATAGTGCGCCAGGCGCACGAAATTGCAACCCATCTCCCGGGCCCAGCCGAGCGTGGTGCGCGCGTGGTCCGCGCTGAACGCGCGGCCCGCCGCAGCGCCCGGCCGCTCGTCGTGGATGGAGATGCCCTTGAGGAAGATCTCCTTGCCGTTGAGCAGGATCTTGCTGCCCTGCGTGGTCACGGTCCGCAGGCCGATCCGGTCGGAGACGCGGTCGGTCGCGGACGAGACCGTCACCTCATAGCGTTTCGGGTCCTCGGGGCACCACAGGCGGATGCCGGACTTGCGGGGCAGGGGGACGATGAAACTCCCGCGCCCGTCCGCGCCGGTGCGCACCGCGGCGCTGAGTTTCAACTCGGGGATCTCCACGCGGACCGTCTGCTGCAGGTCCGTGCCGTCCAGCTGGACCCAGCCCTCGAGGGAGGCCATGTCGGCGCCCAGCCGCACGCAGTAGTCGCGGATGAAGGTGGCGGGGACCTCGACGAGGTGCACGCTGCGCGTGATCCCTCCGTAGTTCCACCAGTCGGTGTTGATGGTCGGCACACCGTCCGCGTGGCGCTTGTTGTCCACCTTGACCACCAGGGAGTTGCGGCCTGCCTTGAGCTGGTCGGTGACCTCGAAGTCGAAGGCGGTGAAGCCGCCGACGTGCTTGCCCACGATCGCTCCGTTCAGGCCGGCGATGGTCTCGTAGTTGGCCCCGTCGAAGTGGATGAAATAGCGGCAGCCCGGCTTGGGGGCCGCATCGAACAGGCGGCGGTACCAGACGGTCCCTTCGTAGTAGTAGAGCTTCTCGCGCTGGGTGTTCCAGTCGCCGGGCACCCGGAGGGTGCCGGAGGCATCGAAGTCATACTCGATGAGCTTGGTCTGGTCGGTGTAGAAATGCAGGTCCGCGAAGAAGGTGGATCCGGGGGCCATGGGCTTCATCCGGTAGTTGTAGTAGCCGTTCTCGTAGGGGTCCACGATGGCGTTCCAGGTCCCGTCCAGGGAAGTGGCGGCGCGGCCGCCGACGTTGTGGATCGCCGGGGCGGCCGCGCCGCAGAAAGGCAGCAGCACCGCCAGGGCGATGCTGCTGAAAAAGGTTCTATTTGACATACTTGGCAAGTGCGGTGTTCTGGTCCTTGAGGGCTTTGGCGAGTACCTGGCAGTACAGCCGTGCGCCCGCCTCGCGGGTGTGGACGCTGTCGGCGAAGTACTCCTTCTGGGCCTTGGTCTTGCCGATCTTCTCGTACTCGGCGGCGCAGATGTCGTTGAAGTCCACGAAGGCGACGCCTTCCTCCTGGGCGATCTGGCGGCACCAGGCGTTGAAGGTCTGGTCGAAGCGACGGATCTTCTTCTCGCCGGACCAGCTGTTCTGCGGGGTCGGGGAGACGACGATGGGGATGGCGCCGCGCATCTTGGCCTGGCGGACCATCATGCGGATGTAGTGGCCGTAGGAGTAGACGTCCTGGTGGGAGCCGTCGCGCTCCATCACCACGCTCTGCGGCTGGTCGTCCGTGCCGTTGAGCGTGCCGCGGGCGCGGCCCGTGCCGAGCGGAGCCATGTCATTGTGGCCGAACTGGATGAGGACGATGTCGCCCTTCTGCACGTGGTCGCGGATGATCGGCCACTGGGTGCCGTTGTAGAAGGTGCGGCTGCTCAGGCCGCCGACGGCGTCGTTCTCGACGGTCACGCCGTCCGTGAGGTACTCGCCGAAGAAGCTGCCCCAGCCCCACTGGCCGTTGCTGCCGGTGCCGGAGCCGTTCTTGCAGGTGGAGTCGCCGGCGAGGTAGACCATCGGCTTGCCCTCGACGCGCTGGGGGGCCATCATGCCGGGGAAGCCGCCGTTCATCCGCTCAGGCTGCGCCTGTGCGCCCTGCGCACCCTGCGGGCGCTGGGCGGGCGTGAGCATCTTGATCATCTCGGCCGCTGCCAGCAGGACCGGACCGTAGCCGTGGGCGGCGAAGACGTTGACCGGACGGCTCATGTAGAAGGTGTTGGTCCAGCCCAGGCCGGTGCCGACGCAGGTGTTCTCCACCTGGCCCTTCTCGTTGACCTGCTTCGCGACGCCGTTCCAGCCGGCGCGGGCGATGTCCTGGTAGGCGGTGCGGTCGATCCAGCCCTTGTTGATCGCGTGAGCGTAGCCGTACACGAACATGGCGGAGGCGCTGGTCTCGAGGTAGGACTCGGTGTTGTTGATCAGCTGGTGCCAGGTCCCTTCCGGGGACTGGTACTGGGCGATGCCGCGCAGCAGGCTGACCAGCAGGTCCTTGACTTCGTTCCAGCCCTGCGTGCGCTCAGGCACGGCGTCGAGCACGTCGCACATCGTCAGCACGGCCCAGCCGTTGCAGCGGGCCCAGTGGTAGTCGGGGTGCTCGGACATGCCCTCGATCCAGCCGTGGCGGAAGAGGTTCTTCTCCGGGACCCAGAGGTATTTCTTGAACAGGAGGACCTGGTTGATGGCCTCGTTGTAGTATTTCTGCGTGAGGTCGCCGCGCTCGCGCTGCGACAGCAGGCCGCGGTAGGCGATCGGGGTAATGCCCATGTACATGTCGTCCAGCCACACGGAGTTGGTGGTCGGGCGGTTGCGGGCGAGGATGCCGTCGCCGAGGCGGTACTCCTCGTACATCACGAACTCGATCCAGTTGTCGAGCAGGGCGCGGAAGGTGCGGCCGTCCTGCGGATTGGCGAGCGTGGCCTTGATCATCGCGGCCGCCATGGCGCCGCAGTCGTCGAGCCACTTGGGCTTCTCCATGGCGCCCAGGCGCATCTGGTAGCCGGTCTCCTCGTAATACTTCTTGACGTACGGGTAGACCTCGCCGAGGGCCTTGAGGCGGTCGTAGGTGTACTTGCTGTACTTGGGATCGCCCAGCACCTCGCTGGCGAGCAGCATGCCGGAGTAGGTGACGCCCCACTCGTAGGTGTTGATGCCGAAGTCGCCGCGCTTGAAGCTGCTCTTCTCGTCGATCTTCTTGAGGTCCTTGATGACCTTGCCGTCGCCGTCCACCAGGGTGGTCGGGGTGCAGCCGTCAAGGTAGGTGTAGATACGGTCGATGATCTCCCGCATGGAGGCGGTGGGATCCGGGCGCTGCTGGCGCTGCTGCGCCGGGAGCGTCGCCGCTGCGCAGGCGAACAGGGCCGCGCAGAGGATGAGTCTCTTGAATAACGGTTTCATATTGGAATAAAGGTGATTGATTATCAGTTTGGCAATCCCGAAAATAGTGAATAAATGCGAGTTTTACAAATGAATTGCTTATATTTGCTTTGTTGCGATGCGCCGAAACCGATTATAACCAATTATATTAAAGATGAAAAGGATGCTTCTTCTCCTGCCGCTGATCCTCTTTGCGGCAGCGTGCGGCCGGCAGGCCGTGACCGAACCGGGGCCCCACTACGGCTCCAAGATCCAGAAAGAGCAGCTGAACCGCGGCCTGGTCGCCATCCACAACGGAGACGGCAAGGTGACCGTGGCTTGGCGCTACCAGGAGAGCGACCCGCTCGACGTCGCTTTCGACCTCTACCGCGGGGACGTCAAGCTGAATGACGCCCCGCTCGTGAAATCCACCTTCTTCACGGACACGCAGGTGGACACGACCGTGGACAACACCTACACCGTGCGCCTCGCGGGCCAGTCCGCGGTTGAGCCCGGCGCTTCCTACACGCTGTCGTCAGCCCGCGCCGCGAAGCCTTACCTGGAGATCCCCATCAAGCCCGTCGAGGGCTTCGCCGAAGGGTACTATACCCCCAATGACGCCACGGTCGGCGACCTCGACGGGGACGGCGAGTACGAGATCGTGGTCAAACTCGAGACCCGCACCTACGACAACTCCCGCGCCGGCATCTGCAACGAAGGCCTGCTGATCGACGCCTACAAGCTCGACGGCACCTTCCTGTGGCGCGTGGACCTGGGCCTGAACATCCGCCAGGGCGCACACTATACGCAGATGAGCCTGTACGATTTTGACGGCGACGGCAAGGCTGAACTCGCCGTCAAGACGGCCGAAGGCACCAAGTTCGGCGACGGGACCGTGATCGGCGACACCGACGGCGACGGCCGCACCGACTACCGCGACCAGGATCCGCAGTCCCGCACCTACGGCATGGTCCTCGACGGACCGGAGTTCCTCTCCGTGATCGAGGGTACGACCGGCAAGGAGCTGGCGCGCGCCGACTTCATCTCGCGGGAAGACCAGATCTCCTTCGGCGACCTCGAGGGCAACCGCGTGGACCGCTTCCTCGGCGGTGCCGGCTACTTCGACGGGCAGCGCCCGAGCATCCTGATCTGCCGCGGCTACTACGCCCGCACCGTCCTGGAAGCCTGGGACTGGCGCGGCGGCAAGCTCACCAAGCGCTGGCGCTTCGACACCTTCGCCGACGGCGACAAGTGGATCGAGTATGAGAAGCAGGGCGCCCACAACCTGCGCATCGGCGACGTGGACGGCGACGGCCGCGACGAGGTCGTCTACGGTTCCTGCTGCATCGACGACGACGGCACGGGCCTCTACACCACCAAATTGGAGCACGGCGACGCCATGCACATGGGTGACATGATCCCCGAGCGTCCGGGCCTGGAGGTCTGGATGTGCCACGAGACCAATCCGCTGCGCGCAGGCTCCGAGATGCGCGATGCCGCCACGGGCGAACTCATCTGGGGCTTCCCGTCCACGACCGACGTAGGCCGCGCCATGGCCGCCGACATCGATCCGCGCTTCCCGGGCTGGGAGGCGTGGAGCTCCGGCACCAACGGCGTCTACACCGGCGACGGCCGCCTGATCACCCCGGTCAAACCGAGCGTCAACTTCGCCATCTGGTGGGACGGCGACCTCAGCCGCGAACTGCTCGACGGCTTCTCCGCCCGTCCGGCCCAGGTGCCGCAGGCTCCGCAGGCCGGTCAGCGCCCGATGCAGGCTGCCCAGCGCCCGATGCAGCCCGTTCCCGGCCAGCAGGCAGGCCAGCGCCCGATGCAGCCCATGCAGCAGCCTGCCCGCTACATGAAGATCTCCAAGTGGAACGGCAACGGCGTGGACTACTTCGACCTGCCCGGCCAGGAGGAGACCGCCCTCAACAACGGCACCAAGTCCAACCCGGTCATCTCCGCCGACCTCTTCGGCGACTGGCGCGAGGAGCTGGTCGTGCGCACGGCGGACAACAAGTCCCTGCGCGTCTACATGACCGACATCCCGACGGAGTACCGCTTCCATACGCTGATGAGCGACATCGTCTATCGCATGAGCGTGCTCTGCGAGAATGTCTGCTACAACCAGCCGCCGGAGACGGGATTCACCCTCAGTTCCGACCTCGGTGTCTTCTGGCCGGTGCGGAACGTGCGCGACCCGCAGGCGCCGCGTGACCGCAACGCCTCGCGCGACCTCAACGGCCGCCTGGGCGGCACGCATCCGCAGGTGCTGAACGAGATCACGGTCTACAAGAACATCGCCGACAAGTACGTCCTCGACGCCCGCAACGTCTACGACAGCTATGAGTGGACCATCAACGGCAAGGTGGCCGGCCGGGAGAAGACCCTGACCCTGCGCCAGGCCGACTACGGCTACGACAAGCCGGTCAGCGTCCACATCAAGGCCGTCCAGCGCGGCCAGGTGTTCGAGGGCGACGGCACGGTGACCTTCTCCTCGCAGGACGGCCGCCGCGGCTACTGGTCCGAGCGCGACGCGCAGCGGACCGGCCGCTACGAGTTCTAGAGACGCTGGTACGCCAGGCGCGGGTCGCCGTTGGCGAGATAGATGATCCCGCAGTAGCGGAATCCGTGCTTGGCGAGGTTGTGCTGCATGATTTTATTGTCGCGGTGGGTATCGATCCGGATGTTCGGGCAGATACCCGCCGCGTACCGTATCGTGGCGGCGAAGACGCCGTGCACGTCCGGCAGGCTGGCGATGCGGTGGATCACGTAATAGGGGAGCGTGTCGTCCAGCCAGGCGCCGTCCTCGATGCAGGCGTAGGTCGGATCCGGGGAGGGGATCAGGGCGAAATAGCCTGCGACCCGTCCGTCCTCCGTCAGGACGTGGCCCCAGCCGCCGGCGATGTCGCGCAGGACGGCGTCGTCGTCGGGGTAGGGGCCGGCCCACTGGGTCGGATTGCCGTCGGCGCGCATGATGGCCTTGGCGGCGGCGAAGACCTCCCGCAGGGCGGGCAGGTCGGCGGGAGTGGCTTTTCGGATAATCATACGGATGCAAATGTAATATTTTCGTGTAATAATTTATCGTAAATTTGCAGTATGGAAGAACAACAACTGGAAGGACGGTTGTCCGAAGTGCTCGAGGTGGCCTCCGAGGCGGGGCACATCCTGCTCGAGAACGGCGCGGAGATTTCCCGCGTCGAGGACATCATGTCGCGGATCGCCTCGCATTACGGCGTGGATTCGAGCAATTTCTTCGTGCTCAGCAACGGAATCTTCACGACCGGCACGATGAACCGCCTCCGCAAGTCCGGCGGCCAGTCCGAGACCTATGCCAACGTGGAGTTCATCCCCATCCGGAGCATCCAGCTCTCCAAGGTGATCGCCGTCAACCGCCTCAGCTACGACATCGCCTCCGGCTTCTGCAGCCTGGAGCAGGCCCGGGAGCGGCTGCGCCTGATCCGCCAGGCTCCCCCCAAGCCGGCCTGGGAGCTGATCCTCGGATCCGCCCTCGGATCCACCGGTTTCGCTGCGGTATTCGGCGGCGGCTGGCTGGACTGCGCGGCGGCCTTCGTGGTGGGCGCCCTGCTGTATCTCTTCATTCTCTTCGTCAGCAGCCGCTACCTCTCCAAGATCGTAGGCGGGATCAGCAATGCGTTGCTGGTAACGTTCCTGTGCGTGCTGTTCTACCGGATCGGGTTCGGGCAGAGCCTGAGCAACATGATCATCGGTTCGATCATGCCCCTGGTGCCGGGCGTCCCGTTCGTCAACGGTGTCCGGGACCTGGCGAATTCGGATTATATCGCGGGCCTGACGCGCCTGACCGATGCGATGCTGGGATTCTTCTGCATCGCGCTCGGCGTGGCGGTCAGCTTCCTGCTGGACGGGTTGTTCTTCGACGGGATGATCGTCCTGCAGGGCATGACCGTCAATCCCGAAACGGCCGGCCTGGGCATCCAGACCGTGGCCGCTTTCGTCGGCACGCTGGCGTTTGCCAGCCTGTTCGGCGTCCCGCGCGCACAGTATGTCAGCGCCGGACTCATCGGTGCGATCGGCTGGTGCCTGTACCTGGTGCTGGTCCGGTACGCCGGTTGCGGCGTCGGGCTGGCGATCACCCTTTCCTCCCTGCTGATCTGCCTGCTGTCCCGCTGGTCGGCCGTGTGGCAGAAGTGCCCGGCGCAGGTGTTCCTGCTGTGCGGCATCTTCCCGCTCGTGCCCGGTGCCGGGATCTTCTGGTGTACCTACTACCTGGTCTCCGAGCACCTCTCCGAGGCGCTGGCGACCGGTTTCGGCGCCGTCAAGGCCGCCGTGGCCATCGTCCTCGGCATCATCCTCGCCATGGAGCTCCCGCAGCGCCTCTTCTCCGGCCGCCGGCGCCACGACGGCCGCTCGATCCACTGATCCCCGCGCCCAGCCTGCTCGACGGAACGGTTTTTTCTGCTATCTTTGAGCCCCGATGCAGCCCGTAAAGAAAAGATATATCATCCTGGATGCCCTGCGCGGCTTCGCGCTGCTGGGCATCTGCCTGGCCAATTATCCGGAGTTCTCCCTGTACTCCTTCCTCTCCGCGGAGGATGCCGCCGCCCTGCAGACCCCGGGTCTGGACCGGGCGCTGCGCTACCTGCTGGCCTTCTTCGTGGACGGGAAGTTCTATACGATCTTCTCCCTGCTCTTCGGGATCGGGTTCTCCATCATCCTGGAGCATGCGCTCGCCGAGGGCGGTCAGGGGCTGAAGGTCTTCTACCGCCGGATGCTCTGCCTGCTCGCGATCGGCCTGCTCCACCTGTGGCTCCTCTGGAGCGGGGACATCCTGGCGCTGTACGCCGTGCTCGGGATGCTGCTGCCGCTCTGGCGCAAGTGCTCCGACCGGGGGCTGCTGCGCTGGGCGGGGGCCTTCCTGCTGCTGCCCGTTGCGGTGGATGCCGTCGTGGAGCTGGCGCAGCTGCGCCCCGCCGGCTGGTTCCATGACAAGCAGTGGGAGATCTGCGCCCGCTACGGGATCACGGAGGAGAATTTCGCCTACTGGCTGCGGGACAGCGACGACTACAAGGGCGTGCTGCAGTTCCTGCACCAAGGCGGGTTCGAGCGGATGACGGAATTCATCGACGGAAACCGGTATTTCCGGGTCATGGGCCTCTTTCTGCTGGGGTATTGGGCGGGCAAACAGAAGTTCTTCGCCCGCCTGGAGGAGTTCCGCCCGCTCCTGCGGCGCATCGTCCGAGGGGGCTTCGCCCTCGGCCTGCCGGTCTCCCTGGCCTACGCCTGGAGCAGCGTGAACGGCCACCCCTGGGGGCTCACCGCGCATACGGCTTGCTATACCCTCAGCGTGTTCCCGATGGGATTCGCCTACGTGGCCGGGCTGTGTCTGCTGTACCTGCGCAGCCGGGACGCCGGGCTCTGGCGGGCGCTGGCCGCCCCCGGGCGGATGGCGCTGACCAACTACCTGTCCCAGACGGTCTTCGGCATCCTGATCTTCTATGGCGTCGGACTCGGACTGGGCGCGGACATGAGCCTGTCCTTCGTGCTGCCCGTCGCCCTGGGGGTCTATCTGTTCGAGATGGCGTTCAGCGCCCTCTGGATGCGGTATTTCCGCTTCGGTCCCGTAGAGTGGGTCTGGCGCATGCTGACCTACGGGCAGTACCTCCCGCTGCGCAAATCCGAGTAATCCCCTCAGGGACGCAGGTGCGAGCGGAGCTCAGCCAGCAGGGCGTCCTCCTCCAGGGGCAGGTGCCCCATCCCGATGAAGTCCTTCCGGAAAATGGGGAAGATCCGCCCCGGCAGTCCGCCGGGCTTCCGACCGTCCTTGTAGACCGGCAGGCAGTAGTCGCCGCTCTTGACGTGATACGTCTCGAATCCCGAAACATCCTTCCAGTCCAGCACCGTCGGCTCCTTGGCGAACGGCGTATAGATCCTGAGCCGGTCTGGATCGACCACGAGCGCAGGCACCCGCTTGACGCAGAGGTGCAGGTATCTCCGCACGCGGATGCCGAACGAGACGACGAAGACCACGAGGAACACCCCGCTCAGGATATAGAACAACACGTCCAGCCCGGATTCGCGCAGCAGCTCCGGGTGCGACATGACCAGCAGGCACAGGAGCATGTACAGCAGGATCAGGACGGAATACGACAGGGCGTCGAAAGGGTGTCTTTTCTCGTAAATTTCCATGGTGGCAGTTTTATGTCTCGAGCCGGAAAAGGCCGGAATCCGGCTCGACCCCTGGGGGGAAGTGCCGGGCCTGAGCTACAACGCTTCGGTCAGCTGGCGGATGAAGGCGAAGGAGTCCGCGGAGATGTGGCCCCAGAAATCGCTGTAGGCGGTCTGGCGGTCATGTCCGCCGGCGCGCGTGTCGCTGATGATGCGGAAACTCAGGAAGGGTACGCCGTAGTGCCGGCAGACCTGGGCGATGGCCGCGGACTCCATGTCGCAGGCCAGCGCGTCGGAGTAGATGTCCAGCACGCGGGCGTCCTCCGCGGCGGTGGTGAGGAACTGGTCGCCGGAGCAGATGAGCCCGCAGTGCAGGGGCGCGTCCGTGCGCACGCTGCGGGCGGCGCGCAGCAGCGCCGGGTCGGCGTCGAAGCGCTGGGGCAGGCCCTGGACCTGCCCGCGGAGGTTGCCCTCGCCGCACCACACGTCATGGTAGGCGGTCTGGGCGCCGACCACGATGTCGCAGACGGCGACCGCCGGCGCGAGTCCGCCGGCGCAGCCGGAATTGATGATGCAGTCCGGCCGGTCCCGCAGGATCATTTCCGTGGCGGTGCGGGCTGCGGCGGCCTTGCCGATGCCGGATTGCACGGCGCCGCTGATGCCGGCGCGGCGCAGGGCCTCGAGTTCCGAGGTCATGGCTACGATCAGGCCCGCTTTCATCGCAGTTCCTCGAAGAGCAGGACCTCGATGCCGGAGCCTTCCAGCGCGTCCTTGATGGCCTGCATGTCGGTGTTGGAGAGGTGGTAGGGGATCAGGGTGCCGGGCTTGAGGGTCTTCGCGGCCCGCACGCACTGCTCCACGGTCATGGTGTAGGGCTGGTTGGCGGAGAGGAAGGCCACGTCGACGGGACCGTAGCCGGCCATCTCCTCGATGTCCTCCGTGTCGCCGGAGATGTAGATGCGCATGCCCTTGACTTCCAGGATGTAGCCGTTGTCGCGGCCCTTGGGGTGGAACTGAAGGTGGCCCTCCGAGTTGTTGTAGGCCGGGACGGCCGTGAGGCCGAAGCGGCCGAAGGTCGCCGTCCCGCCGTTGGCGATCGCCTCGCCGTAGCCCAGTTTCTGCCGGGTGGCCGGGTTGAGGATGACGCGGGTGCCGTCCTTCGACAGGGCCTTGATAGCCTCGGGGTCGAAGTGGTCGCCGTGTTCGTGCGTCACCAGGATGACGTCGGCCTTGGGGAAGCAGGAATAGTCGATCTGCGTGCCGCCCATTTTGGAGACGGGGTCGACCTGGATCTGGAAGCCGTCGTATTCGAGGGCGATGGAGCCGTGGTGGATCATCGTGATGCGGACGGGTTTCCGCTGGGAGACATCTCCTTTGGCAAAGGATTGGGTCGGATAGGGGATGGGCTCGGAAGGGGTCTGGGCGCAGGCGACCAGGGTGGCTGCGAGTAGCATGGGCAGGATCAGTCTGGACATGGGGTAATTATTTACTTATGACAGGCGAAGATACAGATTTTATTTATATTTGCAGGCAGAAAGGTTCCGAAAAGTGAAAAGTAGTGTATCCCGTGGCCTGCTGGCCGTCAGTCCGCTCCTGGTTTTCCTGCTGGTGTATCTCGTCTCCTCGCTGGTGGCGGGCGACTTCTACAAGGTGCCCGTCTCGGCGGCGTTCCTGGTGGCGGGTGCCTACGGCATCGCCGTGGCGCGGGGCCCGCTGACGGCGCGCCTGGCGGCGTTCTCCCGCGGCGCGGGCCACCCGAACGTGCTCCTGATGATCTGGATCTTCCTGCTGGCCGGCGCCTTCGCCGAGACGGCGCGCAGCATCGGGGCCGTGGACGCGACGGTGTCGCTGATGCTCTCGGCCGTGCCGGCGCGCTGGCTGCTCGCCGGGTTGTTCGTCGCGGCCTGTTTCATCTCCATGGCCATGGGCACGAGCGTCGGGACGACCGTGGCGCTGGTGCCGATCGCGGCGGGGATCGCCGCGCAGTGCAGCCTGCCGGTGCCTTACCTGGTGGCGGTGGTCGTGGGCGGCTCCTTCTTCGGGGACAACCTTTCGTTCATCTCCGATACCACCATCGCGGCCACCCGTGCGGCGGGCTGCGAGATGCGGGACAAGTTCCGGGCGAACCTGCGCATCGTGCTGCCGGCGTTCATCGCCGTGGCGGTGATCTATTTCATCCGCGGCGGGGAAGTGTCCCAGGCTCCGGTGCACAGCGCCGCCGAGTGGTATCTCGCCCTGCCTTACCTGCTGATCATCGTGCTGGCCCTGTGCGGGCTCAATGTGACCGTGGTGCTCTCCGCCGGGCTCGGCGCCGCCGCCCTGATGGGCTGGGCGACCGGACGCCTGGATTGGGTGGGCTGGCTGGGTGCCGTGGGCACGGGCGTGGCCGGCATGTCCGACTTGATCATCGTGACCCTGCTGGCGGGCGGCCTGCTGGAGCTGATCCGCGACGGCGGGGGACTGAACCTGATCATCGAGACCCTTTCCCGGGGGATCCGGGGCCGGCGCGGGGCCGAGGCGGCCATCGCCGGCATCGTGAGCCTGGCGAACGTGTGTACGGCCAACAACACCGTGGCCATCATCACGACGGGCGGCATCGCGCATGACATCGCCGAGCGTTTCGGCGTGCCGCCGCGCAAGACCGCCAGCCTGCTGGACACCTTCTCCTGCCTGGTGCAGGGGCTGCTGCCCTACGGGGCGCAGCTGCTGATGGCCTCGGGCCTCGCCGCCATCTCGCCGGCGGCGATCATCCCTTACCTGTATTATCCTTTCCTGATGGGGCTGTGCGCCATCGTCTCCATCTTCTTTGACCGGAGCGCGCCTGCCTCCAAATCCGTATCGAAATGAATCCTGCCGTCCTCCTTGCCCTGCTGATCCCCTTCGCCGGTACGGCGCTGGGGTCCGCCTTCGTCTTCCTGATGCGCCACGAGATGCCCGAGCGCCTGCAGAAAGTGCTGCTGGGCTTCGCTTCCGGCGTGATGGTCGCGGCCTCGGTGTGGTCGCTGCTCATCCCCGCGATGGAGATGGGCGAGGGCGTCGGGGCCGTCGTGCCTGCCGTGGTGGGACTGCTGGGAGGCTTCGCCTTCCTGCTGCTGATCGACCGGGTCACCCCGCACCTGCATCCCGTGGGCGGACCGGAGGGGCCGCGCAGCCATCTCTCCAAGACCGCGATGCTGGCCCTGGCCGTCACGATCCACAATTTCCCGGAGGGCATGGCCGTGGGCGTGGCCATCGCCGGCGCGCTGAACGCCGACGTGGGGATGAGCGTGGCGGGCGCCCTGGCCCTGTCGCTGGGTATCGCCATCCAGAACGTGCCTGAAGGGGCGATCATCTCCATGCCCCTGCGCGCGGCGGGCAACAGCCGGCTCCGCGCCTTCGGCATCGGCGCCCTGAGCGGGGCCGTGGAGCCGGCCGGCGCCCTGCTGGTGCTGCTGCTCGCCTCGGTCGTCACGCCGGCGATGCCGTACCTGCTGGCTTTCGCCGCCGGCGCCATGCTCTACGTCGTCATCGAGGAACTCGTTCCCGAAGCTTCGCAGGGCGAGCACTCCAACATCGCCACCATCGGTTTCGCACTCGGCTTCGCCCTGATGATGGTCCTGGACGTCGTCCTGGGCTAGGCCCCGGTCGCCCCAGCCCGGCCACCCAGCCCCGCCGGTCCCACCAACTCCCACCCTTTCGCCCTTCCGCCCTTCCGCCACCCTTCATCCCGCCGACCGTGCATATGGGTCCAAAGTTTGGGACGATATGAGCAAAAATGGCCCAAAATGCGCATATGGGTCCAAAGTTGGGGACGATATGCACGGTGCCCGCTAGTTTTTCCCTAAGAAACGATGCCGAACCCTTGCGGAATTCTGCGAAAACCTTATTTTTGCAGGAAGACCGGTGGATCTGTATCACCGGCGGATAGACTGATTGACTATGAAAAAAGAAAGGAAGATCTGGCTCGTGACCACCGAGCATCTGGAAGAAGGATTGTGGTTCAGGGATGATGATGATTTCAAGGTCGGGATGAATTATGTGGCTGTCCAGGTGGCCTTGTCAAACGTCGTGGTACTCGTCTTTATCTTGATGTCCAACCATGTCCATTTCGTGCTGTACGGGACTAGGGAGGAAGTCGTTGCATTTGTCAACGGCTACAAGATGCGCTATGCCAAGTACCTGCAGCGGAAGTACGGGGTCAGGGAGTTCCTCAGGAGGAACGGTGTGGATATCCGCGAAATCCCGGAAGACGAAGGGGAGGCTGTGGAGAGAGCCATTGCCTATGTCCAGATGAACTGTGTCGCTGCGAATATCTGCTCCCATCCGACCCATTATCCCTGGGGATGCGGACAGGCGTTCTTCCATCCGGCCAAAGCCGGCGGGAGGCCGCTGGGGGAGATATCCGCCCGCGCAAAAAGGCGGATGCTGCACTGCGCCGTCGAACTGCCGGGGGAGTGGCTCCTGTGCGAGGAAGGGTATGTGCTTCCGACCAGTTACCTGAATGTCAGGTATGTCGAACAGTTGTACCGGACCCCGAACCGGATGAATTATTTCCTGCATACTTCCTCCAAGGCCCGGAAGCGGGTCGTCTCCGGCGAGACCGGCCTGCCGTCGTTCCGGGACCAGACGATCCTGCCGGCTGTCCCGGAATTGTGCAAGACGCTTTTCGGAAAGGCTTCTTTCGGAGAGTTGGAACGGGAAGAACAGGTGGAGCTGCTCCGCCAGCTCCGCTTCCGTTTCAGCAGCGACGTCAACCAGCTGGCCCGGGTCACCGCGCTGACCTATGCTGCGGCAGCCAGGTTGCTGGAGGATTCAGAATAAACCGGTATCTTTGTCCACCATGAATGATTTGCAGAGGGATCCGCTGTTCGACCTGGCGGAGAAATATGTGGAGGAGACATCCGTGTCGTTGTTCCTGACCGGCAAGGCCGGGACGGGTAAGACAACCTTCCTGAGGTATATCGTAGAGAAGACCTCCAAGCGATGCGTGGTGCTGGCGCCGACCGGCGTCGCCGCCATCAATGCGCGGGGAAGTACGATCCACTCCTTTTTCTCCCTGCCCCTGTGTCCGTATCTGCCTGACGTCCAGGAGTTGAGGAACGAGTACCAGATGCCGGAGCGCTACCGCCGGCTCCGCAAGGACAAGGTCCTGATCCTGAGGACCCTGGACCTGCTGGTCATCGATGAGGTCTCCATGGTACGGGCGGACCTGATGGATGCCGTGGACATGACCCTGCGCCGGGTCCGCCGCAGTACCGAGCCGTTCGGCGGCGTGCAGCTGCTGATGATCGGCGATGCCCGGCAACTCTCTCCCGTTGTCCGGGAGGAGGAACGGCCTTTCCTGGAGAGAGTCTATCCGTCTCCTTACTTCTTCCATAGCAAGGCTTTGCAGCAGTTGCCTTATGTGACACTGGAGCTGCAGAAGGTCTACCGCCAAGAGGATTCGGACTTCGTGGAGATCCTGAACGCCGTGCGCGATGCGCGGATATCCGCGGGGATGCTGCAACGGATCAATGCACGGGTCGGAGCCCCGGCCGGGGAAGACTGGATCCGGCTCACGACGCATAATCACCAGGCCGACAGCGAGAATGCTGCCCGCCTGGCCGCACTGCCCGGCGATGCAGCGCGGCTGGAAGCCCTGGTAGAAGGGGAGTACCCCGAGGGGTTGTACCCGGCTGCTGCTTCGCTGGAGCTCAAGCCTGGTGCGCGGGTCATGTTCATCCGCAACGACCCGGAGGGGCGCTACTACAATGGCAAGCTGGGGACGGTCGCCGTTTTGGAGGAGGACATCGTGCGCGTGCTGGCCGATTCCGGAGAGGAAACAGCCGTCGACAGGCAGGAATGGCAGAATCTCCAATATACCCTGGATGAGCGGAGCGGGGAGATCCGCCAGGAAGTGAAGGGGACCTTCCGCCAGTTCCCGCTGCGCCCGGCCTGGGCCGTCACGGTTCACAAAAGCCAGGGGCTGACCTTCGACCACGTGGTGATCGACATCGGTTCGGCCTTTGCCTTCGGCCAGGTGTACGTGGCCCTTTCCCGTTGCCGGACGCTGGAGGGGATCTCCCTGGTCCGGCCTGTCCGGCGGGACCTGCTGCTCTCTGACGCAGATGTCACTGCGTTCAATGACGCTTTCCCGGCTCCCGGGCAGGTGGCGGACGCCCTGGCGGGACACCGGGCCGCCTTCACCCTGGCCCTGCAGTGCGCGTGCTTCAGTTTCGGGACATTGCTGCGGGAGGTGTACTACCTGCGGAAGATCTGGCGCGATTCGCTGGGAAGCCTGTATCCCGCCCAGCTGGAGAGACTGGAGTCGGCGGCGCGTGACCTGTCCGAAACGGAAGAAGTCGCCGGCAGGTTCCGCTCGCAGCTGCAGTCCCTTCGCAACGATGCAGACCGGACGACAGAGCGTATCGGGCAGGCCTGCGCCTATTTCCTCCCGCGGCTCGAAACGCTGGGACTCGACCTCTTCTTCCGTGTGGAGGTGGACAACGCCGAGGTCGGAAAGCAATTGAAGAACCTTGCGGCGGACCTGGTGCCGCAGTGGCAGGCCCACCTGGACACCTTGCATGAAGTGGCTGAAGGGGGATTCGATCCCGTCCGCTTCCGGCAGACCCGCGCCAAGGCCCTGCTGGGCGAAGCTCCCGTCGCCCGGAAATCCCGCCGGAAACCCCAGGAAGCGCGGGATGTCTACAACGACAACCGGCATCCGGAACTGGTGGAGGTCCTGGTCGCCTGGCGCCGCCGCAAGGCAGCTGAACTGGGTGTACCGGCATACATTGTCCTGCATCAGAAAACCCTGCTGGGCCTGGCGGACGCCTGCCCGGCCACGCGCGCGGAGATGCTGGCCGTGCCCGGCTTCGGCCCGGGCCTCTGGGAGAAATGTGGCCCGGAGATCCTGGAATTGCTGGCCCGGAGCGTGCATAAGGGTCCAGAAGAGGGGACGATATGAGCAAAAATGGCCAAAAATGCGCATATGGGTCCAGGGAATGGGACGATATGCACGGTGCAGGGGATACGAAAAGGCCGGCGCCTGAGAGCGCCGGCCTTTTGCGTGTGTGCGGGGTCGAGCCTTACTCGATCGCGATCTGGCGGGAAGCGGGGATCTGCTTCTCCGGGGTCTTCTTCGGGAGGACGATGCCCAGCACGCCGTTGGTCATATTGGCCTTGATGTTCTCGACGTCGATGTTCTCCGGGAGGGTGAAGGCCTGGTGGTAGGAGGTGTAGGAGAATTCGCGACGGAGGTAGTTCTCGTGCTTCTTCTCGTCTTTGTGCTCGTGCTTCTTCTCGAGGGCGATCACCAGCTCCTCGTCGTTGTCCACGCGGATGGCGAAGTCGTCCTTGGTCATGCCCGGAGCGGCGATCTCGATCTGGAAGTCGTTCTCGGTCTCCTTGATGTTGACGGCAGGGGAGGCGAACTGCTTTGCCGGCATCACTGCGAAGTCATCGAAAAGGTCTCCGAAAATGCTCGGAATCCAAGCTTGGTTTCTACGATCGGTATACATAATCAAATCTCCTATGATTTTAAATTGTTTAACTTGTTTTGTCCGCCGCCCAACCGGGCGACGCCTTAGTAGATTACAAGCCCCGGACCAATTGCGTTTCCGGGACATTTTGTCCAAAATCGCCTCATAATACATTGATAATCAAGACATTTTGTCAAAAATGCTGACATTTTTTCAGCAGAGGCGGATCGTCTGTAGTTTCTACCCGCAGCCAGCGCGGTGTGCCCCCCGTCTCGTCTTCCGTCCTCGCTTCCCGCAAGCGGGAACCGGATCCGGCGCCACGGATCCTGCTGCGGCCGAGCCTTCGCCGCGGACACACCGCGCTGCCTGCGGGCAGAAGCTATCCGGAAGGGAAAGTGACCGAAAAAAGCGCGGGAAGGGGATAGGATTCTTAAAATATTTTGCTAAATTTGAAACCCGGTTAGTTAATCAAATCCCACATTATGGACAAATTCACACAGAACTACGTCGACCGCTTCATGGATGAGCTGGTCGCGCGCAATCCTGGGGAGAAGGAATTCCACCAGGCAGTCCGGGAGGTGGTGGAAAGTGTAGCACCTTATGTCACCTCTTACCCTTATTTGATGGATCTCAAGATCCTTGAGCGGATGGTCGAGCCGGAACGCGTCATCATGTTCCGCGTCCCCTGGACCGACGACAAGGGCGAAATCCATATCAACCGGGGATACCGTGTACAGATGAACAGCGCCCTCGGCCCGTACAAAGGCGGTATCCGTTTCCACGCCAGCGTCAACCTCAGCATCCTGAAGTTCCTCGCCTTCGAGCAGACCTTCAAGAACTCCCTGACCACCCTCCCGATGGGCGGCGGCAAGGGCGGCTCCGACTTCAACCCGCGCGGCAAGTCCGACGCCGAGGTCATGCGCTTCTGCCAGAGCTTCATGACCGAACTCCAGCGCCACATCGGCGCCGACACAGACGTACCTGCCGGTGACATCGGCGTGGGCGGCCGCGAGATCGGCTTCATGTTCGGTCAGTACAAGCGCCTGCGTGACGAGTTCACCGGCACGCTGACCGGCAAGGGCATCGCCTGGGGCGGCAGCCTCCTCCGTACGGAGGCCACCGGCTACGGCGTCTGCTACTTCGCCCAGGAGATGCTCGCCACCCGCGGCGAGAGCTTCGAAGGCAAGACCGTGGTCGTGTCCGGCTCCGGCAACGTCGCCCAGTACGCCGCCAAGAAGGCGATGGCCCTGGGCGCCAAGGTCGTGACCCTGTCCGACTCCGACGGCTTCATCTACGATCCTGAAGGACTGGATGAGGAGAAGCACAAGTTCGTGCTCGAACTCAAGAACATCCGTCGCGGCCGCATCAAGGAATATGTCAACAGGTACCCGCAGGCCCAGTATTTCCCGGGCGAGCGCCCCTGGCGCATTCCCTGCGACATCGCGCTCCCTTGCGCCACGCAGAACGAGATCGAGAAGGCCGACGCCGAGAACCTGGTGAAGGGTGGCTGCTGGTGCGTCGTCGAGGGTGCCAACATGCCCTCCACGCCGGAGGCCATCGCCATCTTCCAGGAGAAGAAGATGCTCTACTCGCCGGGTAAGGCGTCCAACGCCGGCGGCGTGGCGACATCCGGCCTGGAGATGACCCAGAACTCCATCCGCCAGAAGTGGACCGCCGAGGAAGTGGACGAGCACCTGCACCGCATCATGTCCGACATCCACGCTGCCTGCCTGAAGTACGGCACCGAGGAGGACGGTTACATCAACTACGTCAAGGGTGCCAACATCGCCGGCTTCATCAAGGTGGCCAACGCGATGGTGGACCAGGGACTGGTCTAAACCGAATATGAGCAACAATACGGATTATACACAACTGATGGCCAGGAGGATTCGCCGAATCCTCCTGGTTTGTAACAATTATGACAGCTTCTCCCTCGAGGAGGACGGACACATCGAGGCCCAGATCGGCCAGGACTACGCCGAGCTCAACCTGAGCAACCCGCCGGCCATCGTCCGGGCCGAGTCGACCCTGGAAGCGCTGGAGGTGCTGCGCACCGACACGCACTTCGATCTCATCATCACGATGTACAACGTCGGCAAGCTCGATGTCTTCGGCTTTTCCAGCCAGGCCAAGGAACTGGCGCCCGACACGCCGATCGTCCTGCTCTCCTCCTTCTCCCGGGAGATCTACCGCCATATCGCCGACCACGACCGCGCCGGCATCGACTACGTCTTCTGCTGGAACAACAGCACCGACGTGCTCATCGCCATCATCAAGCTCCTCGAGGACAAGCTCAACGCCGAGCACGACTGCCTCGAGATGGGCGCCCGCGTGATCCTGCTTGTGGAAGATTCCGTTCGCTACTATTCGACCTACCTGCCGCTGCTCTACAAGCTGGTGCTCCAGCAGAACAGCGAGGCGGTGCGCGACGCGCTCAACGAGGAGCAGCAGTTCCTGCGCAAGCGCGCCCGCCCCAAGATCCTGATGGCCACGTGCTACGACGAGGCCTACGACTACTACCAGAAATACAAGTCCAACATCATCGGCATCATCTCCGACATCGGCTTCGTCCTCCACAAGGGCGACAAGGCCGAGATGGAGAAGATCGACGCCGGCATCGATCTGTGCCGCCTGGTGCGGCGTGAGAACCCCACGCTGCCCTTCCTGATGCAGTCCTCGCAGGAGAGCATGCGCGCCGTCGCCGAGCAGCTCGGCGTCGGCTTCGTGCGCAAGACCTCCAAGACCCTGACCCACGACCTGACGGAATACATCGGCCGCGAATTCGGGTTCGGCGACTTCGTCGTCACGGACCCCGACACCGGGGAAGTGACGGCGCGCGCCCGCAACCTCTACGAGTTCGAGCGGGTCATCGCCGGGATGTCCGACCGGGCCCTGCGCGTGCTGGCGGACAAGAACTACATCTCCCGCTGGCTCTACGGCCGCGGTATCTTCGCGATCGGCGACCTCTTCCGCCCGATCCGCATCCATTCCGACGAGGACGTCGCGCACGTGCGCGAAATGAACCTGCGGATGATCCGCGACTACCGGATCAGCCAGGGCCTCGGCGTGGTGGCCAGCTTCGATCCGGCCACCTACAACGACGCCATCTGGTTCGCCCGCGTGGGCAAGGGCTCGCTCGGCGGCAAGGCCCGCGGCCTGGCGTTCCTCAACCACATCCTGCAGAAATACGACCTCTACGACAAGTGGGAGGACGTGCGCGTGCTCGTGCCGCGCACCCTCGTGATCACCACCGAATACTTCGACCGCTTCATCCGTGAGAACGGCCTGCAGTACGTGATCAACGCGGACCTGACCGACGCCGAGATCCTCTCGGAATTCGTCGCGTCGACGCTCCCGCAGGAGCTCACGGAGGCCTTGCGCGTGTTCATCAGGCACGTCCGCAAGCCCCTCGCGGTCCGTTCTTCCTCCAAGCTGGAAGATTCCTACTACCAGCCTTTTGCGGGCGTCTACTCGACGTACATGATCCCGCACACGGAGAACGAAGACCAGGAACTCCGCCTGCTCTCCAAGGCCATCAAGAGCGTCTACGCCTCCGTCTACTACGCCTCCTCCAGAGGCTACATCACGGCCACGGCCAACGTCCTCTCCGAGGAAAAGATGGCCATCGTCCTGCAGGAGATCTGCGGCAGCGAGGACCGCGGATACTATTTCCCGACCTTCTCCGGCGTGGCGCGCTCGGTCAACTTCTACCCGATCGGCTACGAGAAGCCGGAAGACGGTGTCGCCAAGCTCGCCTTCGGCCTGGGCAAGGCCGTCGTGGACGGCGACCAGGTGCTCCGCTTCTCGCCGAAGTACCCGCGCAACGTCCTGCAGACCTCCACGCCCGAGCTGACGATGTCCGAGACGCAGCAGGCCATGTTCGCGCTCAACCTCCAGCCGGACAAGTTCAAGACCTCCGTCGACGACGGCGTCAACCTCGACCGCATCCCGATCACCGAGTGCGGACCGTTCCGCAACTTCGCACGGGTGGTCTCCACCTACGACTACGAAAACATGCGCATCGTCGACTCGCCGGTCCCGCAGGGGCCGAAGTTCGTCACCTTCGCGCACATCCTCAAGTACAATACCTTCCCGCTGGCCGACATCCTCAACGAACTGCTGGACATCATGCAGCGCGAGGTCAAGTGCGGTGTGGAGATCGAATTCGCGGCCAACCTCGACCGCGGCCCCGACGCCCTCTCCATCTTCAACGTCCTGCAGGTGCGGCCCATCTCGCTGGACGGCCTGGACGCCGAGGTCGACTGGTCCGGTGTCGACGCCGAGGGCGCCATCGTGGCGTCCGGCAGTGCCATCGGACCGGGCTGGATCAACGGCGTTCGCGACGTCGTGTACTTGCGCGAGTCGGCGTTCGACGTGCTGAAGACCCGCGAGATGGCGGCCCAGCTCAAGGAGCTCAACGCCAGGATGCGCACCGCCGGCCGCAACTACGTCCTCGTGGGCTACGGCCGCTGGGGCTCCAGCATCCCCTCGCTGGGCGTGCCCGTGCAGTGGAGCGACATCTCCGAGGCGCGCGCCATCGTGGAGTGCTGCCTGGAGCATTTCCGGGTGGATCCCAGCCAGGGCACGCACTTCTTCCAGAACATGACCTCGTTCAACGCCGGCTATGTCAACGTCAATCCTTTCGCGCGTCCCGACGAGTGCTTCGACGCTGCGCGGCTGGATGCGATGGCGGCGGAGTTCGAGACGGAATACCTGCGCCTCGTGCACTTCGATGCCGACCTGCAGATCTGCATCGACGGCCGCACCGGGCGGGCTTTGATCAAATGATTATGAGAAGGAAACTGTTACTGCTGACGCTGTTGCTCGTTGCTGTCTGCAGCGTCGCTTCAGCTCAGATCGTCAAGGACCTCCAGTATGCAAGTTCCACCACGGATGCCTATCTGCAGGAACGCTGCAAGCTGGACATCTATGCCCCCGAAGGGGCGAAGGACCTGCCCGTGGTCGTCTGGTTCCACGGCGGGGGACTGACGGGCGGCGAGAAGACCTCGGTGCCGCGCGACCTCAAGGAGAGCGGCTTCGTAGTTGTCTCCGCCGGCTACCGGCTGATCCCGAAAGGCACCATCGCCGACTGCATCGCCGATGCTGCCGCGGCCGTGGCCTGGACCTTCGACAACATCGCCGCTTACGGCGGCTCCCCGGACAAGGTCTTCCTGTCCGGCCATTCCGCCGGCGGCTACCTGATCGACATGCTGGGGCTGGACAAGCGCTGGCTTGCCAAACACGGGATCGATGCCGACCGCGTGGCTGGCCTCATCCCGTTCAGCGGCCAGGTGCTCAGCCACTACAACTATCGCAAGACCCTGGGGATGACCCCGTTCCAGCCGCTGATCGACGAGTATGCGCCGCTTTCCCACGTGCGCGCGGACGCTCCGCCGATCGTGATCATTTCCGGCGACCGGGAGCTCGAGCTCTATGGCCGCTACGAGGAGACCGCCTACTTCTGGCGGCTGCTCCGGATGGTCGGGCACCCCGACGCCACCCTCTACGAACTCCAGGGCTTCGGCCACGGCAACATGGCCGATCCCGCCGTCCAAATCCTCAAAGACAATGTCCGCCGTATCCTCCGTGCCCGCAGCCGTTAGGCGACTGGTCCTCCTTATGCTGGCGCTGTGCCCCCTGGCACTGCGCGCGCAGCCGGTGGACACGCCGGCCTACAGTTCCACGGCCGAAGACATCGCGCTGGCCCAGCTGGTCATGAAGGACCTGGGCGCGCATGCCGGGGCCGAGGACAGTCCGGCGCTGATGGTCCGGGCGGCCCGGCAGCTGTTGGGCCAGCCCTATGTGGCGGGGACCCAGGAAGGCAGGGAAGAACGTCTGCGCATCTACCTGACCCGTACGGACTGCATCCTTTTCGCGGAGACCTGCCTGGGCCTGGTGCGGACGGTGCAGCGCCGCGGCGCCGCCGCCAGCTTCGAAGACCTCGCGCAGACGCTGAGGCTCTCCCGTTACCGCGGCGGCATCGTGGACGGGTATGAATCCCGCCTGCACTACACCTCCGAGTGGATACGGCAGGGCGTCGCTAACGCCCTTTTCCGGGATGTTACCGCGGACCTGGGCGGGATCGCCGACACGCGTCCCATCTGCTTCATGACCGCGCATCCCGACAGCTATGCGCCCCTGAAGGGGGAGTCCGGCTACGCGCAGGAAAACCGGCGGCGCATCGCCCGGATCGAAGAGGAGATCAGCCGCATCCCGCGCTGCTACATCCCCCGGGAGAAACTGCCGGAAGCCGAAGGGCAGATCCGCAACGGGGATATCCTCTGCTTCCTCACTTCCATCGAAGGGCTGGACTATTCCCATGTCGTGATCGCTTACCGCGAGCATCCGGGAGACCGGCTCGGCTTCATCCACGCCTCCACGGCCGCGCGGAAGGTCGTCATCGAGCCGCGCACGCTGGAAGAGTATCTGCGTGCCAATAAACGGATTAAAGGGGTTACGGTGCTGCGGGTGTCCGAGTAATACTGCTGCCGGCCCTCCGATCGCCGCCAGGCGGGTGTTGGAAGATTCTTCCTGCCCGTCTGGTCGTTTTTTACTCATTTTCCTTCCCTTCCTGAAAGATTCTACCCGCTAAAAGGAAGAAAATCCTTCCACAGCCCGGCAGCTATCCCCTTAAATTTGCTGCAGACAAACTCCTATTAACCATTTTAAAACACTACCTATGTCAAAAAAGAAAACAAGCCTGCGCTGGAGCAAAGCGTTTATCGTTTTCTCCATGGGTTTACTATCCTTTGCCGGTAGCCCCTTCCTGTATGCCGTCGACGGGGGTGTCGTCTTGGACCAGACATCGAGAAAGACGGTGACCGGTGTGGTAAAAGACGCGTCCGGCAATCCGGTTATCGGTGCCGGGATCCTCGAGAAAGGCTCTGTCACCAACGGCGCGGTTTCCGACTTGGACGGCAATTTCTCCATCCAGACCTATACCGGTGCCGTGCTGGAGATCTCCTGCATCGGCTACAAGACGGTCAGCGTGACGGTCGGCAGCGGTCCGCTTACCGTTGTCATGGAAGAAGACTATGAGTCGCTGGACGAGACCGTAGTCATCGGCTATGGCACCCAGAAGAAACGTGACCTGACCGGAGCTGTAGCATCCGTCTCTGAAGAAGCATTTAACAGCTTGGCCATTACCGACATCACCCAGGCGCTTGCTGGACGTGTCGCCGGCCTGGATATCACTTCCGGCGGTGTCGATCCGGGTGCTACCGGTTCAATCCTGATGCGCGGTCACCGCTCTTTCAAGGCATCCAACGATCCGCTCATCATCCTGGACGGTATCACTTTCGGCGGTTCGCTCAATGATATCAACCCTTATGATATCAAGTCGATGGACGTCCTTAAGGATGCTTCTTCTACGGCGATTTACGGATCCCGCGGCGCCAACGGCGTCATCATCATCACCACGAAGCGCGGCGAGACCGGTCGCCCTACGGTGAAATATGAAGGCCAGGTCGGCCTGCAGGTCCCGCTGCACCAGCCCTGGATGAACGCCGAGCAGTGGACGGACCGCATGCGTGAAGGCGGCCGTGCAACCGGCCTGAGCGGGGAGGCGCTTGAAGCCTATGTGCAGAAGCGCATCGGCGAAAGCGAGTGGGATTATTATAAGAAGGGCGGTGATACCGACTGGCAGAAGCTTCTGCTCCAGAACGGTTTCCGCCATAAGCACCAGTTGACCCTGACCGGTGGTTCCGACCGCGTGAAATACAATGTGGCCGGGAATTTCAGCAGCAACGAAGGCATTGTCCCGACCCGCAAGTTCGACCGGTTGACCCTTTCGCCGAGTGTAGATATCAATGTGACCGACAACTTGACCGTCGGTTTATCCACACTGCTTGCCTACAGCAACCGCCACAGCCGTATAAGCGGAAACGCTTACGGCGATGCCCGCAAAATGCCGCCGACAGCTTTCCCGTATGACAGCGAGGGGAACCTGATCGTGCGCGCCTCCAATACCGCCTCCTGGTACAAGAATCCGCTCACGGAACTCGAGACTGATTCCTACCGGGCTGAAGACAAGACCTACAGCGCCTATATCAACGGCTATCTCAACTGGCAGATCCTTCCGAGCCTGACTTACCGACTCAATGTCGGTGCCGATATTTCCTCCAATTCGGACAAGGAAGCCGCCATGAGTGAAACGCCTGCCCGCCATGGTGACGGGGATATTGCCAGCATCGCGCAGACGACTACGGTGCGCCGGAATATCGAGAACATCCTGACCTGGGACAAGACTTTCGATATCCATCATGTCACGCTGACCGGTATCCAGAGCTGGCAGGATTCCCATATGGAGTACAGCAATTTTGCCGTCAATCAGATTCCGTATTTCAATGCCCTATGGAACAATATCGGAGCTGCTGCCGGCATCTCTTCGTACGACTCCAATCTGGAGGAATGGAAGCTTTCCTCCTTCGCGGCCCGCGCCTTCTACAGCCTCAAGGACCGCTACCTGTTGACAGCGACCGTCCGCGCCGACGGTGCCTCGCAATTCGCTCCCGGACACAAGTGGGGCTTCTTCCCGTCCGTCGCACTGGGTTGGCGTATTACGGAAGAACCCTGGATGCAGGGCACCAAGGGCTGGCTGTCCAATCTCAAACTCCGTCTGAGCTATGGCGTCTCCGGCAACCAGGCCATCGCTCCATACCAGACGCAGGGGGCGCTTACCAGCACGAAGTATTCCTTTGACGAATCGGAAGGACTCGGAATGCGCCCGGGTGAACTGGCGAACCAGAATCTGAAGTGGGAAAAGACATCTGTGTATAACATCGGTCTGGACTTCGGTTTCCTGAAGGGACGCATCAGCGGCAGCCTTGAATTGTATCAAAGCAATACTACGGACCTGCTCCTTCCCAGAATGCTCCCGATCACGACCGGTTTCAATTCGACGCTGGAGAATGTCGGTGCAACGAGAAACCGCGGTATTGAGCTGACACTCAATACGGTGAATATTGTCAAACCGGAGTTTAGCTGGAATACGGACCTGACGTTCTATCTCAACCGCGAGCAGATTGTCGAATTGTATAACGGCCCCGTGGACGACATTGGTAACCAGTGGTTCATCGGCCATCCGATCAATGTGTTCTACACCTACAACTGGCTCGGTGTCTGGCAGAATAACGAGGAGGCGGAGGCCGCCAAGTTTGCCCGCAAGCCCGGTCAGATCAAGACCGAGGACTATGACAAGAGCGGTACGGTCAACGATGCCGACCGCATGATCATCGGTACCACCCAGCCGGACTTTGTCGCCAATATGGTCAACCGTTTCCACTGGAAGAACTGGGACCTCTCTTTCGAGATGGCGATGCGCTGGGGTCAGATGGTCAACAGCGGACAACTCTCCCAGGAATCGGCAACGAACGGAAATGTTCTGAATATCAATTACTGGACCCCGGAGAATGGCTCCAATGAGTATCCCCGCCCTGACGAAAATGCGCAGAGCTATCTGCAGGGCGAAGTCCTGGGGTATCGTGACGGTAGTTTTATCCGCTTGAAGAACCTCTCCCTGGGTTATACTTTCCCGCAGCGGATCCTGAAAGGGTCCCCTGTCAGCGCCCTGCGTATCTACGCCACGGGCCAGAATCTCTGCACCTGGTCGCGTGCGGGTCTGAGCCAGCGTTTCAAAATCGATCCGGAGACCGGCAGCGGCTATCCGATTGTGAATACTTTTACCCTGGGAGTCAATGTTTCCTTCTAATATAAAGCTAGGTATGAAACGAATTGTAAACAAAATAGCCCTGTGCGCCGGAGCACTTGCCCTCCTCGTGTCTTGTTCTCTGGACGAGGTGAACACCCGCACCCCGGTCGCGGACACCTATTATGCGACCGAAGACGGTGCGTCCGATTTGGTCAATTCCATCTATTCTTATGCGCAGGCCCTGTACCGTGTGGATATCTGGGCGCTTACCGATATGGGTACGGATATTTGGATGGTAGGAGGTGACGGCCCGAAAGCCCTTAACAATTATACCTTCTCTACGTCGGAAGACTATGTGACCAATCTTTGGAACCAGTGTTATCGGGGTATCACGGCCGCGAATACCTTGATCGGCCGCGCAGACGGCATCAAGGCTGCCCAGGCTACGGTCAATGACTTCGTCGGTCAGGCCAAGTTCCTGCGTGCCTGGTTCTACCACATCCTGGTAATGCAGTATGGCGACGTCCCCCTTGTCGTGGACGAGGTGAAAGAAGTCCTGACCACCGCCACGCGAGTGCCGGTTGTCCAGATCTACGAGCAGGTTATCAAGGACCTGCAGGATGCGGAGAACCTGCTTCCTGATGCTGCGACCCAGTGGGGCCGACCTTCCAGGACCGCTGCCCAGGCGTTGCTGGCCCGTGTCTATCTGCATGCCGGACAGTGGAGCAATGCGGCTGTTTATGCCAAGAAAGTCATCGACTCCGGCGTCTATTCGCTCGAAGAGGATTACGCTGCCCTCTGGGACCCCAAAAACCAGAAGAGCAAGGAATTCATCTGGTCCATCCAGGGTTCCGCCAACGATGCATTCGATACGGAAAGGAGTTGGGCATCCTCCATCTTTACGGTACGCTATGATGTGCACGCGGCTAGTTACGGAATGGTCCGTGACATCGCGAACGGTCGTCCGTACCGTTACTTCATGCCGACCCGCCATTTCTATACGATGCTGGTGGACAATATGGATTGGGACAGCCGCTTCGAAAAGTGCTTCAAGTGGACCTGGTACGTCAACGATGAAAGCAAGTGCAAAGAGAATCCCGGGGCTGCAGTGGGCGATACCGCCATCTATACGCCGCCGTTCCCAGTCTCTGCAGCCCAGCGTGAGCGGGCAAAGGGCCGCTACCGCATCGAGGACATAAATGACTATTTCAACCCGGATTCCCCGAACGGGGAGGAGACCAGCGGTCCCCGCGAGATGTTCGCCCAGCTGGCGAAATGGCTGGACCCGACGCGTGTGGAGGTGGGCCTGATGTCCTCGCTGGACATCGTCGCCATCCGCCTGGGGGAGATGTACCTGATCGCCGCCGAGGCCCTGATGAAAGACAACAAGGCTGCAGAAGGGGCTGAATATATCAATGCCCTGCACAAGCGTGCCGCCAAGAGTGAGGCGTTGTATGAAGCGCACAAGGTGTCTGCCGAGGATATGACGATTGATTTGATCCTGGATGAACGTGCCTTCGAGCTCGCCGGCGAGTGCAACCGCTGGGTGGACCTCAAGCGTACAGGCAAACTTCTGGAACTGGTCCGTCTCTATAACGTGGATGCGCGTCCGAATATCCAGGACAAGCACCTGCTCCGCCCGATCCCTACCACGATGATGGATCGCGTGACGAACAAGGACACGTTTGTCCAGAACCCCGGGTATTGATGCAATCAGGATTGGTTAATATAATGAATGGTTACTTTTTGCAGGTGGCGGCAAGACGCCGCCACCTGTTTTCCTTATTGCTCGCGCTGACGCTTCCGTTCCTGCCGGCTCCGGCCCAGAACCAACCGCATATCGAGAAAAAGGGCGGAGTGGCTCATCTGGTTGTGCAAGGGAAGCCCTATCTGGCCATTGCCGGTGAAACCGGAAATTCGGCGTCTGGCAGCGCCGCTTATATGGAGAGCCTCTGGCCGCGCCTGCGACAGTTGAACCTCAACACCGTACTGGTGCCTGTCAGTTGGGAGATGGTCGAACCGCAGGAAGGCACATTCGATTTCTCAATCGTGGATGCGCTGGTCCGGCAGGCACGCCGGGAGGGGGTCAAACTTTCCCTGCTGTGGTTCGGCAGCTGGAAAAATATGGTTTCTTCTTATGCTCCGTCGTGGGTGAAACTGAACCGGGAGCGCTTCCCGCTCCTGCAGGACAAGAACGGCGGCCAGATCCAGATGCTTTCCGTTTTCTCCGAAGGTAATGTCGCTGCGGATGCCCGAGCATTTTCCGCGATGATGCGTCATATCCGCGAGATTGATGCGGCTGAACAGACCGTCATCATGGTCCAGGTCGAGAACGAAGTCGGCTATAGTTTCGGCGAACGGGATTGGTCGGACCTGGCCCGAAGGGCTTGGAAAGCGCCGGTGCCCCGGGAACTGACGGATTATCTCCGCAAGCATCGCAGAGACTTGATTCCGGAGTTCCGTTCCCATTGGGAAAGCCTTGGTGCCCGGACTTCCGGCTCTTGGGCTGGAGTGTTTGGCGACAGTCCTGCCGGAAATGAGATATTTATGTCTTACTATTATGCAAAGTACATTGGTGCCGTCGTGGCTGCCGGCAAGAAAGAATATGATATCCCGATGTTCGCGAACGCCTCGATCGGCCGTCAGGACCGCAAGATCGCGACTTATCCCTGCGGAGGACCGATTCCGTTCGTGATGGATGTCTGGCAATGCGCGGCGCCACAGTTGGATGCCATCAGCCCGGATATCTATTATGGAGATTTCGAAGGACATTGCCGGGCCTATACCCAGAAAGGAAATCCACTCATCATCCCTGAAACCCGGGGCGATGAGGTCGGAATCGGCCGGGCCCTGCTGGCCTATGCGGAGCACGGCGCCCTCTGTTTCTCGCCGTTCGGCATCGAAGGGTACGCTGGAGGACCGATCTGCGATTTCTACCGGGACCTGTCCACCCTGGCCCCGCTGATGTTGGAACGTGAACCCGGCATGACGATGCGCGCCATCATGGTTGATTCAGACACGCCTGTCAAGACGTTGGAGATGGGTAAGTATCGGATACTGTGCGAGTTTGGCCATCGCGGCAATCAGCCCGCCGGAGAGCAGGTAGGGTACGCCCTGATCCTGCAGGCGGGGGAAGATTCATTCTATGTTTACGGAAAAGGCGTCAGCCTGCAGTTCTCCCTGCTCGAGAGGGGAAAAAAGAATCTCGTGACCGGGATCCTGGAATGCGAAGAGGGATGCTTCGAAAACGGAGCATGGAAAGCTTCGCGCAGGCTGAACGGGGATCAGATCATGAATGACTATTCCTTTGATTCCGCTTTCCTGGACGGTCGTTCCGGAAATGGCTTGCGCTTCGGCCGGACCGGCTTACAGTATGTAAAACTATATCACTATTGATTATCTGTTATGAAAACAATATCGTTAGTATCCGTTTGTGTATCCGTTTTCCTGCTGTCCGCCTCTTGGCGGACGGCAGGACAGGTGCAGCCGCTGCGGGGGACTTTTGTCAATCCGGCAGGTGCCGCTTGGGACGAAGCCATGCAGGCCACGGCTCCGGCAACCGACCTGGCTTCCATGAAGAACCTGAAATCCATCCGTACCCAGGATGCCCTCGTGAAACGCCCGCGGGGGAGTCGTGAAGCGCTTGAAATCTCCCTCGGCGCCTCATCGGAAAAAGCCAGCGTCGATATTCCCTTCAAACCCGGCCTGCGACTGGACGACTGGGTGTCCGTCGCGATAGACATCACCAATCTGGGGCAGGAGCGGATCTATCTCGAAGGGCAGTGCTTCAGCGACGGCGACCAATCGCTCGTCTTGGAGAACGGGGCTTATTTCTACTATCGCTCCATGCTTGTCCTCGAGCCCGGTGAGACTGATACGATGATCGTTTTCCTGAGTCGGGATATGGAGAGCATGCCCGCTTACATGTATGATCATTTCCAGGGCATGTTCGGCATCCCCGGCGGTTTTTTGCGCCGGAAGGTGAACGTTCCGCTTTCCCATTTCACTCACCTGCGCCTCTTCAAACAGTTCCCTGGCCGGGAATGGAAACTGCGTGTGGAAGACATCCGGACGCTCGGTCGCTACAACCTCCCGTCCCGGGAACTGCTGGAGACTTCGTTTTTCCCGTTTATCGACCGTTTCGGACAGTATAAGTGGACTGACTGGGACGGAAAGGTAAAGCGTCCGGAGGACCTGTATGCCCAGCGGGAGGCGGAGGAGCGCGACCTTGCCGCGAACCCGGTATCCGACAGCTGGGACAAGTGGGGCGGCTGGAAGGACGGACCGCAACTGCGGGCAACCGGTCATTTCCGGGTGGAAAAATACAACGGCAAATGGTGGCTGGTGGACCCCGACGGCCACCTGTTCTTCTCGCAGGGCATCTGCGGGGTGGGCCTGACCCAGGTGACGCGGATCCAGGGACGGGAAAAGTACTTTGAATACAAGCCCCTTAACGGGGATTTCTATCTCTCGAACCTGATTACGAAATTTCAGGGTGCGCCGGATTTCGCCATGCAGGTGGTGGATAATGCCTCCCGTCGCATGAAGAGTTGGGGCATCAACACGATGGCCAGCTGGTCGCTGAACGACCAGTTCAGCGAGGAGCAGCGGCTGCCCTATACCATCACGCTCAGTTCCGGCATCCGGGACCGCCTTCCCGATGATTTCGATGCGGCTGCGTTCAAGGCGGCTTTCCGCGAGTCCCTGCTTGCCGGCCGTTCGAATTTCCTGCTCGCTGCGCAAGATCCCTGGTGCATCGGTTTCTTCGTGGACAACGAGCGTGGCTGGCCGACGGTCAACCAGCGCGAGATCATATACGCCTATTTCAAGGCGGTCCGCGAAGTGCTGGACGAACTCGCTCCTGATAAACTATACCTGGGATGCAGGAGCAACAGCGTGAATTTCAACCGGATCGCATTTGAAGCCCAGGCCGAATACTGCGACGTGATGAGCATCAACCACTACGACTACAACCTTTCCACCTTCAAGGAGACGGAAGGGCTGGACAAGCCCCTGATCGTGGGCGAATACCATTTCGGTGCGCTGGACCGCGGCCTTGCGCATACCGGACTGCGCACGGCGCCTTCCCAGAAGCAACGTGCCAGGATCTACAGGCATTTCGTGGAAGAAGCCCTGGAGAGCGACTACATCGTCGGGACCCATTGGTTCCAGTACGTGGACCAGTGTTTCACCGCCCGCAGCGACGGCGAGAACTACCAGATCGGCTTTGTGGACATCTGCGACCGGCCGCATCCCGAAATGATCGCCGCTTCGCGGGAGATCAAAAAAGAGATGTACACGCTCCGTTATGGCAGGTAAACGGCTGAAAAGAAATCGTGCGTTTTCATTTTTAAGGAATCGGGATATGGTCCGATTGAGAGGATTTTATTTGTTGCCGGTATTGGCCGTCCTGATATCGGATCCTATGGCAGCGCAGCGCAGTCCGGGGGCCTACGTGGACCGGGAAGGCGTCCTGCGCTGGGCGGCAGATCGCCAGGAAGTTGCAGAATTCGGCGTGCATTATGCCCTGCCGTTCTCCACGGCTTATGCGAATTTCCAGGATCTCGGGCTTGACTTCGAAACGGGACTCCGGCAGGATGTCTATCATCTGACCCGCCTGGGGCTTAAAGCTTACAGGGTACATATGTGGGATGCCGAACTGACAGATACGTTGGGGAACCTGCAACATAATGAACACCTGCGTTTGCTGGATCTGACCGTGAAAGAGATGAAAGACAGGGGGTTCAAGATGCTGCTGACCCCGTTGAATTACTACGGAACGCGTGAAAAACCCTACGGAATCGGTCAGAAGTGGGGAAAAACGGGCTCTTATACACCGGATGCCGTGGCGGCGACAAAGAATTACCTCCGCCAATTGATGGAACACGTCAATCCTTATACGGGTAATGCGTACAAAGATGACGAAGATATCATTGGTTATGAAATCTATAATGAACCGGAACATCCCGGATTTACCGAGGAGGCTGCGGTGACCTACATCAATTCGCTGGTTGAGGTTATCCGTCAGGCAGGTTGCCGGAAGCCGCTTTTTTGGTGTATGTCGATTGCACCCCACTTGATCCGGGGATTTGTCAAAGCGGATGTCCAGGGAGGATCGATGCAATGGTATTCCGTGAGCCATAATGCAGGTTTTCCTTTCAAGGGGAACCTGCTGACCCACGTGGACCAGTGGCCGAAAGATACCCTGACGGATGTCGTCCGCGCTGCAAGGAAGGCGTTGGTCTCCTATGAGATGGATGCGGCAGACAATGGCTACTCATATACCTATCCGATGATGGCGCGTTCGATGAGGGAAGCCGGATTCCAGTTTGCGGCGATGTTCTCCTATGATCCGTTGTACATTGCAGCTTATAATACGGAATATCGGACACATTATATGAATCTTGCCTATGCACCCAAAAAGGCGATGGGACTCAAGATAGCAGGGGAGGTGTTCCGTTCTACTCCCAGATTGAAACAATTTGGCCGTTTCCCGCAGGATACGACCTTTGGTTGCTTTCACGTCAGTCACGATCCCGAACTCGCGGAAATGGTTTCAGAAGAGAAGTTTTTCTATAGTGGAGATACGCAGAGTGTGCCTCCGGCTATTTCTTCTTTGAAAGAGATTGCCGGGATCGGGTCTTCCTGTCTGGTCAGATATGCCGGGCGGGGCATCTATTTCCTTGATAAACTGGAAGATGGCGTGTGGCGTCTTGAGTTGATGCCGGATGCAACCTGGGTGGACAATCCGTTCGGCAGACCGGAACTTGGCCGTGAGATGTCGGCCATTGTCTGGGAGACCTACCCAATGACAATCGATCTTCCGGACCTGGGTGAGGGATTCTCTTTGCGGGGTATCAATGACGGGAACGACCGACGCTCTACAGCGATCGGACGTGCCGTAGAGGTCTCTCCCGGGACATATTTGCTGGAGGCTGCCGACAGGCACTCGGCACTGGGACCGGATGATCGGTGGAAAGACATTGTCCTGGGTGAATTTGCGGCACCGAAGCCGACACGGGGGTTGTATCTGGTATATACACCGATGCATGAACTGAGCCGGAATGTTCGGCCGGAACTGTCCCTGGAAGTAATTTCACAACGCGCCCCTGACGCTGTGCGGCTGGAAGCCTTCTCCTTGTCTCCATCACGTTTCCCTGCATTGGATTTCGAAAGAGACGGCCGTTATGGTTGGAAAGTGTCGCTTCCGGAGGAAATGCTCCGGGAAGATATGCTGGCATACCGGATTGCAGTTGTCCGTGATGGGAAAACCGTGTATTATCCCGAGGATGTCTCGGGCGGGCAGATGGATTACATCAATACGGCGATGTATCAACTTCGGATTGTGGACCCGGAGGCCCCCGTCGTTTTATTGAATGTTGCAGAAGACCTGAAGGAACTGCGTCGCAATCATCGACATTATCCATATAGGTTCCGCCCCTCTGTCCTTCCTGGATTGGCCGGTGTTTGCGTAGCGTCGGACGGGATGGTTTATGCGAGCCACTATGTTTCGGACCGCACGGCCGGCCGCCGCTCCGACCTCCCTGGCCGGAAAGCCGTTGTAGTAAGGGCATACGCGCGAAAGGGACCTTCATCCCAGGTATGGGTCGTGCTGCAGGGGACAGATGGCCTGGAATATGGGACGCAGTTCCGTGTCGGCCCCGATGCCCGGGATTACAGGATCCCTCTATCTGATTTCAAACGCGTCCGGGTTACGGGGCCGGGTGAAAAAGGATTCGTTTATGTTGACCGGATTCCGGAAGAAAATACTTATCTTGACATTCGAAAAGTGGAGACCGTCAAGATGGCCGTCCTTCCGCAGGACAACCCGGAAGGAGCCAGCGTGTTTTTTGAATACATTACCTTGGATTGAAATGAGGAAATTATTCAGCCTGATGCTTTTCGGCCTGGCCGTTGCGTGTGGCGTGTGTGCTGCTGCGGCCAGGCAGGTGGTGTCCTATGTGGATACCTCCCTTGACGGTTCCCAGAAATACCGCCTGATGGTGGACGGCCGGCCATACTATATGACCAATATCCAGATCCGCCTCGATAAACTGCGTTACAGTCTCGGCTGGGATGATTCGGGGCTGGAGGCCATTGTCGCCCGGGCGGCGGCGGACGGGTTCAACACGGTATCCATTCCCCTGATGTGGACGGAGGTGGAGCCTGAGAAAGACCGTTTTGACTGGAAGGTGCTGGACCAGTACCTGGACCTGGTCACCCGCAACGGTTTGCGGATGGAACTGCTCTGGTTCGGTCAGAACAGCGTCGGCGGCGTGGCGAAGATGAACATGCGGGACCGGTCCGGAGCCTCGCGCAACCGCGTTCCGGACTATGTCCTTTCCACGGACGGCAGCAGCGAGTTTTCTGTCCGCCGCGATATCAACGGGCGGACCATGGACCTGTCCGATCCTGCCTTGCGGGCACGGGAGACCCATGTGCTGGGGCTCGTGATGGAACACATCGCAGCTTGGGACCGCCGTCATGGGAACCGGCATCCCGTCATCGGCGTCCAGATCGACAATGAGGTGTTCGGTTCCGGTGCCTCCTTTCCGAATTCTCTGGTGATCGATTATCTCAGCGACGTGGCTGGGGCTGTCAAGCGTTCCTCCTATGTCGTCTGGACGCGGATCAACTGCGTGTACTGGGAGGTGGACGGCCGGATTCCGGAGAACGAGAAAAAACGGCTCACGCCCGGTGGAACGGATATCGATTTCGTCGGGCTGGATACCTACAAGCACCATCCGCAGTTCCCGACCTTCGAATCCTTCGTGGAGAGCATGCGCCGGGACATCCCGTACCGGGGGCGCAATTACCGGATGTTCATGGAAGTGGGGGCTGAAGTTCCCAACATCGCCCAGCTCAGCCTGGCGGCCCTGTCCGGCAACTGCGCTTTTGACTATTACGACATGTGCGGAATCGACGGCCATGGACTCTATGATGCCGTCGGACGGAATGAATTCCGTCCCCGCGGTCCCTATATCGAGGATGTCCGGATGACGAACCGGATCCTTTGCAGCGCAATGGCGGATCTCTCCTCCAATGCCAACGGTTATGGACTGTTCGTCCATAACTGGAAAGGGTATTCCGCCCTGGAAAGCATCAGCAATGCCGGTGTGGGTTATACGCCTGGCGTTGCGACGTCGCAGGGTATCAGCATCCTCCGCAGCCGGACGGAACTCGTGCTGATGAGCACCACCGGAGGCCGCTTTTTCATTCCTGCCGGAATGGGGCCGGACGCGGCTTCGCTGGGCGCATTCGACGGTCGGAACCGCTGGGTTGAGACCGCTTCGGCTGAGCTGCAGCCGTCCCGCGGCGGCGGTGCGACCTTGACGCTCGGACCCGGACAGACCGCCCTGGTCCGCTGTAAGGATACGGGGCTTCCTGAAGCCGGGAAATACCTCCAGGCGGAGTTCGCCGTCGTAGGAGGCAGCGCCTGCACCGGAAGCGGGGCGGGCGAGAACGGGTTTGCCGGTAACGGCTATGTGCTCCTGCCTTGCGGAGGTGCCGGTTATGTCCGGTGGGAAAGGATTGACGGAGGCGCTTCCGGCGGAGTGCGGACCCTTCGGTTCCGCTATGCGCTGGATCGTGCCGATGCGGCCGTGAACAGTCTCTTCGTCAATGGGAAACCCGTGGGACTGATCGAATTGCCGCCGACGGGCTCGGATGACCTTTACAGTTTTGTGGAAGTCCGGGTGGAGCTGGCTCCCGGCGAGGAGAATACGGTCGAACTTGCTTCGGTGGCCGGCAACGTAGTCGGCGTGTCGGGACTGGATTTCCGCAGTGGCGGCCGGATTGATGAATTGCAAATGAAAGAATGATATGGAGATGAAAAGAATCAGCTTGTGTCTCGGGATTCTGCTGGCCTTGACGGCCTGCAGGCCTGGCGGAACCTTCAACCTGCAGCCGGGAGAGGACCTGACGGTCACACTCTCCGTGGACGAACCGGTGGCGGAGTCCGCCCTGGGGATCTTCGGAAAGGACGTGCAGACGGTGCTTTCGGCGACCTGCCGCGAGGTGGACCGGGACGGGAAGATCCTGCTGGTCCGCTCGGACGATCCTGCCTATGCATCGGATCCGGATGTCGCCGCCCTTGCCGGCCGGCACGAAGCTTTCCTGATGAAGGTGCTCCCTTCCGGGCAGCTGCTGATTGCCGGCAGCGACGGCCACGGTGCGGCCTACGGCCTGCTGGAACTCTCCCGGATGCTGGGCGTCTCGCCCTGGGAATGGTGGGCGGACTGTTCGCCGGCTCCACGGAAAGGATTCCATCTAAAGAAAGGCTTCAAGCTGACGCGGGAACCGTCTGTGGCATACCGTGGTATCTTTATCAATGACGAGGATTTTGCGTTTGTCCCCTGGGTTACCGGGAACTTCGAGCCCACGGACGTGCCCGGGCGGATCGGACCCCGGACGCACGAGAAGATCTTCGAACTGCTCCTCCGCCTGCGCGCCAATTCGTTCTGGCCTGCGATGCACGGCTGCTCGGTGCCGTACTTCCTGACGGAGGACAACCGTGAAGTCGCGGAGCGCTACGGGATTTACATCGGCACCTCCCACTGCGAACCGATGGCGAGCAACGCCAACGGCGAGTGGTGTGTGCGCGGGGAAGGGGAGTACAACTTCATCACCAACCGCGACAAGGTGCTGGACTTCTGGCGGGAGCGTGTTTCCGCGGTCAAGGACCAGGAGATTATGTACACGCTCGGGATGCGCGGCATCCACGACGGGCCGATGAGCGGTGCCGATACGCCGGAGGAACAGAAGGAAGCATTGTCAGAGGTGATCTCCGTGCAGCGGCAGATGCTCTCCGAACTGGTCGATTCCGATCTGACGCGGATCCCGCAGGTTTTCATTCCCTATAAGGAAGTGCTCCTGGCCTACAATGAAGGCCTCGAGGTCCCCGAAGACGTCACCCTGATGTGGTGCGACGACAACTACGGCTATATCCGTCATTTCCCGACCGAGGCCGAGCGCAGCCGCCCGGGGGGTAACGGCGTCTATTACCACGTCTCTTACTGGGGCCGCCCGCACGACTACCTGTGGCTGGGAGCCTATTCGCCGGCCCTGATCCTCCAGCAGATGTCGTTGGCTTACGACAAGGGCATCCGCCAGACCTGGATCCTCAATGTCGGTGACATCAAGCCCGAGGAGTACCAGATCGAACTCTTCATGGACATGGCCTGGGACATCGACGCCGTGCGTGCGACGGGTTGGCAGGCCCACCTGAAGGCCTTCCTGGCGCGGGAATTCGGCCAGAAGGTCGCGTCCGAAGTCCTGCCGGCGCTGCTGGAGTATTATCGCCTCTCGTATATCCGCAAGCCGGAACTCATGGGCAATACGCGCGAGGAAGAGCGCGATCCCGCCTACCGCGTCGTGAAGGATCTCCCTTGGGATGAATCGACGATCCGGACCCGTATGGAGCAGTTCGCCAAGTTGTACGATCTGGTCGGAGCCTGCGCCGGACAGGTGCCCGAGGACCGCCGGACCGCATACTACCACCTCGTCCAGTATCCTGTGCAGGCTGCGGCGAAGATGAATGAGAAGGCGCTTACCGCCCAGCTGGCCCGGCACGGCCTGGCGGACTGGGCCGCCGCGGATGCTGCCTGTGACGCGATTGCGTCCCTGACGGAACGCTACAATCAGGGGAAGTGGAAGGGAATGATGAATATGGCGCCCCGCAGACTGCCGGTTTTCCAGATATATCCCCACGTGCAGGTGGAGGCGCCGCTGCCGGCGGCTCCCGCCGTGCTGGCCAAATGGAATGCCGTCGATGGCAAGGGAAGTCTCACGCCTTGTGAAGGCCTGGGCTATGAAGGCGGCGCGGCGCTTCTGTCGCCTGGAGAGAGCGTGTCCTTCGACTTCCGCTGCGAGGCGACCGAAGCCGTCGTCTCCGTCCGGATGGTCCCGACCCACCCGGTCAGCAGCCCGCAGCTCCGCTTCACCCTCTCGGTGGACGGCGGCGAGCCGGAGGAGCTCTCGTATGAGACCTACGACCGCAGTGAGGAGTGGAAGGAAAATGTGCTGAACAACCAGGCGGTCCGCAACCTGACGGTCCCGCTCAAGGGCACCGGAAAACATACCCTCGTGATCACCGCCCTCGACGAAGGGGAGGTGTTGGACCAGGTTTATCTCTTGAAGTGATTCAGATCAATCTTATGAAAAAGTTTTTCTCCATTTGGGCCGTTCTTTTCCCGTTGATCCTGCCGGCACAGAATGTCGTACGGATGCTCCCGGAGGATTCGATCCGTTATAACCGGATGATTTTCGGCGGTTTTATTGAACACTTTGATACACAGGTCTATGGCGGCATCTATGATCCGGGCTCCCGGTTCTCCGATGAGGATGGTTTCCGGACCGATGTGATTGATGCGATCCGGGAACTGAAGACGCCGATCGTGCGCTGGCCCGGTGGCTGTTTCGTGTCCACGTACCACTGGATGGATGGGGTCGGAAAGGACCGCGTCCCGGTGTATGACAAGACCTGGCAGGTAGAAGATTCCAACGCGTTCGGGACCGATGAATATATCAAATGGTGCCGGAAAGTGGGCTGTGAGCCCTATATCTGCACCAACGCGGGGACCGGCACGCCGGAAGAGATGAGCGACTGGGTGGAGTACTGCAACCTGACGGTCGGCAAATTCGGCCGGATGCGTGCGGAGAACGGCCATCCGGAACCCTATAACGTCAAATACTGGAGCATCGGCAATGAGAATTGGGGTGCGCATGAACTGGGCGCCCGGACGATTTCCGAATGGGGACCGCTGGTCCGTGAGTCGGCCAAACTGATGCGCAGTGTGACCAAAGACATCCGTCTGTTCGCGGCTGCGCAATCCAACAAGGACTGGACGATGCCTCTGCTCAAGGCTGCGGGCCAGCATCTGGAATATGTTTCGATCCACGGTTATTGGGATCCGTTGTTCCACTACAACAATCCAGCGTCTTTCGAGAAATGCATGAGCAAGACCGATGCGCCGGAGCAGGATATCCGCAGGACCATCGAAATCCTGGAGGAAGCCGGCTTCGGCGGCGGCCGGATCAAGATCGCGTATGACGAATGGAACCTGCGCAACTGGCACCATCCCTGGCATGGGGATCTGCGTCGCGGGTTTGTGCTGGAGGACCGGCGCAAGAATGACATCAATTCGACTTATACGATGGCGGACGCCCTTTTCTCCGCCTGTTTCCTGAACGCCTGCCTGCGGCATTCCGATATCGTCGAGATCGCCTGCTTTTCTCCTATCGTAAACACGCGGGGCGCTCTTTTTGTCCATGAAGGCGGTGTGCTGAAGCGGACAACCTATTACGTGCTGCACATGTATGCGAATCTGCTGGAAGACCATGTGGCCCCGGTCAGTACGGCCTTTGAGTCGCTGGTCTTTGAGGACCAGTCAACCGGTGTCCTGGACGTCATCCTGACGGCCAATGCCGGAAAGGACCGTTTCGTCTATGCCATTGTCAACAAGGATTCTTCGCGGACGGTCCCCCTGGAGTTGGACCTGTCGATGTCCGCCCGGAAAGTCCGGACACTGGAAGGCGCTGTATTGAGCGGGTATTCTGCTGATGATTATAATGATGTCGGGGCCGAAAACCGCGTGGTGCCCGAGAAATATATGTTCCGGGTCCGTGACGGGCGCGTTGATATCCCTCCCCATTCCCTATGCTTCATTACGGTAGAAACCCGCTGATCCGGAGGGGGCTCTGCTTGTTAGGTGCCGCCCTCTCGCTCTGCCTGCAATTGCGGGCAGAGCCGGTTGTACGGCATTTCGGAATCAGGGAAGGACTTGCAAACAGCTTCTCCCTGGACCTGGCCATCGACAACCAGGGGATGGTATGGGTGGCGTCGGAGAATGGGTTGAGCCGGATTGCCGGAGATAATTTCGATAACTGGAATACCGGCAATTCTGAAATCCTGGATGACAAGGTCATCCGCTTGTATTTCGACCGGTCTACGAATTCGCTCTGGTGCCTCAGTCTCAATGAAGGAATCAGCATCCTGGATTGCGATACTTTCACATTCTCGTTCTTTACGGAGGAAAACGGGCTCCTGAGCAACAATCTGAACGCAGCTTTTCCTGCCCAGGACGGGGGAATATGGATCGTTACTGACGGACACGGAATCCAGCATGTCGATCCGGCCACGCTGGCTGTCCGGAATTACACTCCGGCAGACTGCCCTGGGCTGGATAAGGACGTGCGATGCTGCGCGGAAGACCGTTACGGACGGCTCTATATCGGATATAACCGCCGGGGATTCGCCGTCATGGACCTGGAAACCCGGCAGGTGGTGAACTATGCTCATATCCCCGGTGATCCCGGAAGCCTGCCGTCGGATGTCGTCCGCAGCATCCTGATCGACTCGTACGGGAACGTCTGGGCCGGCACGAACCGGGGGCTGGGACTTTTCGACAGGATATCCGGGAAGTTCCATACCTTCCGCCATGACGCGAAGGACCCGAACTCCCTCGTCGGGAACAATATCTTCCGCCTGACCGAGATGTCGGACCATTGTCTGTGGGTCTCCTCAGACCTGGGAGGTATATCAGTCCTGGACCTCCAGAAAGACCTCCACAGCCCCGTTTTTCGTCGAATCACGGACGAGGACGGCCTGAGCTCGATCAATATCCGCTGCGTGGAAGAGGACCGCTACGGGAATGTCTGGGTGGCGAATTACGCTTCGGGTGTAGATATGATTATGGACAATGTCAGTCCGTTCCGTGTCCTGCCTTACTATCATGTCACCCGGGATTCGAGGCAGCTGAACCGCATCTATGCAGTCTGTACAGATAAGCAGGGAAACCTCTGGCTGGGCGGACAGAATGAACTGGCCATGTTCCGGGACAATGCGTTCGTCCGCTCATGGGATCTTTCGCCCTACCTTTTACAGACCTACACCGTGCCGTATATCCTGCATCCCGACCGGGATGGCCGGATTTGGATCGGCCTGAACGACGAAGGCGTTTTGCGCTTCGATCCCGGCAGCGGGGTTTTCCGGCGGATTTCGTCCGAAACGCAGCTGTTCGACGTGCATGCGATGCACGAAGACCCGGACGGGCAGATGTGGATTGGAACGGAGGCAGGGTTGTATCGTGCAGAGGGCGACGCCCTGTATCTCGAAGACGGTTACCGGAAGATGGACCGGCTCCTGTGTATCTATGGACTTGAACGGGATGCGCTGGGACGCCTGTGGGTCGGAACGCTGGGCGACGGACTGTTCATCTTCGACAGGAAAGGCCGGGTCGAGGCCGAGTTCAATGTTGCGAACGGATTCTGTTCAGACAATATCAACCAGATTTTCAAGGACGCCGAAGGCGGTTTCTGGGTGGCCACCTACGCCGGTCTGGTCCATTTTCCGGATCCGGCGGATCCGGGTCGGATGGAGTTGTTCGACGGTCGCAACGGCCTGGGCGATGCCAATGTCCGGGCGGTGATGGAAGACGCCATGGGAGGAATCTGGATCAGTACCTATGGCGGCATCTCCTCGCTGAGGCGCCGGGAACGCCTGTTCGAGAACTTCAATCATTTCAGCGGCATTCCGACTGGCAGTTTCGTGGAGAGCTCCGCAGCCAGGAGTGCAGATAACCTGTTGTACTTCGGCTCTCCCGAGGGGGTCTGTTATTTCAATCCGGCCGAATCCGGTGCCGTCCAATCCGTTTCGCCAATCCACCTGGTCTCCTGCCGGAAAAGCATACGGGAGGGGGTGGAATGGTTGCCGGTCCAGATTGCAGACGGCGGACAAATCGTCCTCAGGCATGATGAAAATACCATCAGGCTGGCGTTTTGCCTGGAAGACCAGTCTCAGACCGAACGGGCCGAGTATGCATACAGGTTGCCTGGTGTCATCGACGAATGGCTGAGCAATGGCGACCGCGGTCAGCTGGTCCTCTGGGGACTCAAGCCCGGGACCCACCGTTTCCAACTGCGTGCCCGCCTGCAGGACAAAAACTGGGAGGATGCGGGGATACTGTCCCTGACGATCCGTGTGCGCCCGTCCGTCTGGGGATCCTGGCCCGCCAGGATCGTGTACGGTCTGCTGCTGGCTGCCATCCTGTATTTCATCCTCCGTTATCTCCGCCTGGCCCTGTCGTACCGGGTTGAAAAAGAGAATCGCCGGAAGGAGCAGGACCTGAATGAGGAGCGGCTGCGTTTCTTCACCAACATCACCCATGAACTGCGTACTCCGCTGACCCTGATCCTGGGGCCGCTGGAGGATTTGGTCCACGACAAAGGGCTCCCGGAACCCTATGCCGACCGGATTGCCGGTATCCATCGGAGCGGACTGCGTCTTCACAGTCTGATCAACCAGATCCTGGAGTTCCGGAAAACGCAGACGCAGACCAAGCGGCTGGTGGTCCGGAAAGGGAACCTAGGCGAATTAGTGGAAAGTATCGGGAAGCGTTACCGGGAAATGAACCGCAACACCGCTACGGAGATCCGGCTGGATGTCCGGGACCGTTGTCCGGATGTCTATTTCGATCCGGATATTGTCTCGACAATCCTGGAGAACCTGATGTCCAATGCCGTGAAATATACCCTTCGCGGAAATGTGACCCTGTCCCTCCGTGAAGAAGAGATCGAAGGGGAACGGTACTGCACGATGTCAGTGCAGGATACCGGCTATGGGATTCCGGAGACCGACATCCCCCAGATTTTCGACCGCTATTACCAGGTGAAAGGGACGCACCAGGCTTCCGGGACCGGGATTGGCCTGGCGCTCGTCAAGGCGCTCAATGATGTCCATCAGGGTATTCTCCGCGTGAGCAGCCGCGAGGGACGGGGGAGTACCTTCTCTTTTTCAATCCTGCGGGATGCCGTTTACCCGGAGGCCGAGCACGGCAGCCCGGACGGGAAAGCGGATCCAGTCGTAGAGAAGGTGGCAGCCGCCGGTCCGGATGAGACGGAAGATGCGGTCCGCTCCCGCCCGCTCATACTGGTCGTTGAGGATGACGTGGATATCCTCCATTATGTTTCGGAATCGCTTGCCCCCCGGTATGCCGTGCTGACGGCGGAGAATGGCCGCGAGGGCTTCGAGATAGCCGTGCGGCGGATTCCTGACATGGTCATCAGCGACATCATGATGCCGGAGATGGACGGTATCGAACTCTGTAAAAGGATCAAGTCGGACCTGCGGACCAGCCATGTCCCGGTGATCCTGCTGACCGCGAAGGACTCCTTGCAGGACAAGGAGATCGGCTACGAAAGCGGCGCGGACTCCTATCTGACCAAACCCTTTACTTCGCGTCTTCTTCGCAGCAGGGTCGCAAACCTCTTCGACTCCCGCCGGCGTCTGGCGCGTATGCTGGTCGGAAAGGGCGATGGCCGGCCGGAAGGGGACGGTGCCGTTCCGGACGGACTGAGCGGACCTGACCGGGAATTTATCGAACGCTTCGACCGCCTGATTGAAGAGAACCTGGACAAAGAGGATTTGGACATGGGTTTCCTTACGGCGAGCTTCCATATGAGCTATTCTTCGTTTTATCGCAAGGTCAAGGGGCTGACCGGAATCACGGCCAAGGAGTTCATCCGGAACCGGAAGCTGCACAAGGCGATGGAACTCCTGCTGACCGGGAAATACAATGTGAACGAGGTAAGCATGATGACGGGATATCAGGACGCCGGAAACTTCCGGAATTACTTCCGGAAAGAGTTCGGCGTCAACCCTTCCGAAGTGCTGAAAAACAAGAACCCCCAGCGTTAATGACCTTTTGGAGGCGTTTTTGTGATATCGCTGGAAATCAGTAAGTAAAACAAAGTGGTTAAGGTGGCTTTTCGGAGCAAATCCGGCGAATTTGAAGAAAACAAAAATGTTATTCCCGGCATAAGTTTTTGAGTTTGAACGGGAAAAGGATTCCTGCCTTCCGATCCCGGTCGGGAGGCAGGTTTTTTTCTTCAAAATAAATGTATATTTGCTGGTGCAATGACCACATCAGCTACACTTCTGACATATGATTTGGGCCCCGGCGTCGAGGCATTTTCGACCCGCCGGGATTCCGTCCTTCCTTACCCCGTTACCGAGGCTCACCAGATCCACGGGTTCCGCGTGGCCGTGATCGAGCGGCCCGGTGTCCGGAAGGAAGAGCTCCAGGGGTACGACGCCCTGGTGACGGGGATGCCCGGCATCGCCGTGGGCGTGCATACGGCGGACTGCGTCCCAATCCTGCTCTACAACCGGCAGCGGCGGGTAGTCGCGGCCATCCACTCCGGCTGGAAGGGGACGGTCCAGCGCATCTCCCAGAAGGTCCTCTTCGAGATGAAGCAGCGCTACGGCAGCCGGCCGGAGGAGATCCGGGCGGCCATAGGCCCGGCGATCGGCCCGGCCAGTTTCCAGGTAGGGGAGGAAGTGGTCCAGTTCTTCAAGGAGCAGGGATTCCCGCTGGAGGACATCTGGTATTTCAAGCCCGGCCGCAGCGGCGTCCCGATGGCGGACGGCCACCATCTCGACCTCTTCAAGGCCAACCGCTGGCTGCTTGAGGAAGCCGGCGTGCCGGCAGCCAACATCCAGGAATGCGGCATCGACAGCTACACCGACGAATCTTTCTTCTCCGCCCGCCGCGAGGGACTCAGCACCGGGCGGACCATCAGTTTCATCCGCCTGGTCTGACGAAGGCCGAAGGCGGGATCAGAGCATCTTCAGTGCCCGGGCCAGCTGGTCCGGGCAACTCGTACCCCGGCCCTTGCAGTTGATGCCTTCCAGCCGGGCGATGACGTCATCCTTGCGCATTCCGACGCAGAGGGCCGAGACGCCCTGGGTGTTGCCGTGGCAGCCTTTGGTGTATTGGACGCGGCGGATCACGTCGCCTTCCAGTTCGATGTCGATCTGTTCCGAGCAGACGATGCCGCAGGTGGCGAAAGAAGCCTTGCGGATCCCGTCGCGGGTACTGTCGGCCAGCAGGGTCACATTCATCATGTCGTTCATGTCCATGGGGTTTTTCCGGGTTACTGGATCGGGACGACGGGCCAGCCGTAGTCCTGGTAATACTTGACGGCCAGCCCTTCGCGCTCCACGAAGGCGGCGAGGACCTCCTTGCGGACGGCCTCGCGGTGCTTCTCGTCGGAAACGGCCTGCTGGAACTCCTCGAAGCGGTCGCCGAAGATCCGGCGGGCGGTCGGCAGGTAGTTGGACCCGTCGCCGACCGGCTCGAAGGCGGTCACCTCGAAATGGCCGTCCGCCGTCCGGCGGACGTGCATCTTGCCGGGGTGGCTGCCGCCGGACATGGTCTTGAGCGTGTCGCCGGCCTGCGTATAGTTGAGGACCCAGAAGCTGCCCGATACCTGGATGTCGTCGGCGTTGCTCTCGTCGACGGTGACGTAGTCGTGGAAGGGGATGCAATAGTCCGCCGGTGAATAGTAGTGGCCGATCGAGTCGACAAGATACTTGTCGATGGCGGTGAAGCAGGTCTCCGCAGGCGTCTCGGCGGCAGGCTCCTGCTGCTGCGCCTTGCGCGGCCCGCAGCCGGCCAGCAGGCCGGCGGTCATGGCTGCGGCGAGCAGCCAGGAAGCGATGGGTTTCATGGTAATCATAACGAAGTGCAAAGATAACACTTTTTGCCGGTACGGAGCATGGCCGGCTGCGGCCCGGAGCCGCCTTCTATCGGAGGAAGAAGAAATAGAGGGCCGTCCAGCGGAGCGGGACGCCGTCGGCGTGGCCGATGGTCCGGTACGAAGCGTCCTGGACGGTGCCGTCCCGGCGGACATGGCCGATGGTCCGGTAGGCGTCGTCCTGCACCGTCCCGTCCAGCTTGATGTGCCCCACGGTCCGGTACGCGGCATCCTGCACCGTCCCGTCAGACTTGAGATGGCCGATCGTCCGGTAGGCGGCATCCTGGAACGTCCCGTCGGACTTGATATGTCCCAGGGTCTTGTACGAGTCGTCCTGGAGCGTCCCGTCGGACTTGATATAGGCGATCGTGCGGTATGACGCATCGGCCACCCGCTGCGCCCGCGCCCCGACCGGAACGGCCAGCAGGCACAACGCCAGAAGGAAAGGGAATAAACGCTTCATGCTTCCGAAGATAATGCTTTTTTCGCACACTCCGAGACAGGTGTCCAAAAATATCGCATCAGAACCCCTTTTTGTGGACACCTGTCGCCCCGAACAGCCTGTTCAGGCCAATCTGCCGGGGAGGTATCCGGAAATACCGCGTATAAGGGCCTTTTTGTGGACACCTGTATCTATCATCGAGAGCCGGATGGACAGGATGCCCTTCTTTTCCGCGTGCTCGTTGCCGTTGACCGCATTGAGCACCGATAAACGGGGTATGTAAATGACGCGTTTACTGTGTTTCCAGGGGACAAAAAAGCCCCGAAGCACAGGCTCCGAGGCAATCGTCATTTGGCATCATTTACCGAAGACAGGTCTGATCGGGAGGCCGCGGTAGCGAAGGCTGCCGCCGAACCCATACTTTCACATTTCCGCGCTTGGCACAACCCGATACCTCATAATCAATAAGTTACGAATTAACCTTCGGAAAAACTTCCGAAGGTTAATTCGTAAGTAACTGAAAATCAATGTGACATAACCTTCTTGGTGTGAGCGAGAATCAAATGGACGCGAAATCTGACAGGATGTCCTTGCGGATGCGACAGCATGAAGAATGGCGACACGCTCGTGTTCGATTCCAGGGACATTGTCATGGAAAGCATCGCCAGGGACAGTTGTGGGTTTCGTGTATTTTTTGCTAAATTTACACGATTGAACACTATAGCTCATGGCCAAGACCAGCAACATATCTGCCGCTGCAAAGCAATTCATCAAAGAGTGGACGGGAAAGGGATACGAGAAGGGCGAGACCCAGCGCTTCTGGCTCTCCCTGCTCCACAACGTTTTCGGTGTGGACGACCCGACCCGGCTGATGGAGTTCGAGGTCCCGGTGAAGACGATTACAAAAGAGAAAGGGGCCGATTTCATCGATGCCTACATCGTCTCAACGAAAGTGCTGATTGAGCAGAAGGGCTCCCACGTGGACCTGTCCGCCAAAGCCCGGCAATCCGACGGATCGGAACTCACTCCCTATCAGCAGGGCAGACGTTATGCGACCGGTCTGCCTCTTTCGATGGCGCCCCGGTGGATCGTAGCTTGTAATTTCACGACTTTCGAAATCCACGACATGGAGCACCCCAACGATGCTCCCGAAATCGTGAGACTCGAAGATCTGGAGAAGGAGTACTACCGGTTGTCGTTCCTGGTGGATGATACGGCCATCCACACGAAGAGGGAAGTCGAGGTCTCGATGGCCGCAGGCGCCATTATCGGCGAGATCTTCGATGCCTTCCGCAAGGAATACCGCAACCCGGACGATCCGCACTCCCAGCGGAGCTTGAACATCCTGTGCGTGCGGCTGGTGTTCTGCCTGTACGCCGAGGATGCCGGTCTTTTCGATACCCACTCGCAGTTCCACGATTACCTGGTCCAGTTCAAACCCGGCACCGGAGATATGCGCAAGGCCCTCATCGAGCTTTTCGACGTGCTGAGTACGCCGAGGGAGGAGCGCGACCCGTATCTGCGGGACGATCTGCTCGCTTTCCCGTATGTGAACGGCGGCCTGTTCGCCGAGAAGGGGATCGAGATTCCCCGTTTCACCCAGGAGATCGCCGACCTGCTGCTCCGGCACGCCAGCGACGATTTCGATTGGAGTCAGATCTCCCCGACCATCTTCGGTGGTGTGTTCGAATCCACGCTGAACCCTGAGACCCGTCGCAAGGGCGGGATGCATTATACCTCCATCGAGAACATCCACAAGGTCATCGACCCGCTGTTCCTGGACGAGCTGAAGCAGGACCTCGCCGACATCAAGGCGGAGCCCGGCGAGAAGAAGCGGATTACGCGGGCGAGGGAATTCCAGGACAAGATCGCAGGGCTGAAGTTCCTCGATCCGGCCTGCGGCAGCGGCAACTTCCTGACCGAGACCTTCATCAGCCTCAGGCGCCTGGAGAACGAATGCCTGCGGATCATCTACAAGGGCCAGATGGTGATGGGCGACCTGGTCAACCCGATCAGGGTGTCCATCAACCAGTTCTACGGCATCGAGATCAACGACTTCGCCGTGTCTGTCGCAATGACAGCCCTGTGGATCGCCGAGGCGCAGATGCTTTTCGAGACCGAAAAGATCATGCAGGTGAGCCTGGATTTCCTGCCGTTGAAGAGTTATAATAATATCAGGGAGGGAAATGCGCTGAGGATGGATTGGAGCGAATGGGAAGTGCCCGATGAGGCGGAAACCATCATCGCAGAACACGCGAATGTCTATCCTTATCCGGAGACTGCTGCGGGAGTTCTCCAGGAGCCTCATTTCAAGACGGTGGATCTCTATACGCGGGAGGTATCCATCCTACCGACCCGGAAGATTCCGGTTTCTCAGCACGTGGATTTCGACTACATCATGGGTAATCCTCCGTTCGTTGGCTACCAGTACCAAAGTAATGAGCAGAAAGCGGATTTGGCCACTATATGCCCGGAGTGTGGAAAAAGCATTGATTATGTGGTCGGATGGTACTACAAGTCTGCACAAATGATTCAGGGCACCAGGATTAAAGCCGCTCTCGTATCTACAAATTCAATAACACAGGGCGAGCAAGTGTCATTGGTATGGAAACCCCTGATGGAGAACTATGGCGTCCATATTGATTTTGCATATCGCACTTTCCGATGGGACAGTGAAGCGTCATTACAAGCTCATGTACATTGTGTAATTATTGGATTCTCAGGATCTGATTTGGCGGAAAATCATCGGGTGCTTCGGATATATGATGGCAAGGAAATTATCGAAGCTTCTAATATTTCTCCATACTTACTTGATGCGCCAACCGTTTTTCTAAACCGTCGGTCTGATCCTCTATGTGATGTACCTCCATTCGTACGTGGTTGCCAGCCAACCGATGATGGAAACTTTATTTTTACCGAAGAGGAACGTAATGAACTTTTGAGTAGAGAGCCACAGGCTGAACAGTTTATTCGTCCATTTATGATGGGGAAAGATTTTATTCAGAGAGAGCCTCGTTATTGCTTATGGCTGCTTGGCGCAAATCCTTCTGAATTAAGAAAATGTCCATTAGTCCTTCAAAGAGTGGAGAATGTTAGGGCTTTCCGTATGAAGAGTACGAAAGCGGCGACTAGGGTTAAAGCTGATACACCAACACTATTTGATGAAATACACGAGCCCCAAAGTGATTATGTTGCCATTCCAAAAGTATCTTCTGGCGACAGACGTTATATTCCTGTGGATTATTTGTCAAAAGAAGTTGTTCCTGGGGATATGTTGTTCTTTATGCAGGATTCTACCATCTATCATTTTGGAGTAATCGATTCATCTCTTCATATGTGCTGGATGAAGTATGTTTGTGGTCGGCTCAAAAGCGATTACCGTTTCTCTAACACTATCGTCTATAATAATTTTCCTTGGCCTCAACCAACTGAAGCTCAGAAAGAGAGAATCAGCCAGACCGCCCAAGGCATCCTCGACGCTCGCGCTCTTTATCCGAATAGCAGTTTAGCTGATTTGTACGATGAATTGGCTATGCCTCCGGAACTTCGTAGGGCCCACCGTGCTAATGACGCCGCGGTGATGGAAGCGTACGGTTTCCGCAAAGACATGACGGAACCGGAGATTGTGGCGGAGTTGTTCAAGATGTATCAGAAGTTGGTTGAATCCTAATTAACAAGAAGAATATGAAAAAAGGTTTGGTTTATGTTTTGGGAATAGCCACTGGAATTATTCTTACTTTTGTCGTATCCTCTATTATTGTTCAAATTCGTGGTCATTCGGGTGTTTCATACTATGAGGAACCCGCTGATGTTTTGTATTTCAGATCGGTTACGGTTTTTCAGGCCCTCCCTCAGGGCAACGCCCTGGTTAAAGAAACCGGACATACAGATATTGACGACCAGATTTATCTCCTTCAGCTTGATAAGAAAACGGCATTTTACGATGGAGAATCCGTGAAGGCTCCACTCGGAACGGTGTTCCGTGTGATTGGAGTGTATTCTTACGAAACAGGCGGCGGAATAGGCCGGACGGTACCAGTGATAACGATAATGGAAAGATGAAAAAAATCATTCTTGTTTTGCTGACTATCTTTCTGGGATTCTTTTCCTTTGCCCAGGAGCACTCAGCCGATGAACTCAAAAAGAGTATGTCCTATGGCGGCTTTGGTGAGATTATCACTCCCCGCTATAAGTTGTACCAGACGGAAAATATCTATAATCTTCTGAAACTCGACACTGCAACGGGTGCAATCTGGATGGTTCAGTACAGCATGAACGAGCATGCAGATGCCATGGAGGTTGCTATTGATGATTCTTCTTTGCTGAAGAGTAGTGATGAAGAGATTCGCGGCAGGTATGAATTGTATCCCACGAAGAACAAATACACATTCATTCTTTTGGATACCGTTTGGGGATATCCATATCAGGTACAATGGAGTACTAACCCGAAAGAACGTTTCAGGGTTCGAATCTATCCCTAGATGAAGAATCTAAATCGACTGCGTAAATGAAGCATTAATTCTTGACATGATTCGGAGCATCACTGCCCAACGAGTCTGAATTAAAGGCAACATGAAAGGCAAATACCCCGTCATAACCCTCTGTGGAAGCACACGTTTCAAGGATCAGTTCCTTGAGGCGCAGAAGCGGTTGACGCTTGAGGGGAACATCGTGATCAGCGTGGGGCTTTTCGGGCATTCGGGAGATGACGAGGTCTGGACCGAGGGGACCAAGGAGATGCTGGACGACATGCACAAGCGCAAGATCGACATGGCTGATGCCATCTATGTGATCAATGTGGACGGCTATGTCGAGGAAAGTACGCGCAGCGAGATCGAATATGCACGGATGAAAAGGAAATATGTCTCTTTCCTTGAACCTACGGGTATCCTTCAGTTCCTGTATGCACCTTCATCCGTTGCCGGAGATATCTACAGGTACTTGGTGGACAATAGGGTAGACAAGGAACAGACCTTGCTCGAAGTCCTGCACACCAACTACGGCAAGCGTGTGACAGGATGTCCCGAAGCGTTCCTGGAGCAAATCTGGAAGGAACTTCAGTCCAGCGCCAGGAGGGGACATACCTACACGTTTGATTTCGTTCCTGGTGGAGACCGTAGCACCGGCAAGGTTTATTCCACTCCGTTTGTTTTCCGGCGTATCGAGAAGAAAACGTCCCGGTGAAGCAGGATATTGTGAGCGAAAGGGGGGGCGGATTATTGTAAAGAATTGTTTATCTTTGGATTCGGGAGTTACTGTGCAATCCCGGAATGGTTTTACTCACTTATCCTCTTCATCTTATGTCCGACATGAAATTGAGATTGGCCGTTGCCGTATTGTTGCTTGCGGCCGTGTCCTGCTCCAGGAGCGCGGACGGCGTGGATTACGGCCCCCGGTACAAAGTATCCGGATCCGATGTCATCATCGATGCTTCCGACCTGCTTGACGAGATCCCCCGTCACGATCTGATGATGAGCGCTTCGTCCCTCGGGGTCGACTGGCTCTACAACGATTTCGCCATCCTGTTCAGGACGCATTCGGAATCGATGCAATCGAACTATCTCAAGTACTATACGTATCCCGAGAGCGGGACGTACTACCTGTATGTCCGCGCGATAGGGAGCGAACAACACACGTACGGACAGTATACGGACGGATTCCGCATCCGTCTCAACGATGCGTACATCGACGGCATCTTCGGGACGACGGACCGGATGGAGTTCACCCGCGCCGCCACAATCCAGGCGGAGAAGGGGGAAAAGGCCCAGCTCTGGATCACCCGTATCACGGGCCGCCCTTCGCTGGACTGCATCGTGCTGTCGAAGAACCCCAACCTGACGGAGGCCGACCTCAGGAAGAACCAACTGCCGGACTACATCACCCAGCTGCGCGAATACGACCTGCCGAGAACCAGCTGCGTGAAGTTCGGCGACCTGACCGGGGACGGCAAGACGGACATGGTGGTGTTCTCGCCCGGATACTCCTCCTATGCGTACGACAACGCCGGCAAGCTCCTCTGGTCCTGGGAGGCCCCGGAGGCCTATACCCGCGAACGCTCCGGCTTCGAATGTCCCGGCCTGGTCTGGGATTTCGACCGGGACGGCAAGGCGGAGCTGGTCCAGTGGAGAGAGGATGAGGAAGGGGAGTGGCTCGTGCTGGCCGACGGCATGACGGGCGCCGTCCTGCACAGGACGCCCTGGCCCTGCGCGCCGCATCCGCACGTCTACAACAATTTCCGCCTCGCCGTCGCGAACACGGACGGCGTGTATCCGGCCAGCGTGCTTCTCTACTCCGACTGCGGGCAGTTCCAGACTTACGGGATCTACGACAAGGAGCTGAACGAGGTGTGGAGACACGAGCTGCACCTGAAGAAAGACCATCTGGGACATTACTTCTATGCCCACGATTTCGACAAGGACGGCATCGACGAGATCGTTGGCGGCTACCGGGTGGTGGATGCCAAGGGCAACATCCTCTGGAGCAAGCTGGAAGACATCTATGACAACCACGACCATGCGGACACCTACCGCTTCGCCGACATGGACGGGGACGGCACGGACGAAGTGGTCATCGGCGCCTGCGAGCTCGGCCTGCAGGTGCGCGACGCGTTCACCGGCGAGCTGAAGTCCCTCGCGTTTGCTGAGCACCTTCAGCAGATGGAGGTGGGGCATTTCCTGGAAGGATACGACCTCCCCACGGTCGCAGCCGCGGCGAGACTCTACCGGAACAGGCAGGTGGATCCCTATCTCCTTTCCCAGATCTACTGGATCGACGCGGAGGGGAACCAGCTCTTCCGCTGGCCGGCCAGCGGCCTGAACGGCAATCCCGACATCCGGAAAGGAGATTTCTACGGCAACGGCAAGGACGTCTGCTTCTGGAACAAATTCCTGATGCAGCCGGACGGCAAGGGCAGGCTCTGCTGCATCGGCGACATCTACCACGTGTTCGACTTCGAGCGGAACGGCTGTGCGCAGGTCATCACCCTGACGGACGGCAAGCTCCGGGTCTTCGGATGGACGGGCGCCCCGAAGGACGGCAAGCCCAACGACGACCCTGATTTCCTCAAGGAGACGATGGCCAACCATACGCACTATTAGCAGTCGAAAAGCATAAAACGAAACGGGACCATGAAACGCATCCTCTTATCCATCCTCGCCCTGGGAGCTTCGCTGGCTGTGTCGGCGCAGGCTTTCCGGTGTGCCGATCCGGAGGCGACGCCGGAGGCACGGGCACTCCTCGAGCGCCTGGTCAGGATCCGTGACAAAGGCATCATGTACGGCCACCAGGACGAGCTGCTCAAGGCCATGAAGGCCGACGGCCACTACCTTTTCTACGAAGACATCAAACACATCAAGTAAGCATGAAATTCCTGGGAAATATCGTCTGGCTGGTCCTGGGCGGACTGCTGGTTGCGCTGATCTACTATCTGGTCGGTCTGCTGTTCTGCATCTCGATCATCGGCATCCCCTTCGGGGTGCAGCTCTTCAAGCTGGGCACCTACGCGCTCTGGCCCTTCGGCCATGAGCTGGTCAACGGCCCCGGCGAGCCGGGCTGCCTGTCCACGGTCATGAACCTGCTCTGGATCCTGCTGGGATGGTGGGAGATCGCCCTGACGCACCTGGTGTTCGGGTTGGTCTTCTGCGTCACCATCGTCGGGATCCCGTGGGGCCTCCAGCATTTCAAGATGGCCATCGGCTCCATCTTCCCTTTCGGCAAGGAGATCCGCTGAGCGTCCCGGCCCGGTATTTGAAAGTTACGGAGTCGTAACCCCAAAACTTTTCGCGTATGAAAAAGATATACCGCCTGATGATGCTCCTCGCCGTCGCGATGCTGACGCTGTCGTCCTGCGGCCTCACGCGCGTGTCCTCGCCGGGCTACGGCTACGGCCACTCCTCCCGGATGACGGGCTACCGCTACATCGAGAATCCCATCGAGCAGCGCATGATCCTGCGGGTCCACTATCCGCAGCTCTACAACTATTATGACGAAGGTCTCCTGCAGATCATCTCCATGCGCGAGAAGATCTACCCGGGCGGCCGCAAGGACTGGGACATCAAGCGCCGCTACGTCCGCCGCTATATCACGGACGAGCGCCAGCAGATGCGCATCCTGATGCGTTACTATCCGGACGTGTGGCAACTGGCCCGCTACGGGTCCGCGCGGGTCCGGGAGATGTACGAATACGTGGACAACGGCGGACAGATCCGCTACAAGGTCAAATGGGACCGCGTCCGGCCCAAGAAGCCGACCCCGCCGGGACACCGTTACGGACGGTAAGTGTTACAACGAGCGGAAATAATCACTACATTTGCGGTATTATTATACCGCATTTGTTGTTTAATAAACACTAAACCTCTATGTTTTTCCAAGTCTATGGCGAGCATGCACTCGCCCAGTGGGGAATGCTGATCGTGGTCCTTCTCGGCCTGATCCTCCTCAATGAATTCGCCCGCCGCACCAAGCTCGGCGGAATCATCACCTTCCTGGCCGTCCCGGCTGCCCTGACCGTCTACTTCCTGGCCATCGCCATCGGCGTGCGCTCCGGAGCACAGTGGGCGCTGCAGAACCAGACCCATATCTACATGCAGGGCTGGTTCCACTACGCCAAGCTGTACGCCGCCACCGCCGGGTGTATCGGCTTCATGATGATCAAGTACAAGTGGGGCGTCGGCGCCAAGCACTGGTTCAAGCCCTTCCCGTTCGTGATCGTCGGCATCAACATCCTGATCGCCTGCGTGTCCGACTTCGAGTCCGCGGTCAACGGCTGGAACAAGTGGTGGCTCACCTCCGAGGGTGTCTGGCAGTACGGCGGCTGGCACAACGTGATGAACGGCGTCGCCGGCCTGATCAACATCATGTGTATGACCGCCTGGTGGAACGTCTACCCCTCCAAGGACAAGAAAGACATGATCTGGGCCGACATGACCTGGGTCTACATCGTGATCTACGATATCTGGAACTTCGCCTATACCTACAACTGCCTGCCTACGCACAGCTGGTACTGCGGTATCGCCCTGTTGCTCGCCCCGACCGTGGCGGCCCTCCTGTGGAACCGCGGCGGCTGGATCCAGAACCGCGCCAACACCCTGGCCATCTGGTGCATGTTCGCTCAGGTGTTCCCGCTCTTCCAGGAGACCTTCAAGAACGGCCAGCAGTGGTTCTCCTGGGCCACGCTGCCCGTCCTCTATCCCGAGGGCGTGAATACCATCAGCAAGCTCTATGAGGCTGCCGGCGGCGAGGCCGCCGTCGTGGGCACGACCGTCGACCCGTCCGTCGTGGCCGCTAATCCGACCATGATGACCGTGATCAGCGCCCTGGCCCTGGTGACGAACATCATCGCGATCTGCTACATCATCGCCCAGAGCAAGAAGCGCCACATCAACCCGTACAAGGAGGATGTGTTCGTGGACCAGAAGTACTACAAGGACGCCATGGCCCGCGCCGACGTTTCGTAGTGCACTTGATTATCAAGTTGTTACAAAACGACCTTCGGAGGAAGTTCCGAAGGTCGTTTTGTATGTGATTGAAACTCAATACTGCCGGTCAGCATGCTAATGCTGTACAGACAGCAGGTACTCGGCAATCTGTACGGCGTTGAGCGCGGCGCCCTTCTTGATCTGGTCGCCGGAGAGCCAGAGGGTGATGCCGTTGTCATTGGCGAGGTCCTTGCGGACGCGGCCCACGAAGACGTCGTCCTTGCCGCCCGTGAACAGGGGCATCGGGTAGGTCTGCGTGGCGGGATCGTCCTGCAGGGTGACGCCCGGCGCAGCGGCGAGGGCGGCCTGGACCTGCTCCACGGACAGGGGCTTCTCCGTCTCGATCCAGACGGCCTCGGAGTGGGAGCGCAGCGAGGAGATGCGCACGCACATCGCCGAGCAGCGCACGTCGGAGTGGAGGATCTTGCGGGTCTCGTTGAACATCTTCATCTCCTCCTTGGTGTAGCCGTTGTCCTGGAAGACGTCGACCTGCGGGATGACGTTGTAGGCGAGCTGGTAGGCGAATTTCTTGACGGTGACCGGCTTGTCCTCGACGATCTCGCGGTACTGCTGCTGCAGCTCGGCCATCGCCTGCGCACCTGCGCCCGAGGCGGACTGGTAGCTCGCCACGTGGATGCGGGTGATGTGGGAGAGGGCCTCGATGGGCTTCAGCACCACGACCATCATGATGGTGGTGCAGTTGGGGTTGGCGATGATGCCGCGCGGGCGCACCAGCGCGTCCGCGGCATTGCACTCGGGCACGACGAGGGGCACGTCCGGATCCATGCGGAAGGCGCTGGAGTTGTCGATCATCACGGCGCCGTGCCTGGTGATCGTCTCCGCGAATTCCTTGGAGGTGCCCGCTCCGGCGGACACGAAGGCGTAGTCCACGCCCATGAAATCGTCGTTGTGCTGCAGGAGCTTCACTTCATATTCCTTCCCGCGGAAGGTGTACCGGGTCCCGGCGCTGCGGCTCGAGCCGAAAAGCACGAGCTCGTCGATGGGGAAATTGCGTTCGTCCAGCACCCGCAGGAACTCCTGTCCCACGGCTCCGCTGACACCTACGATGGCTACTTTCATATCGTTGATTCTTTGATTGATTTTACTGAAGTTTGGATAAATAGTCCCGGAAGGCCGGGTAGTCGCGTCCCATCGGGACGCTCTGCTTCTCTCCCTGCAGGAAGGCGGCGAGGCGCTCGGGGAGAGCTACGGGTGCGCCCGTGGCTTCCTCGACGGTCTGCCGGAACTTGGCCGGATGGGCCGTCTCGCAGAGCAGGACGGACTCGCCGGGGGAGAGGCGGTGCCAGACCGCGTGGAAGCCGCAGGCTCCGTGCGGGTCGAGCTGGTAGCCGTACTTGTGCAGGCACTCCGACAGGGTGCTGCGGATCTCCGCATCGCTGCAGCGCGCGCCGGAGATGTCGGCCTTGACGGCCTCCCAGTCGTGGCCGTAGAGGTCGAGGATGCGGTCGAAGTTGCTCGGTGCGCCCACGTCCATCGCGTTGGCCAGCGTCGGGACGCTGGGGCGGGGCGTATAGGTGCCCGTGGTCAGGTACTCCAGGAAGACGTCGTTGGCGTTGTTGGCCGCCACGTAGCGCTTGACCGGCAGGCCCATGCGCTTCGCGATCAGGGCGGCGCAGAGGTTGCCGAAGTTGCCGCTCGGCACGCACACGACCAGCTGGTCGGCGAGCCCCAGGCGCTTCATCTGGGCATAGCCGTGGAAATAGTAGAACGACTGCGGCAGCAGGCGGGCGACGTTGATGCTGTTGGCCGACGTCAGGCGCAGGCGCTCCGTGAGCTCCGCGTCCATGAAGGCGTTCTTGACGAGGGCCTGGCAGTCGTCGAAGGTGCCGTCCACCTCGAGGGCCGTGATGTTGCGGCCGAGGGTGGTGAACTGGCATTCCTGGATGGGGCTGACCTTCCCCTTGGGGTAGAGGACATGCACCTGCACGCCCGGCACGCCGAGGAATCCGTTGGCGACGGCGCTGCCCGTGTCGCCGGAGGTGGCCACGAGCACGTGGATGATCCGGCCGTCGGACGCGTTGCGCGTGAAGTGGCCCAGCAGGCGGGCCATGAAGCGGGCGCCGACATCCTTGAAAGCGAGGGTGGGGCCGTGGAAGAGCTCCAGCGCCCCGATGCTGCGCGTCACGGGGACGACGGGGCAGTCGAAGCTGAGCGTCTCCTCCACGATCCGGTGGAGGTCCGCCGCCGGGACGTCCTCGCCGAAGAGCGCATCGGCCACGGTGCAGGCGATCTCGTGGAAGGTCATCGTCTGGATGTGGGCGTAGAACTCCTGCGGCAGCGCGGGGATCCGTTCGGGCATGTAGAGCCCGCGGTCCTCGGCGAGGCCGCGGATGACGGCCTTCTCGAGGGTGGCGGCGGGCGCCTTGCCGTTTGTGCTGTAGTACATCATGGGCTTATGCGATCAGGCGGGCGCCCTTGTTGGACACCTTGACGACGTAGGATTCGAATTCGATGCCGTGCTGGCGGAAGTGCCGCTCCATGATGGCGGCGGCCTTCTGGGCCAGGTCGGCGCGGTTCGCCAGCGCGAAGACGGACGGGCCGGAGCCGCTGATGTTCATCGCCAGCGCGCCGGCGATGTGCAGCTTCTCGCGGAGCTCGTCGAAGCCCGGGATGAACTGCTTGCGGTAGGGCTCCGCCACGGCGTCGCGCATGGCCCGGCCCACCAGCTCGATGTTGCCGGTGCACAGGCCCGCGACGAGCCCGCCTACGTTGCCCCACTGGGTGATGGCGGTGTGCATCGGGATCTCCTTGGGGAGGATGCTGCGCGCCTCTTTGGTGGAGACCATCAGGTGCGGGTGGATGACGGGGCAGTAGAGGTTGCCCGGGACGGGCAGCTTGATGATGTCGAGCGGATCGTAGCCGCGGATCAGCGTGATGCCGCCCATGACGGCCGGGGCCGCGTTGTCGGCGTGGTAGCCGCCGCTGGCGAGGTTCTCGCCCTCCATGGCGCAGACGACGACGTCCTCTTCGCTGAGCGGGGCGCCGAACAGCTCGTTGATGCCGAAGGCGGCCGCGGCGCTGGAGGCGGCGCTGGAGCCGATGCCGGAGCCGGGATAGATCTTCTTGACGACGCGCACGTCCACGCGTCCGGCGTGGCCGGTCATCGCGAAGAACTTGCGCAGGACCGGGGTGATGACGTTGTCCTCGATGTCTTCGGGCAGGGGGACGTCGGTCTCGTTGGTGATGGTGATGCCTTCTCCCTGCCCGTCGAGGCTCATCTCGAGGATGTCCCCGACCTCGTCGAGGGCCATGCCCATGATGTCGAAACCGCAGCCGAGATTGGCGATGGACGCCGGGGCGAATACCTTGATCTTCTTCATGTTCTCATCAGATGTTGGCGATGCTCATGATGTCGGCGAACACGCCGGCGGCCGTGACGTCGGCCCCGGCGCCGTAGCCCTGGATGAGCATCGGGTGGCGGTTGTAGCGCTCGGTGGTGAGCAGGATGATGTTGTTGGAGCCGTCCAGCACGTAGAAGGAGTGCTGCATCGGGACGTCGCGCAGCGACACGGAGTACTTGCCGTCCTCCATCTTGGCCACGAAGCGCCAGCGGCGGCCCTGGGCTTCGAGTTCGCGGCGGCGCGCCTCGAACCCGGCATCCAGGGAGGGCAGCCTGCGCCAGAACTCCTCCTCGCTGCAGTCGAAGAACTCCTTGGGGATGAACAGGTCGGCTTCCACGTCGCTCTGGTTGACCTCGTAGCCCGCTTCGCGGGAGAGGATGACCAGCTTGCGGATGACGTCCGTGCCGGAGAGGTCGATGCGCGGGTCGGGCTCGGAGAATCCCTGCTCCTTGGCGAGCCGGACCGTCTCGCTGAACGGGATGTCGGCCGAGAGGGTGTTGAAGATGAAATTGAGGGTGCCGCTCAGCACGGCTTCCATCTTGAGGATGCGGTCGCCGGAGTTGCACAGGTCGTTGATGGTCCCGATGATCGGCAGGCCGGCGCCCACGTTGGTCTCGAAGAGCCACTTGACGCCGCGCCGGCGGGCCAGTTCCTTGAGCCGGCGGTAGTTGTCGTAGTCGGAGGAGGCGGCGATCTTGTTGGCCGTGACCACGGAGATGCCGTGGTCGAAGAAGTCGCCGTAGAGGGCCGCCACGTCGGGGCTGGCCGTGCAGTCCACGAACACGGAGTTGAAGATGTTCATCCCGATGATCTCCTCCTTGAGGCGCTGCGGGTCGGTGGGGATGGCGTGCTCGCGCAGGACTTCCTGCCAGCGGGACAGGTCGATGCCGCCCCGGTCGAACACGGCGCAGCGGCTGCGCGCGATGCCGACGATGTTGATCTTGAGCCCGCGCGTGCGCATGAGCTGCTCGCGCTGGTGCGCGATCTGGTCGATCAGGCGTCCGCCCACGGTGCCGATGCCGCAGAGGAAGAGGTTGAGCTCCTGGTACTCGGAAAGGAAGAAGCTGTCGTGGATGACGTTGAGCGACTTGCGCAGCTGGCGGCGCTCCACGATGAACGAGATGTTGGACTCGGCCGCGCCCTGGGCGAGGGCGATCACGCTGATGCCGTTGCGGCCCAGGGTGGTGAAGAGCTTGCCGGCGATGCCGGCGTGCTGCTTCATGTTCTCGCCGATCACGGCCACGGCGGCGAGTTCGCTGCGGACTTCGATCGGGTTGATGGCGCCGCTCTCGATCTCGCGGGCGAAGGCATCGGCGAGCACGACGCGCGCACGCTCCGCGTCGGCGCGGCTGACGCCGATGGAGATGCCCGTCTCGGAGGCCGACTGGCTGACGAGGAACGCACTGATCTGCTCCTGGGCGAGGGCGCCGAAGATGCGGCTGTCCACGCCCACGATGCCGACCATGGAGGTGCCGGACAGGGTGATCAGGCTGATGTCGTCGATCGAGGAGATGCCCTTGATGGAAGTGGCTCCCGGGGCTACATTTTTCTTGACGATCGTGCCCGGTGCTTTCAAATTGAAAGTATTCCGGATCAAAATCGGAATTCCTTTCGCGCAGACGGGGTAGAGGGTAGGGGGATAGATGACCTTCGCGCCGAAGTTGCAAAGCTCCATGGCCTCCTCGTAAGTCATCTCGTCGATGACGTAGGAGGTCTTGATGATGCGCGGGTCTGCGGTCATGAATCCGTCCACATCTGTCCATATTTCAAGCAGTTCCGCATCGAGCGCCGCTGCGAGCAGGCTGGCCGTGTAGTCCGAGCCGCCGCGTCCCAGCGTCGTGAGCTCGCCGCTGACGGCGTCGGAAGCGATGAAGCCGGGGACCACGGCCGTGGTCCCGGCGGAGCTCCAGCCGCGGAACTTGTCCTGTATCAATTTGTAAGTCAGCTCCTGGTCCACGTCGTCCAGGCTGCCGTGCCGGCGGGTGCGGATGAACGCCACGGCGTCGTAGCGCACGGCGTCCGGGAGCACGGCGGCGACGATGCGCGAGGACATCTGCTCGCCGAAGCCCATGACTTCATGTGCGGTCTTGGGAGGGAGGACCTGAAGCAGGAAAATCCCCTCGCAGATGCGCTCCAGCTGGTCCAGGAGGCCGTCCAGGTCGGTCAGGAGCGAGGCGCGGCGGGTTTCGTCCGGGACGATGCTTCCGCACACGTCGTGGTGCCGCTTGCGGAGCTCCGCGAGCTCGGAACGGAACGCGGTGTCGCCCGCGGCAGCCAGCCGCGAGGCACGGATCAACTGGTCCGTGACGCCGCTGAGCGCGGATACGACGACGATGGTGGGTTCCTGGCGGGCACTTACGATTTCTTTGACTCTGAGCAGGCTCTCCGGTGTGCCCACCGAAGTGCCGCCGAACTTGAGGATTTTCATAAAACTAACTAACGCTATAATCCATCCCAAAGTAAAGCAATTTTTCCCAATTTTTCAAATTTTTAATAAATATTTTGCACTGCCTCTTGCTTTTTCGACAAAAAAACCCGAGATTCGTGACCGTTAGTGGGGAAGAGTTGCCCCGGTTAGATTATGAAGTATCGTAGTAGTGTTACCTTTGAAGGCCGCAGGATGGCCGGAGCCCGTGCGCTGTGGATGGCGAACGGGATGAAGCGGGCGCAGTTCGGCAAGCCCGTGATCGCCATTGCCAATTCCTTCACGCAGTTCGTCCCGGGTCATACCCACCTCCACGAGGCGGGCCAGATCGTCAAGGCCGAGATCGAGCGGCTCGGCTGCTTCGCCGCCGAGTTCGATACGATCGCAGTCGACGACGGCATCGCCATGGGCCACGACGGGATGCTCTATTCGCTCCCGTCCCGCGATATCATCGCGGACAGCGTGGAATATATGGTCAACGCGCACAAGGCGGATGCCCTGGTGTGCATCAGCAACTGCGACAAGATCACCCCCGGCATGATGCTGGCCGCGATGCGGCTCAACATCCCGACCATCTTCGTGTCCGGCGGCCCGATGGAGGCCGGCACGATGGGGGAGGAGAAGCTCGACCTGATCGACGCGATGGTCCGCTCGGCCGACCCGTCCGTGAGCGATGCGGACGTGGCCCGGATCGAGGCCGCGGCCTGCCCGACCTGCGGCAGCTGCTCGGGCATGTTCACCGCCAATTCGATGAACTGCCTGGCCGAGGCGATCGGCCTGGCCCTGCCCGGCAACGGCACGGTCCTCGCCACGCACGCCATGCGCACGGAACTCCTGCGCAAGGCTGCGCGCCAGATCGTGGAGAATACGTATAAATATTACGACGGGGGCGACGACTCGGTGCTCCCGCGCAGCATCGCCTCCCGGGCGGCGCTGCTCAACGCCATGACCCTCGACATCGCCATGGGCGGGTCCACCAACACGGTCCTGCACCTGCTGGCGGTGGCTTCCGAGGCCGGGGCGGACTTCAAGATGGCCGACATCGACGCCCTTTCCCGCAAGGTCCCCTGCATCTGCAAGGTGGCGCCCAATACGGCGAAGTACCATATCCAGGACGTGGGCCGCGCCGGCGGGATCGTCGCGATCCTCGCCGAGCTGGCGGCCGCCGGCCTCGTGGACACGTCGCTGCGGCGCGTGGACGGCCTGACCCTCGCCGAGGAGATCGATCGCTGGTGCATCCTCTCCCCGAACTGCACGGAGGAAGCCCGCCGGACCTTCCGCGTGGCGCCCTGCAACCGTTTCAACATCGAGCTCGGCTCGCAGAAGATGTACTATGACGGTTTCGATACGGACCGGGCGAACGGCTGTATCCGCGACGTCGCGCACGCCTATACGCGCGACGGCGGCCTGGCCGTGCTCTTCGGCAACATCGCCCGCGACGGCTGCATCGTCAAGACGGCCGGCGTGGACGAGAGCATCTTCCATTTCGAGGGCCCGGCCCGCGTGTTCGACTCCCAGGAGGCGGCCTGCGACGGCATCCTCGGCGGCAAGGTAGGCAGCGGCGACGTGGTCGTGATCGCCTACGAAGGCCCCAAGGGCGGCCCCGGCATGCAGGAGATGCTCTACCCGACTTCGTATATCAAATCGATGCACCTCGGCAAGGAGTGCGCGCTGCTGACGGACGGCCGTTTCAGCGGAGGCACTTCCGGCCTGAGCATCGGACACATATCGCCCGAAGCGGCTTCCGGCGGCGAGATCGCCCTGGTCCGCGACGGGGACATCATCACCATCGACATCCCTTCCCGCAGCATCAGCGTCGCGCTCTCCGACAGCGAGCTCGCCGAGCGCCGCCGCGCGGAGGAGGCGCGGGGCCGCAAGGCCTTCACGCCCCCGCACCGCGAGCGCGTGGTCTCCAAGAGCCTCAAGGCCTATGCCGCGATGGTCAGCAGCGCGGACAAGGGAGCGGTCAGAATCATCGAGGACTAGCTTATGGCACGACGACTGACAGGAGCGGAGATCCTGCTGGAATCCCTCATCGCCGAAGGCGTCGACACGGTCTTCGGCTATCCGGGCGGTTCGATCATCACCGTCTACGACAAGATGTACCATTACGGCGACCGCCTGCGCCACGTGCTCGTCCGTCACGAGCAGGGGGCCATCCATGCCGCCCAGGGCTATGCCCGGGCGACCGGCCGTCCCGGCGTGGTGATCGTGACCTCCGGTCCGGGCGCCACCAACGTCATCACGGGCGTGGCCGACGCGATGGTGGACTCCACCCCCGTGGTGGTGATCACCGGCCAGGTGGGCAATGCGATGCTCGGCACCGACGCCTTCCAGGAGACCGACGTGGTGGGCATGACCGGGCCGATCGACAAGTGGACCTACCAGATCCGCCGGTCCGAAGACGTGGCCCAGGCGGTCGCCAAGGCCTTCCACATCGCCGGCACGGGCCGTCCCGGCCCCGTGGTGCTGGATTTCACGCGCGACGCGCAGGTGGGCGAGGCCGACTTCGAATACCGGCCCTGCACGCACATCCGCAGCTACGCGCTCCCGGCGCCGGCCTCCGAGACGGCCATCGACGCGGCGGCCCGGCTGATCGACGAGGCCGAGCGCCCCTTCGTGGTCTTCGGCCAGGGCGTGGTGCTCTCGCATGCCGAGGAGCAGCTCATGGCCTTCCTCAAGAAGGGCGGCATCCCCGCCGCCTCCACGATGCTGGGCTTGAGCGCCCTGCCTTCCGACTTCCCGTATTACGTGGGCATGGCCGGCATGCACGGCAACATCGCCTCCAACATGATGACGCAGCACTGCGACGTGCTGATCGCCGTCGGGATGCGGTTCAGCGACCGCGTGACCGGCAATCCTTCCACCTATGCCCCGCGCGCCAAGGTCATCCACATAGACGTGGACCGCACCGAGATCGGCAAGATCATCCCGGTGGACGTGGGGATCCTGGGCGATGCCGCAGAGGTGCTGGAGCGCCTCACCGACCGGATCCGCTTCTCCTTCCACGACGAGTGGGCCGCGCTGGCGCGCCGCTACGACCGCGTGGAGGCCGAGAAGGTCTCCGGTCCCGAGACGGCGCCCGCCGAGGGCCCCATCAACATGGGCGAAGTGGTCTCGCAGGTGGCCGAACTTTCCGGCCGCCGGGCGGTCATCGTCACGGACGTGGGCCAGAACCAGCTGATGGGTGCGCGCTACTCGCGCTTCGCGCAGACGCGCAGCTTCATCTCTTCCGGCGGCCTGGGCACGATGGGCTTCGGCCTGCCGGCGGCCATCGGCGCCAAGATCGGCGCCCCGGACCGCCAGGTCTGCGTGTTCGTGGGCGACGGCGGCATCCAGATGACCCTGCAGGAGTTCGGCACGATCATGCAGGAGGGCACGGCCGTCAAGGTCGTCCTGCTCAACAACAACTGGCTGGGCAACGTCCGCCAGTGGCAGGAACTGTTCTACGAGCGGCGCTACTCCCAGACGCGCATGCTGAATCCCGATTATTCCCTGATCGCCAAGGCCTACGGCATCCGGTACCGCTGCGTGGAGGACCGCGCCGAGCTGGCGGATGCGGTGCGCGAGATGCTGGACGCCCCCGAGGCGTTCCTGCTCGACGCCCGGGTGCGCGAGGAGGGGATGGTCTACCCGATGGTCCCCGGCGGACGCCGGATGGACGAGATCCTGTTGAACAAAGACGAATGGTACCGCGATGGAGAATAGCAGCATGTATATCATCTCGGTGTACTCCGAGAACCAGGTGGGTCTGTTGAGCTCGATCTCCAACATCTTCACCCGCCGCGGCATCAACATCGAGAGCCTGACGGTGTTCCCGTCGGAGTTCCCGGGCATCCACCATTTCACCTTCCGGGCCATCACCACCGAGCATGCCGCGCAGCAGGTGGTGGGCTTCATCGAGAAGAAGGTCGAGGTGGTGCGCGCCTTTTATTTCCCGGACAACGCGACCAGCGCCGCGGAGCATGGGATCCTGGAAGATTATCTGAAAAACAGAAACCAATAAAAACGTTTAAGAGTTATGGCAAAGATGAATTTCGGCGGGGTGGTCGAGAATGTCGTCACCCGCGATGAGTTTTCGGTGGAGAAGGCCCGCGAAGTCCTCAAGGACGAGGTCGTGGCCATCATCGGTTATGGCATCCAGGGCCCCGGACAGGCCCTCAACCTCAAGGACAACGGCATCAACGTCATCGTCGGCCAGCGTGCCGGCAAGACCTTCGACAAGGCGGTCGGCGACGGCTGGGTGCCCGGCAAGACCCTCTTCAGCATCGAGGAGGCCTGCGAGAAGGCGACCGTGATCGAGTTCCTCCTCTCCGACGCCGCCCAGATCGAGCAGTGGCCCGTGGTCAGGAAGCACCTGACCCCCGGCAAGGCCCTGTATTTCTCCCACGGCTTCGGCATCACCTTCAACGACCGCACCGGGATCGTCCCGCCGAAGGACGTCGACGTGATTATGGTGGCCCCGAAGGGCTCCGGCACCTCCGTGCGCCGGCTCTTCCTGCAGGGCCGCGGCATCAATTCCTCCTTCGCCGTGTACCAGGACGCCACGGGCCGCGCCCTCGAGCGCACCCTCGCCCTCGGCATCGCCATCGGCTCGGGCTACCTCTTCGAGACCGACTTCAAGCGCGAGGTCTACTCCGACCTCACCGGCGAGCGCGGCACCCTGATGGGCGCCATCCAGGGCATCCTGTCCGCCCAGTACGAAGTGCTGCGCGAGCACGGCCATAGCCCCTCCGAGGCCTTCAACGAGACCGTCGAGGAGCTGACCCAGTCGCTGATGCCGCTCTTCGCCGAGAAGGGCATGGACTGGATGTACGCCAACTGCTCCACCACCGCCCAGCGCGGCGCCCTCGACTGGATGGGCCCCTTCCACGACGCCACCAAACCGGTGTTCGAGAAGCTCTACAACGAGGTGGCCTGCGGCAACGAAGCCCAGCGCTCGATCGACGCCAATTCCAAGCCCGACTACCGCGAAGGCCTGGAGAAGGAACTGAAGGCCATGCGCGAGAGCGAGCTCTGGCGCACCGGCGCAGCCGTCCGTGAACTCCGTCCCGAGAATAAATAATCCGTGATGGACAGCAACCGGATATACTTTTTCGACACCACCCTGCGCGACGGCGAGCAGGTGCCCGGCTGCCAGCTCAACACCGTGGAGAAGATCCAGGTGGCCAAGGCGCTGGAGGAGCTCGGCGTGGACGTGATCGAGGCCGGTTTCCCGGTCTCGAGCCCCGGCGACTACAACTCGGTCGTGGAGATCTCCAAGGCCGTGACCTGGCCGACGGTCTGCGCCCTCACGCGGGCGGTGCAGAAAGACATCGACGTGGCCGTGGATGCGCTGAAGTACGCCAAGCACAAGCGCATCCATACCGGCATCGGCACTTCCGACTCGCACATCCGCTACAAGTTCAACTCCACGCGCGAGGAGATCCTGGAGCGGGCCGTCCGGGCCGTCAAGTACGCCAAGCAGTTCGTCGAGGACGTGGAGTTCTACGCCGAGGATGCCGGACGTACGGACAACGCCTACCTTGCGCAGGTGGTCGAAGCCGTGATCAAGGCCGGCGCCACGGTGGTCAACATCCCCGACACCACGGGCTACTGCCTCCCGGAGGAGTATGCTGCCAAGATCCGCTACCTGGTGGAGCACGTGGACGGCATCGACCGGGCCATCCTCTCCACGCACTGCCACAACGACCTCGGCATGGCCACGGCCAACACCATCAGCGGCCTGCTGGCCGGGGCGCGCCAGTGCGAGGTGACGATCAACGGCGTGGGGGAGCGCGCCGGCAACACCGCGCTCGAGGAGATCGCCATGATCCTCAGGAGCCACTCCGACATCCCCCTGACCTGCAACATCAACACGCCGCGCATCTATCCGGTCAGCCGGATGGTGTCGAGCCTGATGAACATGCCCGTGCAGGCCAACAAGGCCATCGTGGGCCGCAACGCCTTCGCGCACTCGTCCGGCATCCACCAGGACGGCGTGCTCAAGGAGGTCAGCACCTACGAGATCATCAATCCCAAGGATATCGGCCTGGACGACAACAACATCGTGCTGACGGCCCGCAGCGGCCACGCCGCCCTGCGCTTCCGCCTGGAGACCCTGGGCATCAAGCTCTCCGACGAGAAGCTGGACGCCTTCTACCAGGAATTCCTCAAGCTGGCGGACAAGAAGAAGCAGGTGACCGACGACGACCTGCTGGTGCTGGCCGGCGCCGAGCGCGCCGAGGTGGCGCACGTCAAGCTGGACTACCTCCAGGTGACGAGCGGCAAGGGCCTGCGGCCCGTCGCGAGCATCGGACTGGACATCGCCGGCGAGAAATTCGAAGGCGCGGCCCACGGCAACGGCCCGGTGGACGCCGCCATCAACGCCCTCAAGTCCATCATCAAGCGCACGATGACGATCAAGGAATTCACGATCCAGAACATCACCAAGGGCTCCGACGACGTGGCCAAGGTCCACATGCAGGTGGAGCACGACGGCCATGTGTACTACGGTTTCGGCGCCAATACCGACATCGTGACCGGGTCCGTGGAGGCCTACATTGACTGTATCAACAAATTCAAGAGCTGATGAATACGCTTTTTGACAAGATCTGGGACGCACACGTGGTCTCGCTCATCGAGGACGGCCCGACCCAGCTCTACATAGACCGGCTCTACTGCCACGAGGTCACGAGCCCGCAGGCCTTCGACGGCCTGCGCGCCCGGGGCATCCGGTGCCTGCGTCCGCAGCAGATCTTCTGCATGCCGGACCACAACACCCCGACCCACGACCAGGACAAGCCGATCGAGGATCCCGTGTCCAAGGCCCAGGTGGATGCGCTGGCGCGCAACGCCGCCGAATTCGGGCTGACGCACTACGGCATGTTGAGCCCCGACAACGGGATCATCCACGTCGTGGGGCCGGAGAAGGGGCTCTCGCTGCCCGGCATGACCATTGTGTGCGGCGATTCGCACACGTCCACGCACGGGGCGGTGGGCGCCGTCGCCTTCGGCATCGGCACGAGCGAGGTGGAGATGGTGCTGGCGTCCCAGTGCATCCTGCAGCAGAAACCCAGGTCGATGAGCATCCGCATCGAGGGGCAGCTGGGTCCCGGCGTGACCGCCAAGGACATGGCGCTCTACCTGATGAGCAAGCTCACGACGAGCGGCGCCACGGGCTATTTCGTGGAGTACCGCGGCAGCGCCGTGCGCGCGCTCTCGATGGAGGGCCGCCTGACGCTCTGCAACCTCTCCATCGAGATGGGGGCGCGCGGCGGATTCGTGGCTCCGGACGAGACGACCTTCGCCTACCTGAAGGGGCGTGAATATGCGCCGAAGGGCGCGGCCTGGGACGAAGCAGTGGAGCGCTGGCGCACGCTGCGCAGCGGCGACGACGCCGTCTTCGACCGCGAAGTCGTCTTCGACGCTGCCGACATCCAGCCGATGATCACCTACGGGACCAATCCCGGGATGGGGATGCCGGTCGGCGGAAGCATCCCTGCAGATGCTGCGAAGAAAGCGCTTGACTACATGGGATTTGCTGCCGGGCAGAAATTGCTCGGACATCCTGTCGACTACGTCTTCCTCGGCGCCTGCACCAACGGGCGCATCGAGGACTTCCGCGCCTTCGCTTCGCTGGTGCGCGGACGCCGTAAGGCGCCGGGCGTGACCGCCTGGCTGGTGCCGGGATCCTGGGCCGTGAAGCGCCAGGTCGAGGCCGAAGGCCTGGACCGCGTGCTCGCCGAGGCCGGCTTCGAGGTCCGGCAGCCCGGCTGCTCGGCCTGCCTGGCGATGAACGACGACAAGATCCCCGCCGGGAAGTATGCCGTCTCGACCAGCAACCGCAATTTCGAGGGCCGCCAGGGCCCGGGTTCCCGCACGCTGCTCGCCAGTCCGCTCACCGCGGCCGCCGCAGCCGTGACGGGTGTCGTCACCGATCCACGTACCCTTTTATGAAACAGAAATTCGACATCATAGAGAGCACCTGCGTGCCCCTTCCGCTGGAGAACGTGGACACGGACCAGATCATCCCGGCCCGTTTCCTCAAGGCCACGACCCGCGACGAGAAGTTCTTCGGGGACAACCTGTTCCGTGACTGGCGCTACGACGCCGCGGGGAATCCCAAGCCCGGTTTCGTCCTGAACGACCCGCGCTACGGCGGCTGCATCCTGGTGGCCGGCAAGAATTTCGGCTCCGGATCGAGCCGGGAGCACGCGGCCTGGGCCATCGCCGGTGCGGGCTTCCGCGTGGTGATCTCCAGCTTCTTCGCCGACATCCACAAGAACAACGAACTCAACAACTTCGTGCTGCCGGTCGTGGTGTCTGAGGCGTTCCTGTCCGAGCTCTTCGCCAGCATCCAGGCCGATCCGGCCATGAAGGTGCGCGTGGACGTGCCGGCGCAGACCGTGACCAACCTCGCCACGGGGCGCAGCGAGCGGTTCGAGCTCAACGCGTACAAGAAATATTGTTTAACCCATGCTTTAGATGATATAGACTATCTTCTTGAGCAGAAGGATAAGATCGAAGCCTTTGAAAGAGCACGCAAATAAGGTCGTCATCCTCGATACGACACTCCGCGACGGCGAACAGACCGCCGGCGTCTCGTTCAACGCGGACGAGAAGCTGGCGATCGCGCAGCTCCTGCTCGAGGAGCTGCGGGTCGACCGTGTCGAAGTGGCCTCCGCGCGCGTGTCCAAGGGGGAGAGCGAAGCGTTCCGGCGCATCTGCGCCTGGGCCGCGTCAGCAGGCTGTCTCGACCGGGTCGAAGCCCTGGGCTTCGTCGACGACGGGGTGTCCGTGGACTGGATCGCCGACGCCGGCGGCCGGGTGGTCAACATCCTGGCCAAAGGTTCCCTGCGCCATCTCGAGAAGCAGCTGAAGAAGACCCCGGAGCAGCATGCCGAAGCGATCATCCGCGTGATCGCCCATGCCGCGGAGCGGGGCCTGTCGGTCAATCTCTACCTCGAGGACTGGTCCAACGGCATGGCCGATTCGCCGGAGTACGTGTTCGGGCTGCTGGAGCGTCTGCGCTCCCAGCCCCTGCGCCACGTGATGCTGCCCGACACCCTCGGGGTGCTGAACCCCTGGCAGGTGGAGGCGTTCGTCACGCAGATGCGGGAGCGTTTCCCAGAGATGGCGTTCGACTTCCACGCCCACAACGACTACGGCCTGGCCGTGGCCAACACGCTGGCGGCCGTGCGCGCCGGCATCAGCGGCGTCCACGTGACCGTCAACGGCCTGGGCGAGCGCAGCGGCAACGCCCCCGTGGCGGGGGTCGTGGCCGCGCTCCGCGACCAGCTGGGCTGCCCGCTCGGCGTGGACGAGTCCAAGCTGACGCATGTCTGCAAGTACGTGGAGAGCATCTCCGGCATCCGCATCCCGGGCAACGAACCCGTGGTGGGGGAGAACGTCTTCACGCAGAGCAGCGGCGTGCATGCCGACGGGGACAACAAGGCCGACCTCTATGCGAATCCGCTGCTCCCGCAGCGCTTCGGCCGCACGCGCAGCTATGCCCTGGGCAAGATGAGCGGCAAGGCCAACATCGTCAAGAACCTCGACAAGCTGGGCATCCGCCTCACCCCCGAACAGGTCAGGCTGGTCACGCAGCGCGTCGTGGAGCTGGGCGACAAGAAGGAGGCGCTGGCCGCCGAGGACCTTCCGTTCATCATCGCGGACGTGCTCAAGACGGCCCACAGTGCCGCCCAGGACAACATCCACATCGTCAACTACTCCCTGCAGCTGGCCCGCGGGATGCGTCCGGTCGCCGTGGTCAAGGTCAATATCCACGGCCAGGAATACGAGGCCGCCTCGCCCGGCGACGGGCAGTACGACGCGTTCATGAAGGCCCTCTGGATCATCTACGAGAAGCTCGGCAAGTCCCACCCCGTGCTGACTGACTACCAGGTCACGATCCCGCCGGGCGGCAAGACCGACGCCCTCGTGTCCGCCAGCATCTCCTGGAAGGACGGAGACTACGAGTTCAAGACGCGTGGCATCGACTCCGACCAGACCGAGGCCGCCATCAAGGCCACGGTCAAGATGCTCAACATCATCGAAAACATGGATCTGAATCAACTGAAATGAAACTGAATATTGCCCTTCTGCCCGGGGACGGCATCGGCCCCGAGGTCGTCGGCCAGGCGGTCAAGTCCGTGGACGCCGTCTGCCGCAAGTTCGGACACGAGGTGTCCTACCATTTCGCGTATGCGGGCGCATGCGCCATCGACCGTTTCGGCGACGCCTTCCCGGAGGTGACCTACCAGACCTGCCTGGAGTGCGACGCCGTGCTGTTCGGCGCCGTCGGCGATCCCAAGTACGACAACGATCCCACCGCGAAGGTGCGTCCGGAGCAGGGCCTGCTGGCCATGCGCAAGCAGCTCGGCCTGTTCGCCAACCTGCGTCCGGTGGAGACCTTCAAATCCCTCGTGCACAAGTCGCCCCTCAAGGAAGAGCTGGTGGACGGGGCGGATTTCCTGTGCATCCGCGAGCTGACCGGAGGCATGTATTTCGGCGAGAAGGGCCGCCTGGACGGCGGCGACACCGCCTACGACACCAACATCTACCACCGCTACGAGATCGAGCGCATCCTCCGGCAGGCCTTTGAGTTCGCCATGCGCCGCCGCAAGCACCTCACCGTGGTGGACAAGGCCAACGTCCTGGAATCCTCCCGTCTCTGGCGGCAGGTCGCCCAGGAGATGGCCCCGCAGTATCCGGAGGTCACGACGGACTACATGTTCGTGGACAACGCCGCGATGAAGCTCATCACCGGGCCCAAGTGGTTCGACGTGATCGTGACCGAAAATACCTTCGGGGACATCCTCACCGACGAGGCGAGCGTGGTGTCCGGCTCGATGGGCCTGCTGGCCTCCGCCTCCATCGGCGAGAAGACCGGCGTGTACGAGCCGATCCACGGATCCTACCCGCAGGCGGCTGGCAAGAACATCGCCAACCCCCTCGCGGCCATCCTTTCCGCCGCCATGATGTTCGAATATGCCTTCGGACTGATGGAGGAAGGGGCTGCAATCCGCAAAGCGGTTGCTCTCAGCATAGAAAACAATATTGTTACCGAGGATCTGGCCCCTTCAGGCAAGGCTTTTTCCACCTCTGAGGTGGGGGACTGGGTCGCCGCGCACATTGTATAACCGGGAAATATAAGATTTATTTATGGCACAAATCGATTGGGATTCTTTGGGCTTTGATGCCTACCGCACCCGGACCGTCGTCCTGGCGCACTACCGTGACGGAGCCTGGTCGGACATCGAACTGACCGAGACCTTCTCCTTCACCATCGACCCGTTCATGCAGGGCCTCCACTATGCGATCTCCTGTTTCGAGGGCCTGAAGGCCTTCCGCCAGAAGGACGGCGGGATCGCGATCTTCCGTCCGGACAAGAACGCCGCCCGCATGGCCCGTTCCGCCCGTTTCCTGGGCCTTCCGGAGCCGTCGGAGGAGATGTTCATCAAGATGTGCGAGCTCTGTGTCAAGAACAACCTCGAGTTCCTGCCGCCCTACGGCCACCAGGCTTCGATGTACCTGCGTCCGCTGCTCTTCGCGCCGCATCCGCAGATGCAGCTGGTCCCGTATCCGGAGGTGACCCTCGCCGTCATGTGCGCGCCGGCGGGCTCGTACTACGGCGCCCACCTGCGTTCGGCCGCGGCCGTGATCCCGGGAGACTTCGACCGGGCCGCTCCCAAGGGGACGGGCAGCTACAAGCTCAGCGCCAACTACGCAGGCACCTTCGTGCCGTACAAGATCGCCCATGAACAGGGCTATGCCGAGCTGCTGTACCTCAATTCCGCGACCCGCGAGTTCGTGGATGAGTTCGGTTCTTCCAACTTCTTCGGTATCAAGGAAGGAAACAAATATGTAACGCCCCTTTCCGACTCTGTTCTGCCTTCCATCACGAACCTGACGCTGCAGGAAGTGGCGGCCGATTTCGGCATGACGGTCGAGAAGCGTCCCATCCCGCTCGACGAGCTGGCGGAATTCTCGGAAGCAGGCGGTTGCGGCACGGCTGTTGTTATCACTCCGATGTCGCACATCGACATCAAGCCGGTGCTCCGCGAGCCGCTGGTCACCCGCTCCTTCCGCTACGAGCCGGACGGCGCGGTCGGGCCGGTCTGCACGAAGCTTTACAAGCAGATCACCGGCATCCAGTTCGGCGAACTGGAGGATACGCACGGATGGTGCCACAAGATTTAAGGAATGAAGATTTTCAGTGAGGCGCTGGTCGCCGAAGCCTGCCGCGAGAACAGCATCGCGGACCTGTCCACCGCCACGATCGGGGAGATCCTGCTGGCGGCGCAATATCTCGAGCAGAAAACGGGGATTCCTTTCGTCCGGATGGACCAGGGGTCCCCGGGCCTGCCTGCCAACCGCTATGGCGTGGAGGCCGAGAAGCGTGCGCTGGACCGGGGTGTCGGGTCGCAGTACCCGCCCGCGGCCGGCGTGCCGGAGCTGAAGGAGGCCGCGTCGGAGTTCATCCGCGCCTTCATCGACGTGTCCGTGAGCCCGCGCAGCTGCGTGCCGACGACCGGCTCCGTGGCTGCCTCGTTCGGTGCGTTCATCGCCTGCACGCAGCGCCTCCCCGGCAAGGACAAGGTGCTCTTCATCGACCCGGGCTTCCCGATCCAGAAGTCGCAGCTGCGCGTGCTCGGGATCGGCTGGCGCGAGTTTGACATCTACGCCTGGCGCGGCGCCGCGCGGCTTCGCGACAAGCTGGAAGCCGAGCTCGCCGCCGGCGACATCGCGGCCATCATCTATTCCAACCCCAACAATCCCGCGTGGATCTGCCTGGAGGAGGAGGAACTGCAGGTGATCGGCGAGCTGGCGACGAAGTACGACGCCGTCGTGATGGAGGACCTGGCCTATTTCTGCATGGATTACCGGCGGGACCTGGGCCATCCCTACCAGCCGCCCTACGTGCCCACCGTGGCCCGCTACACCGACAACTACATCCTGATGCTCTCCTCGTCCAAGATCTTCAGCTACGCCGGGCAGCGGATGGCGCTTTGCTGCATCTCCGACCGCCTGTACGAGAAGCAGTATCCGGCCCTTGCGGAGCGCTACCAGGACGCCGGCGTGTTCGGCGTCACGCTGACCGCCTCGGTCCTGTACATGATCACGAGCGGCTGCACCGCCTCGACGCAGTACGGCTATGCCGAGATGCTGCGCCTCTCCTGCGAGGGGAAGATCGATTTCGTGGCGGACACGCGCGAGTACGAACGCCGGGCCCGCCGGATGAAGGAGATCTTCTGCCGGCACGGATTCACGGTCGTCTACGACCGGGACGTGACGCGCGAGGTGGGGGACGGCTTCTTCTTCACGCTCGGCTACGACGGCCTGAGCGGGGACCGGCTGGTCGTGGAACTGATGTACTACGGCGTGAGCTGCATCTCCCTGTCCACGACGGGCAGCCTGCGCCAAGGCGTGCGCGGCTGCACGAGCCGCATGCGCGAGGAGCTCTATCCCGTGCTGGAGGAGAGGATGGCGGAATTTGAACGGGATCACCCGAAGAATCAGTAGAGATGAAGTACAATAAACTTGTCATTGATAAACCTTTCGAGTTTGAGGCCGGCGGTCGTCTGGACCACCTGGAGATGGTGTATTATACCTCCGACCGACCCTACCGTCCCGGGGAGACCGTGGTCTGGATCTGCCATGCCCTGACGGGCAATGCCAATCCGGAGGACTGGTGGCCGCAGCTCGTGGGGAAGGGCAAGACCTTCGATCCGGACAAGTATTTCATCGTGTGCGCCGCGATGCTCTGCTCTCCCTACGGAGCCACGGGCCCGGCGTCCGTCAACCCGGCGACGGGGCGGCCGTACTTCTTCGACTTTCCGCGCACGACGGTGCGCGACATCGTCGCCGCCGAGATCCTGGTGCGCAAGCACCTCGGGATCGAGCGCATCGACATGATGCTGGGCCCTTCGATCGGCGGGTTCCAGGCCCTGGAGTGGGTGATCATGGAGCCGGAAGTCGTGCGTGACGTGGTGTTCCTTGCCACGGCCACGCGCGTCAACCCTTTCATGACCGCCTTCAACGAGTCCCAGCGCATGGCGCTGGAGGCGGACCCGACCTTCCGCGCCGCCGCGGACCTGACCGGCGGCAGCGCCGGCCTGGCCTGTGCGCGCTCCATTGCCTTGATCTCCTACCGGACCTACGCCGGCTACAACCTCACGCAGGCCGAGCCGGACGAGGACACTTTGTTCGCCGACCGGGCGGCCTCCTACCAGCGCTACCAGGGGCAGAAGCTGCTCCGGCGCGGTTTCGACGCCTACAGCTACTGGTATCTGACCTATGCGCTGGACAGCATGAACGTCGGCCGCGGGCGCGGCGGCGTGGAGGCTGCGCTCTCGCGCATCCAGGCCAACTGCATGATGATCAGCATCGAGAGCGACGTCCTCTTCCCGCCCAGCCACGGCCGCGCCACCGTCGCCGCGCTGAAACACGCGGCCTACCGCGAGATCCGCTCGGAGTTCGGCCATGACGGCTTCCTGATCGAGAACGACCAGCTGACCGCCATCCTGCAGCCTTTGCTTGAAAAATATTAACCGTTAGTTTAGACAGATTATTGTAAGGTTATGAAAGTGATGAAATTCGGCGGGACTTCCGTTGGTTCTGCCAAGCGCATCAAACATGTCGCGGAGCTCATCAGCCGCGGGGGTCGCAACATCGTGGTACTGTCCGCGATGTCGGGCACGACCAACTCCCTCGTGGAGATCTCCGACTACCTCTTCAACCGCAATGCCGAGGGCGCGCGGGAGACCATCGACCGCCTGGCCGCCAAGTACCGCGGCGTCATCGACGAGCTCTTCGCGACCGCCGAGGCGCGCGAGGCGGCACAGCAGTACGCCGACGGCGTGTTCGACTATCTCCGGACCTTCGCCAAGCAGCTCTTCACCCAGGTGGAGTCCAAGATCGTCATCGGGCAGGGCGAACTCCTTTCCACGAAGCTGATGACCCTGTACCTGCACGAGAAGGGGATTGCGGCCGAGCTGCTGCCGGCGCTGGAATTCATGAAGATCGATGCGCACGGCGAGCCGGACGCGGACTATATCCGCGAGAAGCTGACGGCCCTGCTGGCCAGCCACGCCAAGGCGCCGCTCTACATCACGCAGGGTTTCATCTGCCGCAACACCCACGACGAGATCGACAACCTGCAGCGCGGCGGCTCGGATTACACGGCCTCGCTGGTCGGTGCGGCCGTGGGCGCCGAGGAGATCCAGATCTGGACCGACATCGACGGCATGCATAACAACGACCCCCGCATCGTGGACCACACCTCCGCCGTACGCCACCTCCACTTCGAGGAGGCGGCCGAGCTGGGTTACTTCGGGGCCAAGATCCTGCACCCGACCTGCATCCAGCCGGCCAAGTTCGCCGGCATCCCCGTGCTACTGCTCAACACGATGCAGCCCGAGGCCCCCGGCACGCTGATCGACAACGTGCCCGAGAACGGTACGATCAAGGCCATCGCGGCCAAGGACAACATCACGGCCATCCGCATCAAGTCGTCCCGGATGCTCCTCGCGCACGGATTCCTGCGCAAGGTGTTCGAGATCTTCGAGAGCTACCAGACCTCGATCGACATGGTCTGCACCTCTGAGGTCGGCGTGTCGATGTCCATCGACAACACGCGCTACCTGGGCGAGATCGTGCACGACCTCAAGAAGTACGGCACCGTCGGCGTGGACCTGGACATGTGCATCATCTGCGTGGTGGGCGACATGGACTGGGAGAACGTCGGGTTCGAGTCCCGCGCGATGGAGGCGATGAAGGACATCCCCGTGCGGATGATCTCCTACGGCGGCAGCAACTACAACATCTCCTTCCTGGTCCGGGGAGAGGACAAGGCGCGCGCCCTGCGCTCCTTGAGCAAATGCCTGTTTGAGTAATGCTGAAGGGCGATTTCCCGGTGGACCGCTTCCGCGGCCTGCGGACACCGTTCTATTATTATGACCTGCCGCTGCTGCGCCGCACGCTGGACGCGGTCCAGGCGCAGCTGGACCGCAATCCCGCGTTCCGGATGCACTATGCGGTCAAGGCCAACAGCAATCCGCGCATCCTCGCGGAGATCGCTTCCCGCGGGTTCGGGGCCGACTGCGTGAGCGGCGGCGAGGTCCGCGCCGCGCTGGAGGCGGGCTTCCCCGCGGAGAGCATCGTCTATGCCGGCGTGGGCAAGAGCGATGCGGAGATCCGCTTCGCCCTGGAGGCCGGCATCGCCCGCTTCAACGTCGAATCCGCGGCCGAGCTGGAGATCATCGACGAACTGGCGGGGGAGATGGGCTGCGTGGCCCCGGTGAGCCTGCGCATCAACCCGGATATCGGGGCGCACACGCATGCAGGCATCACTACCGGCCTTGCGGAGAACAAGTTCGGCATCAATTACGAGCAGATGGACGATGTGCTGGACCTGGCGCAGCGTCTGCCGCACGTGCAGTACTGCGGGCTCCATTTCCACATCGGGTCGCAGATCCTCGATATGATGGACTTCACGGCGCTTTGCAACCGGATCAACGCCCTGGTCACGCGCTTGCAGCGCGGCGGCCGGCCGGTCGGGGACATCAACGTGGGCGGCGGCCTGGGGATCAACTACCAGCATCCCAACCACCTGCCGGTCGCGGATTTCGGAGCGTATTTCGAGGTCTTCCGCAAGCATCTCCGGCTGCCGGCCGGCACGCCGGTGCATTTCGAGCTGGGCCGGAGCATCGTGGCCCCCTGCGGGTCGCTGATCGCCCGGGTGCTCTACGTCAAGCAGGGCACGCGCAAGCAGTTCGCCATCATCGACGGGAGCATGACCGAGCTGGTCCGCCCGGCGATGTACCGCGCCTACCACCGCGTGGAGAACCTGACTTCGGACGAGCCGGAGGAGGTCTACGACGTCGTGGGGCCGGTGTGCGAGAGCTCGGACGTGTTCGTCAAGGAGATGGCGATCGACCGGTGCCGCCGGGGTGACTTCGTCGCCATCCGCTCGGCCGGCGCCTACGGAGAGTCCATGGCCTCGCAGTACAACTGCCGGCCGCTTCCCGCATCCTTCTTCCTGGAAGACTGAAAAAAACAGCGGGTTCCCTGTTTTATTAAACAAATAATAAGGAATCCGCATTGATTTTTTGTATATATTTGCAGATACGATCATCCATTATTAAAGTATATGAAGATTTTCAAACCTCTTGCAGCCGCGGTGGCAGCCATCGCCCTGCTCTCTTCCTGCTCTATTCTCAAGAGCGTTGCCACGAATGCACTTACGGCCGGTTCCAACACGGGTGCCGCCATCACGGACCTCGCTACCGAAGCCCTCTCCTCCGCCGGCAAGATCGACCTGGGCAGCATCACCAACCTCATCAACCTCGGCCAGGTCATCCGTGGCGCCAAGACCGTCTCTTCCGCCAGCACCTCCTTCCTGGAGTCCTTCACCAGCGGTCTGATCAAGGGTTCTGCCAACAAGATCAACAACTCCAACGTTGCCAATGTGATCAGCGGCCTGAAGACCCTCAACGGACTCGATACCTCGAGCCTCAAGAACGCCGCCCTGAAGGCTGCGATGACCGGTGCCGTGAGCGCTGTGAGCAACAATGCTCCCGGTGTCACCGAGACCCTCTCCCAGGTCAACAGCATCCTCGGCCTGCTGAAATAGTCAGCGTCTGACGCTCAAATATTTACGAAACGACCTTCGGACATTTCTCCGAAGGTCGTTTCGTATTCCGTTGATACGGAGCGCTCTTATTCCAGGTTCTCCTGGATCGCCGCGTAGAGCTGCGGGAAGCGGTCCTTCAGCACGACCGGGCGGCCGGCGTCGAGGAAGCAGTGCGTACTCGTCGCCGTGCAGACCAGCTTGCCGTCCACCTTCATGGTGTAGGTGAAGCTGATCTTGAGCTCGCTCATCTCGCCGACCTTGACCTGGACCTCGATCAGGTCCTTGAAGGTGGTGGTGCGCTTGTAGTTGCAGCTGATGGCGACGACGGGGGAGACGATCCCTTCGGCCTCCATCCGCTCGAAGCCGTAGCCGAGCTGGTCCATCCAGTCGATGCGGGCTTCTTCCATGAAACGGATATAGTTGGAGTGATGGGTCACGCCCATCCGGTCGCATTCGTAGTATTTGACTTGGTGCAGGTAGGGTTTGGTCATGGGTTCAGGGGTTTTTCTTCCTCCCAGGAACTGGAGTCGATCCCGAATTCGGAAGGATGGAAGACGGGATCCTTTTCGCCGGCCTTCTGCCGGCGTTCATAGTCGCGCAGCGCCGCCACGCCCTTCGGGCAGAGGAAGAGCAGGGCGACGACGTTGATCCAGGCCATCAGGCCCACGCCGATGTCGCCGAGCATCCAGATGGTGTCGGCTTCCTTGAGGGCGCCGAACACGGTGGCGGACAGCAGCAGGATGCGGAAGATCCAGATCGTGGCCGTCTCGGCGCGTTTCGTGGCCGTCTTGCTGCGGTGGAACAGGTAGACGATGCCGGACTCGACGTAGAAGTAGTAGGCCATGATGGTCGTGAAGACGAAGAAGACGAGCACGATGCCGACGAACTGGCTGCCGACCCCGTGCAGGACGGTGTCGACGGCGGCCTGGGTGTAGCCGACGTAGTTGCTGCCGAGTTCGGGCGCGCCGGCGACGATCATCTCTCCGCTCTTGGCGTCGAAGATGTTGTATGTGCCGGAGCACAGGATCATCAGGGCCGTGGCCGTACAGACCAGCAGCGTGTCCACGTAGACCGAGAAGGCCTGGGCCAGGCCCTGGCGGGCCGGATGCGGGACGTCGGCGGAGGCGGAGGCGATGGCCCCGCCGCCCTGGCCGGCTTCGTTGGAATAGATGCCGCGCTTGACGCCCATCATGATCGTGGAGCCGAGGATGCCGCCCGCCACGGGCTTGATGCCGAACGCGTTGGTGACGATGGCCCCCAGCACGGCGGGGACCTGGTCGATGTGCAGGCCGATGATGACCAGCGACAGGAGGATGTAGGCGAGCGCCATGAACGGCGTGACGTACGAGGCCACGCGGGCGATGCCCCGCACGCCGCCGATGATCACGAGCGCGAGCAGGACGGCGAGCCCGAGGCCCGAGGCGAGGGGCGAGACGCCGAAGGCGTTGCCCAGGGCGGAGGAGACGCCGTTGGCCTGGACGGTGGGCAGCAGGGTGGCGTTGGCCACCACGGTCACGGCGGCGAACAGGACGGCGAGCCATTTGAGGTTCATCCCGTGCTCGATGTAGCTGTAGGGACCGCCGCGGAAGGTGTTGCGGTGGTGGAAGCGATACATCTGCGCCAGGGTGGACTCCATGAAGGCCGTGGAGGCGCCGAAGAAGGCGATGATCCACATCCAGAAGATGGCCCCGGGCCCGCCGAAGGCGAGGGCCGTGGCCACGCCGACGATGTTGCCCGTGCCCACGCGGCCCGACAGGGCCACGCAGAAGGCCTCGAACGAGGAGATGCCCTTCTTGGAGCCGTCGGCCTGCGTCTCCTTCTTCTTGGCGAAGAGCGAGCGGACCATCTCCTTGAAGCGGCGGACCTGGACGAAGCGGGTGCGGAAGGTGAAATACAATCCGGCCCCGACGAGGAGCACGACCAGGGCCGGGCTCCAGATGATGTCGTTGATGAGGGAGACGATGCGCTCGAACATGGCCTATTCAGATAATTTCCAATAGGTTTCGAGGTCTGACGGCATGCGCAGGTCACCGCGCGGAGAGAGGGAGACCGAACCGACCTTGGGCCCGTCCGGCAGGCAGGAGCGCTTGAACTGCTGCTGGAAGAAGCGTTTCAGGAAGGTCTGGAGCCACTGGCGGATCGTCGCCTCATCATAGACCCCGTCGAAGGCTTTCCGTGCCAGGAAGAGCAGTTTGGCGGGGCTTGCACCGAAGCGGAAGCAGTGATAGAGGAAGAAGTCGTGGAGTTCGTAGGGGCCCACGGTATCCTCGGTCTTCTGGGCGATCTCGCCGTCCTTGCCGGCCGGCAGCAGTTCGGGGCTGATCGGGGTGTCCACGATGTCCAGAAGGGTGTCGTGGATGCTGCCGTCGGCGTCGAACTTGTTGTCCGCCGCCCAGCGGACCAGCGTGCGCACCAGGGTCTTGGGGACGCTGGCGTTGACACCGTACATGGACATGTGGTCGCCGTTGTAGGTGCACCAGCCCAGGGCCAGCTCGGAGAGGTCTCCCGTGCCCACGACGATGCCTCCTTCCTTGCCGGCGATGTCCATGAGCAGCTGCGTGCGCTCCCGCGCCTGGCTGTTCTCGTAGGTAAGGTCGTGGACCGATTCGTCCTGTCCGATGTCGGCGAAGTGCTGGCGGACGGCGGGGACGATCGGAATCTCCCGGGCGGAGATGCCGAGTTCCCGCATCAGGTCCATGGAATTGTCGTGCGTGCGGTGGGTTGTGCCGAATCCCGGCATCGTGACACCGATGATGTTCGCCCGCGGGAGTCCGAGGGTATCGAAGGCGAGGGCGGTGACAAGCAGGGCCAGGGTCGAGTCGAGGCCGCCGGACACGCCGATCACGGCCTTGCGGCAGCGGATGTGCTCCAGGCGCGTGGTCAGGCCGGCGACCTGGGCGGCGAGGATTTCCCGGCAGCGGATACCCAGGGCTTCCGGATCTCCCTGCGGCACGAAGGGATGCGGCTCCACGGTCCGCAGCAGGCAGGCTTCGAAGTCCGTTTCGGCAGGTTCGCCGGCATCCTGGATGATGTAGGAGGGGACGGGGCCTTCGAATCCGAAGGAGTGCTCCTTGGCGCGCAGGGTCTCCAGCCGCTCCATGTCCAGGTCGGCGCAGATGCTGCGGCTGCCCCGGGCGAAGCGTGGTGCTTCCGCAAGGAGCGACCCGTTCTCACAGATCAGTGAAGATCCCGCCCAGACCAGATCCTGGGTGGACTCTCCCTCCGCACAGGAGCAGTAAACATAGGCGGCGTAGAGCCGCGAGGCTGTGGCGCTCACCAGGCTCCGGCGGTATTCGTGCTTGAAGAGGTATTCGTTGCTGGCGGAGAGGTTGAGCAGCAGCTGGGCACCGGCGAGGGCCGCCTGGGTACAGGGCGGGACCGGAACCCAAAGGTCCTGGCAGATCTCGATGGCGGCGAGGGTCTTCCCGATGCGGAAGAGTTGTCGGGTCCCCAGCAGGATGCCGTCCTGGCCGGCGAAACGGATGCGGACGCCGGCCTCGGGCAGGACCCGGGCCGAGGCGAACCAGCGGGGCTCGTAGAATTCGTTGTTGCCCGCCAGATAGGTCTTGGGGACGATGCCCAGGATTTGGCCGCCTCGGGCGGCGACGGCGCAGTTGTAGAGCCTGCCGGCGTGGCGCAGGGGAGTGCCGATGACTATCATGGCATCCACGGATGCACATTGGGAGACAATCCTGGCGACGGCGGTTTCTGCATCTTCCAGCAGTCGGTTCTGTCCGAAGAGGTCGGCGCAGGTGTAGCCGGTCACGCACAGTTCCGGGAACACGATGACAGTGGGGTGCCGGGCCTCCAGATCTTTGGTTAACTGGATGATTTCCCGGGCGTTGGCTGCCGGGTCAGCCAGGTGGACACGCGGCATAGCAGCCGCTACACGTAACAGACCGTATTGATTCATGATTACAAATATAAATGTTTTTTGCAATATTGCGACCGATCTCCGGAAGCGGGCGCAGATATGTGCGTCGAGATTCAAAAAATCAAAAAATCGCTTGCATTCCCGGATTTTCTTCTTAACTTGCACCGGAAATTTGTTGAAACAAATGGCATACTTCGTATACAACCAGCAGCAGAACCAGCAGTCCCAGGCCCAGCAGGTCCCGGGTGTTTCTGTGTGCGTATAACCGGCCGTGTGCCAGAAACGTTGATTGATATATTGAGGCTGGTCCGAGGGGATCAGCCTCTTTTGTTGGGAACGGTTAGTTTAACAATATAAAGTGTAACAGTATGGACAGATTTGACCTGGTGAAGGAATCCTTCGAGAAGAAGTCGGTTCCGGCGGAAATCCCGGCAGGGAAGACTTCCGAGTATTTCGGCGAGCTGGTGTTTGACCGCAAGAAGATGTGCAAGTACCTGGATGCGGGGAGCCTGCATGCCTTGCTCGACTGCATCGAGGGCGGGCACGCCCTCGACCGCAAGACGGCGGACGGCGTGGCCCGCGGCATGAAGGAATGGGCCATGGAGCACGGCGTGACCCACGTCACGCACTGGTTCCAGCCGCTGACCGAGGGTACGGCCGAGAAGCACGACTCGCTGATCGATTACGACGGCAAGGGCGGCGTGATCGAGACCTTCGACGGCAAGATGCTCGCCCAGCAGGAGCCGGACGCCTCGTCCTTCCCCAGCGGCGGCATCCGCGCCACCTTCGAGGCGCGCGGCTACACGGCCTGGGATCCGACCTCGCCGGTCTTCATCCTGGACGACACCCTCTGCATCCCGACGGTTTTCATTTCCTATACGGGCGAGGCCCTGGACTACAAGACGCCGCTCAAGAAGGCCCTCAAGGCGGTCAGCGACGCTGCCGTGCCGATCTGCAAGTTTTTCGATCCGGGTGTGACCAAGGTCTTTTCCTACCTGGGCTGGGAGCAGGAGTACTTCCTCGTGGACGAGTCGCTCTACTCGGCCCGTACGGACCTGATGATCACCGGCCGGACCCTGTTCGGCCACAATTCCTCGAAGAACCAGCAGCTGGACGACCATTATTTCGGATCCATCCCGCCCCGTGTGGCCGCCTTCATGCGTGACCTCGAGGTGGCCGGCCACCGCCTGGGCATCCCCCTCAAGACCCGCCACAACGAGGTGGCGCCCAACCAGTTCGAACTGGCCCCGATCTACGGCGAGACCAACCTCGCCAACGACCAGAACCAGATCGTGATGAACCTGATGGGACGCATCGCCCGCAAGCACGGCTTCGTGGTGCTGCTGCACGAGAAGCCTTTCGACGGGGTGAACGGTTCCGGCAAGCACAACAACTGGTCGCTCGGTACGGACAAGGGCGCGCAGCTGCTCGCCCCGGGCAAGGATGCCAAGGGTAACCTCCAGTTCATCACCTTCTTCGTGAATGTCCTGGCGGCCGTGCAGAAGCACAACGGCCTGCTGAAGGCTTCCATCGCCAGCGCGACCAACGCCCACCGCCTGGGCGCCAACGAGGCGCCGCCCGCCATCGTGTCCGCCTTCCTCGGCCGCACGATGACCGAGGTCCTGCACAAGCTGCTCGAAGTCCCTTCCGACACGCCGATCGAGATCGCGGGCAAGAAGAGCAAGAGCGTCGGCCTGGTGGAGATCCCGGAGGTCTTCGTGGACAATACCGACCGCAACCGCACCTCGCCGTTCGCCTTCACCGGCAACCGTTTCGAGTTCCGCGCCGTCGGTTCCTGCGCTAACTGCGCCGGCGCGATGACGACGCTCAACGCCGCCGTGGCCGAGCAGCTCATCGCCTTCAAGGCGGACGTGGATGCGGAGCTCGCGAAGGGCAAGAAGACGAACGTCGCCATCATGGATGCCCTCAAGCCCATCATCAAGTCGGTGCTCGGCACGGTCTGCTTCGACGGCAACGGCTACACCGAGGAGTGGAAGCGGGAAGCGGAGCGCCGCGGCCTCGACGTCGAGACCAACGTGCCGAAGATGTTCTGCGAATTCACTAAGCCGGCGGCCGTGGAGATGTTCACCAAGACCGGCGTCTACACCGAGAAGGAGCTCCAGGCCCGCAACGACGTCAAGTGGGAGACCTACATCAAGAAGGTCCAGATCGAGTCCCGCGTGATGGTGCGGATGGCCCTCAACCACATCATCCCGGCCGCGCTGGAGTACAAGTCCAAGCTCCTGAAGGAAGTGGCCCTCGCGAAGGAGGTCTACGGCAACCTGGACAACTGCGGCACGGAGCTGGTGCTGCTGGAGAACATCAGCCGCCACGTGGACGAAGTCCGCGCCCGGGCGGAAGCCATGCGCGAAGCCCGCAAGGCCGCTAACCTGATCGGAAACGACTACGAGCGGGCCCTGGCCTACCACGAGATCGCCGAGAGTTTCCCGGCGCTCCGCCGCCCGATCGACAAGCTCGAAGAAGTCGTGGACAACAAGATGTGGCCGCTGCCGAAGTACCGCGAGCTGCTCTTCATCAACTAGCGGGCAGTGTTCGTAATAGGTTAGTTAGTAGAGTTTTAATTCTATTTTACATATGGACGGAGGTCTATATTCTCCGGCATCGGAACACGATGCCTGCGGGGTAGGTATGGTCGTGAACATCCGTGGCGACAAGACCCATGAACTGGTGGACAACGCCCTGAGGGTTCTCGAAAACATGAGCCACCGCGGTGCCGAAGGTGCCGACGGCAAGTCGGGCGACGGTGCCGGCATCATGGTCCAGATTCCCCATGAATTCATCTTGCTTCAGGGTATCCCCGTCCCAGAAAAGGGACGCTACGGCACCGGACTGGTGTTCCTGCCCAAGGAAACAGCCAAACGGGAGTGCATCCTGGACTGTATCAAGAACGAGGTCGAACACGAAGGCTGCGTACTCAGCCACGTCCGTGAGGTACCGGTCAACTCCGCCTGCCTCGGCGAGGAAGCGGCGAAGGGCGAACCCTTCACGGTGCAGATTTTCGTGACCAGTGCGGAATTCATCGAGGAAGTCGACTTCGAGCGCAAACTCTACCGCATCCGCAAGCACGTCGAAAGGCTGGGGGAGGACGGTTATATCTGCTCCCTGTCCACGCGCAATATCGTATATAAAGGGATGCTCACCAGCCGTCAGCTGCGGGAGTACTATGCCGACCTGACGAGCCAGTGGTTCACTAGCGCGATGGCGATCGTCCACTCCCGTTTCTCGACCAACACCTTCCCTCAGTGGAGCCTGGCGCAGCCGTTCCGCATGCTCTGCCACAACGGCGAGATCAACACCATCCGCGGCAACCGCAGCTGGATGCAGGCCCGCCAGAGCGTGCTCAACTCCGGCGCGATGGGTGATATCGGCGATTTGCTGCCGATCGTCCAGCCCGACATGAGCGACTCCGCCAGCCTGGACAACGTGCTGGAATTCCTGACCCAGAGCGGACTCAGCCTGCCGCAGGCCGTCTCTGTGCTGATGCCGGAGAGCTTCGACGGGACGAACCCGATCTCCGAGGACCTGCGCGCTTTCTACGAGTATCATTCCATCCTCATGGAGCCATGGGACGGTCCGGCTACGCTGCTCTTTAGCGACGGCCGTTACGCGGGCGGCATCCTGGACCGCAACGGTCTGCGCCCTGGCCGCTACACCATCACCAAGCGCGGACTGCTGGTCGTCGCGAGCGAGGTGGGTGTGCTGGACTTCGATCCCACCGAGATCGAGTGCAAAGGCCGTCTTGAGCCGGGAAAGATGCTGCTCGTGGACACCAAGGAAGGCAAGATCTGGTACGACGCCGAGATCAAGGAGCGGCTGGCTTCCGAACACCCGTACCGCAAGTGGCTCTCCGCCGGACGCATCCAGCTGGAGGACCTGCATAGCGGCCGCAAGGTAGAGCACAACGAGGCCGACCTGCTGCAAAAGGAGATCCTCTTCGGCTGCACGGCCGAAGATGTGGAGAACGCCGTCAAACCCATGTGCGAGAAAGGTATCGAGCCCACCTCTTCGATGGGCAACGACACCCCGCTGGCCGTCCTGACGGAGCGCCCGCAGAGCTTTTTCAACTATTTCCGTCAGCAGTTCGCGCAGGTGACCAACCCGCCCATCGACTCTATCCGCGAACAGATGGTGATGTCGTTGTTCGAGTACATCGGACGCGTGGGCGCGGGCATCCTGACGCCCGATGGAGACAACTGCAAGATGGTGCGCCTGCCGCATCCGATCCTGACCAACACGCAACTCGACCTGCTCTGTAACATCCGTTATAAAGGATTCAACACCGTCAAGCTCCCGATGCTCTTCGAGTGTGCGGCGAACACCCCTGCGGCCGCCTCCAACCTGCGCCGGGCCCTCGCCGGGCTCTGTCAGAAGGCAGAGAAGTGCGTGGATGACGGCGTGAACTATATCATCCTGTCCGATCGCAATGTGGATGAGACCCATGCGCCCATCCCTTCGCTGCTGGCCGTCAGTGCGGTACACCACCACCTGATCGCCACCGGCAAGCGCGTGCAGACGGCCCTGATCGTCGAGAGCGGCGAGATCCGCGAGACGATGCACGCCGCGCTGCTGCTCGGCTACGGCGCTTCCGCCATCAACCCTTACCTCTCCTTCGCCATCATCTCGAGCCTGGCGCACGGCGGTAAGATCCAGTTGAACTATGCCACGGCCCGCACCAACTATATCGAGGCGATGAAGAAAGGCCTGCTGAAGATCATGGCCAAGATGGGTATTTCCACCATCCGCTCCTACCGCGGCGCCAAGATCTTCGAAAGCATCGGCCTGGACGAGAGCCTGCTGCGTGAGTACTTCGGCACGGAGCGTTCGACCATCGGCGGTGTCGGCCTGGAGACCATTGCGCGCGATGCCATGTGGTTCCATGCGCAGGCGTACACTGAGGCGTCGAAGACGGATTTCCTGCCCGATGTGGGCCAGTTCCATTACCGCAAGGACGGCATCGCCCATGCTTGGAACCCCGAGACCATATCGGCCTTGCAGATCGCCACGCGCCTGGGCAGCTACAAGAAATTCAAGGAGTTTACCGCTGCCGTTGACGCCAAGCCTGAGGCGCTTTTCCTGCGCGACCTGCTGGACTTCAAGCGCGGCATCGCCATTCCCGTCGAGGAGGTGGAGAGCGTGGAGTCCATCATCAAACGCTTCGTCGTGAGCGCCATGAGCTTCGGCGCCTTGAGCATCGAGGCACACGAGGCCATCGCCCTGGCGATGAACCGTCTCGGGACGCGTTCCAACACGGGCGAGGGCGGCGAAGACAACGAGCGCTATCATACCGAGGTGGATGGCGTGTCGTTGTCCAGCAAGACCAAGCAGGTGGCCTCCGGACGCTTCGGCGTCACGGCAGAATACCTTGTCAATGCCGAGGAGATCCAGATCAAGGTCGCCCAGGGTGCCAAGCCTGGCGAAGGTGGCCAGTTGCCGGGATTCAAGGTCAACGCTATCATCGCGAAGACCCGCAATTCCATCCCGGGTATCTCGCTGATCTCCCCGCCGCCGCACCATGACATTTATTCCATCGAAGACCTCTCGCAACTGATTTTCGACCTCAAGAATGTCAACCCGGCCGCCGCCATCAGCGTTAAACTGGTGTCGGAGAGCGGCGTGGGTACGATCGCTGCCGGCGTGGCCAAGGCCAAGGCCGACCTGATTGTCATTTCCGGGGCCGAGGGCGGCACCGGAGCGTCACCTGCATCTTCGATGCGTTTTGCAGGCATCAGCCCGGAAATCGGCCTTGCAGAGGCGCAGCAGACGCTCGTGCGCAACGGTTTGCGCAGCCAGGTGCGCTTGCAGGTGGACGGCCAGCTCAAGACCGGCCGCGACGTGCTCCTGATGTCGCTGCTCGGCGCGGACGAGTTTGGTTTCGGCACCCTGCCGCTGATTGTGCTCGGCTGCGTGATGATGCGCAAGTGTAGCCTTAATACCTGCCCCACGGGCGTGGCCACCCAGGATCCCGAGCTGCGCAAGCACTTCCTTGGCAAGGCGGACTACCTCGTCAACTACTTTACCTATCTCGCACAGGAAGTTCGGGAATATCTCGCGGAGATGGGCTTCCACAGCCTCTCTGAAGTGGTGGGCCACACGGAACTGCTGGTCCGCAAGCCGGTAGATCCGGCATCCAAGGCAGCGCGTGTGGACCTCTCCCGCTTACTCTTCAAGGAGGAGGGCTCCGGCGGCTGGTCAGGCGCTGAGTTCCATCCGCTCCCGCCCGTGCGCGACCTCGAGATCATCAGGGCTGCCCAGCCGGCCATCGAGTGGAAGGAGGAAATCAGCCTTGAGTATCCCATCGCCAACACCGACCGTGCCGTCTGTACGATGCTAAGCGGCCGGATTGCCGCTAAATACGGGGCCGAGGGCTTGCCGGATTCGACTTTGAACATCAAGTTCAAGGGCTCGGCCGGTCAGAGTTTCTGTGCCTTCCTCGCGGGGGGCATCAATGTGCGCCTCGAAGGCGAGGCCAACGATTACGTCGGCAAGGGCCTGAGCGGCGGCCGCGTGGCCATCCGCCCATCCGCCCGCGCTACGTTCAAGGCCGAGGACAATATCATCGCCGGCAATACCTGTCTTTACGGCGCCACGGGCGGCGAGATGTACATTGCTGGCCGCGCCGGCCAGCGTTTCGCGGTCCGCAACTCGGGCGCCAAGGCCGTCGTGGAGGGTGCGGGAGACCACTGCTGCGAGTATATGACGGGTGGCCGCGTGGTCGTCCTGGGCCCGGTGGGCCGCAATTTCGCAGCCGGTATGTCCGGAGGTATCGCCTATGTATATGACCCCACGCATGTCTTCGACTACTATTGCAACCTCGACATGGTCGAGATCTCACTCGTGGACGACAAACTCGACCGCAAAGAGCTGCATGAGCTGATCCGCCAGCACTACCTCTACACCGGGTCCAACCTGGCCCGGACGCTGCTGGACGACTGGAGCCGCTCGGTTGATGACTTCATCAAGCTCATACCGATTGAATACAAGCATGTTCTCGAACAGGAGCGCCTGCGCGGCCTGGCGGAGAAAGTACAGAACCTCCAAATCCAATATTGACGCCTTATGGGAGACTACAAAGCATTTTTGACGATACCCCGCAAGGAAGCCGGCTACCGGCCGGTCCACGACCGCATCCAGGATTTCGGGGAAGTGGAGCAGACGCTCAACGAGGGCGACCGCCGGCTGCAGGCTTCGCGCTGCATGGACTGCGGCGTGCCTTTCTGCAACTGGGCCTGCCCGCTGGGCAACCGCCCGCCGGAGTGGAACGACGCTGTGTATAAAGGGGATTTCGAACTGGCATACCGCCTGCTCAACTCGACCAACGATTTCCCGGAGTTCACCGGCCGCGTGTGTCCGGCGCTCTGTGAGAAAGCTTGTGTGCTCAACCTCACGATGCACGAGCCGACGACCAACCGCGAGAACGAAGCAGCCATCACGGAAATCGCTTACCGTGAGAACTATGTGCGCCCGGTGACGCCGGAGCGCAGTGGCAGAAAGGTGGCCGTGATCGGCGCGGGTCCCTCAGGCCTGGCCGCGGCCAATCAACTGAACCGCAAGGGTTATACCGTAACCGTCTTCGAGAAGAACGAGAAGGCCGGCGGCCTGCTCCGGTTCGGCATTCCGAATTTCAAGTTGAACAAGATTGTGATTGACCGCCGCATCGCATTGATGGAACAAGAAGGGATCACTTTCCGCTACGGCGAGGAAGTGGCGCCGGATGCGCTGCCGAAAGGCTTTGACGCTTACGTCATCGCTACCGGCACCCCGACGGCGCGCGACCTGCCCGTGCCCGGGCGCGAGCTGAAGGGTGTGTACTTCGCCCTGGAGCTGCTCGCGCAGCAGAACCGCGTCCTGTACGGCGCCGAAGTGGATGCCGCGCACCGGGTGACCTGCAAGGGCAAGGATGTGCTGGTTATCGGTGGCGGAGACACGGGTTCCGACTGCATCGGCACGGCGCACCGTCAGGGCTGCAAGTCCGTGATGCAGATTGAAATCCTGCCCAAGCCCCCTGTGGGGCCGGACGACCCGGCGAACCCTTGGCCGAACTGGCCGCGCACGCTCAAGACCTCTTCTTCGCACGAAGAGGGCTGCGTACGGCGCTGGAACATCAATACCCTGCGCTTCGTCGGGGAAAAAGGACATCTCACCGGCGTCGAGATCCAGCCTGTCGACTGGAAACCCAACCCTGAGGGCGGACGTCCGCTGATGGTCCCGGCCGGCGAGCCGGAACTGGTCAAGTCGGACATCGTCCTGCTGGCGATGGGCTTCCTGAAGCCGCAGTTGCCCGAGGTGGGGGAGAATATCTTCTTCGCCGGCGACGTGCAGAGCGGCGCCTCGCTGGTGGTGCGTGCGATGGCTTCCGGCCATACGGCTGCGGCCGCCGTGGATGCATACTTTAAAAAGGCAAAATAGAAATGATGAACACGAAATATATCTTCATAACAGGCGGCGTGGTCTCTTCATTGGGCAAGGGCATCATTTCCGCCAGTCTGGGCAAATTGCTCCAGGCCCGTGGGTTCAAGGTGACGATCCAGAAGTTCGACCCCTATATCAACATCGACCCGGGGACGCTCAATCCCTACGAGCACGGTGAGTGCTACGTGACGGCCGACGGCATGGAGACGGACCTGGACCTTGGTCATTACGAGCGATTTACAGGTATCCGCACCACCCGTGAGAACTCCATCACCACGGGGCGCATCTACAAGACGGTCATCGACCGGGAGCGCCGGGGCGATTATCTGGGCAAGACCATCCAGGTAGTCCCTCACATCACCGACGAAATCAAGCGCCGGATGCTGCGCCGGGACGTGAAAGGCGAGGATCTCGACTTCGTGATCACGGAGGTCGGCGGCACCATCGGCGACATCGAGAGCGCCCCGTTCATGGAAGCCATTCGCCAGTTGCGCTGGGATCTGGGCCGGGACGCCGTCTGCGTCCACCTGACGTATGTGCCTTACCTGAAGGCCGCAGAAGAACTGAAGACCAAGCCCACACAGCACTCTGTCAAGGAACTGCAGGGGATGGGTATCCAGCCCGATATCCTGGTGCTCCGCACTGAGCGCCATCTCGATGATTCCGTGCGTATGAAAGTGGCTTCCTTCTGCAATGTAGACCTTGAGTGCGTGGTGCAGAGCGAAGATCTGCCGAGCATCTATGAGGTGCCAGTGAATATGCAGCGCCAGGGCCTTGATGCGGCCATCCTGCGCAAGATCGGTATTCCTGTAGGGGAGACGCCCGCCATGAAGTCCTGGCACGACTTCCTTGACATGCAGGCCGGTGCGCACCGCCTGGTGCATGTGGCCCTCGTGGGCAAATACGACCTCCAGGATGCCTACAAGAGCATCCGCGAGAGCCTGAGCCTCGCCGGTATCTACGATGATGTGAAGGTAAAGATCCACTTCATCAACAGCGAAGGCGTCACGCCGGAGAACGTGGCGGACAAACTTGCCGGCATGGCTGGCGTGGTGATTTGCCCGGGCTTCGGTCGTCGCGGCATCGAAGGCAAAATCCTTGCTGCGGAGTTCGCCCGCACACACGATCTCCCTTGCTTCGGCATCTGCCTGGGCATGCAGATGATGGTGATCGAGTTCGCACGTGACGTGCTCGGCCTCTCCGACGCCGACAGCAGCGAGATGAACCCGGACACGCCGCACAACGTGATTGACATCATGGAGGAGCAGAAGAACATCACCCAGATGGGCGGCACGATGCGGCTCGGCGAGTATCCCTGCTGGCTTCGGCCCGGCAGCCACGTCGCGGAAGCGTATGGCGGCCAGGAGAGCATCCGGGAGCGCCACCGCCACCGCTATGAGTTCAACAACCGCTACCGCAAGGATTACGAGAAAGCCGGCATGCAGTGCGTGGGTGTCAACCCCGACGCCGACCTGGTGGAAATCGTGGAGATCCCGGAGCTGCGCTGGTATATCGGCACGCAGTTCCATCCCGAGTACGCCTCGACCGTCCTGCACCCGCATCCGTTGTTCATGAGTTTTATCAAAGCCTGTATCGCACAGGCCGCCGATCTCGGCCGACAGTAAACCGGAACTATTCTTTAATCATTTAAATGCTTGATTTATAGCTGCTTGCAAATTCCGAGGAGTTTGCTTGTGAGGGGATATTATTGTTTTTTGAGCGTTGTTTAACCCATTAACAAAGTTGGTAGTATGAAAAAAATTGAAGCGATTGTCCGCAAGACGAAGTTCGAGGAGGTCAAGGAAGCCTTGCTCGAAGCAGACATCAACTGGTTTGAGTACCACAATGTGCATGGTATCGGCCAGAGCCGCCAGGAGCGAATCTACCGTGGCGTGCAGTATTCCACAGATGTGATCGAGCGCGTGGCGTTGACCATCGTGTGCCGCGATCAGTTCGTCGATCCGACCGTGCAGGTCATTCTCAAGACTGCCTCGACGGGCGAGATCGGAGACGGCCGTATTTTCATCAGCGATGTGATCGATACCTGGTCCATCCGCACCGGTGAGCACGGCGATACGGTCCTGCGCGACAAAAAGTAGTTTAAGCAGTTGTTTTTATTCATTCAAAATGATTGCCTTATGGAAGATTTAGCTATTTCCCTCGATACTGTATGGATGTTGTTGGCTGCGATGCTCGTGTTCTTCATGCAACCGGGCTTCGCGCTGTGCGAGGCGGGTTTCACCCGCAGCAAGAACACGGCGAACATCCTGATGAAGAACTTCGTTGACTTCATGTTCGGCTCCTTGCTGTTCTGGTTCGTCGGCTTCGGCTTCATGTTCGGCAGCGACGGCGCCGGCTTTATCGGTGCCCCCAATTGGGGTGACCTGTCCTTTTACAAGAGCGACCTTCCCGTGGAGGGCTTCCTGATCTTCGAGACCGTGTTCTGCGCCACGTCCGCCACGATCGTAAGCGGTGCCATGGCGGAGCGGACTAAATTCTCGATGTACCTGGTCTACAGCGCCTTCATCTCGCTGTTCATCTATCCGATCGAAGGGCACTGGACCTGGGGCGGCGGCTGGCTGAGCAAACTCGGCTTTCACGATTTCGCCGGATCGGCGATCGTCCATAGCGTGGGCGGTGTCCTGGCCCTGATCGGCGCGCTCGCGCTTGGCCCCCGCATCGGCAAATATACCGCTGAAGGCAAGAGCCGCGCCATTCCCGGCCATAACCTGAGCATGGCGGCGCTCGGCGTCTTCATCCTCTGGATGGGCTGGTTCGGCTTCAACCCGGGTTCGCAGCTGGCCGCCTCCGGTGAGGTGAACCGCACGGCGATCTCCCATGTCTTCCTGACCACTAACCTAGCGGCGGCTGCCGGCGGTGTGGCGACCATGTTCCTGACTTGGCTCAAGTATGGCAAACCGTCTCTCTCGCTGACCCTCAACGGCATCCTCGCCGGTCTGGTCGGCATCACCGCGGGCTGCGACATGGTCTCTCCGCCGGGTGCCGTGGTCATCGGCCTGATCTGCGGTGTCGTGTTGGTCTATGCCATTGAATTCATCGACCGCAGACTGCACATCGACGACCCGGTGGGCGCTTCCAGCGTGCACGGTGTTTGCGGAATCCTCGGTACGCTCCTGACCGGCCTGCTGGCCACGGACGGCGGTCTTTTCTATGGCGGTGGCTGGCGCTTCTTCGGTGTGCAGGCACTGGGCATCTTCGTGATCGACCTCTGGGCCGCCGCGACCGGCATCCTGCTCTTCTACGGCATCAGTAAGCTCCACGGCCTGCGTGTCGGCAAGCGAGTCGAGGAGGAAGGCCTCGATATCTACGAACACGGCGAAAGCTGCTACAATGCATAGTCTGACGATCATCAAAATACGAAAAAGATGGTGATTCCCTGTTTGACCCTCCTCTGCTTCAAGGGCCTGAGCCTTTCGGCGTGGGGTTCTGTCGGACTGAGCAGGTTTTTCTTGAAAAAAGTGTATTTTTGCATCGATTATGGAACCGCTTAAGCACGAGTGCGGCGTGGCGATGATCCGCCTGCTCAAGCCGCTGGATTATTACAAACGGAAATACGGGACCGGCCGGTACGGACTGAACAAGCTGTACCTGCTGATGGAGAAACAGCACAACCGGGGACAGGAAGGGGCCGGCCTCGCGTATGTCGACCTGGATGCGCCCGCCGGGACGGAGTACATGTTCCGCGAGCGGGCCGAGGGGTCGGATGCCATCACGGAGATCTTCAAGAAAGTGGACACGGCCGCGGCCGGTCAGCTGTACATGGGGCACCTGCGCTACTCGACGACCGGCAAGAGCGGCCTGAGCTACGTCCACCCCTTCCTGCGCCGCAACAACTGGCGCGCGAAGAACCTCTGCCTGTGCGGCAACTTCAACATGACCAACATCGAGGAGGTCTTCGGCTTCCTGACCGCCCAGGGCCAGTCTCCAAGGCTCTATGGCGATGCTTACATCACGCTCGAGCTGATGGGCCACCGTCTGGACCGCGAGGTCGAGCGGCTGTTCGTGGAGGCGCGGGAGCAGGGCCTGGAAGGGCTTGCGGTCACGCGTTACATCGACGACCACGTGTGCATGGCCAACGTCCTCCGCTCGACGATGGGCCACTTCGACGGCGGCTACGTGATGTGCGGGCTGACCGGCAGCGGCGAGATGTTCGCCGTGCGCGATCCCTGGGGGATCCGACCTGCGTTCTACTACCGGAACGACGAGATCGTGGCGGTGGCCAGCGAGCGGCCCGTCCTGCAGACGACCTTCGACCTGGAGAGCAGCGATGTCTGCGAACTCCAACCCGGCCAGGCGCTGATCGTGCGCCGGGACGGCGGGAGCAGCCTGGAGCAGATCCTGCCGGCGCAGAAGCTCTCCGCCTGCTCGTTCGAGCGGATCTATTTCAGCCGCGGGTCGGACTGCGACATCTACCAGGAGCGCAAGCGCCTGGGCGAGCAGCTGGTCCAGCCCGTGCTGAAGGCGGTCGCGGATGACCTGGACAACACGGTGTTCTCCTACATCCCGAACACGGCCGAGGTGGCTTATTACGGCATGGTCGGCGGCTTCCGCAAGCTCCATGACGAGATCCGCACGGAGAAGGTGGTGGTCAAGGACATCAAGCTGCGCACCTTCATCACGGACAATGCCGGCCGCAACGACCTGGCCGCCCATGTCTATGACATCAGCTACGGCAGTCTGCGGCCCTACGAGGACAACCTGGTCGTCATCGACGACAGCATCGTCCGGGGGACGACCCTGCGGGAGAGCATCTTCAAGATCCTGGACCGGCTGCATCCCAAGAAGATCGTCATGGTGTCCAGCGCTCCGCAGATCCGCTATCCCGATTACTACGGCATCGACATGTCGCACCTGGAGGAGCTGTGCGCCTTCCGGGCCGCCATCGCGCTGCTGCGCGACCGCGGCATGCAGCAGCTGATCGCGGACGTCTACCGGAAATGCAAGGAGGACCCGCAGTCGGAGAACCATGTCCGGGAGATCTATGCCCCTTTCAGCGTGGAGGATATCAACGCGAAGATCGTGGAGATGCTCCGGCCGGAAGGCATGCGTGCTCCGGTCGAGCTGGTCTTCCAGAGCATCGCCGGGCTCCACCTGGCCTGTCCGGACCATCCCGGCGACTGGTATTTCACGGGCTTATATCCGACAAAAGGCGGCATGCGCCTGTGCAATGCCGCCTTTGTGGATTACGTGGAAAAGGTGATGGAGTTCCAACTGCCGCTCTAGCGTCCGTGGGCGGCGCTGACGGCGGCGTGCACGTTGTCCGCGATGTCCAGCGGGGAAGGGACGGAGCAGTCGGCGCCGATCATCAGGTGGCCCTTCGGGCCGTTCGCGATGATCTCACGCGTCATGGCGGCGATCTTCTCGGGAGACTCCTTGCCGATCTCGGCCTTGCGGTTGAAGCCGCCGAGCACCGGGCGTCCGAACATCTCGTAGGTCTTGGTCAGGGTGAGCGGCTCGTCCGCGATCTTGAGCGGGACATTGACGATCTTGCCGGGGTAGTCCAGGTAGCGGGTCAGGTCGTCCATCGGGCCTTCCCAGTCGCAGATGTGCAGGATGGTGATCTTGGTGTCCTTGTTGGCCTCGGTCATGACCTGCATGTCGTAGGGCTTGATCATGGTCTCGAAGAAACCGCCGGGGACATTCAGCTCATAGAACTTCTGCTCGCCGCCCTGGGTGGCGGTGAAGAAGGCCTCGACGCCGATCTTCTTGCACTCGCGGATGTACCAGAGGATGGCCTTGGTGTAGGAGTCCAGCATGCGCTTGTAGGCCTCGGGGCGCTCCACGGCCCAGCCGGGCAGGCGGTCGTCGCCGAAGCCCTGGCGGGCTACCTGGTGGGTGCTGAGGATGGTCGGCATCACGTAGACGTCCTTGCCGACGTAGGAGAGCACCTCCTTGATGACTTCCACGGTCGGGGCGTACCAGTCTTCGGGCACGAGCGGGGTCTCCATGGTCAGGTCCTCGACGCGGGGCATCGGCTGCTCGGTCTGGATCTTGAGCATGTCGGCGCCGCCCTTGAGGAACAGGCTCAGGTGGGCCTTGACGGCGCCTTCGCCGAGCTTCTGGTCGCCGCCGAAGTGGCCGAAGAAAAGGGCCGGGACATAGGACGGATCCAGGGTGCCCGCGACGAAGCGGTCCATGATCTCTTTCTTGTCGGACGGGATGGAGGTGTCGGCGGTCTGGCTGCTGCAAGCCGAGACGAAGAGGGGGGCCGCAATCACGGCCACGGAGAGGATGAATTTCGTTAATCTCATGTGGACAGTTTATTTATTGGTGATTGTTTACGGGAGTTCGAGGATCTTGATGTTCTTGTAGGAGACATGGTCGCCGTGGTCCTGGAGCAGGATGTAGCCTTCGGCGGCATTGCCGAAGTCCGGCCAGTCCTTGTATTTGCTGTAGGCCACGAGGGCGTTCCACATCTGGTTGTTCCGTTCGTACTCGAGGAGCTTGTGGCCGTTGAGCCAGTGTTCGACATGGTTGCCGTCCACGATGACCATCGCGCGCTGCCAGCCGTCGATGGTATAGCTCTCCCATTCGCCCTTCGGGGCGGGGATCAGGTCGTAGAGGGAGCCCATGGTGCGGTTGCCCTTGACGCCGAGCTTGGCGTCCGGGTGGCGCTCGTCGTCCAGGACCTGGAACTCGCAGCCGATGGAGGAGCCGGCGCCCTGGTTCATGAAGGGATCCACGAAGTACTTGATGCCGCTGTTGGCGCCCGGGGTGAGCTTGAAGTCCACCTTGAGGATGAAGTTGCGGTACTTGCGGTCGGTGATGATGTCGCCGCCGTTGGTGCTCTCGCTGCCGTCCCCCTTGTTGACGGCCAGGATGCCGTCCTCGATGGTCCAGCCGTGGTCGGGGAAGGAGCCCAGCTTGCGGGCGCTCTGCCAGCCGGCGGAGCTCTTGCCGTCGAAGAGGAGCTTCCAGCCTTCCGCGATCTCGTCGTCCGTCAGGGTGTTGGCGATGCAGTTGACGACCGGGGCGGGGGAAGGGCTCGCCCATTTCGCGACATCCTGCGTGATGATGCGGATGTTGCGCCAGCAGACCTTGGCGCCCTGGCGGTCGGGGCTGACGGTGTGGACCTGCAGGGCGATGAAGCCGTCCTTGTCGACATCGTCGATCAGGTTGGTGCAGGCCATGCCGTTCACCCAGGTGCGGATGTGGTTGCCGATGACCTCGACGCGGGCGGAATTCCAGCCGTCCCGGTAGGCGGCCTGGCCCACGGGATTCTCGGTCATGCGGTAGAGCCACAGGCGGCGGACCTCGTCGTAGATGCCGCCGGTCCAGGCGCGCTGGGTCGGGTCGATCTCGAACTGGTAGCCGTAGACGCGTCCCTTCTCCGTGTTGAGGTGGCTGCGGAGCTGCACGCCGGAATTGAGGCCTTCGGTCAGGAAGTCGAACTCGAGGATGAAATCCCCGTATTCCTTGGTGGTGGCGAGGAAGGAATTGACCTTGCTGTCCGTGGCCGTGCCGACGATCATGCCGCCCTTGGCCTGGAACTTGGCGGTGCCGGTGACCTGCTTCCAGCCTTTGAGGTTCTTGCCGTTGAAGAGGTCTTCCCACGGCTGGGCGGACAGGACTCCCGCGGAGAGCAGCATCAGGAGTGCTGCGGCGAAAAAGGATTTTCTCATGTTTGGTCTGCGGTTAAAATGGTTATTGCATTTTCAATGCAAGTTACCGCTTTTCCGAGGAAATCCCAACAGTTTTGCGTACATTTGACCTATGAACAGATGGATAATGACCGTTTTGGGTGCGCTGTCCGCCGCCGTCTGCCTGGCGGCGCAGCCGCTGCCCGCGCCGCTGACGGAGCGTACGCTCCGGGTGGATTACGTTTTCTCCGGGACGGACAAGACCGCCACGATCGCGCTGGACGCGCTGGGCTGCTTCGACGGCTGGGCCGGGCGGCGCGTGCATCTCGACTCGCTGGCCCTGCACGGCAACGGCCAGATCCGGATGCACGATGCGCAGACCGGCAGGCTGCTGTACTGCAATTCCTTCTCCACGCTCTTCCAGGAGTGGCAGGCTACGGAGGAGGCTACGCGCGTGCGGAAGAGTTTTGAGAACGTCTTCCTGCTGCCGATGCCGTCGGTGCCCGTGGACGTGACGGTGGTGCTCTACGACTTCCACCGGCGCGTGGCGGCGCGGCTGACGCACCGCGTGGACCCTGCCGACATCCTGATCCGCCGGCTGGGCGCGCAGCCGCCGCGCACGCGCGACATCCTGCGCAGCGGCACCTCCGAGGATTGCATCGACGTGGTGATCCTGCCTGAAGGGTACACCGCTGCGGAGATGGAAACCTTCTACCGCGATGCGGCCGTGGCCGTGGAGAGCTTCATGAACCATCAGGTATTCAGCGAGTTGCGCGACCGCTTCAATTTCGTGGCGGTGGAGCTGCCTTCGGCGGAGAGCGGCGTGAGCGTGCCGCGCCGGGGGGAGTGGAAGGACACGGCGCTGGGCTCGCACTTCGACACCTTCTATTCCGACCGGTACCTGACCACCCTGCAGCTGAAGCGGATGCACGACCGGCTGGCGGGCCTGTCCTATGAGCATATCATCATCCTCGCCAATACCGACACCTATGGCGGGGGCGGCATCTTCAACTCCTATACGCTGACGACGGCGCACCACAGCGCCTTCCGGCCGGTAGTGGTGCACGAGTTCGGCCATAGTTTCGGCGGATTGGCGGATGAGTATGCCTACGACGACCAGTACGAGGAGCAGTATTTCCCGGATGTCGAACCCTGGGAGCCCAACATCACCACGCAGGCGGATTTCGCCGCGAAGTGGCAGGGGATGATGGGCCGGGATGGCGTGGGGCTCATCGAGGGCGCCGGCTACCAGACGCGGGGCGTCTGGCGCGCCACGCCGGACTGCCGGATGCGCACCAACGCGTATCCGGATTTCTGTCCCGTCTGCACCGACGCGATCCGCGGGATGGTCCGGTTCTACACCGGCAGATAACCCCGCACGAACGTCAGTTGGTACGGGACAGAAATCACCAATGATTGGTGGAGGGATCCCCCAAACCCCCTCTGTCGGCCTCGGGCCTCCGAATCCGTCTGCACCGACGCGATCCGCGGGATGGTCTGGTTCTATACCGGTCGGCTGTGAGATTTAAGTTGCTGATTATGAGTTAGAACAGAAAAACGGGGTATTTGTTTTCAATACCCCGTTTTTCTGTTTTTATTGATTCTGAACGAATTGCGTATTACAGCTTTCTGAAATGGTCGAAGCCGGCGACGGGCCCTTTCGCGCCACGCCATTCGATGCCTGGCAGGTCACGGATGACTCCGATCACCGTGTGCGGGACGTCCAGGGAGCGCTCCGCCTCCGGCGTGCAGGTGAAGAGCAGTTCGTAGTCCTCGCCGCCGCCGGTGGCCAGCGCTGCGGCGTCCCAGCCCAGGCGCGCGCAGACGCGCTGCAGAGCAGGGGAGAGCGGCAGGGACGGAACGTCGATGGTTGCCCCGGGCAGGGGAGATTCAGGAGGGAGTCCGGAAGATTTGTCCTGAAGGGGGCTGGAGGCTTCCAGGATATGCTTCAGGTCCGAGCCGATGCCGTCGGAGATGTCCATCATCGCGTGGACGCCCGGCGTGGCGGCGAGCCGCAGGCCTTCCGCCACACGGGGCAGCGGCAGGTAGTGCCGGTCGATGAGCGCCTGGACGTCGGCGTCGCGCTCCACGTCTTCGAGGATGGCCTTGAGGCCGCCGGCGGAGTCGCCCAGGCAGCCGGTTACGCAGACGAGGTCGCCGTCCCGCGCGGCGCTGCGCAGGCGCGCCGCCCCGGAGGGGCATTCGCCGAGCACGGCCACGTTGAGGCAGATCCGGTCGGGGGAAGCGGTGGTGTCGCCGCCCAGCAGGGCGACGCCGAAGCGCCGCGAGATGTCCGCGTAGCCGCGCAGGAATTCCTCCATCCAGCCGGTCTCCAGGTCTGCGGGCAGGGCGACGGACAGGAAGGTCGCCGTGGGCAGGCCGCCCATCGCGGCGATGTCGCTGATGTTGACGGCCGCCGACTTCCATCCCAGCCGGTAGGGCGGGATGTCGCGGCGCAGGAAGTGCGTGCCTTCGATGAGCATGTCGGTGCTCACGAGGGTGTCCCGGCCGCTGCGCTGCGGGATCACGGCGCAGTCATCCCCGATCCCCGTGACCCCTTCCGGGGCCGGGAACCGCTCCCGGATCCGGCCGATCAGGCCGAATTCGCCCAGGTCCGTCAGGCTCATTTCCTCCGTCGTTTGCATAGGACAAAAATACGCAGAAAAGCCCAGCTTTACAATGCGAACCCCGGTTTTCCCCCTGAAACCACATAATTAGGTGGTGTTTTTCTCTTGCCAAAATCTCATATTTGTCCAGCAAACACGATGATAATGGGAATAAGTGGCAAATTATCCGACCCGATGACCGAGCGGGAACTGCAGATCCTGCAGTTGCTTGCGCAGGGGCAGTCCTCCACGAAGATTGCGAAAGCGCTGGGGTTGAGCCCGAGCACCATTATGTGGTACCGCAAGCGCCTGCACCTTAAATTCGACGTCCACAGCACCCCCGAACTCGTCGTCGCCGCCACCAAGCAGGGAATTCTCTGATTAACACTTTAAACAAACGGATATGAAAAGAATCGTATTACTGGTAACCGTCTTCGTGCTCGCGTGTGCATCCGCGTCTGCGCAGGGCATGCTGGGGCGCCTGAAAGAACGTGCCAAGGAAGCCGTCGAGAACAATATCGGCAACAAAGTTGAGGAAGGCATCAACAGCGTCTTCAACAGGAATAAGAACCAGAATAATGAGCAGGAGGCTGCAAAGCCTGCAAACTCGCAGGAAGCAGCGGAAGAGGCCGTTGGTGAAACCGTCGATTTTGCTGCGATCCAGGCCAAGAGTGACTTCAAGCGCGGCGGCACGGTGTTCTTCAATGACGAACTGAAAGGTGAGCAGATGGGCGAGTTCCCTTCCAAATGGGACCTCCTCAGTGGCTCTGAAGTGGAAGTGGTGAATATCAAGGGCGTAAATGCCATCAAGATGGAGGGTGGAAGGATCCAGCCTTTGATGGAAGAAAAATTCTATCTGCCCGAAGAGTTTACCATCGAATTCGACGTACTTTCACAACCCGCACAGGAAGGATCCGGTTGGGATGCTACCCTCAACATTGTCTTGAAAGCTGAAGAGGGCGCTGACGCCTTCGATATCCGTACCAGCGTGGAGACACATACGCTCAACAATCCGAGTGGAGGATATTATGGTATTGGTTGGGGTTGGGGAGCACGTAATCCCAATGATGATACAATTGACGGAGAACCAGGAACAGCTACTATCGCCAGAGTTTTTAAGAAAAACGACTGGAACCACATTGCCATCTCATTCAACAAGCGGGCTTTCAAGATGTACCTCAATTACGAGCGCATCGTGAATATTCCGAATATGAAACAGCCTCGCTCTTGGTATATGGAAGGCTATTCAGATAGCAAAAAGGGTGTCTATGTCACTAACATAGTGATGGCGAAGGGTGCTGTGGAACTCTATGAGCGCAATGCTACGGACTACTCGTCAGTCGTCGAGAAAGCCATCGTCGAGACGGGTAAGTTCGTGACCAACAACATTTTGTTCGAGACCGGCAAGGCTACGCTCAAGCCCGAGTCGATGGAGGAGATCCAGAAGGTGGCCGACTATATGAAGAAGAACCCGGGCGCCCGCTTCGAGGTCCAGGGACATACCGACAACTCCGGCTCCGACAAGGTCAACGACCCGCTCTCCCAGGAGCGCGCCGAGGCCGTCGTCAAGGCCCTGGAGGGCCTGGGTGTCGATCCGTTCAACCTGCGCCCTGTCGGCAAGGGTTCCCACGAGCCGGTGGCTGACAACGGCACCGAAGCGGGTCGTGCCCAGAACCGCCGCGTGGAGTTCATCAAGAAATAGCTATCTTTGCGCTCATGAAGCGCATCCTGTTGATACTTGCCGCGATGGTCCCGATAGCCGCCTATGGCTACGGCGACCATCGCGGCCGTAATCTGGACTCCCTGGAGCGGGTCCTGGCACAATACACGCCGGACCGGCTGGCCGTGGCCACGGCGGAGGAGAAGGCGGACTACGTCCGGACCTGCCGCGAGATGGCCTGGGGCTATCTCCAGCTGGACGGGCCCAAGAGCATGTATTACGCCCGGCAGGCCATCCGTACGGGGCGGGAACTGGACAACCCGGATGCCGTTTTCGACATGTCGATCCTCATCGGACAGATTTTCTGGGCCAGGGAACAGTATGACAGCGCCCGGGTGTACTACGGCCAGGCCGGCGATGCGCTGGCGCTGATCGAGGCCCGTTGGGACAAACCCGACCGGCATGACCTGGAAGCCAGTCAGTCCCGTCTGTGGGGGACGCTGGGCAATTTCTATGCGATGCAGGACTCCCTGGAGCAGTTCGCGTCCTATTATGATAAAGCCGGCGCCATCTTCGAGAAATGGGGCTGGTGGGAAGATGCGTCGACCCTCCACTACAACATCGGGGAGGTCTATCTGGATGCGGGCGATCCCAAGACGTCCAAACCCGCCTACGAACGTGCCCTGGAGCTCGCCCGCCGGAGCGGGGATTCGCTGATCATCGCCCGGGCGATGTACGGCCTGGGGCATTGGTACAAGGAGTCCGGCCATACGGCCAAGGCACTGAAGTACCTGGTCCAGGCGGACGAATACTACGGAAACCATCCCAGGGAAGAAGTCGTGGGCAGGGCGGACACGCTGGATGTGATGAACGCTGCCCACAAACAGCTCTACCGCAACGCCCGCCTGATTGCTGTCGGCGCCGTGTTCCTGCTGGCGCTGGCCATCGCAGCCTACGTGGTTTCGCGCCGCCTCAGGCGCACGCGCCAGACGCTCTCGGAGACCGAGGCCGTGCTGGACGAGACCATCGAGGAACTCCGTCCGACCCACGCGGAATCGGAGCGGCTGACGGAGCAGGAAGAGAAAATCCTGCGGCTGCTTGCACGAGGACAGACTACGCCGCAAATCGCCGAGCAACTGTGCCTGAGCTATAATACGGTCCTTTGGTACCGCAAGCGGCTGCACGCCAAATTGGATGTCCACACCACCGGTGCGCTCGTTGCCGAGGCCCAGCGGCGTGGACTGTTGTGATTGGTTCCTGACAGAAGAAGGCTACCGTTCGAGATCGCCGGGATTTTCGGACCAGCCGTGCTCGCTGAGGATCTGGACGGTGGTGCAGGGGCCGAGGTTCTTCCAGTCCTCGACGGCCCAGACCACCTGCTTGTCCGGCGTCACTTCCACGAGCTGCGGCCCGGTGCCGGAATTGCCGCGCGTGCACAGCAGGGTGTTGCCGCTCTCAAGCCGGATGACGGTCTGGCACTTGAGGGGGCGGTACGGCTCCGGCAGCTCGTCCAGGTTGAGCTCCCAGACGGTCTCCTTGGCCTTGTTGACTTCGATGATCTTCCGGTCGCGCTCCATGCTGATGAGCGTGTTGCCGTTCTTGAGGCGGATGGCGGACCAGGGCTGGCGGCAGTCGTATTGCCAGATGATGTTCCAGTCCTTGTCGAACTCCACGACCTTGGCTTCGGTGATGTAGCTCAGCAGCCAGGTACCCTCGTCGGTGTAGCGCATCCGGCGGCTCTGGCCGTGGGTGGAACTCTCGGGGAAATCCAGGGTGTGCTCCCAGAGGACCTCGCCGGTGTGGCGGTTGAACATCACGACCCGGCCGGTCGGCTTCTTGTTGACCAGCATGAAGGCGCGGTCTTCGCCGATGGGCTGGAGGGTGTGGACCTCCTCGCCGTCCTGGCAGTCGTAGCGCCAGAGCTCCCGCTTGTCCGGTGTCACCAGGGCCGCGAAAGTCTGGCGGGAGAAGAGGATGGAGCCGTCCCGCAGCATCCAGATGTCGCCGAGCTCCCAGCCGGGGCCGGTGTCATACTTCCAGACGATTTCCCCTTTGTCGACGAGCAGGATCCGGTTATATCCTTCTCCGACGTAGAGCATGGGGTAGCGGGCGAGGCCCTCACCGGGCCATTCGTCCGGGGTGACCTTGTCGGAGCGCCATTTGAAGTTCTCGCCGATGTTGAGGTCTTCGGCGGGGCCGTTCTCCGGCACGTTGCCGGCGGTGAAGAGAGGGATCAGGTCCTCGAGCGTGTCGGGGTTGGGGGTGCCGGAGCATGCCCAGAGGCATACGGCCGGGACGAGAAGAAGGAGTTTGCCGAGTTTCATTACAGGTTGATTACATAGGTTATACAAATATAGGCAAAAACCACTTTTTTCTGTACATTTGCGTCATGAAAGTACCCGAAAACCTGGAGAAGTACATCCCGAACTTCGACGCGCAGCGGTTCTGGAAGAAGCTGAGCCGCTCCTTCAAGCGGCTCGGCGCCAAGGCTGTCTATTATGCCCTGATCCTGTACTATGCCATGCAGGATCCGCAGATCTCCAAGAAGGACAAGGGGATCATCCTCGGGGCGCTGGGCTATTTCCTGCTGCCTTTCGACATGCTTCCGGACTTCCTGCCGGGGGTCGGGTATACCGACGACATCGCCGCCCTGGCCTTCGCCATCTACAAGGTCTGGAACTGCATCACCCCGCTGGTCAAGAGCCAGGCCGAGAGCAAGGTCTACGACTGGTTCGGCGATGTGGACCAGAGCGACCTGATCCTGTAATCATCCGATGACCAACCCGTCGAAAGCCGGGTGGACGTGCTCCGGCAGCATGGCCGCGAATTCCTCGTGGCAGGGCAGCTGGTGGGAGAGATGCGTGATGTAGGATTCCTTCGCCCCGACCCGCGCGAAGAAGTCCAGGGTCTCCTGCAGTGACGGGTGCGAGTGGTGGTCGCCGATCTTGACGCAGCCCAGGGTCACGTATTCCACGCCTTTCAGTTTGTCGAACTCCGCTTCGCTGTCCAGCATCTTGATGTCGGTCAGGTAGGCGATGTTGCCGAAACGGTAGCCGAGCACGGAGAGTTTCTTCTCGCGGTGGTGCCAGCCCTGGATGGGGACGACCTCGATCGTGGCGTCCGCGTCGGACTGGGGCGGCAGGTGGTGGTAGCCGAAGCCCCGCTCCCAGCTCAGCACCTCTTCGTTCGCATTGGAGTGGACCGTGAAGGGGCGGGTGCCGTCGATCCGGTGCACATGCCATTCCGGCGCTCCGGGATACTTCTGCTCGGCGAAGGCGTAGCCGTACTCGCGGCGCAAGGTATCCTCCACGTAAGCCTCGCAGTAGATGTTGACGGGATGGCGCTCCGCCAGGTTGAAGGCGCGGATGTCGTCCAGTCCGGCCGTATGGTCCTTGTGGTTGTGGGTCAGCAGGATGGCGTCGAGGTGGTGCACCCCGGCGCGGAGCATCTGGGCGCGGAAGTCCGGGCCGGCGTCGATGGCGACCGTCAGGCCGCCGTATTCGACCAGCGCGGCGGCGCGCAGGCGCTTGTCGCGCGGGTCCGCCGAGCGGCAGACCTCGCAGTCGCAGGCGATCATCGGGATGCCGGACGAGGTGCCGGTGCCCAGGAAGGTCAGTTTCGCTTTCTGTTGTTGCATCATTCTATCACGATATCTGTCAAGGTGCCCACCAGGGCCGGATCATACGGCCGCGCGATGCGGATGTAGTTGCCGGTGTAGCCTTCCATCATCCCGCCCCGGTCCGTGGATTCGAAGAGCACGCGCTCCCGCACGCCCCGGTTGGCTTCGCGGAACTCCGCATGCAGGCGGGCGCAGAGCTCCTCCAGCACGGCCACGCGGTGTTTCTTGACCGTCTCGTCCACCTGGCCGGGCATGGCGGCCGCCGGCGTGCCCGGGCGGCGGGAATAGGGGAATACATGGATGAAGGCGGGATGCACGCGGTCGATGAAGCGGAAGGTTTCCTTGAAGAGCGCATCCGTCTCGCCGGGCAGGCCTACCATCACGTCGATGCCGAAGAAGACCTTCGGCCCGCCGGGCCGCTCCATCTTGCGGCGGACCATCTCCAGCCGCTCCGCGAAGAATGCCGTGTCGTAGTGGCGGCCCATCGCGGCAAGCAGGGTGTCCGATCCGGTCTGCAGGGGGATGTGGAAGTGCGGCTGGAACTTGGTGCCGGACGCGATCCAGTCCACGATCTCTTCCGTCAGCAGGTTCGGCTCGATGCTCGAGATCCGGTAGCGCTCGATGCCCTCCACCTCGTCCAGGGCCTTCAGCAGGTCGAGGAAGGACTCGCCGGTGGTCCGGCCGAAATCGCCGGTGTTCACGCCGGTCAGCACGATTTCCTTCACCCCTTCGGCCGCGATCTTCCGGGCATTGCGCACGCACTCGGCGACGGGGATGTTGCGGCTCTCGCCGCGGGCGTAGGGGACCGTGCAGTATTTGCAGAAGTTGTTGCACCCGTCCTGGACTTTCAGGAACGCACGCGTCCTGGATTCAGCAGCGGAATACGCAGCAAATGTTTGCTGCTTATGTGCTGCTCTCACCCCCTGCGCCCCCTCAAGGGGGATGGCCGGATGATCGCTTTCGCGATCCGGCATGCCCGATGCTTCTGACGGCTGTGCATCCGGACAGCCGGCAGGGAGGCCCAGCATCGCCAGCGTTTCCTGCACCACCAACCCCTTTTCGACGGCGCCGAACACGCGGCTCACGCCCTCGATCCGCTCGATCTCGGCGCGCCGCAGCTCCGCGCTGCACCCGGTCACGATGATCCTCGCGTCCGGGTTGATCCGGTGCACCTTGCGCACCAGGTTGCGGGATTTGCTGTCGGCCGTGGCCGTGACGGAGCAGGTGTTGATGAGGTAGACGTCGGCGCGTTCGCTCCAGGGCACGACCTCCAGGCCGGCGGCCAGGAAGCCGCGCTCGTAGGTGGCCGTCTCGGCGAAATTGAGCTTGCAGCCCAGGGTCAGCAGCGCGATCGTCATGGCTGCGGTACGATGGCGATGTTGGACAGGCTCTGCACGCCGTCCATCGGGGACAGGACGGCGCGGATGCGCTTGTCCCGGCCCACGAGCAGGGCGTGCGGCTGGCTGTTGCCCCGCTGGTGTCCCTGCCAGTTGGTCAGGTAGAGGCCTTTCCCTTCGATATACTGGAACCCCGAGCAGAAGCGCAGGGGAGCGCCCGGCAGGTCCTGGTTGGACAGGCTCCAGACTTCGTTCCAGTCCGCGTCGAGTTCGACGATGCGGGGATTGCGGCCCCGGTCGGCCAGCGAGACGAGGACATGCCCGTCGGCGAGCTCCTGCACGGAGTGCGGCCCGCCGGGGAGGTCCTTGCTGCGCACCACGCGCCCGCGCGAGTCATACTCCGTCAGTTTCTGGCCGCCGTAGTGCGCCACGAGGTAGTGGCCGCTGGCGAGCTTGCGCGCGTTGCGCATGAATGCCATCCCGCCGTCCTTGACGCCCTTGGGCAGGATGCGGACCTGCTTGACGATGCGTCCGCGGGCATCCAGCTCCAGCAGCCGGCCGCGTTCGCACTCGCCGACCAGCGTCCGGCCGTCGGCCAGGCGCTGGCAGGCGAAGACGTGGCAGGGGGCGTCGTAGCGCAGCACCTCGCGTCCGTCGGGATCCAGTTCGAGCACGCCCGTGCCGGTGGAGAAGAGCAGGCCCCCGTCCGCAAGCAGCTGGATGTCGTTGCTCAGCGGGGCGTCATGCTCCCAGGCGATGCGTCCGTCGCGGAAGCGGAGGACCTTGCCGCCGGAGTAATCGGTGGCGTAGAAGTCCGGCGCCACGCGGCCCAGCCGGTGCTCGTAGATGCCCGTGCCGAGCAGGAAGGATCCGTAAGCGGCGAAGGTGCTGACCTCGCGCGGCTGCCGGATGTACTCTTCGTAGCTGCGCTTGACTCCGATGCTGCTGCAGTCGAGCAGATTGACGAACCCGTCGGTGTTGACGACCGCCTTGGAGCAGAGTCCCGCGTAGGCGCGGTCCACGACCCCGGCATACTCTTCCGCGGAGATGTATCCTCTCTGTATAGCGCTCTGGATCAGGTAGAGAAACATGCCTGTTCCGGATGTCTCATTCCAGTTTCCGGGCGCTAGGGGCTTGTCCACGACCTGGCACCACATGCCCGTGCGCGGGTCCTGCGAAGCCTTGAGGCCGCTGCACATCAGGCGCAGCCGCTCCAGCAGCTCCGCGCGGCCCGGCTGGTCCTCCGGCAGGTAGTCGAAGACGTCGGCCCACAGCACGGCGAGCCAGCCCATGCCTTCGCTCCAGACTTCCGGGCAGGCTCCGCGGGTCTCGTCCCAGGCATGGACGAAGTGTCCGTCGGGCTTGCCGCACAGTTCGGTGATGCCGCTCATCTGTCTGACCACCTCCGCGAAGTCTTCGGGGTGCTTCATCGTCCTGGCGTAGCGCGCGAGGAAGATCTGGCCCATGAAGACGCCGTCCACCCAGGTCTGGCGCATGCGGGCCGAGTGCCAGAACATCCCGTTGGGCAGCCTGGGGTAGTCGTCGAATCCGCGCCGGATGGTCTCGACGGCCTTGGCGTAACGCTTCTCGCCGGTCAGTTCGTACATCAGCAGGCAGACGTAGCCGGGCACGAAGTTGTCGAGGGCGTCGGGCTTGAACTGCCGCAGGCGCCCTTCGGCGTCGACGTTCTGGTCCACGTACTTGCGGATGTAGTCCAGGTAGACGGGGTCGGCGGTCCAGCGCCACAGGTGTTCCATCGCGAACATCACGTAGCCGGCCTGCCAGGTGAAGGAGTTGTTCTGCGTGCCCCAGCGGATCTCGTCGGGGTCTGCGTAGCGGTGGATGAACTGCCGGCCCGTGGTTTCGGACCAGACGCGGGCTGCGGGCTGCGCATGGGCGCCTGCGCACAGGGCCAGCAGGGCCAGGATGAGCGGGAAGCGAAGTCTCATGGGATTATTCTGCAATGACGAACATGCCGTTGAGGGCGGGGATTTCCAGCGGGAGGGCGGTCACGGCCCCGCCTTTCCGCTCCTCGGTCTTGAACGCGGCGGCCTGGCGGGTGCCGTCCTGCGGATTCCAGAGTTCGACCGAACCCTTGCGGCCGCGGAGCTGGATGTTCAGCGACACGGGCTGGGCCGTGGAGTTGGCGATGAAGTAGATGTCCTTGCCGCCGCGCACCTTGTGGATATAGGTCACGGCACCGTCATAGTCGTGGTCCATCTTCACATAGTAATCCGGGGCGATACCGAGGTCCACGTCGCGGACCGGGACCGCTTCGGCGATCAGGTCCCCGAGGGTGGAGGTGTACGGCTTGGCGATGAAGTATCCCCGTCCGCCGTTGTCGTTGGTCTTGGAGAAGATGTTGAGGAAGCGGTAGCTCGCGTGGCGGACGCTGCAGGTCATCGGCAGGATGTCGGACATGCCGAAGACTTCGTAGACCATGTCGCGGATCTCCTGGTCGCGGCCGGCCTCGGCGGCGTACCTGGGGAGCTTGCTGGTGGCGATCACCGTGCCGCCCGCGCGCCAGAATTCGCGGATGCGCGCGGCCACGTCGGCGGAAAGCACCTCGCCGCCGGGAAGGATGAGCACCTTGTACTGCTCCCAGTTGTTCTCGTTGTTGAGGCGGAGTTCCTTGCCCTCGACGGTGCATTTCTGCGCGATCACCTCCGGATGCAGGTAGGTGTAGTCCACGCGCAGGCCGCGGAAGAGGCTCTCGCCGATGTCCATGTAGTCGGTCTCCGGCGGGACGATGCCGCCCATGTAGGCGTAGTAGTGGCCGTTCTGCTGCTTGCTGGGGAAGGAGTAGGCGGCCTGGAGCGAGGCGATCGGGTAGACGACGGCCACGTCAGCGACGTGGCGGCCGCCGCGGAGCATGTAGCCGCCGCGGCCGAGGAAGCGGTCGATGCCGTCGATCTTCTGCTCGAACTCGATCTGGATGTTGGTACCCATCGTCAGCTGGTCGAGCGAGACGCGCCAGTAGTTCTCCGGGGTGAGCGCGGCATACTGCGGACGGCTGTAGGCGGCGAAGGTCTCGGTGAACATCTCCGGCTTGTCCCAGTTGAAGGCCGAGGAGGAGACGATCTTGTAGCCCACGTTGGAGCGGCCCGGGTAATAGATGTCATCCGTGGCGGGTACGCCCTGGTACTTGAAGGCTTTCATCAGGTCGCCGTTGGGGCCGACCGGGTTGCGGGTCTCCTCCTGGTCGAGGTGGCCGCCGCTCTTGATGCCGTGGGCGCGGCACCATTCCTCCACCTGGCCGATGTAGTTCTCCGCGAACAGGTCGGCGCGGTAGGTGTGCAGGGCGTTGCGGGCGGAAGCGGTCTCCGGACCGATGTTGTACCACAGGGCGGGGTAGAGGGTCATCGGGTCGTAGCCGTAGCGGGCGCGGAACCCTTCGTTGAATTTCGGGGTCCACATGCGGCCGCCGTTGAGCATCATCGTGGGCTCGTCGTAGAAGGTCCGCTGGATCACGGTGCCGAAGAACTCGGACAGGTGCTCGTAGTAGGCGCCGAAGCTCATGTCGATGTACTTGGCCACGGCGTCGCGGTCGAGATAGTCCACGAAACCGCCTTTGTTCGAGCGCGGGGCGAACGACGGGTCGAGCCAGAAGAGCATCACCTTCCAGCGGCCGGCGGGCACCTTGCAGGTGAGCTTGCCGTCCTTGAAGCCGCTGCTGACGTCGCGCCGCTCCCAGGTGTCGAGGTTCATGATCACGGAGCCGACGTAGATGCCGCCCTCGGGCATGGCGAGGGAGACTTTCCCTCCCTTGCCGTCCACGTCGGTCTCTTCCATCTCGAGGCTCTTGCTGCAGTCCTCGGGGTACTTGCTGTAGAAATGGCCTTCCACCATGCCGCTGGGGTACTCCCATTCGTCATAGAGGGTGCTGCACTTGAACCCGAGTTCGAGACCCTTCTCGATGGCGGCGCGGTAGAGCTTGAAATAGTTCTCGCTCAGGTAGGCCGTGCCGGTGTCCTTGCGCTGGCGGCGCGAGCCTTCCAGGTAGGCGTCGGACAGGCCTTCGGTGCTGCCGCCGCCGGCGATCAGCACGAAGGTGCCCCACTTGTCGGTCTTGAAGTCGCGCTCGACGGCGGCGCGCATGGATTCCTCCGTGGCGCGGTCGAGCGGGATGCTGATGAACCGCACGCCGCGGAATGCGCGGGCGGGTTCGCGGAACTGTTCGTACTCGACGCGGGTCATGTCGATCCCGTCGACGACATACTTGGATTGGGCCGGGGCGGGGACTGATGCCAGCAGGCCGGCGCAGAGCAGAAGGAGGGGTGTACGTTTCATGTGGTTTATAATTGGTTCAACTAGCGTCTAACGGGGCCGGGCGGCCAGGAGGATGAACACGCAGGGACGCTTGCCGATCTCCGCCGGCTTGCGGCGCCAGCCGGCCACGGTGTCGGTGCGGATGTACTGCGTGGGGAGGGTGATGTCCGCGGCGACGCAGAGCCGCGTGTCGCCGGCCAGGCCGGCCAGCATGTCGGCGAACAGGGCGTCGTTGCGGTAAGGGGTCTCGATGAGGATCTGGCTCTGGTCCAGCAGGCGCGACTGCTTCTCGAGGTCCTTGAGCGCGGCGCGGCGCTCGTCGGTCTTGGCCGGGATGTAGCCGCGGAAGGCGAAGGATTGGCCGTTGAGGCCCGAGGCCATCAGGGCCAGCATCAGCGAGGAGGGACCCACGAGGGGGACCACCCCGATGCCGTGTCGGTGGCACAGGTCCACGAGCGCGGCGCCCGGGTCGGCGACGGCGGGCAGCCCCGCCTCGGACAGCAGCCCGACGTCCTGCCCGTCGAAGAGCGGGAGCAGGGCCTCGACCTCCTGCGGGGTGGTATGTTCGTTGAGCACGTGGAAATCCAGTTCGTCGATGTGGCCGCGCAGACCGTAGCGGGAAAGGAACCGGCGCGCGGTGCGCAGCTCCTCCACCACGAAACAGTGCAGGCTGCAGGCGCGGTCTATGACCGCCTGCGGCAGCACCTCCGCCGGCTCGTTGTCACCGAGCGGGGTCGGGATCAGGTACAGTTTGCCCGGAGTCGTTTTCATCCTTTTCTATTTCGATGACGGTTTGTTCCTGTTGGATGGGGGCCGCCTCCTGCTCCCTTTGCTTCCTGGGGGTGAACAGGCTGCGGAAGAAGTCCCCGACGCTGCTGTATTCCTTCTGGTAGCTCACGCCCACGCCGTTGCGCTGCGAGAAGTCCAGGTAGTTGGTGAGCTCGTCCGCGGAGTGGGAGAAGATGTTGAAGCGGAACTTGCCTTCCGGGTCGAGCTTGACCTGGATGTCCAGGTCGCCGGCGAAATCGCCGGCGGAGCCGCCCGTCGAATAGCGGCGGTTGCCGAAACTGCCGCCCACGATGACGCGGTTCTCGAAGAGCTGCGTGGACACGGCGACGTCGAAGAGGTTCTGTCCGCTCTGCGCCTCCTGGTAGGCGAAGCCGACGTCCAGCGGGATGTCCAGGCGCTGGAGGATGTTGTTGACCTGTCCGGACATCATCTCCACGACGTTGGAGAAGAGGAGGTTGGACTGGTTGGTGACGCCGGAGGACTCGTTGGGCAGGAAGCTGCCCAGGAGCAGCAGGGACACGAATTGTTTCTGGACCTTGTCCGTCGTGTTCAGGGCGGTCTCGACCTGCGAGCGCGTGGTCGGATCCAGGTCCGGGATCTCGATGTCGAGGGCCAGCTGCGGGGCGCGGAGCCGGTCGGTCACGTTGAGGGCGCATTCGACGGGACGCCGGATGCCCGTGTTCGTGCCGAGCAGCGCGTCGAGGGATGTGCGGACATTGTGGGTGGCGGTGATGTCCAGCTCGGTGTTCATGATGTCGCCGCCGAACTTGACGGTGCTGCCCTGCCGGATGTCGAATCCCTTGGACAGGATCCCCGGTACGACGAACTGGTAGTTCCCTTCGTTGATGTTGTAGTCGCCGTTGAGGTTGAAGACGGCCCTGGACGGCCGGAGGTTGAGGTTGACCGTGCCCAAGCCGCTGAACGAGGCGATATTGCCGGCATTCTTGTCGATTTCGACGAAGCCTTTCAGGTCGGGGTGGACGGTCAGGCGCCCGCGGATGCGGATGTCGCTGGAGCGGGTCGTCTCCGTCTCCATCTCCGCCAGCATCTGCTCGTAGGGGTCGAGCACGCGCGTGGGCTCGGTGAAGGTCAGCAGGTTGCCGGACGAACTGGCCAGGCTGCCGGACAGGGGGATATGGATGTTGCCTTCGCCGGCCGTGCTGACGTTGGCGTCGATGAGCAGCGCATCGAAAGGACCGCTCACGGAGGCGGTACCGGAGGCCCGGACCAGGCCGTAGAAGGGACTTCCGGGCTTCTCGGGCGTGTCCACGACCTTGAGGCGGTTGAAGCTCAGGCGGCTGTCCAGGGTGAAGTCCTGCAGGTTCGCGTAGCGGATGGAGCCGCCGACTGTGCCCGTGCCGCCGGTGTCGTCGCGCACTTGCAGGGCGTCGAAGAAACACCCGTCGGCGCCGATATGCAGCGGACCCTGGACGGTGTAGGGGACGCCGGTGGCGGCCACGCGGATGAGGGCGTCCTCGAGCTGGAGGTCGTCGCTGGAAGGGGAGAGCTGCCCGGTGGGGCCGGCGAGCAGGATGTTTCCGGAGATGCCGCCGCCCATTTCCGAGAAGACCTGCGTCAGGAACGGCGCGGCGACTTCGAGCGGGAGATGGTCGAGGTTCGCACGCACGTCCAGCCGCTTCTCGCCGACGAAATAGGAGCCGTCGGCGAACAGCGCGTCGCGGCCGTCCAGCCGGTCGCGGAGCAGCAGGCCCAGCTCCTTGCCCTCGTTGTTCCACATGCTGGACAGCTGGATGGTGCCGGCGTCCACGCCGCCGAGCCGGAGGGTGTCGATCTGGAAATCCATCAGCATCCCGTGCGTCCTGTCCGTCTCCGAGGTGAGGAAGGCCCGGCCGTTCATCTTGCCCTCGATGCCCAGCGGGTTGGGCAGGAACTCGTCCACGAGCGCGAGGTCGAAGCGGTCCATCCGGAGGGTGAGGGTGTCGCTGCCGGTGCTGGAGACGCCGCCGTCCACGAGGAGTTGCTGCGGGCCGTTGCTGATGTTGAATTGGTTGAAATACAAGTCTTTGCCGTGCAGGACGATGTCGGATTCGCCGAGCGTCCAGGTGTCGTCGCCGGTGGTGAGGTAGGAGTTGAGCGGATGCGCCTTGACGACCAGCACGCCCAGGGAATCCCGGTAGACCTGGCCGTCCAGGTAGAGGTCGGCGTTGCCGCCGGCTCCGGAGAAACTGTCGTAGTGGATGCCCAGGGACAGGTCGTCGTCATCGGCCTCGGCCGAGATGGAGGGATTGCTCATGGCGAAGGAGCCGGCGCGCATCTCCGAGCTGAAGAGGGCGGCGAAGAGGCTTCCGCCCTGGTTGTCGAATTCGATGTCGACGTCCTTGAGGAAATTCTTGCCGAGGGCGAGCCGGTCGGACAGGATGCTGCCGCCCAGCAGGCCGTTCTCCTGCATGTCCATGTGCAGGGTGGTGTTGTCCGCCACGTAGGCGCCCGGCAGCAGCATGGCCAGGATGTCCCGCGTGTTGTGGAACAGCATGCCGAGCGAGTACCGCCCTCCGGGCTCGGAGGCCGGGACGTTGGGGAACAGGGCGGGGAGGTCGCGGCCGACCGTGGCGGCCTGGGCGTCCGCGATGAACTGCCAGACCGGCCTGTTGCCGCTGAAGGTGGCTTCCAGGAAGGGGGCCTCCAGGTTGAGGACCTGTCCTTCCGGTTCGATCCGGGCGCCGAGCAGCAGGTCTCCGACCGGGTGGACGCCCGTCGTGTCAAGCAGGCTGAGCCCCTGCAGGCTGGCGTCTCCGCGGAAGAAGTCGCCGACCTGGACCAGGTCGGCCTGGATCCGGGAGGAGAGGTGGGAATAGGGACGGTCCCCGGCTACGCCGAACGCGGTCAGGTCCACCTCGGAGATGTCGCCGTCGATCCGGTAGCGGCGGCTCCCGTCGCGGTCCTGCAGGTCGGCGGTGGCGGTGAGGTCGAGCCGGGCGGCCGCGTCTGCGGAGCGCAGGCGGGCCTCCAGCGTGCCGTCCGTTAGGGAGCCGGCAACGTCGATCTGTTCGAAATCGCGCCCGAGGGCGTGGATCTTCTCGATATGCAGGGTATCCAGCGTGGCGTTCGGCAGGCCCTTGCCCAGTGTGGCGTGGGCGCGCGTCTGCAGGGTGACGGGGCCGAAGCCATCCTGGCCGAGGACGCGGCCGAGGTTCAGCTCCTGCAGGGAGAGGTCGGCGGACGCCTCGACCTTGCGGCGTGGATCCAGCAGGTTGCGGACGTTGCCGTCGAAGGCGGCGGCGCCTTCCGGCGTGTCGATGGTCCCGCTGACCTGGAGGCGGTCCAGCGGACCCTGCGCCGCCAGCTGCAGGGTCATCGGCAGGTTGCGGGCATAGCCGCCCAGGTCGACCTTGGCGCGCGGTGCGACGCCGGTGATCGTCCGGGTGAGTCCCTCGGTCGTGGCCCGGAGGTCCTGCAGGCGCACGTCGAGCAGCATCTGCTGCACGTCGGGCAGGCCGATGCAGGTGCCGTCGAGTATGGTGGACACGCCCGAGGCGGCATCCGAGAAGTCGAGCCTGTCGACGCGGAAGTCGTTGACATAGCCCACGAGGTGGCCCCGGCGGATGTCGAGCACGGTCGAGGCGCCGCCGAAGATGCCGGTGAAGAAGGACAGGCTCTGCAAGGCCAGCTTCGTCGGCTGGAATTCAGCCTCGAGCTTGACCTCGCCGATGAAATCGCGGAAGGCGATGGCCCAGGGATAGCTCATCGAGTAGTAGCGCAGGCGCACCTCCGACCAGGGATCGGTGAGATGGATGTCCTCGACCAGGGCCTTGCCCAGGCCGACGTCGCAGCTGCCGGTGAGGTCCTCGATGACGTAGCCGGACTTCTCGACGGCGCGCAGGTGGTCGCAGAAGGCGCTCATCTTGCCGCCGGCCATCCGCATGTTGTGGCCGGTCACTTCCTCGACGAGGACGTCCAGGTCGTCGAAGTCGATCTTCGGGACGCCGTTGTCCTTGGGCAGGACCTTGCGCTCCAGGAAACTGTTGAGCTGGAAGCGGAAGTTCCTGACGCGCAGCTTCTTGATGTCGAATATGTCGGGACCGGGCTCCGCCGGGCCTTCCTGGGGCGGCAGGCCCAGGATGCGGGTGAGGTTGGTGCCGGAGGGGAGGGGCTCCGTGACCAGGTGGAAGAATCCGTCCTCGACAGTAACGCGGCCCATGTGCAGCCCCTCGCCCTTGAAGAGCCCGGCGAGGGTGAAGGTGGCCGTCACCGATCGGGCGTGGAAGACGGTGTCGACCGGGGCCCAGCCGCGGCCGTAGGCGTCCTCGGTGTAGGGACTTCCGTCCACGAGGGTGAGGTTGCGGATGACCAGTACGCCCGAGGTCGTGACCTTGAGTTCGTCGTAATGGACGCGTCCGTCAAGGACTTTCTCGAGCTGGCGGAGGCCGATCCGGGACAGCCAGGTCTGCACAAGCGGGGTCTGAACGGCCAGGATGGCCGCCATCACCAGCACCGCCAGGAATCCGACGATGCGTGCGATGATATATCCCCTTTTCCTATACATAGTATGTAACCTACAAATATACGAAATAGTTTGCGCAATTCCATTGGAAGCCACTTCGGGAATTATTGCTAAATTTGCAGTCTTGAAATTTGGTATCACAGATGGCAGACATCATTCTCGGCATAGAATCTTCCTGCGACGACACTTCGGCGGCCGTCATCCGCGACGGATGGCTCCTGTCGAACGTCATCGCCAGCCAGGACGTCCACCGCGCATTCGGCGGCGTCGTCCCGGAGCTGGCGTCGCGGGCGCACGAACTCAACATCGTCCCGGTGGTCAGCGAGGCCCTCGCCCGGGCGGGCGTGAAGGCGTCCGACCTCACGGCGATCGCCTTCACCCGGGGCCCGGGCCTGCTCGGATCGCTCCTGGTGGGCACTTCCTTCGCCAAGGCCATGGGCCTGGCGCTGGACATCCCGATCGTGATGGTCAACCACCTGCAGGGCCACCTGCTGGCCGATTTCATCCGCCAGCCGGACAAGCCGGTGCGCGAACCGGCGTTCCCGTACCTGTGCCTGCTGGTGAGCGGCGGCAACTCCCAGATCGTGCGGGTGGACGACCCGCTGCATTTCGAGATCCTGGGCCAGACCATCGACGATGCGGTGGGGGAGGCCTTCGACAAGTGCTCCAAGATGCTGGGCCTGGGCTACCCCGGCGGCCCCGTCATCGACCGGCTCGCGAAGCAGGGGGACCCGGAGCGTTTCAAGTTTACCAAGCCGCACATCGAGGGGCTGGACTACAGCTTCAGCGGGGTCAAGACCTCGCTCCTGTATTTCGTCCGCGACGAGATGGCGAAGGATCCGGCGTTCCTGGAGAAGAACAAGGAGGACCTCTGCGCCTCCTTCCAGAAGACCCTGATCGACATCCTGCTGGACAAGCTCGTCAAGGCCGCGAAGCAGACGGGCATCAAGGAGGTGACGATCGGCGGCGGCGTGTCGGCCAACAGCGGGCTGCGCGCCCGCATCGAGGCCGAGGGCCGCAAGCGCGGCTGGAACACCTACCTGCCGGAATTCAAGTTCACGACCGACAACGCCGCGATGATCGCCATCGCCGGCTACTATCATTACCTGGCCGGGGAGCGTACGCCGCTGGATGTGGCACCCGTGTCCCGGATGGCTGATTTTTAAGCGTTTACACGATGAAGGAGTTCGAGATCGTATGCCCGCTGACGCGGGAGCCGCGCCTCAAGGAGATCGAGGCCAAGGCCGGCGGGATGAAGTGGGTGCTGAAGAAGCGCTCGATCGATGCCCGCAAGGAGCCGGTATGGCGTTATCAGTACGAGGCTTACGGCCCGGGGGAGGAGTATATCCCCTATGAACTCCCGGAGTATCTCGACGTGCACGATGCGGAGCCGGTCATCATCGTCGGCGCCGGTCCGGCCGGCATGTTCGCGGCGCTCAAGCTGCTGACGCTCGGCCTGAAGCCGGTGGTGCTGGAGCGTGGCAAGAACGTGCACGAGCGCAAGTTCGACATGGCCAGGCTTTCGCGCGACGGCATCGTGGATCCGGATTCGAACTATTGCTATGGCGAGGGGGGCGCGGGCGCCTTTTCCGACGGCAAGCTGTACACGCGGTCGTCCAAGCGGGGCGACCTGCGGGAGGTGCTGCACCAGCTCGTGAAGTTCGGCGCGTCCAAGGACATCCTCATCGACGCCCACCCGCACATCGGCTCGGACAAACTTCCCGTCGTCGTGGAGAACATCCGCAACTTCATCGTCGGACACGGTGGGGAATATCACTTCAATTCCCGGGTGACATCCCTCTGCGGCGTTTCCGTAAACGGTGAGGGGTGTGCCCCCGGAAACCGTAGCCACCCTCGGCTCCGTAAGAGGGAGGGGCCCGCAGCCGAAGGCTGTGGGAGGGGTCCTGCGCAGCAGGACGTTTCCGGGGGCACACCCCTCGCCGGTGAAACGCCGCAAATAACGGTCAAAACGGCTGATGGAAAAGAATATAAAGCTTCTCGGGTGATCCTGGCGACGGGCCATTCGGCGCGGGATGTATACGAGATGCTGCAGGATGCGGGCGGCGCGCTGGAAGCCAAAGGCTTCGCGATGGGTGTGCGCGTGGAGCATCCGCAGGAGAAGATCAACTGGTGCCAGTACCACGGACAGTGGAAACCCGGCGTGCCGGCGGCGGAATATTCCTTTGTCGAGCAGGTCGACGGCCGCGGCGTCTTCTCTTTCTGCATGTGCCCCGGTGGCATCCTGGTCCCGTCCTCGACCGAAGAGCGCACCGTCGTGCTCAACGGCATGTCCAATTCCGGACGCAACGGCAAGTTCGCCAACGCCGGCGTCGTGGTCCAGATCGAACCCGAAGACGTGCCGGGCGAAGGCCCCTTCAAGCTGATGGACTTCCAGCATGACGTTGAGCGTAGGATGTACGACTATGCCCAATCCCAGGGCGCGTCCAATCCGATGGCCGCCCCGGCGCAGCGCATGGAAGATTTCTGCCTCGGCAAGGTCTCCAAGACCATGCCGCCGACCAGCTACCACCCGGGCCTGGTCAGCGCCCCGCTGCACGAACTGCTGCCGCCCATCGTGGCGCAGCGCCTGCAGAAAGCCTTCCCGCGCGTGAAAATGCGCAACTATTACACGAACGCCGCGCTGCTGCTCGGCGTGGAGTCCCGCACTTCCTCGCCGGTGCGCATCCCGCGCGACCCCGAGACGCTGGAATACGTGTCCCTGCCGGGCATCTATCCATGCGGCGAGGGCGCCGGCTATGCAGGTGGCATAGTATCCAGCGCCCTCGACGGGATCAATGTGGCCACGGCCGTGGCGCACGCTATGGATCAGTAGCCAATCCCTTATTTGAAGTCTTTTGGCGACACGCCGAACATCTTCTTGAAACTTGCGGAGAAGTTGGAAACGGAGGCGAATCCCATCATATCTGCGATCTCGGATACATTGTGCCTGCCTTCTTTCAGCATCTTGGCTGCCAGGTTGAGTTTGTAGTGCCGGAAGAACGAGCCCGGTGTGCTTCCGGTCAGGCCCTTGAGTTTGTAGCTGAATTTGGATCTGCTGATCTTGAGTTCTTCACAGATCGTCGTTACGCTCAGGTCCGCGTCCGACAAATGCTTGTCCATCAGATTGTAGAGTTCGTTGATGAAGTTGCGGTCCTGTTCGCTGAGGTTACCCTCCAAGAGGGAGGCCTCCGTGGTTTGGTTGAGGTAGATACGGAGATTCTCCATATTCTTCCGCTGGGAATCCACCAAGGCGGACAGGTACTCGGCAGAGAATGGCTTTGTGACATAGGCGTTCGCCCCGCACTCGAGACCGGACACGGAATCCTCCACGTCGGTCTTGGCCGTCAGCAGGATGAAGGGGATGTGGCTGTAAGTCAGGTCTGATTTCAGCGTCCGGCAGAACTCGTATCCGGACATCTTGCCCATCACGACATCGCTGATGATGATGTCCGGGTTGATCTTGTCGATCTCCGAGAGGGCGGATTCGGCAGAGTACTTGTTGGTCACGTTGTAACGTTCCTCGAACAGGGTGCGGATGTACTGGCCGACCTGGATGTCGTCGTCCACTACGAGCAGGACCGGTTTCGTCACGTCTTCGGGCACTTTCTTCTCAGGGCGGGTGTCCTGTGGGATCTCGATCTGCAGGATGCGGTGCACGTTGGCATTCTCCCGGTCTGCGTCGGCATAGCATTCCCGGTCGGTGGGGATCACGAAGCTGAAGCAGACCCCTTCGGGCGTATTGAATACGCGGATGGCGCCGTGGTGGACCTGGACCAGCCGTTGGACGAAATAGAGCCCGATCCCGCGTCCCCAGCCGTAGTAGTGGTGGAGGGACGTTTCCGAGGACTGGTAATAACGTTTGAAGACGTTGCCGATCTTGTCGTCGGCGATCTGCTTGCCGTTGTTGGTGATGTCGACCTGGAAATAGCGGCTGGAGCCCAGGGAATCCTCTCCGAAGGCCGCGCGGGCTTCTTCGCCCGTAACGTCGTCGAAGGCCATCGTGATGGCTCCTCCGTCCGGCGTGTGTTTCAGGGCATTGGTGAACAGGTTGCTCAGGATTTTTTCCAGTTTGTCCAGGTCGACCAGGCTGATGAACGGGTCTTCCAGCCCATCATACCGGACTGAGATTTCCCGAAGGTTGGCGCTTTCCTCGAAATTGCCGATGATCCGGGATATTTCGTGCGTGATGTCATGCTCACCGACGCAGAGTCGCAGTACGTCCATCTCCAATTGGTTGAAATCCAGCATCTGGTCAATCAGACGGAGCATCGAGTTGGCGCTGGCCGAGATCGAGAGCAGTTTCTTGTGCGCGTCAGCCGGGACGGACTCATCCTTGAGCAGAGAGGAAAGCGGTCCGGAGATGATGGTCAGCGGGTTGCGGAATTCGTGGGCGATGTTGGCGAAGAAACTCTTGTTCATTTCGTTGGTCCTGTGCTCGAGTTCGGTCTTTTGTTCGGCCACGCTCAGTCGCAGTTTGTCGGACTTGACTTTGACCAGGAAACGGACGGCCGCGTAGGCGGCAAGGAACGCTAGCAGGAAGTAGAGGAGGAGAGCCGGCCAAGTCACCCAGGGCGCAGGTTTTACGACGATCTCCATCTGCTGCTCGCTGATAACCCGGTCCGTGAAAGACTGGATCTCACGCAGATGGAAGACATATCGACCTGCCGGGATCTTGGAGTATACGGCGTTGGTTTCGCGGACGACGTTGATCCAGTCCGTATTGTATCCGTCGAGTTTGTACTGGATGCTGATCGGCTGATGGTCATAGTGGATAGTCCCGAATCCGATCTCGAAGGAATTGTGGTCGTGTCCCAGGATGCAACTGCTCTCGTCAGGAGGGATACGGACCATCTGGGATCCCTGTTGGTCCCGGACCATCACGTTGTGGACCGAGAGGTGGTGGTCGTTGGAGGTCATCGGGATACTGGCGGGCAGCAGGACGCAGCCGTTGTTACTCCCGAGAATGACGGAATTCCCGGATCGGACGATTCCGCCTGGGGTAAGTGCCGTGACAGGACTGTCATTGAGCGAGGGCTGGTAAACGCGGAGAAGCCCCTGGGCCGTATCGTAATAGACAATCCCTTCCGTTGCTCCTAGGATGAGGGTGTTGTCAGAGAGGGCCAGGATGCTCAGGATGTGCAGACCGTCAAGGGCAGTCTCCCGCCGGAGTATGTGCGTGTCCAGGTCAAGGATCTGTACGCCGTCTTTGGCAGAGACTAGCCATGCCTTCCGTCCGAGCACAAGTCCCGCTGTGGTGCTGCCGTAAGAAAGCGGACCTTCGGGAGCGGTAACCTTGAATTCGGAGACGGAAGCGTTTGCGGTGTCTAACAAGAGGGGCGTCATCCCCTCCAGAACCACCAGGATCTTTCCGTTGCCGCAGTCCAGCAGCCGGGTTTCTCCCTCGCCGGATGCTCCGGCAAGCGGAATACGGTCAGTCCCGCCATCCGGGCGGTAGATGCCGATAGATGATGGCTGGGGCAGATAATAGGTTCCGCCGGCAGCTATCCCGCCGGCACCGGAGTATGGGCCGATGTACCATTTCTGCAGTACGTGGGGTTGTTCACGGGAAATATCGGTCAGGAGGAGTTGGTGCCGTGTCCGGATCCAGAGTCGGTTGGCACGGTCCGGAGCCAGTTGTATGACCAGTGCATCGTCCAGATTGTCCGGTCCGGGAATACCCTCAATATCAAGGAAGACAATCTCTCCGGATGCGGATGGCAGGCGGAAGAGTTTTCGTCCGATACTGCCCCAGACCGTTCCGGATTCGCTTTGGACCAGGGTCTGGATGTACTGTTGTTCTGTCTGGTGGTGTGCCGGGCAGTCATTGAGCAGCTCGAGCGCTTTCTGGTCCCGGGAGATGCACTTCACCCCATAATGGCGATATCCGATCCAGAGATTACCCAGCGGATCCTGGTACATTCGTGAGATGTCTGTCCTTGAGGGGGTCGTTGGGATATAGGGTAGTGCGTCGTCCACGAAGCGGCGCTCCCGGGTATCGAAGGCTCGGATGCCTATGTCTTCATTCTGGAAAAGCAGATAGTTCCCCTCGGCTTCGCAGAGATTCAGCCTATCCGTCCAAGCGCGGTCGATCCGGAGAACCAGGTCGCCGGTGTTGATATCCAGGCAGAGGAGATCCGCACCAGACAGGATCCACATCCGGTCGCCGACTTTGACGGCGGCGGGATTTACGTTTGCGGACGACCGTGTTGAGCGGATGCTGTCGACCGGGTTGAAATAGCGGTCGTAATGGACGGATTCCGTCGCGGTACAGACCCAGATCCCGCCGTTGTCGTCGCAAAGGACTTTAGAGCCGGACGAGGGGTGTTTCAGGGTTGTGACGGGGAGCAGGTCTTGTGTCTCGTCCATGCGATAGAAACCGTCGGCGGTTTTGACGAGCAGGACCTGATCACTGGTCTCAGCGATTTCCTCGACTTTGCCCAGCCGGGCTCCGTCGCAATGATAATTGCGGAATCGCGAGAACCGCTCATATGTACAGAGTCCGGCATCCGTTCCGATCCAGACCGTCCGGTTGTGGTCGTTGAAAAGGCAACTGATGGCGGAGGATGGAAGCGCCTCCTCATTCGAAGGCTGTCCGGTATCCCAGGTGCGTGTGTTTTGTCCGTCGAATGAATTCAGGTTGTGGGTCGTCCCCAGCCAGAGCAGGTCTTTGGTATCCATTGCGATGCTTGTCACCTGGTAGACCGAGAGATTCCGCGAAGCATTCTGCGGAATGGCCAGGTGGCTGACCGTCGATCTGGGAGACAAGTCGTTCTCCGGCCGGGCACAGGCCGAAAGTAAAATTAACAGGACCGGGAGGAGAAGTTTCTTCATATCCACTTGACTTTTATACAAATTTATAAAAAAACATCCATGGCGGGGACGGTTTGTTAAAATTCATAAAAAAATGGCGTATTTCAATACACTCGTGATAAGAAATCAAAAGAAATAAGAAGGAAAAGAAACGTTGCTTTGACTCCGATTTCGGAAATTTGCAATAACCAAACAAACACTATTCTAACAATTTTATGAGACTATTTAAACCAATTTCCATCGCACTGGCGCTCGCCATGCTTCTTTCCCTGCCCGTCCTGGCACAGAATGCTCAGATCAAGGGTACCGTGAAGGATGCAAAGGGTGAGGCTGTCATCGGTGCAAGTATCTTCGTCAAAGGCACCCAGACCGGAACTGCTTCCGACCTGGATGGCTCCTTCTCTCTCCAGGTCCCCCATGGAGCTGTCCTGGAAGTCTCTGCCATCGGTTACCAAGGGATTGAACTCCCGGTAGCGGGCAAAACTAACATTGATATCGTGCTCTCCGAGGATACCACGCTGCTGGATGATGTCGTCGTGGTCGGTTATGCCACGATGCGCAAGAAAGACGTCACCGGATCCGTGGTCCAGGTGAAAGCCGGAGACCGCGACAACGAGGCCCCTGGCACCGTTCAGGACCTGCTCCGCAACGTCCCCGGCATGAATATCGGTGCCAACAACACGGCCCGTGGCGGCGGTGACATTGAGATCCGTGGCGAGCGGTCGATGTCTGCGATCACGTCGTCTGCCCCGATGCTGGTCCTTGACGGCATGCCTTTCTATGGTACGCTCGCGGAAATCAACCCTGAAGACATCGGCCAGATTGACATCCTCAAGGATGCGTCGGCGGCTGCCGTCTACGGCTCCCAAGCGGCCAACGGCGTCATCATCATCACGACCAAGAAAGGCAAGCAGGGCAAGCCGGTCATCTCGTTCAGTTCCAAGATCGGCCTGGTTCAGATGACCCGCCGTCCCCGGATGATGAATGGCGAGGAACTTTTGGAATTCGAGCGTGATTACCAGAAGCGCCAGACCTATGGATTTTCTCCTTCCGGAGAATATGGCCCCTACCAGAGCGGCCGTGTAGACCAGCCCGGCTACTATGACCGTTGGGATGACCTGCCTGCCGGGGTCAGCGTGGATCAGTGGCGCGCCTATTCTGGTGCGGACGCGTCGATGAGCAACCCGGAAGTCTGGTTCCGCCGTATTGTTCCCGCCGCCTCCCAGACCCTTGTCGAGGGATATCTCGCCGGCAAGACCTTTGACTGGGATGACTACGCCACGCGACTGGGCCTGAACCAGGACTATACGGCCAGCATCTCTGGTGCGTCCGACAGGACCAATTATTATATGTCCCTGAGTTATCTGAAGAACCGCGGCGTGCTGCTTGGTGACGAATACAATACTTTCCGTGCCAACATGAAGCTCACGACCAAGATCACCGATTGGCTCGAAGTATCTGCCAACGTGGCCTTCTCCGACCGTTCAGACACGGATATGACGATCTTGTTCTACAACCCCCGCGGCGGTGTCTCCAGCAACAATGTCTCGCAGAACAATCCGTTTACGTCGATGTATTACGCCGACGGCACCCTGAACCCGCATCCCAACGGCGAGACCAACTCCTCCAAAGGCTACAACTATGCTTATAACCAGAAGTACCAGAACGAGGAGAGCGGCACGACGACTCTCAACTCGATCCTGACCGCTAAGCTGATCCTTCCCTTCGATATCACCTATTCCTTCAATGTCTCGCCCCGTTTCATATGGGGGTATGACCGTCTGTTCACCTCGGCGGACCACATCGACTATACGGCGACTCAGCGCGGTGTCAACCGCGACTGGAACAAGACTTTTGAGTGGAACCTCAACAACACCATCAACTGGGACCATACCTTTGCCGGCAAGCATCATTTTACCGTGACGCTCGTCCAGGAAGCGGAGCGCCACCAGACATGGATGGATTTCATCCGTGCCCGCAAGATTGAGCCGACCGATGCCCTCGGTTTCCATTTCACCTCCGGTGCTGGCAAGTTGGAGAGCTCTTTTGGCACGACAGATACTTACCAGAGCGGTGTGGGTTACCTCGCCCGTCTATTCTATTCGTATGACGACCGTTACATGATCACGGCCTCAGTGCGCCGTGACGGTTACTCCGCTTTCGGCCAGGCCGTCCCTTATGCAACATTCCCTTCCGTGGCTCTTGCATGGAGTTTTACCAATGAGCCGTGGTTCAAATGGACCCCGATGAGTATGGGAAAACTCCGCCTGTCCTGGGGCCAGAACGGTAACCGCGCCCTGAAAGATCCGTACCTCGCCCTGGCGAGCCTTGCTACTGGCAGTGCCCCGTTCGGCTATCTGGACAAGTCGGGTGCGCTTACCGAGATGCAGTACCTGACCCTGGACCGCATGGCGAACCCGAACCTGAAATGGGAGCGCAGTGAGTCATATAATATCGCCCTTGACTTTGGTTTCCTGAAGAATCGGATCACCGGATCCATCGAGGCCTACCACATCATCACGCGGGACATGATCCTGAACCGGACGCTGCCGAATTTCACAGGCTTCAGCGAGATTGCCGCCAATATCGGCCAGGTGTCCAACCGTGGTTTTGAGATATCGGTCAGTTCCCGCAATATGGACCGTCCGAACTTCAAGTGGAATACGACGTTCAACCTTTCCTACAACCGCAACCGCATCGACCATCTGTATTATGAGTATGATGAAAACGGGAAGGAACTCGATGACATCGCCTCCCAGTGGTTCATCGGCAAGCCGATTTCCGTCATCTGGAATTATGATGTCCAGGGCATCTACCAAGTCAGCGAAGCCGCTGAGGCCAAGAAACTTGGTCTCGTTCCCGGTGATGTAAAAGTCCGGAACGTTTATACGGAAAACGACAGAATCCTGGAAGACGGAACCCGGGTGCCTGTTTATGATAATAATGACAAGGTGTTCCTGGGAGATTCCCAGGCCCCGGTACTATGGTCCCTGTACAACAATTTCACTTTCCTGAAAAATTTCGATTTCTCCTTCAACCTTGCTTCTCAGATGGGTGCCAAATTCATTGATACGATGTATTCGGTTTATGCAGAAGATGTTACACTTGAGAACGGACTTAATTTCGTAAACCGTCCGTACTGGCGCCCCGACAGACCGTACAATGACTGGGGACGGATCAATGCCCAAATGCCTGCCGGAGCATCCGGCGGCCTGCTGCACGACCGCTCGTTTATCCGGCTGGAGAATGTATCTTTGGCCTACAATGTGCCTAAATCCTTCATCTCCCGCTTCGGTATCTCCAGCCTCCGTCTCAACGCTACCGTGAGGAATGCCGGTGTGATCAGCCTGGATGGATGGAAATACTATGATCCCCAAACCCTGAGTTTCATGAACCGCACGATTACCTTCGGCGTGAACGTTACCTTATAAACCGGATAAAAGTCAACACCATGAAAAAGAACAACTATATATCGAAAATCAGTCTGGCGGCCTTGGCGGGAATGCTGATACTGGCGACAGGCTGCAATAAGGAGTTCCTTGACCCGAAACCGTTGTCGTACTTCGAACCGACGGCGACATTCAATACGGAGTCCGGTATCCGGGCAGCACTGATCGCCTGCGATCAGGAGCTTCGCAATGAATTCATCATTAACGATTTCCTTGCACGTGGCATCCTGACGATGGAGATGCGTATTTCCGATATCAGCATCGGCGCCAATACCGATGGCGGCCATGTGACGGCGATGTGCGAACTGGATACCAAGGTCACACCGACTTCCGGATACGACCAGTCCGCGTCGATGTTCAGCGACGTGCTCGGTGGTGCCGTCAAGTCCGCGAACACGATCCTGGACTACGTAGATGATGTCCCCGGCCTGTCAGAGACACTCCGCAATGCCTATAAGGGGCGTGCCTATTTCCACCGAGCCTTCCGCTACTATAACATGATTTTCCAGTTCCGCAACGTCCCCCTTGTGACCCATGTCATCTCCTCGCCGAAACTGGATTATAAGTCCACCGCGCGTGAAGCCATCATCAAAAAGATGATCGAGGATCTGGAGTTTGCCGTCGCGCACGTACCCGAACAGTCGGAGATGGACTATTACGGTATGGTCAACAAGGGCGCCTGCCAGGTGCTCCTTATCAAATACTATCTTGCCGACGGACGTTACCAGGACGCCAAGAACCTGGCCGACCAGATTATCGGGAGCGGTATCTACTCCCTGATGGAACAACCGTTCGGAACCTTCGACGAAGGTGGCGAGCCAGAGACCTGGAAAATCACCCGCAATGTCATCTGGGACATGCACCGTCCCGAGAACAAGCTCATCCCGGCGAACAAAGAAACCATCTACGGTATCGTGAACCAGGGGAGCGGATCCTCTTTCCGCAACTTCTCCAGCCTGCGTATCTTCGTGCCTTTCTGGGCCAACGGCACCAATATTTCTCCGGTCGGCGGTTTCGTGAGTACGAACCGTTTCGCCCGCAACAGCCCGGATTATGACCAGGCGCTCGACTTCAACCGCGGTATCGGCCGTGGTGTCGGCTGCATGCGTCAGACGTGGTGGTTCGAGAATGATATGTGGAAGGTCAACGGTGTGATGGACAAGGGCGATCTCCGTCATAGCGAGGAAACCGGTAACTGGTTCTCCCGTGACCTGTTCCGTTATAATACGCCGCAGATCAAGAATTCTTCGGATCCGGCCGTCGCCAACTTGTACGGCAAGACCTATCGTGAAGCCGGATCCCCGCACTATGCCGATACGATCAAATCCGTCGGTTCTGTGATGCACTACAAGACCTTCCTGCATGACGTCGTCAAGGAAGCGAACATCAGTTCCAATGACCACCAGGGAGCCACTTCCGGCGCCTGTTCCAACTGGTACATCTATCGTCTTGCGGAAGTTTATCTGCTCCGGGCTGAAGCGAAGTATTATCTGGGAGACAACACTGCTGCTGACGATGTCAACATCATCCGTAAGCGCGCCCATTGCGAGCAACTGTACGACACTGTGACCATCGGCGATATCATGGACGAGCGTGCCCGCGAACTCTATATGGAGGAGTTCCGCCACATCGAGCTCAGCCGCGTGTCCCTCTGCCTTGCGATGAGCGGCAAGCCGGACGAGTGGGGCAATACCTACGATGTCAACACCTATGACAAACAGGACGGTACCGATCCCAATGGCGGTAGCTACTGGTGGCAGCGCGTGTGTCATTACAACAACTTCTACAACAAGGGAGAAGACGGCAAGGGCACGCATAAGCTAGGACGTCTGACTATCATCTACAACATGAACAAGCACAACCTCTACCTGCCTGTGCCGCAGGCCGCCATTGATGCCAACACCGGCAACATGATGTGGCAGAACTTCGGTTATGACGGTTACGACGCCAACCGTGCCGTCTGGACGGACTGGCACGATGCCGTTGCGGATGAGGAGAAGTAATCCTGCACAACCAATTGTTTCCCTATATGAAAAAAACAGTATTGTTCATCGCCCTGGCCGTTTCGCTGCTGACCACCGACCTTGCACGTGCACGGGAGGTTATCTCCCTGAACGATTCCTGGCGGTTCACTCCTGCACGCGTGGCCGGAATGAACCGGTGGGGCGGTGCGAATCCGAATGCCGGCGATCCGGTCAACCTGCCGCACACCTGGAACGCCGCGGACTTTATGAGCAGCTCCGGCTATCGCCGCGGCTACGGTACCTATGCCAAGCAGCTCGAAATCCCCGAATCCTATCGGGGCAAGCGCGTGTTCCTGCGCTTCGAGGGTGCAGGCGTGGTGGCCACGCTCCTGGTCAACAACCGCCTCGTTGGCGAGCACCGGGGAGCGTATAACTCCTTCGTCTTCGAGATCACCGATTATGTTCGTCCCGGGGCGACGAACAGCCTGACTGTCATCTGCAACAACGAACCGCAGTTCGACATCGCACCCCAGAGCGGCGACTTCAACATCTACGGCGGCCTGTACCGGGACGTCTGGATGGAGGTGACCGGACCGGAGTGTATCTCTCCGCTCTATTTCGGTTCCAACGGTGTGCTGATCCACCAGAAACTGGTGAACGAGCAGCGTGCGGAACTGAGCGCCGAGGTACATATCTCTTCCCTGGGAGACTACCAGGGTTGCGAAGTCGCTTTCTGGCTGGAAGATGCGGCCGGGAAGATCGTGGCCGAGAAGAAGACCACCCAGGTCAACAACGGCATCGCTACCTGTTTTGTCGGGCTGGACCGTCCGCACCTGTGGAATGGCAAGGAGGATCCTTACCTGTACAAGGCTGTCACCGTACTCAAGAAGGACGGCAAGGAAGTGGACCGTGTCGAGGAGCAGATCGGCCTGCGCTATTTCTGGGTGGATACCGAGAAGGGTTTCTTCCTCAACGGCAAGCACCTGAAACTGCAGGGGGTATGCCGTCACCAGGACTGGGCGGAACTCGCCTCGGCCCTCAAGGAGGAGAACCATCTGGCCGACTTTGACTTCTTCGACGAGATCGGTGCGAATGCGCTCCGCCTGGCCCACTATCCGCAGGCCCACTTCATGTTCCGCGAAGCGGACAGGCGGGGATATGTCGTCTGGGAGGAAATCCCGTTCGTGAGCGGCTATGTGGCCGCCCAGGCTTTCGAAGACAACCTCCGGCTCCAGCTTCAGGAGATGATCGTCCAGAACTACAACCACCCGTCAATCTGCTTCTGGGGTCTCCAGAACGAGGTCCACGACGGGATCGATGCCATCGTGGGCGACCTCAATGACATCGCTCATCGCCTGGATCCCGGGCGCATGACCGTCCAGGCGACCGACCAGGAACTTCCGTTCATCCACACCACGGATGCGATGGCCTGGAACAAGTATTTCGGCTGGTATTATGACACCGTGGCTGACTTCGGACCCTTCATGGATGACTACCACGCACGCTATCCGGACGACAAGATTGGCATCAGCGAGTACGGTGGCGGCGCCAGCGTCCGCCAACACGTGGCGGCCTATGGCCCGGCGGACGAGGTAGATGTCCGGTCCACTTCCCGCGGCCGGTTCCACCCGGAGGAGAAGCAGACCTATCTGCATTACTACGACTGGAAGGCCATCGCCGAGCGGGACTATGTCTGGGGCTCCTTCGTCTGGAACATGTTCGACTTCGGCTCCTCGATGCGCAGGGAAGGCGATACCGAGAACCAGAACGACAAGGGCCTGGTGACCCACGACCGCAAGACCCGCAAGGATGCGTTCTACTTCTACAAGGCCAACTGGAACAAGCAGGCGGCTACGCTCCACCTCTGCTCCAAAAACTACACGGAGCGCGAAGAGGACACCACGGACGTGGTGGTCTTCTCCACGGCTCCTTCCGTCAAGCTCTATCTCAACGGCAAACTCGTTGGCACGGCCAAGACCGATGCCTACGCGACGGTCCGTTGGGAGGGTGTGAAACTTGCCAAGGGCAGCAACACCGTGACGGTCAAGTCCGCTGCCGGCGAGGATACTGCAATCTGGAATGTTAAATAGATATCGAATATGAAACGCTGTCGTCTTATCTTTTCTGTCATCCTGGCAGCCGTCCTGACGGCTTGCTCCCAAGGGAAACCGGTCGATACGGTCAAGGTCGACGGAGGCTTGCTCCGCGGCGTACTGACCGAGAATCCCGAAGTCATGATTTTCAAGGGTGTTCCGTATGCGGCCGCCCCGGTGGGAGACCTGCGCTTTGCTCTGCCCCAGCCGGTGAAACCCTGGGAGGGGGTACGTGTGGCAGATACCTTCGGGGCCCCGTCCGTCCAGCGCGGACGTCAGCCGGGCTCTTTCTACTACAAGGAGTTCCAGCCGGAGCCTTTGCCTCCTACCAGCGAGGACTGCCTTTTCCTGAATGTCTGGGCGCCGGCCAAAACGGTTGGGCATCCGGAGGCGAAGCTCCCCGTGGCGATGTGGATCCACGGCGGCGCCTATGCCGGCGGTTGCGGTAATGACGTCGCCTTCGACGGTGAGGCGTGGGCAACACGTGGCGTGATCCTGGTCACCATCAATTACCGCCTCGGTATGCTGGGTTTCTTCTCCCATCCGGAACTTACGGCCGAGAATGGATTCGGCGGTTCCGGCAACCAGGGAATCTATGACCAACTTGCCGCCCTGAAATGGATTTATAACAACATTGCAGCCTTTGGGGGCGACCCGGAACAGATTACGATCATGGGCCAAAGCGCAGGAGCGGGCAGCGTGAAGACGCTGGTCGCCTCGCCGCTCACAAAGGGTCTCGTGAGCAAGGCTATAATCCAGAGTGGCGGCGGTTTGGGTGGCTTCCTTGGCGGGGGTTCCGCGGCGACGCCGATGAGTTCCTATGATGAACGTGGTAAGAAGCTGATGGATGATGCCGGATTCGACAGCCTTGCGAAAATGCGTGCGGCTTCCCTGGAGGAACTCTCTAAGGTCCGTACCGGGATGGGTGGCCCTCATCCGGACGGAAACCTGGTGACCATGGGCTTTGACGAGGCTGCCCACGCCGGCCAGCTTCTGGACATCCCCTACATGATCGGCAGTAACGGTGATGATATGGGTGATATGCGCGAAGGTATCAACGCATTCTGTGCGCTTCGGTCCACGCAGAGCAAACAGCCTGCTTATCAGTATTACTTCGACCGCAAACTGCCCGGCGACGACGCTGGCGCCTTCCATTCTGCAGAACTATGGTATATGTTCCATTCCCTCGGCCGCAGTTGGCGCCCTATGACCGACCATGACTTCGCCCTGAGCGACAAGATGATGGATTACTGGACGAATTTCGTCAAGTTCGGCAATCCCAACGGTCAGGGCAAGGATGGTCCCTGGAAGGCTTCCACGGAAGCGGAACCTTATACGGAACAACTGAATTAGCGATCTCCGGTATGAAACGCATTTTTGCATTTTTGGTTACAATGATGGTCCCTGTCCTCGTCCTCGCGCAGAATCCTGCGCAGGGCGGGGCTCAGCGGCCCGCGGGCGAACGAACCTGGAACCGTGTTCAGGAGCCTGCCTACATCACCGTGAAACTCTGGCCGGATGGAGCACCCGACAGTAATGGGCTGGAAGGTCCAGAGCGGCCGATGTTCGGAGGCCGGATCGGCAACATCAACGACCCGGAACTGCTGGTCTTCCCGGCCAAGGATCCGAACGGCCTGGCTGTGATCATGTGCCCGGGCGGCGGATACAACTATGTGGCCGCCGCGCATGAGGGGACGGACATGGCCGACTGGTTCAACAGCCTGGGCATCACCTTCGCCGTGTTGAAATACCGCATGCCCAACGGGCACTGCGACGTGCCCTTGCATGATGCTCACCGTGCCATTGAGCTGATGCGTGCACGTGCGGCAGAGTGGGGGATCAAGAAGCTGGGTATCATGGGCGGCTCTGCCGGAGGTCACCTGGCAGCCAGCGCCTCGGTCCACTATACGCCCGAGACCCGTCCGGATTTTCAGATCCTGCTCTATCCGGTCATTACGACCAAAGGCCGTTTTGTGCCTGGACGCGGCTTCCTCCTGCTGGGTAAGGATGCTACACAGGAGCAGGCGGATTTCTACTCCTGCGAATTACATGTCACCAAGGACTGCCCGCCTGCCTTCATCGCGCACAGTTATGACGATACGACCGTCCCGGTCACAGAGAGTGCCATGTACTTCACCACGCTGGTCAGCAACGGCGTACCAGCGGTCCTGCACACCTATCCTGAAGGCGGTCACGGCTGGGGTTTCAAGGATACATTCCGCTTCAAGCGCGAATGGACGGCAGAGCTCGAGAAATGGCTGGCTAATCTCAGGTAAGCGGATATGAGAAGAATCAGCGTAATCCTGACTGCAGTGATCTGCTGCAGCCTTGCTGTAAAAGCGCAGACCGTCCGTTCCCAGATCGTCGAGGGAGGGGGGACCGGTCCGTATAAGGCGCAGGTCGTCAAGGATGCCTCGCTCGAGCGTTTTACCTTATATCGTCCGCAAGACCTGAAGGCGGCTGTCAGCGAGGTCGGTAAATTACCCGTCATCCTCTATGCCAACGGCGGTTGTGCGAATGAAAATATCCAGATGCGGTACCTCCTTAGCGAGGTATGTTCCTACGGTTACCTTGCCGTTGCCATCGGCCCTTATGACGAAGCCGACTTCTTTGCGCGCTGGCGCGGGACTTTACAGCGTTCCTCCAATATGGCCAAGACGCAGGTCATGGCCAATGGCGAGGTCGTCCCGCATCTGACCGAAGCGGAGAAGCGTGCCATGGAAGCGGACCTGCGCCGTCAGCGCACGCAGGCCCAGGGGGGACAGACCCGGCAGGCGACCTATCCGCGGATGCTCCTGGAGGCACTGGACTGGTTGACCGACCAGAACGCCAATCCGAAGTCAGAGTATTATCATACTGTGGACTTGGGGCGGGTCGCGGCGATGGGACAGTCTTGCGGCGGCGCCCAGGTCCTGGGGGTCGCTCACGACCCGCGCATCCGTACTTGTGTCATCCTCAACTCCGGGATTGGGGACATGAGCATGCAGGGCGTCACGCCGGCCGCCCTGGAGAATCTGCATACCCCGATGCTGTATCTGATCGGCGGGCCGGCAGATGTCGCTTATCCGAACGCAGCCAAGGACTTCGAACGGATCAGCGGTCTCCCGGTGGTCATGATCAATACGCTGGATGGCCATGAAGGTACTTATTATGAGAAACACGGAGGCGCTTATGCCGTGACCGTACATGAGTGGCTGGACTGGCAGCTGAAAAGCCGCACAGGTTCATCCGCGCTTTTCCTGAATGATGAGTATTTTCGGATGAAGCGTCCTGAATGGAGTATCGTCCGTAAGAATTACTAGCCAAGTGTTATGAGAATCGTATCCGTTTTGACAGCGGGCTTATTGCTCTTTGCCGGCTGCTCAGGCAGGCAGTATGTCCAGCCGGAACTCGGCACGCGTACCGTTCAACTCATTGAAAAGAACGGCTACAGTTTCAAGGACTTGAACAAGAATGCGAAACTGGACCCGTATGAAGACTGGCGCCTGACGCCGGAAGACCGCGCAGCAGACCTCCTGGGGCAGATGACCTTGGAGGAAAAGCTGGGATTCATGCTGATTACCCAGATGAACATGAAGTCTTCCGCGACCAGCGAACTCAACGAGGAGGACGCCGTCACGCGGCGGAATATCTTTACCGGAGTCGAACTTGCGGAGGAAAAAATCAATGCATCAGGCACGACGAAGGGGATCTTGGAACGCAATCTCCGACATTTCATCCTCCGGGCCAATGCGCCGGCCCGTACGATGGCTGAGTGGACGAACAACGTCCAGGAAGTGGCGGAACGTTCCCGGTTGGGTATCCCTGTCATCTTCGCCTCCAATCCGCGCAACCATGTGGCGGTGGACAATTCGATGGGGCTCAACGTCGGCAACAGCTACCTGACCCAATGGCCCGGAACCCTGGGCCTGGCGGCTACCAACGATTTGGACCTGATCCGGACTTTTGCACGCACGGCTGCCGAGGAGTGGGTCGCTTGTGGTATACGCAAAGGCTATATGTACCAACTTGATCTGTCCACAGAACCGCGTTGGAACCGTATCGAAGGCACATTCGGCGAGAATGCGGACCGCGTGGCCGAAATTGCCCGGGCCTTGGTCCAGGGCTTCCAAGGGGAAACGCTGGGCACAGGTTCCGTTGCCCTGACCATGAAGCATTTTCCCGGCGGCGGCGCTGAGATGAAGGGGTGGGACTCACATTTCTCCTACGGAAGGAATCTCGTCTATCCGGGCGGGATGTTCGACTATCACATCAAGCCTTTCCAGGCGGCCGTTGAGGCCGGTGTGTCTGCAATCATGCCTTACTATGCCCGTCCATACGGGACGGAATACGAGGCAGTGGGTTCTGCCTTCAATTACGGCCTGCTCACCGAGGTTCTCCGTGGGAAATTGGGTTTTCGGGGTCTGGTCAATTCCGATACGGGTCCGATCGACGGGATGCCCTGGGGCGTTGAGGATCTGACCATCCCGGAGCGCTACCAGAAGGCCGTCAGCGCTGGTACGGACCTTTTCTCCGGAAGTGTGGATCTCAAGAATCTGCGTGAGACCTATGACAAGGGGATGATTACGGACGAGCAGATCGACCGTTCAGTCACCCGCCTGTTGGTGGAGAAATTCGAACTCGGACTGTTCGAGAATCCGTATGTCGATCCGGACAATGCCGAGGCTGTTGCGAACAGCCAGGAACACCAGACACTGGCGGCGGAAGCTTTCCGGAGATCCATCGTCCTGATGCGCAATGAGAATTCCCTGCTTCCGCTCAAGGCGGGGACCAAGGTCTATTTCGAACGTCTCGGCAATTCCCGAGACGGCGGCCATTCTGCAACCGTTCTGCAGGAGAATACCTGGCCGGTCCGTTTCGTCGCGAAGGTGAATGAGGCAGATGTCGCCGTACTTTGGCTCACCCCCTCGACGGGAGGTGGTTTCCTTGGTGGCACGGCAGGGGATTCGCCAATTGTCAATCTTCTGTCCGCCAATGGGATAGATGTTGACTATGTCAATCGCATCGCTGCCGGAAGACCGACGGTCATCCTCGTCAATTGCAGCAAACCTTGGGTGCTCTCCGAACTGAAGGGGCCTGCTTCACAGACCTGGCTCGCCACTTTCGGTACGACGCTGCCTGCGGTGATGGACGTTCTGACAGGTCGATTCAACCCCAGCGGCAAGATGCCGTTCGGCCTCCCGGCTTCCCAGGAGGCGGTTGAGAACAATAAGGAAGATGTACCGAGTTTCCTCGAGGACGAAGGCTACGCCTTGATTCCTTACGGCTTCGGTCTCAACTATTAGCGGCCTTGTCTGCTTGGAGTGAAAAGACCTGCATCCATCCAGGTGCAGGTCTTTTCGTCGGCGTGAGTCGGGATCGCTTATTCCCCGCTCTTGACGAACGGCTTGAGGTCCTTGGCAGCCTCTTCGGCGGTGATGCGCTTGCCACCGTTGTCGAGGTCGATGAGGACGTACTTGTCATTGCCCATGCCCATCTCCTTCATGTAGGAGAGCTGGCGCAGGCCGTGGCGGGTCTCGATGCGCTCGAGCATGTCGTGGTGCTCCTCGGCGGTCATCGCGTAGATGATGTCCACGCAGGCCTGGTCGATGGCCAGGATGTCGGTGGAGGAGAGGATGCCCACGTTGGGGGTGACGACCGGCTCCGCGGCGACGCCTTCGCAGTCGCAGGAGACGGACATGTTGCGCATCACGTTGACGAAGGTCACCTTCTCGCCGAAGTGGCCGAGGGTGGCCTTGGTGGACTCGGTCATGCGCTCCATGAACTCTTCCTCGGCGATGTTCCACATGTCGTCGGATCCGGGGGTCGTGTGGATCCAGGACTTGCCGATGCGGCCGTCGGCGCAGCCGATGCCGATGTTCTTGTTGGAACCGCCGAAGCCGCCCTGCGTATGGCCCTTGAAGTGGGTCAGGGTGACCATCGAGTCGTAGTTGAGGAGGTGGCTGCCGACGGACATCGCCTTGAACCATTTGCCGCCCTCCACGGGGATCGTGGTGACGCCTTCCTCGTCCATGATGTCCACGGGGCAGAAGTTCCAGCCGTTGACCTCGAGGGTCTTGCGGTGCTGCTCGGTGGTGTAGCGGTCACCCACGTAGTAGGTGTTGGTCTCGATGATGTGGGCATCGGGGAGGTCCTTCTCCAGCAGGGCCTTCACCCACTCGCGCGGGATGATGTTGGGGCCGTTCTGCTCGCCGGTGTGGAGCTTGACGCCCACGCGGCCGCTGATCTTGCCGTTCACCTGCTCGTAGGCCAGGATGAGGCCCTCGGCAGAGAGGTTGCGGGTGAAATAGACGGTGGATTCCTCACCGGTGCGCTGGTCATAGGGGAGATACTTGCTCCCGTCCGGCGCCGGGGCCTGGGTCTGGGTCTGCGGACCGCCGCAGCCGGCCAGGGCGCAGAGCAGGGCCAAAAACGGTAATTTCTTCATGGTATTCTTCTTCTTCTTCTTGATAATGACTTACAGGATGGCTTTGACACATTCCTCGACGGCACCCATGTCCTTGGTGGGCTCGAAGCGGGCGACCACTTCGCCGTCGCGGTTGACGAGGAACTTGGTGAAGTTCCACTTGATGTCACTCTTGGTGCGCCAGTCGGGATCGGCCTTGTCGAACATCTGCTCGAGGAGCGGGGTCAGCTTGTTGTCGGCATCGAAGGATTCGAAGCCTTTCTGGGCCTTGAGCCAGGTGTAGAGGGGGAGTTCGCCGGGGCCGTTGACCTCGGATTTCTTGAACTGCGGGAAGTCGGTGCCGAACTTCATCGTGCAGAATTCGGTGATCTCGTCGTCGGAGCCGGGGGCCTGGTGGCCGAACTGGTCGCAGGGGATGTCGAGGATCTCGAATCCCCGGGCCTTGAGGCGGCCATACATGGCTTCGAGGTCTTCGTACTGCGGGGTGAAGCCGCAGCCGGTGGCGGAATTGACGATGAGGAGGACCTTGCCCCGGTATTCCGAGAGCTTCACTTCGCCGCCTTTCTTGGCGGGCAGGGAGAAATCATAAACGTTTGCCATGAGTGATAATCGGTTAATCTCGCAAATTTACATAAATCTGCGAAAAAACCGCCATTTTCCCCGCCTGAAACTGTTATCCTACCCATGTCCCGCATCGGCCGGCCGGTCAGTTGTGGATGTGCAGGACGAGGTATTCGGAACGGGTGCCGATGCGGAACTTGCCGCCCCAGAGGCCGAGTCCGGAACTCACGTAGTAGCGGGTCCGGCCGCATTGGTGCGGCCCGAAGGCCTTCTCGTACATGGCGTCCGTGATCCAGTTGCCGGGCCAGATCTGGCCGTGGTGGGTGTGGCCGCTGAACTGGAAATCGATCCCGGCCGCCTCGGCCTCTTCGAGGTGGTAGGGCTGGTGGTCCAGCAGCAGGGTGAAAAGGCTGTCCGGCGGGGCGAGGCGCGCGAGCGGAAGGCGGCGTGGGTTGCTTCGGTCGTCCCGGCCGACAAGGCGGATGCCGCAGGCGGTAGCGGTGCTGTCTTTCAGGAGATGGATGCCGGCCTGGCGGTAGAACGCCTCCGCACCTTCGCGGCCGGCAATGAATTCATGGTTGCCCAGGCAGGCGTAGACCGGTGCCTGGATGCGGCGGAAGACCTCGTCGTAGCGCCCTTCGCGCACCGGACGCAAGGCGCCGTCCAGCAGGTCGCCGCCGAACAGGACCAGGTCGGGCTGCTCTGCGTTGATGAGCTCCACCCAGCGGGACAGTTCCTTCGCGCGGTTGTGGTAGCCGGCGTGCAGGTCGCTCGCCAGCACGAGCGTCAGGGGCTTATCCAAAGGTTTTTCCGTCTGGATGTCGATGACTTCGCGGTATTTGTGGCGGTAGTGGAGGTGGCCGCAGACCAGCAGGACCGTGAGGATGCCCAGCACCGTGCAGCTACCTGCCGCCGAGTCCTTCAGGAAGGAGGCGGGCACCAGGTGCACCAGGCGCCCGAGCGAGAGCAGCGCGAAGAGCAGCAGGGCGTACACGAAGAAGATCATCCAGGACGTGCCGGCCTCGTAGGTGGCCGTGGCCAGCCACATCGGCATCCGGTCGCCCCAGGCGAAGTGCGGGAAGATGACCAGGAAACACAGGATATAGAGGCTGACGCACAGGCTTTTCCCCCAGCCGGAGAAGGGGAGGATCTGCCAGAACCGCCAGGCCGTCCAGGCGATGCAGCCCAGCAGGAAGATCAGGATCAGCGGAAACATGCCATTGCGCATAGTGCAGGGAAAGCGGTAAAACAGCGCAAAAATACGTATTTTTGTGAAAAATACGCCGAAGATGAAAAGGTACTTCCTGCTCTGCGCCGCCTGCCTGGCGCTCTGCCTGCCCGGCTGCCGGCCGGACCCCGCTGCGGACAGCCGCGATTTCGTCAATATCACGGACGTCGTGCCGGATGCCATCCTGGAGATCCGTTACCATGGCACCTACAATTTCGTGGGGGCCCGCATCGACGGCTACGAGCAGCCGACGGCGCTGCTGACGCGCCGCGCCGCCGACAGCCTCAAGGCCGTCAGCGACGACGTGATGCGGCAGGGCTACAGGCTCAAGATCTACGATGCCTACCGTCCCCAGCGCGCCGTGGACCATTTCGTCCGCTGGGCGTCCAACGTCACGGACACCGCCATGAAGCGCTATTTCTACCCGGACGTGGACAAGAGCCTCCTGTTCGAACAGGATTATATCGCAGAAAAGTCAGGCCACACCCGTGGTTCCACGGTGGACCTGACTCTGTTTGACATGGCGTCGGAGAAGGAACTGGACATGGGCGGGACCTTCGACTGGTTCGGCGAGGAGTCCCATCCGGATTATACGGAGATCACGCCGGAGCAGTATGCCAACCGGATGATCCTCCGCGAGGCGATGCTGCGCCACGGCTTCAAGCCGATCGACAGCGAGTGGTGGCACTTTACCCTGTCCGAAGAGCCGTATCCCGACACCTATTTCACCTTCCCGGTGCGGGAGCTCCGCAGGTAGCTACTGCAGGGAAGCGACCCAGGCCTGGAGATCCTCCACGGAGGATTCGTTCGCGAGGACCTTGCCGTCCTTCCAGATGAGGGCCGGGTAGCCGGCCTTGAACTCGGCGTTGGCCTGCGAGAGGTCGCTGCCGCCGGAGGTGGCAAACAGGATCACGGTCTTGCCGGAGAAGTCATAAGCCTCCAGGAAGGTGTTGACCTCGCGCGGTGCGGTGCCCCACCAGACCGGGAATCCGACGTAGATGGTGCTGTAGGAAGCGGCGTCCTGCAGGTCCTTCACGATGGCCGGGCGGGCGGCCGGGTCCTTCATCGCGATCGTGCTGCGGGACTGCTGGTCGTTCCAGTCCAGGTCGGCGGCCGTGTAGCGGGTCTCCGGCTTGATTTCATACAGGGTCGCGCCCGTCGCTTCGGCGAGGTTGGCGGCTACTTTGGCGGTGGTGCCGGTCGCGGAGAAATAGGCGACCAGGGTCTTCTCCTGTTTCTGCGCGCAGCCCGTCAGGGCGAGGGCGCAGAGGGTGGTAAGCAAAAGGATCTTCTTCATGGTTTTGCGGTAAAAAAACAACTTTTCCGCAAAATTACGCAATTCTCCGCAAAAGGTGGATGCCTATTTGAGGTGGATGACGGCGATGACGGGATTGTCATCCGGCTGGATGCCGTCCAGGACTTCCGGATTGACAATCTTCCCGGCCAGGGCGGCCAGCGGTCCGCCCAGGCCGTGGTCGGCGCTGCAGAGCAGGCCTGCGTCCAGCAGGCAGCAGAGCCGGTCTCCGTCCAGCAGGCGCAGGGAGGCGGCGAAGGGGGATTCTCCCGGTTTGCCCAGCGAGAACCAGGTCCATTCCCGGCCCCGGCAGATCCCGTAGCAGGCGTCCGTCTGCATGTCCTGCTGGATGAAAGCCTCCATGAACTGGTAGTCACCGCCGCGCAGGTACCGCTGGATGATGGCGAATCCGTCGGGCAGCGACATCATGTATTCCGCCGCGGCGAAGGCATCGTCGAACTGGTAGAACCTCTCGCCGAGCGCGTATTTCCCGAAGTCGAAGGTGACCTCCGGCCGGACCGTTCCCGCTTCGTAGGCGTAGATGACCGGGTTGTAGCTGTCTGTGAAATAGGTGACCGGACCTTCCTGCGTGAAGATAGGGCCGTTCGGCATCATGTTGATGAGCTTCACATCCGATTCGAGGAAGGATTTGTCCCCGGCCTCGGAGAGCAGGTCCACGCGCGCAGGGCTTCCCGCCCCATAGCCCCGGTAGGTCAGGATTCCTTCGTGTACGCAGACGGACTGGAGCCGGAGCCCCTCCCTGTTTTCCTGGGAGAGAAGCGTCCCGTCGAGGCTGTAATGCAGGATGAGGTCGGGCATGCTGAAGACGGTGAGCCTGCCATCCTGGAGCTGGGTACTTTGTATCGTCGTGTATTCTCCCGGGCCGTTGCCTTGGTGTCCGATCCTGTTCTGGAAGTGGCCCCGGGCGTCAAAGCGGAAGATGGCCGGCTCCGGCCGCTTGTCGGCCAGGATCCACGATGAACCGTCTGTGTCGAGCTCGGCTGCGGGGCCGACGATCTCTCCCGGCCGGGACTCCAGCGGGATGAGTTCGATGCTTTGTACGGCTTGCAGGAGGGCGGCCGGACTGTCTGTCCGTTCCAGGGTCACGACATCGGTCACCTTAGTCTTCTGGCCGCAGGCCATCATCAGGAGCAGCAAGGGGAGGGCTGAAAGGGGGATTCTGCTTTTCATGATCGTTGTGGTTCGTTCCGGTACAAAGTTAGGTCAATTCCGATACGGCTGCAATGGGGGGAAAGGGTCCGTTTGCATTTTGAGGGGCGTATGGATCGAGAGGAGTGGCCTGGAGGCGGGTCCCGTTGCCATTATTCTGAGGTTACTGTGGGAGGATTTACCCACAGTGACCCCCTATCTGCGGGGACGTCCGGGCCGGCGGGCATCGAAGAAGGGGAGCAGGAGCGCCTGTGTCTGCTCGTCCGCCGACGCGATGCGGCCGCGCAGGCGGGACACCTGCATGTTGACGGCCGCGCGTGTCCGGCCGGTCGCTGCCGCGATGAGGTAGGTCGGGAACCCTGCGGCGAGGTATCGCAGCAGCCTGCGCTCGTCTTCCCGCAGGCCGGGGAGTTCGCGGATCCGTTGCGGAAGCCCCGGACAAGCGGCTTCCAGGGTCGTCTCCAGGTCCGCGGCAAACGCCGTCCCGTTGCGCAGGTCCGCCATCTGCTGGCGGAACTCCCGCAGCAGGGCGGCGTTGTCGCCGTCCGGTTCGTAACGGCTGCAGAGCTGTTCGTAGGACCGGAGCGCCAGGGTTAGGGCGGGTGTTGCGGCGCCGGCTTGCAGGGCAGAAAGACGCGTTTGCTGCCGGTCGAGTTCCCATTTGGCCTGCAGCAGCTGGTTCTCGGCTTCGAGGCGTCGCCGGCGCTGGAACGAGACCAGCAGGGCTGCGCCGCCCGCAAGGAGCAGCAGGATGCCGGTTGCAAGCAGCAACGAGACATGCAGCCACGTCCGGGTCTGGTCGGCATGATGCTGGATCAGGGCCATGCTGTCATAGGAATCGGCCAGTTCTCCCACCGGGTTGTGGCTCTTGATCGCGTAGGGACCGTGCTGCAGGGATACCTCCAGCAGATGGATGCCGGTCAGGGTCTGCCGCCAGCGTTCCGGGTGGTCGCTGTCCACGAAATGGACGTATGCGTGGCGCAGATGCCGGAGCGCCTGCACCGTGTCGCGGTCGGCAAGCGCCTGCTCCGCCTGCCGCTGCTCGGCGAGGGCGGTGCGGTAGAGCTGGTGCCGGCTCGGTTCGCTGCAGCCGGAGCAGGCTGGAAGCGAAAGAATAACCGCATTGACTATCAGCATGTTGCAAATCAACCTTCGGATAATAAACCGAGGGTTGATTCGTAACTGCTTGAAAATGAGGTGGTGCATTCTATCGCGAGATGACGCCGCTGCCGAGCATCTCGCCGTCGGGGGCGTACCATGCGGCGAACTGCCCTGCGGTGATGCTGCGCTGCGGCCTGTCGAAGAGGATGTACAGGCCGCTCTCCCGCATCACGAGCGTGGCGTCCTGCAGGGGTTGGCGGTAACGGATGCGCACGCGGTAGCGGCGCTGCCCGCCGGGTTGCATCGCCTGGTCCGGGCGGATCCAGTGGATCTCGTCCGGGGCGATGCGCAGGCACCGGCGCAACAGGCCGGGATGGTCCTCGCCTTCGCCCACATAGATGATGTTGCGGTCGATGTCGGTCGCGAGCACGAAGACCGGACTGGCGTGTCCGCCGATGCCCAGGCCCTTGCGCTGGCCGATGGTGTAGAACTGCGCGCCCTCGTGGCGGCCGATGCGCCTGCCCCAGGGATTCTCCTTGTCGCGCGTCTTCTTGACATGGTGCTTGCCGGAGCGGTAGGTCTCCGTCTCGAAGCGGATGTCGGAATAGTCGATGGGCGTCGAGAATTCCTGCCATTCCTCCTCGGTGAGGGCGGTCCCTTTCGCCGCCAGCTCCTGGTCGCGGCGGTACTTGGCGGAGTCGGCATAGTAGGGTGCAAACACCTCGACGACGTCGCCTTCGACGCTCCGGAGCTTCTGCTGCAGGAAGACCGGCAGGTCCACCTTGCCCACGAAGCAGATGCCCTGGGAGTCCTTCTTCTCCGCGGAGGGGAGGTCGGCTTCCTTGGCGAGGCGCCGCACCTCGGACTTGTAGAGGCCGCCGATCGGGAAGAGGGCCTTGGCGAGCTGCTCCTGGCTGAGCTGGCAGAGGAAATAGCTCTGGTCCTTGCCCGGGTCGGTGCCCTCGAGGATGCGGCAGGTGCCGTCGGGGAGCGTCTCTTTGCGGCAGTAGTGGCCCGTGGCTACGTAGTCCGCGCCGAGGCGCTCCGCCGCCTCCAGGAATGCGGCGAACTTGATCTCACGGTTGCACAGGACGTCGGGATTGGGCGTGCGTCCGCGCTCGTACTCGTCGAACATGTAGTCGACGACACGCTGGCGGTAGACCTTGCTCAAGTCGATGAAGTAGAAGGGGATGCCGATCTTGCGCGCCACCATCTCCGCCACGAACCGGTCCTCCTCCCACTCACAGTCGCCGTGGAGCGTGCCCTCGGTGTCGTGCCAGTTCTGCATGAACATGGCGAAGACGTCGTGGCCCTGCTGCTTGAGCAGCAAGGCGGCCACGCTGGAGTCCACGCCTCCGGAAAGTCCTACGCAAATCTTCATACGGGTACAAAGGTACGTTTTTTCAGCGGCTCCGCAAATATTACCATTCCTGCCGGAAAATGCTTATATTTGAAGGACGAAGCGGGAAATGATGAAAAAAATCCTCATCGCCCTGGCCGCCCTGCTGGGCCTGGTCGTACTGCTGGTGGTCGTGTGCGACCTCCGGGTCTCGGGCTTTGCCCGGGGACGCCTCTACTCCGACCTCGCCTCGGTCCCGCACCGCCACGCAGCCCTGCTGCTCGGGACGTCCTCGAACCTTCGCAACGGCCATTCGAACCCCTATTTCAAATACCGGATCGACGCCGCCACCGCGCTGCTGGAAGCCGGCAAGGTGGACAAGATCCTCGTCAGCGGGGACAACCGCCACATCTCCTACAACGAGCCCCAGCAGATGCGCAAGGCCCTGCTGTCGCGCGGCGTACCCGATTCGCTGATCGTGCTGGACTACGCCGGGTTCCGGACGCTGGACTCCGTCGTCCGCGCCCGGGAGGTGTTCGGGCAGTCCTCCTTTATCGTTGTCAGCCAGCGCTTCCACAACGAGCGCGCCGTTTATCTGGCGGCCATGCACGGGATCGACGCCGTCGGCTTCAACGCCTCGGACGTCCGCACCCTGCGCGCGCTGAAAACCCATGTCCGCGAGTGGCTCGCGCGCGTCAAGGTCTTCATCGACCTGGCGACGCACCGCGGCCCCCATTTCCTGGGAGAACAGGTAGAAATGTAAGCAAACCACATAGTATGACGACCAAGGAAATCAACATTGCGTACCAGGAGTACAAATCCGTCGACGAACTGAACCCCGAAGACAGGGAACTCGCCGCCGAGGCCATCAAGGCGATGGAGGGGGCCTATGCCCCGTATTCCCATTTCCACGTCGGTGCGGCGGTCCGGATGTCGAACGGGCAGATCGTCCGCGGCGCCAACCAGGAGAATGCCGCCTTCCCGTCGGGCCTGTGCGCCGAGCGGACGGCGATGTTCGCCGCCAGCGCGCGCTATCCCGACAAGGACATGCTTTCCATCGCGATCGCCGGCGGCGTGATGGGCCGCCTGGGCCACGAGCCGGCGACCCCGTGCGGCGCCTGCCGGCAGGTGATGGCCCAGTACCAGGCCAAGTCCGGCAAGCCGATGTCCATCCTCATGGTTGCCGCCGACCAGATCCTCAAATTCGAAAAAGTCGACGACATTCTCCCGCTAATTTTCAAAAGTATTTGATTTTTGACTATATTTGCAGTGGGAAAGTCGTACACGACCAGCTCCCTCTGAACTCCCCCAGGGCCGGAAGGCAGCAAGGGTAGGAGGTCGTAGCGGTGCGATGTGCTAAGCTTTCCCTTTTTTTGTTTCCCCTCGTTATGAAGAAGTTCCTTATCCTGACACTTGCCGCGGCAGCCCTGCTGTCCTGCCGCGGGACCGGCCCGCAGACGGGCTATCCGATCGGCCAGGTGCCGTTCACCGACGTCAAAGTCTCCGACACCTTCTGGGGCGCGCGCCTGCAGGCCAGCCGGGAGGTGACCATCCCGCTGGCGTTCAGCAAGTGCGAGGAGACGGGCCGGTACGACAATTTCGTCCGCGCCACCCGGCCGGACTCCACGTACCGCGTGCGCGGCTATTCCTTCGACGACACGGATGTCTACAAGACCATCGAGGGGGCCAGCTACCTCCTGCAGACCTATCCCGACCCCAAGCTCGAGGCCTATATCGACAGCGTGCTGGTGCTCGTGGCGGCGGCCCAGGAGCCGGACGGCTACCTGAACACCGCCCGCCAGATGAATCCCTGGCATCCGCATCCGTGGATGGGCAAGGAGCGCTGGGAGCAGGTGGAGGAGCTGAGCCATGAGTTCTACAACCTCGGCCACATGGTCGAGGGCGCCGTGGCCCACTACCAGGCCACGGGCAAGCGCAACTTCCTCGACATCGCCATCAAGTACGCCGACTGCGTCTGCGCAGCGATCGGCGACGGCGAGGGCCAGGTGGCCCGCGTCCCGGGACACCAGATCGCCGAGATGGCGCTCTCGAAGCTCTACCTCGTCACGGGCGACCGCAAATATCTCGAACAGGCGAAATACTTCCTCGACAAGCGCGGCCGCACGGCGCACCGCGACCCCTACAACCAGTCGCACCTGCCCATCCTGGAGCAGGACGAGGCCGTGGGCCATGCCGTCCGCGCCGAGTACATGTACTCCGGCATCGCGGACGTAGCAGCCCTGACCGGCGACCAGGCCTACATCGACGCCATCGACCGCATCTGGGAGAACCTCGTCTCCAAGAAGCTCTACCTGACCGGCGGCGTGGGCGCCCGCCACGCCGGCGAGGCCTTCGGCGACAATTACGAGCTGCCGAACCTCAGTTCCTACTGCGAGACCTGCGCGGCCATCGGCAACGTCTACACCAACTACCGGATGTTCCTGCTGCATGGTGACGCCAGGTACATCGACGTGCTGGAGCGTACGCTCTACAACGGCGTGATCTCCGGCGTGGCCCTGGACGGAGGCACCTTCTTCTACCCGAACCCGCTGGCTTCCGACGGACGCCACCACCGCGAGCCCTGGTTCGGCTGCGCCTGCTGTCCGTCCAACATCTGCCGCTTCATCCCGTCCGTGCCCGGCTATGTCTACGCGGCCGAAGGCAAGGACCTCTACGTGAACCTCTACATGTCCAATACGATGACGCACAAGCTCGGCGGACGTGACGTCACCCTGACGCAGGATACGATGTATCCCTGGTACGGCGGCGTCTGCATCACGGTCGACGAGAACAAGGCCGGTACCTTCACCCTGCGCCTGCGCATCCCGGGCTGGGCCCGCGGCGAGGTGGTCCCGAGCGACCTGTACGCTTTCGCGGACCAGCGCCCGGACGGCTACCGCATCCGCGTCAACGGCGAGGATGTCCAGGGTACGCTCGACAAGGGCTATTTCTGCATCACCCGCGCCTGGAAGCCCGGCGACCAGGTGGACGTGGAGTTCCGGATGGAGCCGCGCTTCGTGCGCGCCCACGAGGCCGTGGAGGCCGACCGCGGCCGCCTGGCCGTGGAGCGCGGCCCGCTGGTATACTGCGCCGAGTGGCCGGACAATGAGGGCGACGTGCTGGAGGCGGAAGTCTCCGCCTCGGACGAGCTCCGGGTCGAGTCGCGCCGCGACCTGCTGGGCGGCATCCAGGTCATCCGGGACGGAGACCTGACGCTGATCCCTTACTACGCCTGGTGCCACCGCGGTCCGGGCCACATGCAAGTCTGGATGAAGGAGCGTTAGATGAAGTCTGAAATCGTCGTAGTCGGCGCCGGCGCATCGGGACTGATGGCCGCGTACCACGCCGCCCGGACCCTCGTGTCGGCCGGGAAGGATGCCCAGGTGACCGTTCTGGAGAAGATGCCGCGCCCTGCGCGCAAGGTCATGATCACCGGCAAGGGCCGATGCAATTTCACGAACGTGAAGGCCTGGAACGACTTCTCGGGCCATGTCCGTTCGAATCCCAATTTCGTCAAGTCCGCCTTCTACAACCTGCCTCCGCAGGCCGTCCTGGACTGGTTTGAAGGCTTCGGGATGCCGACGGTCGTCGAACGCGGTGACCGGGCCTTCCCGGTCTCGCATCATGCCTCGGATGTCGTCGACACCCTCGTCTCCGCCTGTCACTCGCTCGGCGTCAAGATCGAAACCGAGGCCGAGGTCGCCGGCGTCGCGGTGAGCGAATGCCCTCCGGGCTTCACCGTGACCCTGGCGGATGGGAGGGAATACAAGTGCGTGAAGTTGATCGTGGCGACGGGCGGCCTGAGCTATCCGACGACCGGCTCGACCGGCGACGGCCTGCGCTGGGCGGCGGATCTGGGCCATAAGGTCGTGCCGACCTTCCCGTCCCTGACGGCCCTCGTGCCCAAAGGCTACAAGTTGACGGAGGACAAGGACCTCCACATAGACCGCAGCACGCCGCTCAGCGAGCTGGGGGAGAAACTCTGCGGGGTGTCCCTCAAGAACATCCAGCTCTCCCTGCAGGTCCAGGGGACGGAAGCCGACGCCGAGTTCGGCGACATCGACTTCACCGACGGCGGCCTCGAAGGCCCGGTGGGCTTCCAGCTCAGCCGCAAGGCCGTCAAGGCCCTGGTCAACGGTGCGCGCGTGTCGCTGGTGCTGGACCTCAAGCCCGGCGTCAGCCTGACCGAACTCACCGGCCGCGTCAAGGAACTCTGGGCCGAGATCGACAAGGATCCCCGCTCGAAGCGCCTGCGCGAGAAGGAGCGCTGCCGCATCCTGCTCGGCAAGCTGATGCCCTGGGACCTCATTCCCGCCTTCACCGCGATGAACCCCGGGATCATCACGCTGGAGCGGCGGGGGAGGGCCGATACCAAGGTCTGGGTCAATCTCGTCTCCATCGCCAAGGCCCTGAAGGCCTGGCAGTTCGATATCGCCGGATACGTGGGCTACGAGCGTGCGGTCGTGACGGCCGGCGGCGTGAGCACGGATGAGTTCGTGGCCAAAACGATGGAGTCCAGGCTCGTGCCTGGACTCCATCTGTGCGGGGAAGTGCTGGATATCGACGCCGATACGGGCGGATACAATCTCCAGCTGGCCTTCGCGACGGGCGCCCTGGCGGGCATCAGCGCCGCGAAATCCCTCCTATAGCTGGTTGTAGTTAACGGAGAAGGTATCGCCCTGGTTGATGTCTCCCGAGCGGAAACCCTTGAGCAGCCAGCGCTCGCGCTGCTGGGAGGTGCCGTGGTTGAAGGTATCGGGGGTGGCATAGCCGCGGGCTTTCTTCTGCAGGTAGTCGTCGCCGATCTTGGCGGCGAGGGTGATGCCCTCCTCGAGGTCGCCGTCCTCGAGCGAAGAGAACATCTTGTTCTCGTAATGGGCCCACACGCCGGCCAGGAAGTCAGCCTGGAGTTCGATCCGGACGCTCATATGGTTGCTGTCGGTCTGGCTCATGCGCGCCATCTGCTGGTGGGCCTGCTGCAGGATGCCGAGCAGGTACTGGACATGATGCCCGATCTCATGGGCGATGACGTAGGCGTAGGCGAAATCGCCGTCGGCTCCGATCTCCTGCTTCATCGTGGAGAAGAAGGACAGGTCGATGTAGACCTTCTGGTCCGCGCTGTTGTAGAACGGACCCATCTGGGCGGATGCCGTGCCGCTGGCTGTCTGGACGTAATCGTTGTACAGGACCAGCTGCGGGGCGACGTACTCCCGGCCATACTGCTTGAAAACCTTGGTCCACACATCCTCGGTGCTGGCGAGGATCTGCAGGGTGAATTCGGCCAGTTCCTGCTCCTCGGCGGTGGGGGTGCGGCCGCTCTGCGAGACGATCTCGGTCCCGCTCATGCCGCCGACCTGCTGGAGCACTTCGACGGGATTGCGGCCCATCAACAGGGAAATCACGCCGATAATCAGCAGGCCGCCCAGGCCGATACCGCCGGCCGCCATGGCGCCGCCGGACATACCACGCCGGTCGTCGACGTTGGTACTTTGTCTTCTTCCATCAAGTCTCATGGTTTGTAGGATATTGATCGCACAAATATAGCAATTAATTCAAAAAAGATAACGGACCCCCAGGGGACGGATGACCCGAGGAAGCCCGTTAACTTCAATTCCGGAACGGATTATTTCACGCTGGCTTTGCGGTACTCCTTTCCGATCTTCTCAAGGGCAAGGGTGGCTTTGCGCACGCGGGCCTGGGCTGCTTTGTTGCCGACCTTGTCGATGTCCGCAGTGATGGCTGCGATTTGCTCCTTGATTTTGGCGATGATCTCTTCCATAATAACTAATTTTTAAAGGTTTTGGGTAATTTCTTTTGCGATGCCTAAGTTAGCAATTATGTTTGAAATTGCCAAATGTATGATTGCAAAGCAGTTTCTCCAGCCGGAATCAGCCCTTGTTGACGTCGGTCTTGAAGCGCTCGCAAGGCTTGAAGTGCGGCACTTCCTTCTCCGGGATCAGGATGGTGGTCTGTGCGGTGATGTTGCGCGCAGGCTTGGCGGCACGGTGCTTTAGGCTGAATGTGCCGAAACCTCTGAGGTAGACCGGTTCTCCGGCCGCTACGGATTTCTTGACGGAATCCATCAAACTCTCGACGATGGCTGCAACTTCTTTTCTGTCGACGCCCGTGGCGCCCGCAACCTCTTTAACAATCTCTTCCTTTGTCATGGTATATGGTTTAAATTGTAAAAAGACTCTCGTTTCGAGATTCGAATATACATAAAAAACCGCATTCCACACAACTCGGTGGCTTATTTTTTCACTTTTTTGTATTATTTTCCGCATGGATGCCCCATGATTCCCGTTGCGTGCGCAAACGGGCGGCTCGATTTCCTCCAAAAATCGCTATCTTTGTACGTATGGACAACAAGCAGATCATCGCCCTCATCAAGCGGGAAGTCGTGCCCGCGATCGGATGTACGGAACCGGCGGCTATCGCCCTCTGTACCGCCTATGCCACCGAGGCGCTCGGACGGCGTCCGGAAAGGATCGAAGTCGAGCTCAGCGCCAACATGCTCAAGAATGCCATGGGCGTCGGCATCCCCGGCACGGGGATGACCGGCCTGCCGATCGCCGTGGCCCTCGGGGCCTTGATCGGCAAGAGTTCCTACCAGCTGGAGGTGCTCAAGGATTGCAACGCCGCAGCCGTGCTGGAGGGCAAGGCCTTCCTGGCGGGGGACCGCATCCGGATCAGCCTGACGGAGCAGAGCGAGGAAGTCCTTTACATCGAGGTCCGCTGCCATGCCGGCGCGGACTCCTCGCGTGCCGTGATCGCCCGCGAACATACCGGCCTGGTCTACCTCGAAGGTCCCTCCGCGAAGACGGTCGACCGGCGCGACAGCCTGACGGAGTCGGCGCGGACGGAGGCCTCGGACGAGCTGACCCTGCGCCGGGTCTATGATTTCGCGACGACGGCGCCGCTGGAAGACATCGAATTCATCAACGAGGCGCGCCGCCTCAACGAAGCGGCGGCCGAAGCCTCCCTAAAGGGCAATTACGGCCACGAGCTCGGCAAGACCCTTTCACGGCCGCTCGGCAAGGGCATCATGGGCGAGTCCATCTTCAGCCACATCATCAGTGCCACGTCCAGCGCGTGCGACGCCCGCATGGCCGGCGCGATGATCCCCGTGATGAGCAACTCCGGCAGCGGCAACCAGGGCATCGCCGCCACGCTGCCCGTCGTGGTCTTCGCCCGGGAGAACCATAACACCGAGGAAGAACTGACGCGCGCACTCATTCTCAGCCACCTCACGGCCATCTATATCAAACAGAGCCTGGGCCGCCTGAGCGCCCTGTGCGGCTGCGTGGTGGCCTCCACCGGCAGCAGCTGCGGCATCACCTGGCTGATGGGCGGCGGCTACGACCAGGTCTGCGCCAGCGTCAAGAACATGATCGCCAACCTCGCGGGCATGGTCTGCGACGGGGCCAAGCCCAGCTGTGCCCTGAAGGTCAGCAGCGGCGTGTCCACGGCCGTGCTCAGCGCCATGCTGGCCGTCCAGAACCATTCCGTGTCCAGCGTCGAAGGCCTGATCGAGGACGATGTGGACCGCTGCATCCACAACCTCACCCGCCTGGGCTCCGTCGGCATGCAGGAGACCGACAAGATGGTGCTCGACATCATGACCCATAAGAAAAATATCCGGCCGGAGTAGGAGATTCCGATATTTTTATTACCTTTGTGGTCCCATTGCCACTTTAGCTCAGTCGGTAGAGCAGCGCATTCGTAACGCGCAGGTCAACAGTTCAAGTCTGTTAAGTGGCTCCAAAAAGGCCTGGCAGTCTCTGCCAGGCCTTTTTGGAGCCACCCGTTCCACTCATACGGGGGAAGGTTCCCCCGAACCCCCTCTGTCGCTTCGCTCCGACCCGCCAGGATCCTGCCAGGCCTTTTTGGAGCCACCCGTTCCACTTATAGCGGCTTATCTTTTCTGTAATTTCGAGACAAGGTTGATGAGCAAGGAGCCCAGGACGCCGGCGCAGACGGAGCCCATCAGCACCGCGATCTTGCCGGCGTCGCGCAGATGCATCATCACGTCGGGGGCCTGGTCGCCGAAGGAGAGCGTGTCCACGAAGATGGACATCGTGAAACCGATACCGCCCAGGCAGGCCACGGCGAAGAACATGGGCCAGGTGGCCTTCTCGGGCATGGCGCCGACCTTGAACTTGATGGCCAGCCAGCTGAAGAGCGTGATGCCGAGCGGCTTGCCGAGCAGCAGGCCCAGGAAGATGCCCATCGAGACGCTGCCCTGTGCCGCGTCGAAGCTGAATACGTTGAAATAGGAAGGATCGCTGATCACCACGCCGGCATTGGCCAGGGCGAAGATCGGCATGATCAGGAAATTGACCCACGGGGTGAGCGCGTGCTCCACGCGGTAGGTCATGTCCATCGTGCCATGGGCGATGCCTTCGAGCTTGCGCAGGGCGTGTTTCTGGGGCCCGTTGGGGAAGGGCTCCTCGTCGATGCCGTCCGCCTTCTCGAGCAGGTCGAGGTAGTGGTTGCGCTTGTGGATGTACTGCGACTTGTTGTAGAGCGACTTGGCCGGGATCAGGAAGGCCATCACCACGCCGGACATCGTGGCGTGGATGCCGCTGTAGTAGAAGAGGCCCCAGACGATGGCGGCGCACAGCAGGTAGGGGAACATCCGCTTCTCGCCGATGCGGCGCAGCAGCAGGGTGAGGAGGATGACCAGCACGGCGACGCCGAGCAGCGGCAGGTTGATGCTGCCGCCGTAGAACAGCGCCACGACCAGGATCGCGATCAGGTCGTCCGCGATGGCCAGGGCTGTCAGGAAGACCTTGAGCGAGACCGGGACCTTGTTGCCGAGCATCGACAGGATGCAGACGGCGAAAGCGATGTCCGTGGCGGTCGGGATGCCCCAGCCGCTGGAGGCCATGGTGCCGTGGTTGATCAGGGTATAGATGAGCGCCGGGGCGATCACGCCGCCGAATGCGGCGATCACGGGCAGCATCGCCTTCTTGGGTGAAGAGAGTTCGCCGTGGGCGATCTCGCGGCGGATTTCCAGGCCGACGGTGAAGAAGAAGATCACCATCAGGATGTCGTTGATGAACTTCTCCACGGTCAGGTCGCGCGGGAAGAGAACGTCGACGACGCCGTCTTCGCTGTGGAGATGGAGCTGGATGTGGGTCTCCAGCAGGTCGTGGTACAGGTCTTTGGTGAAGGGAAGGTTGGCAAGCAGCATCGCCACCACCACGCAGGCCATCAGCAGGACCCCCTGGAACCAGGGCTTCTTGCTGAGCCGGTCACTGCGCTTGTTGAATTCGAGGACACCTTTGTTCCAGGTGTAAATGGGAATCAGTCTCATAAAATAAGTGCTACCTTTGCTTTGGGCGGGCGCAAAGGTAGCACTTTATCTCCGAAAATCAAACCGCGTCTCAGAAGAGGCGGCCGTTCCATTTGGCGGCCAGGCGCTCGCGCTTGAACTGCTCTTCTAGCCGCGCGAACTGGGCCTTGGTGTCCAGGGTGAAGCTGCCCTGCTGGATCCACGCGAAATACGAGGGGTCGGTCTCGAACACCTTGCGGGCCGTCTTGCCCTTGTGCTTGCCGAAGTTGACGAAGATCTCGCCCTTGTCGTCCTGGATGAGGTGGCCCGAGAAGTCGACGTACTTCCGGCCGACGAAGGCGGCCAGGGAGGCGACATCGTTCTTGAGGACCTGCTCGCGGTGGCGGTCCGGCTCGCGGTAACGGTCCAGCTGGGCCTTGAGCACCTCATAGGTCGCCAGGGTGTCGGCCTCGGCGCTGTGGGCGTTCTCGAAGTCCTCGCCGCCGCAGTAGAAGCGGTAGGCGGCGCGGAGGTTGCGGGGCTCCATGGCGTGGTAGATGTTCTGCACGTCCACCATCAGGGGGCTGTGGAGGTCCACCTGCAGGTCCTTGCCGGTGAGCTTGACGCGTTCGAACTCCTCGGCGAGCATCGGCAGGTCGAACTTGGCAGAGTTGAACCCAGCGAGGTCGCTGTCGCGCAGCCACTCCGCGACCTCTTCGGCCACGTCGTAGAAGGTGGGGCAGCCGGTGAGCATGTCGTCCGTGATGCCGTTGACCTTGGAGGCCTCCGGGTTGATGGGACGCTGGCACTGGCGCTCATAGTCCCAGGGCTTGATGCGCCAGGTCTTGATGCGCTCCTCTCCGCCCGGGAACACCTTGACGAAGCTGAGTTCGATGATCGAATCGGCGGGAATGTTCAGGCCGGTGCTCTCGATGTCGAAGAAGAGCAGCGGCCGGGTGAGGTTCAGTTGCATACGCTCCGGCTTACGAAACCATGATCGGCATCAGGATGCCGCAGATCTTGTCGCTCTCTTCCTCCTCTTCCGCAGGCACGATCAGCGCGGCGCGGCGCGGGTCGGCGAACTTCATGACGACGGTCCCGCAGGTCATGTTGCCGAGGATCTCGATCAGGAAGGAGGACTTGAAGCCGATGCCGAGTTCGTCGCCGTTGTAGTCGCACGGGAGCTTCTCGTAGGCGGCGAGGGCGAAGCCGAGGTCCTGGGCCGTGATCTCGATCTGGCCGGCCTTGAGGTCGAACTTGATGTGGTTGGAGGCCTTGTTGGCGCAGACGGCCACGCGGCGCACCGTGTTGAGCAGCTGGGCGCGGTCGATGCGCAGGATGTTGGAGTTGTTCTGCGGGATGACCTTGCGGTACTCCGGGAACTTGCCGACGATCAGGCGGCAGACCATCATCGTCTCGCCGATCGTGAAGACGACGGTCGAGGAGTCGAAGGCGATGCTGACGTCCTCGTCGTCCTTGTCGATCAGGGACTTGAGCACGGCTGCGGGCTTCTTATGCAGGATGAAGGAGGACTTCTCCGGGGCCTGGAAGGCGCGGGTGGTGTAGCAGATCAGCTTGTGGGAGTCGGACGCCACCAGCGTGGTGCTCTCCGGATCCATGTCGAAGAAGATACCGTTCATCGCGGGCCGCATCTCGTCGTCGGCCGTGGCGTAGATGGTGCTGGAGATGCCCTCGGCGAGGACGCTCGCGGGGACCGTGGCGGTCATCGCGTCGCTGCCTGCACCCTTGATTTCGGGATAGTCGGCGGCCGGGAAGTAGGGCAGGGAGGAATTACCGTTGCTCCAGATGCACTCGAAGGAGCCTTCGCCGGCGGTCTTGATGGTGATGGGCTGGTCGGGGAGGGCCTTGAGCAGGTCGATCATCTGGCGGGCGGGCACGGCGATGCTGCCTTCCTCCGCGATGTTCTCCACCGGCACGAGGGTGCGGAGCGTGAGCTCCTGGTCGGAGGCGGTGATCTCCAGTTGTCCTTCTTTGAGGACGAAGAGGAAATTCTCGAGGATCGGGAGGGCAGTCTTGGCGGGGATCGCCTTGGAGACATCGAGCACGCCCTTCAGCAGGCCGGCGCTAGAAACGTTGAATTCCATATCTGTATTAATTATTATCAAATATTATCAAACTTCATTCTTGCAAAATTAACAAATAATCTCGGATTTTGGCATATATTTTGACTTTTTGATGCGCGGACAATATTTTAAAAATATCATTATATGAAGAAAGGCTTTATTACCGTTTTGCTTTCCGTGCTTCTGAGCGGTCTGACCGCCTATGCCATCGTGAAAACAACGGCCCCCGCTCCCAGTGAGAGCCAGCAGACCGTGTACACCCCGGACGGACAGACCGTCCGCACTGTCAATTTGTCACTGTCCGACTATCCCGATTTCACCTATGCCGCCGAGAATGCCGTCGAGGCGGTGGTCTATGTCAAGGTGACCATCCAGGCCCGCCAGTCCTCGACCCCTTCGCCGATGGACGACCTCTTCCGTTATTTCTTCGGTGAGGATCCCTACGGCAGCCGCGGCTACCGTGGCGGACAGGCTCCGGCGCGCCAGGGCAGCGGCTCCGGCGTTATCATCCGCCCGGACGGCTATATCGTCACCAACAACCACGTCGTGGAGAATGCCAGCAAGATCGAGGTGACGCTCAACAACAACAAGACCTACGAGGCCACGGTCATCGGCACCGACCCGGCCACGGACGTGGCCCTGATCAAGATCGACGCCACCGGCCTGCCGGTCGTGCAGTTCGCCGACTCCGACCAGCTCCGTCTCGGCGAGTGGGTGCTGGCCATCGGCAGCCCGCTGGGCGAGGAGCTCCGCTCCACCATCACCGCCGGCATCGTCAGCGCCAAGGGCCGTTCGATGCCCAACTACGACGGCCAGTTCAAGATCGAATCCTTCATCCAGACCGATGCGGCCGTCAACCCGGGCAACTCCGGCGGCGCCCTGGTCAACAAGCAGGGTGAGCTGGTGGGCATCAACACCGCCATCGTCTCCACGACGGGTTCCTACTCCGGCTACTCCTTCGCCGTCCCGTCCAACATCGTCAAGAAGGTCGTCTCCGACCTGATCGACTTCGGCTCCGTCAAGCGCGCGATGCTGGGCATCTCCGGCGCCACGGTCACCGAGGAGGTGATCAAGTCCCAGAAGCTCTCCGTCACCAATCCTGAGGGGGTCTATGTCGCGGAGGTCGTCAAGGGCGGTGCCGCCGACAAGGCCGGCATCAAGCAGGGCGACGTGGTCGTCAGCATCGACGGCACCAAGACCGCCACGATGCCGGAGCTCCAGGCCAAGGTCAACAGCTACCACCCGGGCGACAAGGCCACGGTCAAGCTGCTGCGTGACGGCAAGGACGTGGAAGTCTCCGTGGCCTTCACCGACGGCAACATCGCGGACGGCACGGTGGGCAGCGACGGCACGGTCGCCTTCTACGGCGCCCAGCTCAAGGCCGCCGACAACGGTGTGCTGATCGTCTCGGCCGGCAACGGCAAGCTGGCGCGCGCCGGCGGCGAGGACGGCTTCCTGATCCGCTTCGTCAACGACCAGAAGGTCACCAAGCCGCAGGATGTCATCGACATCGCCAAGAAGAGCAAGCGCTCCATCTTCATCGAGGGCGTCACGGCCAGCGGCCGTCCCGGCTACTTCGGCTTCGGCAAGGACGAGTAGGCTGTTGATAATTAACCGGAAAAAATCCCGCGTGAGTGTGAAACTTACGCGGGATTGTTCCGTATAAAAAGGTGGACAATACCCAGATTATACGTTTTTTCGCATATGAGACAGCTCAAAATCACGAAATCCATCACCAACCGCGAGAGCGCGTCCCTGGACAAATACCTCCAGGAGATCGGCCGCGAGGAGCTGGTGTCCCCGGAAGAGGAAGTCGAACTCGCCCAGCGCATCCGCAAGGGCGACCAGGAGGCGCTCGAGAAGCTGACGCGCGCCAACCTCCGCTTCGTCGTGTCCGTGGCCAAGCAGTACCAGAACCAGGGCCTGAGCCTGCCGGACCTCATCAATGAGGGCAACCTCGGCCTGATCAAGGCCGCCGAGAAGTTCGACGAGACCCGCGGCTTCAAGTTCATCTCCTACGCCGTGTGGTGGATCCGCCAGTCCATCCTGCAGGCCCTCGCCGAGCAGAGCCGCATCGTGCGCCTGCCGCTCAACCAGGTGGGCTCCCTCAACAAGATCAACAAAGCCCTCGGCAAGTTCGAGCAGGAGAACGAGCGCCAGCCGTCCACGGACGAGCTCGCCGAGATGATCGATATCCCCAAGGACAAGATCGCCGACACCCTCCGCGTGTCCGGCCGCCACGTCAGCGTGGACGCCCCGTTCGTCGAGGGCGAGGACAACAGCCTGCTCGACGTGCTGCCCAACGACGACTCCCCGAGCGCCGACAGGGGCCTGACCAACGAGTCCCTCAGCACCGAGATCGAGCGTGCGCTGCAGATCCTCACGCCGCGCGAGCGCGAGATCATCAAGTCCTTCTTCGGCATCGGCTGCCAGGAGATGACCCTCGAGGAGATCGGCGAGCGGCTCGACCTCACGCGTGAGCGCGTCCGCCAGATCAAGGAGAAGGCCATCCGCAAGCTCAAGAAACCGTCCGCCAGCAAACTCCTCAAGACCTACCTCGGCTGATGACACCCGAACAATTCCTTGCCGTGAAGGCCTCAGAGGCCATCAAGGCGCTCTACAACGCCGATGTCGATCCCGCCACCCTGCAGGTCCAGGTGACCCGCAAGGAGTTCGAGGGTGACTTTACCCTCGTGGTGTTCCCGCTGCTGCGCATCACGCGCCAGAGCCCGGACGCCACAGGCACGGCCCTGGGCGACTGGCTCGTCGCCAACTGCCCGGAAGTCAGCGCGTACAATTCCGTCAAGGGTTTCCTCAACCTCAGCCTGTCCAACATCTACTGGCGCGAAGCCCTGGCGGCGATCGCGGGCGATGCGGCCTATGGCCAGCTGCCCGCCACGGGCCGCCGCGTGATGGTCGAATTCTCCTCGCCCAACACCAACAAGCCCCTGCACCTCGGCCACATCCGCAACAACCTCCTGGGTGCGTCGGTCTCCGACCTGCTCAAGGCGGCCGGCGACGAGGTGATCAAGGCGACGCTCGTCAACGACCGCGGCGTGCACATCTGCAAGTCGATGTACGCCTGGCAGGAGCGTTTTGACGGCGCCACGCCGGAGAGCACCGGCAAGAAGGGCGACCACCTCGTGGGCGACTGCTACGTGGAGTTCGCCAAGATGGAGAAGGAGGACCCTTCCGTGATGGACAAGGTCCACGAGATGCTCGTCAAGTGGGAGGAGGGCGATCCCGCCGTCCGCCAGCTCTGGGAGATGATGAACCGCTGGGTGTTCGCCGGCTTCGAGCAGACCTACAAGGCCCTCGGCATCACCTTCGACCGCACCTACTACGAGCATGAGACCTACCTGCTCGGCAAGGAGCTGGTGCAGCGCGGCCTCGACATGGGCGTGTTCGTCAAGGATCCCGACGGATCGGTGTGGTGCGACCTCACCGCCGACGGCCTGGACCGCAAGCTGCTGCTCCGCTCCGACGGCACGTCCGTCTACATCACGCAGGACCTCGGCACGGCCGAGCGCCGCTTCAGCGAATACAAGCTCGACTCGCACATCTACGTGGTGGGCGACGAGCAGAACTACCACTTCCAGGTCCTCAAGCTGATCCTCAAAAAGCTCGGCTTCGACTGGGCCGACCAGATCTTCCATCTGTCCTACGGCATGGTGGAGCTCCCCGAGGGCAAGATGAAGTCCCGCGAGGGGACGGTCGTGGACGCCGACGACCTCATCGAGAAGATGTACGAGGAGGCCAAGGCCACGTCCGAGGAGAGCGGCAAGCTCGAGGGCATCAGCGAGGAGGAGAAGGAGCGGCTCTACCGCCAGATCGGCCTGGGCGCGCTCAAGTACTTCATCCTCAAGGTGGATCCCAAGAAGAAGATGCTCTTCAATCCCAAGGAGTCCATCGATTTCAACGGCAACACCGGTCCGTTCATCCAGTACACGCACGCCCGCATCTGCTCGATCCTGCGCAAGGCGGCGGAGCGGCAGCTCACGGCTGCGCTGAACCCCGGTGTAGAGCTGAGCCCGAAGGAAGTGCGCCTCGTCAAGATCCTGGGCGCCTATCCGCAGAAGGTGGCGGAAGCTGCCGCGGCGTTCTCTCCCGCCGTCATCGCGAACTACTGCTATGACCTGGCCAAGGAGTTCAACCAGTACTACCACGAGACCCCGATCCTCAAGGAGCCGGACGAGGAGGTGCTCAAGATGCGTCTCGAGCTGATCTCCACGCTGGCCGGCGTCCTGCGCCGGGGCATGAAGATCCTGGGCATTGACTTACCCGACAGAATGTAGGATCCCGACTTCCGTCAAGGAAGTCGAGCGGCTGGGCTGGGACTGGATCGACGTCATCATCTTCACCGGAGACGCGTTCGTGGACCATCCCAGTTTCGGCACGGCCTGTATCGCGCGGTACCTGGAGAAAGCCGGGTACCGCGTGGCGGTCGTGCCGCAGCCCAACTGGCGCGACGACCTGCGGGATTTCCGCAAGCTCGGCGCGCCGCGGCTGTATTTCGCCGTCAACGGCGGGGCGATGGATTCGATGGTCAACCATTACACGGCCGCGAAGCGCCTGCGCCACGACGACGCGTATACGCCGGAGGGCAAGGCCGGCCAGCGGCCCGACCGGGCGGTGACCGTCTATACCCGGATCCTGAAGCAGCTGTGGCCGGATGTCCCCGTGGTGATCGGGGGCGTCGAGGCGTCCCTGCGCCGCCTGACGCATTACGACTACTGGGACGACCGGCTGATGCCGTCCGTCCTCGTGGACAGCGGCGCCGACTGGCTTTGCTACGGGATGGGGGAGCGCCCGATGCTCGAGCTCACCCGCGCCATCGAAGCCGGCCGCAATCTGCGGCAGATCGAAAGAATCCCCCAGATCGCGTTCTACCGGACGGGCAGAATTGATTCCGCTCCGTCGGAAGAGCCTCGCCGGACTTCGCTTCGCTCATCCCTCCCACTGCCTTCGGCAGCGGGCCCCTCCCATTTACGAGGCCATGGGTGGCCACGGTCCGGCGAGGCTCTCCCGGACTCCGCTACACCAATTCTGAACGCTGTTTGGAACGAAGTGACCGAGGGGGTTTCGGGGGATTCTTCCCCCGTCCCCCACCGGGGGCGCAGGGGGGTGGATTCGGATGTGTGGGATGAACCACACATCCGGCGAGGCACTCCCAGCGGAGCGGAACCGATCCTGCTGCATTCCTACGAGGAGTGCTGTCGGGACAAAATGGCTTTCGCGGAGAATTTCCATGAGATAGAGATCCAGGCCAACGTGCTGCATCCCAGGACGTTGATCGAGCCGGTAGGGGAGGGTTACGTGCAGGTGAATCCGATGTATCCGCCCGCGACGACCGAGGAGATGGACGCCTGCTGGGACCTGCCCTTCACCAAGCGCCCGCACCCGCGCTACAAAGGCAAGCGCATCCCCGCCTACGACATGATCAAGGACTCGATCATCACGCACCGGGGCTGCTTCGGCGGCTGCAACTTCTGCACGATCGCCGCCCACCAGAGCAAGTTCATCCAGTCGCGCAGCGAGAAATCCATCCTCGAGGAGGTCCGCCGGCTTGCCGCGATGCCGGAGTTCCACGGCAACATCTCCGATCTGGGCGCCCCCTCCGCCAACATGTACGGCATGCACGGCCGCAACCAGGACCTGTGCGCGAAATGCCGGCGCCAGTCCTGCATCTTCCCCAAGGCCTGCCCCAACCTGGACCGCTCGCACGACCGCCTGCTGAAGCTCTATCGCGCCGTGGACGCCGTCAAAGGCGTCCGGCACTCCTACATCAGCAGCGGCGTCCGCTACGACCTCTTCCTGGACGAGAAAGGATTCCTCGATGAGACGGGCAAGCCCTACCTGCAGGAGCTGATGCTGCGCCACACCTCCGGCCGCCTCAAGGTTGCGCCAGAGCACACCGAGGACAAGGTCCTCTACTACATGGGCAAGCCGTCCTTCCGCCTGTTCGAGCGGCTGCGTATGGAGTTCGACCGGATCAACCGGGAGAACGGCACGCACACCGAACTGGTCCCGTACTTTATCTCCTCGCACCCCGGCTGCAGGCTGGAAGACATGCGCCGGCTCGCCGCCAATCCGTACCTGAAAGGCATCTGGATGGAGCAGGTGCAGGATTTCATGCCCACGCCGATGACCTCCTCCTCGGTGATGTTCTGGTCCGGAATCGATCCCCGCACGATGAAGCCCGTTTTCGTCGAAAGAGATTCTTCCAAAAAAAAGGCGCAGAAAGCACTTTTTTTTAAGAAAAAGTAACTATACTTGCAGCAAAATCCTAACCCCTATGGCACAAGACAATAAAAAACGCCACATCGTCAGCTACGAAAACATGTCTCCCGAGCTCGCAGCGGCTTTCGCGGAGAAATATCCGAAAGGCTTCAACGACTATCTTCCCGACCTGACCAAATATACCAAACCGGACGGCACGCCGTTCTATGCGGTGATGGTCGAGATCCCGGATGCCATCTACCTTGTCAAGATCAAGGTCCAGATCGACAACCTGGACGACATCGAGCGCTGGCTCGAAGGCGAGGAGGAGGCCGAGGTCGAATCCGTGACCGGAGCATCTTCCGCCCCTTCATCCGACGGAGAAACCTTACCCGACGACAACATCTCCCAGTACGGAGGTGATGACGACGGCAGCGACGCCTAGTCGTGCGGTTTTCCCTCAAGCATATTCCTGAACAGAGCAAGCTCCTGCTGCTCAGTCTGATGGTCGGCGTACTCTCCGGGTGCGCCGCCGTCGTTCTCGACTGGTCCATCCACACGGTGAAGCGCCTGCTCAACCAGGGCTTCCACGGCAGCTACGACTGGCAGTACCTGGCCCTGCCGGGCATCGGCATGCTGATCTCCCTGCTGCTGGTGCGTTATGTGATCCGGGACAACATCGGCCACGGCGTGACCAAGGCCCTGCTGGCCGTGTCCCGGAACGACTCCAAGATCAAGCCCCACAATACCTGGTCGTCGATGCTGACCTCCAGCATCACGATCGGCTTCGGCGGCTCCGTCGGAGCCGAGGCGCCGATCGTCTACACCGGGGCCGCCATCGGCTCCAACCTGGGCCGGATCTTCGGCCTGTCCTACCGCAACATCACCCTGCTGCTGGGCTGCGGCGCTGCCGGTGCCGTGGCCGGCATCTTCAAGGCGCCGCTGGCCGGGGTGCTGTTCACGCTGGAGATCCTGCTCTTCAACGTGTCCATGAGCTCGCTGCTGCCGCTGCTCATATCGACCATCTCCGCGACGGTGGTCTCCTATATCTTCCGGGGCCAGACCCCGGTGTTCGCCTGCACGCTGACGCCGTTCTCGATGGCGAACATCCCGTTCTACATCATCCTCGGTGTGGTGGGAGGATTCGGGTCGCTGTACTTCATGCGCACGACGCTGCACCTGGAGGACCGCATCGGCAAGATCGCCAATCCCTACCTGCGCTGGGGCGTCTGCGCGCTGGCGCTGGGCATGCTGATCTTCCTGTTCCCGCCCCTTTACGGCGAGGGATACGAGTCGTTGGGTGCGCTGCTCAACGGACAGGACCTGGCCCTGGAGGGGCGCAGCGTCCTGTCGTTCCTGCTCGACTGGCGCTGGGGCGTGCCCCTCTTCTTCGCACTGATCTTTTTCCTGAAGGTGCTGGCGATGACGGCCACCAATGCCGGCGGGGGAGTCGGCGGCACGTTCGGCCCCACGCTGTTCGCCGGGGCGATCCTGGGGTTCGTGGTGGCGCGGAGCCTGAACCTGGCGGGCGCCGGCGTGCCGGAGCAGAATTTCGTCCTCGTGGGGATGGCGGCGCTGATGGCCGGCGTGATGCAGGCCCCGATGACGGCCATCTTCCTGATCGCCGAGATTTCGGGCGGATACGAGCTGCTGATCCCGCTGATCCTGACGGCGACGGTCGCCTTCGGGACGGTGCGGATCTTCGAGAAATACTCCATCTACACCAAGCGGATCGCCCAGAGCGGCGACCTGCTGACGCACGACAGCGACCAGGCCGTGCTGACGCTGATGCGCGTGGACGCGTTGATCCGTGACAAATACCCGCGCGTGCAGATCGACGCGACGCTCCGCGAGGTGGTCTCGATCGTCTCGCAGACGGATGCGGCCGTGATGGCCGTGCTGGATTCGAGGGGCCGCTTCCAGGGGATGGTGGACCTGACCACGGCGCGCAAGGTGCTGCTGGACCCCTCCAAGTACGACACCTGGCATGTTTACAACATCATGGAGTCCGCGCCGGACTATATCCATGCCGGCGAGAAGATGGACTCGGTGATGAGCAAATTCGACCGCACCGGCGCGTGGCGCCTGCCGGTCATCGACGAGGACCGCAGGTACCTGGGATTCATCTCCAAGTCCCGCCTGCTCACCGCCTACCGCGACGAACTCAAGGAGATTGCCTCGGAAGACTGACCTCTTTTTTTGTTCACCGGATGCTGCTGGCATGGGTTTGTTTTTGCGGGAATTATTCTTAGATTTGTGAAATGAACCGGTTCAATATCAAGGAAGAAGCTTTCCGCTGCCTGCTCTGCCAGGACGCGCCCTGCAGCGCCGCGTGCGCAAACGGAGACCCTGCGCGGGCGATCCGCGCGGTCCGTTTCGGCAATGAATCCGTAGCGGCCCGGTGGGTCCGTGGCTGCAGCGAAGAAGACATCGCGGCTGCGGAACGGGCCTGCATCCACAAGGACATGCCCATCCGCATCCGCGAGATCATCTCGTCCTTGCCGGAGCCTCCGGCGGCGGACAGGGACCTCCCGCCCCTGGACATCACGTTCTGCGGGATCCCCTGCGAGAATCCCTTCTTCCTCGCCTCGTCCGCCGTCTGCACCAACTACGAGATGGTCGCTGCGGCCTTCGAGGCCGGCTGGGCCGGCGTCTATTACAAGACGATCTGCCTGCAGGATATCAATGAAGTCTCGCCGCGTTTCGACGCCGTGAAGCGTCCGGACGGCACCTTCGCCGGATTCCGCAACATGGAGCAGCTCTCCGAGAATCCTGCGGAGGTGGACTTCGAGATCCTGCGCAAGCTGAAGGAGAATTATCCCTCCAAGGTCGTCATCGCCTCCATCATGGGCAACTCCGACGAGGAGTGGATCCAGCTTGCGCATATGGCGGAGAACGCCGGCGTCGATGCCATCGAGCTCAATTTCTCCTGCCCCCAGATGCGTCTGGTCGGCATGGGCAGCGACGTGGGACAGAACCCGGAACTGGTGGCGTACTACACGATTTTCGTGAAACGGGCCGTGCATATCCCGGTCATCGCGAAGATGACCCCCAACGTCGCGTCCATGAACCTGGTCGCCACGTCGGCTTATCTGGGCGGTGCGGACGGAATCTCGGCCATCAACACCATCAAGTCCGTGACGATGGGCGGGGTAGTTTCCGGCAAGAAAGCGATTTCGGGATATTCCGGGGCTGCCGTGAAGCCCATCGCCCTCCGCTTCATCCTGGAGATGGCGATGAACCCTGTGCTCAAAGGCGTGCAGCTCTCGGGCGTCGGGGGAGTCTATACCTGGCGCGATGCCGTGGAATTCCTGAGCCTGGGATGCCGCAACGTGCAGGTGTGTACCGCCATCATGGAGTGCGGGCAGCGCATCATCGAGGATCTCACCGAGGGTCTTCGGAATTACCTGGCGGACCAGGGGCTTGCGCATCTGGAAGACCTGGTCGGCCGGGAGGTCGGGGACTTCGTGACCCCGGCCGGCCTGGACCGCAGCACGAAGGTTTTCCCGCGTGTGGACCGTACCCTTTGCATCGGCTGCGGCCGCTGCTATATCTCCTGCCGGGACGGCGGCCACCAGGCCATCTCCTTCGGTGAGGACCGGATCCCGAGGATCATCGGGGCGAAATGCGTCGGCTGCCATCTGTGCCGCCTGATCTGCCCCGTGGGGGCGATTGGCAGCGCACAGCGGATCCACCGTTAAAGGTCGAAGGGGATCTCTCCCTGCATGAACAGGACGGCGCGGCCGGTGATGAACACCCGGTTGCCTTCCAGACGGACGCCGAGTTCGCCTCCGCGGGCCGAAAGCTGCCCCGCGGTCATCTCCTTCTTGCCCAGCCTGCCGGCCCAGAGGGGCGTCAGGTAGGTATGGGCGCTTCCCGTGACCGGGTCCTCGGGCACATTCAGCTTGGGATAGAAGCAGCGGGACACGAAATCATACCGGCTGGAGGGCGCCGTGATGATGAGCCCGCGCCCTTCGACCCGTCCCATGGCCTCGTAGTCGGGCACCAGGGCGGCGAGCTCCACCTCGGATCCGATGAGGACCATCATGTCCCCTCCGTCGTACCAGGCCTCCCGGGCCAGTCCGTTGGTCGCTGCGAGGATCCCTTCCGTGACCGGGACGGGCTTGTACGCCCCGACCGGGAAGTCCATCGTATAGCCACCGTCGGCACCGGGCCGGACGATGAGTTCTCCGCTCAGCGTATGGAAATGCAGCTCTTGCGCATCCGGATCGATATAGCGGTGCAGCACGAACGAGGTCGCCAGGGTCGCGTGGCCGCACAGCGCGACCTCGCCGCCCGGCGTGAACCATTTCAGGTCGTAGTCGCCCGGGGCGCGCCGGACGACGAAGGCGGTCTCCGAGTAGTTGTTTTCGATGGCGATGGACTGCATCAGTTGCGGGGCGGGCATCTCCCGGCAGGGGAGTACCGCCGCCGGGTTTCCGGCGAAGAGCTTGTCCGTGAAGGCGTCGGCGATGTACTGGATCATAGGGGTGCAGATTGGTTTTCCGGGACAAATTTAAACATTCTTTTCATGGATTCTCCACCATTATTCGTAACTTGCCGTGGAGAATGTGATCTCCAACAAACAGCATTACCATGGCCAGGATCTATGTCGCCTCCAGCTGGAGGAACCCTTATTACCCCGAAGTTGTGGCCGCGCTCCGCGCTGCCGGCCACGAAGTCTACGATTTCCGGAATCCGCCCCACGGAGGCAACGGCTTCCGCTGGACCGATATCGACGAGAATGCGTTCTCTTGGTGTTTTGCGCAATATGCCGAAGGACTGCACCACCCGAAGGCGGAGCGGCAGTTCCAGGCCGATCTGGAGGCGCTTGCGTGGGCGGATACCTGCGTGCTGGTGCTCCCTTGCGGTCGCAGCGCGCACACGGAAGCCGGCTGGATGGCAGGCGCCGGGAAGAAGGTCCTTGTCTATATCCCGGAGATGATGGAGCCGGAGCTGATGTACAAGCTGTTCGACGGCGTCTGCGGAAGTCTCGACGAGCTGACGGAAGCCCTTGCGGCCGCCCGATGAGCGGGGGGTCTTATTCCTGATAGGTCATCCTGATGTGGGGGATGCCATCCAGCATGAAGGGATCCGACGACTGACGGAATCCCACCTGCTCCACCACGAAGACCTCGGTGCGGATCCTCAGGAGTTCGTAGAGCTCGTCCAGCGTCAGCTCCCGGAAGCGTTTGCGGTGCAGTTCCATCACCCCAGTACTTTCCATCTGACGCGCCAGCGGCCGTTGTCGAAGTCGTGGCTGAGGATCTTGAAGGTGCCGATCTCCGCGGTGTTCCCGACGTGCGCACCTGCGCAGGCGCAGGCGTCGTAGTCTCCCACGCGGACGATCCGGAGCGTTTCCGAGACGTCCTCGGGGAGCTTGCTCAGGTCCACGATCGCCGCCGCCTCATCCCGGGTCATGTATTCGATCGTCACGTCCAGGTGGCGGGAGATGACTTCGTTGACCGCAGCCTCGATCGCGGCGACCTGCCCGTCAGTCGGGCAGGACGGGAGTTCGTAGTCGCATTTGGACTTCTTGCGCTCGATATGGGCGTTGCGGGAGCGCGGACAGCCGAACATCCGGACCATCGTCGCGTTCAGGATGTGCTCCGCCGTGTGCATCGGAGGGTATTCCTCCTTGTTGTGTGCGTTCAGTACCGGTTCCATGGCCCCGAAGAAGAAGCTGGATTACTGCTCGTCGATGATCCGGCCCATGCTGTCCACCCGCTTCTCGAAGCGGTTCACGCCGACGACGGCGAGGATATAGGCCAGGCCGTTGGCGATGATGCCGAGGCCGATGATCGTCGAAAGGACGCCTGCGGTGACGCCGAGGTTCCTCAGGCCGAAGAAGCCAAGGACGGCGCCGCCGATGCCCAGGCACAGCAGCACCCACCACATCGGGAAACCGACCAGCCTGTAATCGAAGCTCTGGACGGCGATGATGATACCCTCGAGCATGACCCAGATGGCGAACACTACCGGGAGGGAAACGGCCGTTCCGAGGATGTTGAACAGGAAGAAGCAGCCGAAGAAGATGTCGAGCAGGGCGCTTAGGGCACGGGTTCCGCTGTTGGGAAGGAACGCCTGCGTCCGCAGGGTGAAGACCAGCTTGGTGATACCGGCGAACAGGGTCAGGCAGCCCAGGACCCAGGCGGCGGAGACGAGGGTGATGTCGGGTTTGGCGATGCAGATGACGCCGAGGATGATGAGGAGGAAGCCTGCGATGCAGAGCCAGATTTTAGTACTTGTTTTCATATGTCCGTAGTTTTATCAGACAAATGTACGAAAATACTGGCGTTTTTAGCTCCGTTTTGTACCTTTGTGTCCGTATATAACTGCAATAACATGATTCGTTCATTCGTCATCGGACTTCTGTCCACCCTGGTCCTCCCGGCCATGCTCGCCTGCGATAAACTTCCCGACCCGGGCCAGCCCCGGCAGGAGCAGAACGAAGGACAGGAGAATCAAGGCAACAACAATTCCGAAGGAACCGATATGCCCGAGACCATCAAGATTACCGTATCCGGAGCGACGCTTCCGGTCCGGATTGAGAACAATGCCGCTACCCGCGCCCTCGTGGCCGCGCTGCGCGAGGCGCCCATCACCTATGAGGCACATGACTACGGCGGCTTCGAGAAAGTGGGGGCGCTGGGGCGTTCGCTGCCCGCGAGCGACACGCAGATCACCACCCAGGCCGGTGATGTCATCCTCTACAGCGGCGACCAGATCGTGCTGTTCTACGGCAGCAATTCCTGGAGCTACACCCGTCTGGGCAAGATGCAGTACGGGTCCCTGGATGCGTTGAAGTCGTTCCTGAAGGCGGGAGAAGGGAATATTTCCGTAACCTTGTCGTTATAGCCGTAGCGCATTGCCGCTTGCGGACTTCGTCTTGTGCCCGGTTTCGCCGAACCGGGTATAGAAGTTCACCATCACCGTATTGGAGGAGACCTTTTCTTCCGAGGAGATCGTGTTCTCGTCCACCACGTGGAAGTAATAGGTCTTTCCCTGCTCATACGCGCTGTCATCCTCTCCCAGCCCTCGGTTGTTCTCCCACTCCTCGTTGGTGAAGATCGTCACGGCGGCGCGGTAGATCTCGTAGTGCCAGGAGTCCAGGATATTCCCGTCCAGGTCCTTCGTATATCCGAGGCCCTTCTCCGCGAATTCCATCAGGGACTGCGGGGTGAACGGGCGGGACTCGATGACGCCCGCCGTCCTGATCTGGACTTCGGTGAGGGTCCAGGCTCCGAGGATGTTGATCTTGTGGCCCAGGTAGTCGCGGTAATCACCGGGCTCCATCTTTTCACAGGTGGAAGCGGTCAGGACGATGGCGGCAAGGGCCAGCAGGCAGGTAAAATGCTTTCTCATGGCGGTGGGTGTTTGATCCCTTACCCAGCAAAAACACTGCCACTCACGCATTCCCGGGGCGAGGACAATGGAAAAAAGAGCTCCCTGCTTTCGGATGAGGCATTGCCGCACTATTGAAAAAATGCTATCTTTGTGAAAATGGCTAGCCAACCATTATTATGAAACGCATACTTCTAAGTCTTCTGTGCATGGTGAGTTTATCCGCATATGCACAACATACTGTTGTCGTCAATCCTGATGGCACTCACTCCGTCGTCATAAATAACGGGAACAGTGCAACTATAGTCAATCCTGATGGGAGTCATTCCACCGCCATATTACAACATAACGGCAACAGCACAATTATAGTCAATCCTGATGGGACACATTCTACCGCCATACTGCATAACGGCAATATCACGACTATAGTTAATCCTAACGGGACCCATTCCACCGCCACACAGAACGGCAACGACGCAACCATAGTCAACCCTGATGGCACTCACTCCGTCTCGATAAACAACGGGAACAGAGCAACGAAAGATAACCCGAAGTGGAAAAAATGGTGGACTCGCAAATCTAAAAACAAAAAGAAAGGTTCATCCGTTAACGACCAGCCTGCAAACTAAATTCGAATTTAGCGTCTCAATTACTATGAAACTGGATAAAGAACAAAAAAGAGTGTTATAGGCGGTATTACCTGTCTCTCTTGGATTCGCTTTTTTCAGCCCGTTATTCTATTGGATGTTCGGCAAATTGGACTCGTGGACAGATGCTTTTCTTCTTTTCGCAGGCAACATTGTTGTGGCATCCCTTATGATTTTGTTTTATATCCTTGGGGCCAAGATTCCCAAGAAGGACGAGTAAATTCCCTGTATATCGAAATGATTACACCCCGGCGGTCCAGTGACGGATTGTCGGGGTATTGGCATTGAATGTCGATGGCTCTCGTTTTTCAAAAAAAATGCTACCTTTGCACCCGCGAAAAGGCTCTTTTCGCAGCTTGGTAGAGCTGCAATCTCCACTGTTTTTTAATTTTTGTTTTTATGAAAAAGAGATTGCTGTATACCATTCTCTCCATCAGTTTGCTCACCGTCATGGCGGGTGCCGCCATCGCCCCGGCACTGGGCGTCATAAGCGCCCATTTTGCTGGCAGGAATCCACTGCTCATCCAACTCATCGTCAGCCTTCCGGCACTGTTTATCATCCTCACGAACCTGGTATTTCCCTGGCTATGCCGACTGATGAAAACCCGTACCTTGGCGCTGACGGGACTTGCCTTATATGTGCTTTCCGGGGCTGGGGCTTTCTTTGTCGATGATATCCGGGTGCTGCTGGTATTCCGTGCCCTGATGGGCGTGAGCGTCGGGATGATCATGCCGCTCTCGACCGGACTCCTGGCCTATTACTTCCCGCCGGAAGAACAGGCGGGCCTGATGGGCCTTTCGGCCGCCATGAACCAGATGGGTGGCGTCGTCGCTACTTTCCTGGCCGGGATGCTGGCCGGCATCAGCTGGAACTATGCCTTCCTGGTTTATCTGCTGGGGCTTATCGCCGTTATCCTTGTGGCTCTGTTCCTGCCCAATGAGCGGCTGTCCGGGCGCGGGGGAGTATCGCTGTCATTGCTCAAGCGCTTCCATCCGTCCGTGGTGGGCATGTTCCTGGTGATGGTCCTCTTCTTCATCTATCCGACCAACTTTGCCCTGACGGCCTCCGGAACCCTTTCCGAAATGGGCGTAACGCTAACGATGGTGGGACTGGACGTGGTCGCTTTTCTGGTCGGTCTTTGCTTCGGATTCCTGATGAAGCGTTTTGCCGCGCAGATGAAGTACGTCGCGCCGCTGGGATTTGCCGCCGGTTATCTGTGCCTGGCAACCGGGAGCGGCCTTGTCTGGCTCTTGCTTGGATCGGCCTTCATCGGTGTCGCAAACGGAATCGGTGTCCCGTACCTCAATACCATCGGTAGTGTAAAAGCAGGCAAGGAAGCCGCTACGACGGTAATGCCGCTGCTGTCCGCAGCTCTTTATCTGGGGCAGTTCCTGTCGCCGCTGATCGTGTCGCCGATTGCCTCCGCCACAGGGATCTCACCCTATTTCGTGGGCTTGGGGATTGCCGTCCTGTATCTGTTGCAGGCCGTCCTTACCCGTAAAAAACAGATGCTTCCGAAGTGATTATTTCGTATATTTGTAAGGAATAACTTCAATGTTCAACCCATGATTAAGGTAGTCATCCCATTCTTCTCCCTGATCCTTACCGCTGCCTGCAGCGCCTCCGTCCCTGCAGACGGGCTCGTCTTTGACCCCTCTTCCGGAAAGGCAGGCAGCATCGAACTCCCTACCGGGAAAACCGTGAATTATACGGCCTACGAGAAATTGTATTTTGTGACGAACGTAGAGGATCCGACGTACCAGTATATGAATGTCTATGTACCGGAAGGGGCCACCCAGAAGACCCCCATTTTCCTGCGCACTTATGTCGGCGGATACATGGCGTCGGAGGCCGCCGCACCGCAGGCTGGCGATGCTTCCGGGCGAGCGCTGGCCGAAGGGTATGTCGTGGCAATCCCCGGCAGCCGCGGCCGTAACTCCAAGGTGGGGGAGACCTGGACCGGACGGGCTCCGGCAGCCATCCTGGACCTCAAGGCGGCGATCCGCTACCTGCGTCATTTCGACAGGCAGATGCCTGGCGATGCGGAGCGGATCATTACCGACGGCACCAGCGCCGGCGGCGCGATGTCTGCCCTGATGGGTGCTACGGGCAATTATCCTGATTATGAACCGCTGCTGGATGCGATGGGAGCGGCGAAGGAACGGGACGATGTCTTCGCATCCGTCTGCTTCTGCCCCATCATCGACCTGGAGCACGCCGATATGGCTTATGAGTGGCTGTTCAAGGACACCGACAGCCGTATGGCCGGAAGCGAGGAGCAGCAGAAGGTATCGGCCGAACTCGCCGCCCAGTTTCCGGCTTACCTGGCCGGTTTGAATCTGCATAAGGCCGATGGCACTCCGCTCACTGGAGATAACTTCCTGAATTATATCAAGGAGTTGCTCATCGCATCGGCCCAGAAGGCCAAGAATGCGGGAGCGGATATCTCAGTAGACCTGGGCTTCAAGTTCAACAATGAGACCATGGGACGTTTTGCCGCTCCAGTTAACGGTGGAATGCCTGGAGGTGGCCGTCCGGACGGAATGCCGTCGTCCTTCAATCAGGGGAACCGCCCTGTCGGACAAGGAGGCAATATGCCGATGATGCGTATGGGTGGCGGACGTGTGGGTGAATATATCACGGACCTGGACATGCCTACATATCTGAACTATGTCGTCAGCACGCAACCTCTGAAGGGTGTTCCGTCCTTCGATTCAAAGGGGGTCCTGGACAGCCGAGCTTCCGGCGAGAACGAGGAGTTTGGCGATGCGAAAGGCTCATCCGTGAACTTTACGGAATACAGTGCCGCCGTCAACGGCGTATCACTCGGCGATGACATCAAGCATAATGTTTTCTTGATGAATCCGATGAATTTCGTGGGCAATCCCAAGGCAACCAATGCGCCGCATTGGTATGTTCGTCACGGTTCACGTGACCGCGACACGTCTTTCCCAGTGCCGGTCGCTTTCGCTACCAAACTGGAGAACGCCGGTCTGGACGTTGATTTCCTCCTGGCCTGGAACCGCCCCCATAGCGGAGACTATGCCTTGGATGAGGTTTTTGACTGGATCAGACAGATAACGAACCGGAATTCCAATTAGTCAGTCTGAACACCGATGACGATCACCCTTCATACCTGGAGCACATCAGACAAGCCGGCGCTGATGGCGCTATGCAATGCCGTGGACAGGACTTTCCTGTCTGACCGGATGCCGTATCCTTATACGGAGGCCGATGCGGACTGGTGGCTCGGGATGGTTGCGGAGAATGACGGGAAGGAGGGCATTTGGCGGTCCATTTGGGCCGACGGCGACCTTGTCGGCAGCATCTCCGTCGAGCGGAAGGCCGAAGTTGACAAGGCCGTCGGGGAAATCGGCTATATGATACTGACGCCATTTTGGACGCAGGGGATCGGTACGGAGGCGGTAAGGCAGGTCTGCGGGATCGCCTTCCGGGAACTGGCACTTGACAGGATTGTCGGCCAGGTGTTCCCGGAGAATGTGGCGTCCGGGCGGGTGCTGGAGAAAAATGGCTTCCGACAGGAAGGAACAATTGCGGGAAAAGTGATTAAAAGCGGCATGGCGCGGGATGTGAAAATGTATCGCAAAGACCCGTCCGAGCCTGCGTTTACGCATCACTATATCGAAGCGGGCAACGGATTCCCGCTGATTCTGCTGCACGGCAACGGGGAGGATCTCAACTACTTTGAGCATCAGATGAAGCCACTGGCGGCGCACTTCCGGGTGATCGCCTTGGATACGCGGGGGCACGGGAAGAGTCCTCGCGGCGACGCTCCGTTCAGCATCCGGCAGTTCGCGGATGACCTGCTGGCGTTTATGGATAGGCGCGGTATTCAGAAAGCACATCTGCTGGGCTTCTCCGACGGTGGGAACATTGCCATGGTGTTTGCGTTGGCCCATCCCGAACGAGTCGGGAAACTGATTCTCAACGGGGCCAACCTCGATGCGTCGGGCGTGAAGCGCAGCGTTCAGATCCCGATCGAGATAGGCTACCGGATCGCAAAGCTTTTTGCGCGGAGAAGTCCCGAGGCCAGGAGGAATGCCGAGATGCTGGGACTGATGGTCAACGATCCCAATGTGCGGCCGGAAGAGTTGTCGCGGATCCAGGCTCCGACCCTGGTGATCGCAGGCACCAGGGATATGATCAAGGAGGCGCATACCCGCCTGATCGCCCGGTCTATCCCCGGCGCCCAGCTCGTCATCCTGGAAGGTGATCACTTCGTGGCCAATAGGCATCCCGGAGCGTTCAATGAAGCCGTGATACGCTTCTTGTCGCCGTCATCCGGGGAGATCAGTCGAACGTGATGCTTTCGATTCTCAGGCGCAGGGTCCCGGAGGGGACCTGAGCCTCGGCGATCTCGCCGACCTTCTTGCCCATCAGGGCGGCACCGATCGGGGATTTCAACGAGATCTTGCCGGCCGCGATGTCCATCTCGTGGGGGCTGACGATCTTGAATTCCCTGCGGACATTTGTCGCGAGGTTCGTGAATACGACCCGGCTCAGGAGGGATACCTTGTCTTTGGGGAGGGCGTCGGTGTCTATCACGCGCGAGTGCTCCAGCACCTTTTGCAGGAAGCGGATCCGGCTGATGGTCTTCGCCTGGATCCGCCGGGCCTCACGGTATCCCGCATTGTCGCTCCGGTCTCCCTGGGCGCTGGCTTCCGCGAGGTCTTCCGTCACTTTGGGATAGACTTCGCCGATCAAATGCTTCAACTCAGCTGAGAGTTCGTCGTATCGTTGCTTTGACAGGTATTCCATGGCTCAAATTTACGCATTTTCCAGCGAAACATGCTGGTGCACCGGCCGAAAATCGCTACCTTCGGGAATCGAAAAAAAGGAAAACGGAACCCATGGTCATCAACGGATATTGCAAGGACTGCCAGATCAGAAGGAATATCAACAAATACCCCGCGACGGCTTCAGCTGATCAGATCGCTGACTATCAGCGCGGAGTGCGGGACATCATCGCCCATTGCGAGGGCCTCAGCGGCTGCGGCCTGAATATCTTCTACCTGTTCCTGTGCAAGTGCGATGCGTTCATGCAGCGCTTCCACGTGGCTCAGTTCACCGGCGTCATGACCCGGGAATGCAAGGAATTTTGATAAGCGATAAACCTTGCGTACTTTCGTGGATATGGAAGATTTTTTGATATTCAATACCCTGGGCGACCAAGGGTTATGTGTATATCAAGACCCATCCGGTCTTCCATCTGGAGGCCGACGAATGGGAGATCATCGAATCGGCCATCTGCCAGAAGATCACCGGCAAGAGCGCCCTGCACTGGATAGAGTATTATGCCGTCCATGAGATCCTGCTGCTGTTGAATAATCCGGCCCTGACCCTCACGGAAGTCACGGACCGGATGCATTTCCCGGCTCCGCCGATGCTCACACGCTATCCTTCCGTCCTGTCGCCAGCACGGCATCGGCGGATCATCGGCACGCATTCGGCGTCGACTTCCAGCGGATGATCTACGAAGTCCAGCTTTTCCCTTCGCGCATCATCCTCTGAATTCCAACTCCAGGACTAGGCCCACTCGAAGTTCTCCTTCCCGGCGCCGAGCTCGAAGTGGTACTTGACGATGCCGAGGTCCATCTTGCTGTAGCCGACCATCGAGAAGAGAGGCTTGGCCTCCACCTTGGGGATCTTGCTGTAGTCCCGGAAGCCCAGGTACTCCAGATAAAACTTCTGCTGGTTGACGGCTGTGGGAGCCAGGACGGCCGCCTCGGCGCCCTTGTTGAACCATTTCGGGGTGGCGTCGCTGGCGTTGCTGATCTCTGTGATGTCTTTCACCTTGTGAGGCTTCCCCTGTGTCTCGCCGTAGCCCAGGGCGATGTAGCAGCCGATCTTCTCCCCTTCGGCCAGTTCATAGGTCCCGGGAATCTTGCTGTAGCTGAGTCCGGCCCAGCAGGAATTCAATCCCAGGGTCTGGGCCAGCAGGACCAGCTGCTCGCCGTAGTATCCGATCTTCTCGTCCAGGTCCTCTCCCTTCTTGCCGGCCATCACGAGGTAGTTCTTCACGCCGGAGAAGGAACCGTAGGCCATCAGGCCGCTGAAGGCCTTGGGTTCGCCGGTCACGAGCTGGATGTGAAGCCCGGCCTTGGCATTGATTTCGCGGATCCTGTCCCGCAGGGTCGTAAGGAGATCCTCCGGGATGGGCGCGTCCTTGTATTTCCGCACGGAGTGCCGTGCCTGCATCGCTTCAAGCAGTGTCATATCGGTCGTCCGAAGATCAGGGGAAACTATTTCTTCATCAGGGGCAGACCTTCATGCCAGGCCGTCCCGATCTTCTCGCCGATGGCGTAATAATCGTTCCGCATCTGGTCGAAGGCGAAGGCGTTCAGCTTGCCGGCATCGATCTTTCCCTTCTCGTCGAGGACCTTCTCGTCTGCCAGGACATTGACGATCTCGCCCAGGACGCGGAGGCCGTAAGGCTGGTCCTGGAATTCCACGACCTTGCACTCGAGCGTGACGGGGTACTCGGTGACTACCGGGGCGTCGACGTTCTCGCTCCCGACGGCATGCAGGCCGCTCACAGCGAACTTGTCCGGATACTTGTTGCCGCTGGCTGTGCCCAGGTAATCGGACTCCTTGAGGGTATCCGTCCCGGGGATGGACAGGGTGAAAGCCATGTGATCGCGCAGGTTCTTCACCGTCTTGTGGGAGGCTTCGAGGTTCAGGGCTACCATCTTGGTGTCGACAATCCCGCCCCAGGCCATCATCATCACGTCCACGCTGTTGTCTTCGTTGTACGTACCGATCATATAGGTCGGCATCGGGAAAAGATAAGGTTTTGCTCCTAAGGATTTCATGGTATACAGTGTTTCTATTGATTATCAGCAGTACAAATTTAACGATAATCCCGGACTCGACCAACAGAAAGTCTCAGCGGTCGATGAGGGGTTTGAGTTCGGATTCGAAGATATCCTTCGCGACGATCCGGTAATGGGGATGGTAGGCGGCTCCGAAAGCCGGGCTGTGGTGCATGATGAGGTCGCCTGCCTTCACGAGGGAGTCGAGCCGCCGGAGATCCTGCTCGGCGTCGGGAATGTCACTGAAATCCCGGCGGAGGATTCCGGCGATGCCGTTCCACTTGGCGACCCACGCATCCGGGCTGGCTTTGCGTCCCTCGTTCGCGCTGCGGACGAAGGCGTCCAGGAGGGTCTCCTCGCTCACGAGGCCGTTCAGTACCACGGCGAGGCCGACGCGCACGTAGTTGCCCTCATCACCCACGGGATAGTACATCCGCTCCGGCGCTTCGTAACGCAGGCTGTCCAGGTCTTCGCGGAACGATGCCAACTCGGTACTCAGATAGTTCCGGGCATAATCGGGATCGGGGATGAGGTGCTCCGGCCCCAGATTGTCCTGGCAGAAGTTCTTGTAGATGTCCTGAACACGGGTTTCGGGGAATTCCTGAAGTTGCCGTGAAATGGCTTTCTCGGTCGCCGAAGGCTGGCAGCCGAGCAGCAGGAGCAGGGGGAGAAGGAATGGCAGGATGCGTCTCATCGGCTTGTCATTTGGGTTGCTGGGTTTCTTCTTCGAGGGTGCGGACAACGCGCGCAGGGGCGCCTACCGCCAGGCTGCGGGCCGGTATGTCCTGCGTCACGACGGCGCCGGCTCCGATCACGGCGCCTTCTCCGATGGTGACTCCGGGAAGGATGGTCACGTTGCCGCCGATCCAGACGTCGTCGCAGATGGTCACGGGCTTGGCCCATGCATAATACTCCCGTCTTTCCTTTGCCGACAAAGGATGGCTGACGGTCGTGATGAGCGTATGCGGCCCAATCATCACGTGGTCTCCGATCCGGACCTCGCGGATGTCGAGGATGGTGAGGTTGTGGTTGCCGGTGAAGTCGCTGCCGATATGGATGTTCTTCCCGCAGTCACAGTTGAAGGTCTTGGCGATCCAGACCCGCTCCCCGACGGATCCCAACATCCGCTGAAGCTGCTCATACTGGGCCGCATAGTCGGTCCCGTCGATGGCGTTGAAGCGTTCGCACTCCCGGATGGCCGCCGTCTTCCGGGCGACCATCTCCGGATCGCTGAAGCGGTAGGGGAGCCCCGCATTGCATTTCTCTTGTTCTGTCATGTCGGTGAATGCTGAATGGAAGTGCACGCACTTCGCGAGTCAAATTTAAATAATTGTTCACAGCAATCCAACGCCGCCGGGTGCACGAACCGGGTTTTTAACTACCTTTGTTCCCGTTCATTGATCATTGATTCTGTTATGCAGTTTGTTATCAAAGCCTATGACGGTGAAGGCATGCTGGAGAAGAGGATGGCGGTCCGTCCACGCCACCTGGAAGGTATGGCCCGGCTGGGCAGCCATGTCATCTGCGCCGGCGGATTGCTGGATGAGTCCGGCAAGATGAAAGGATCCGTGCTCGTCATGGATTTCGACGACCGGAGCGGGCTGGATGCCTATCTGGCGGAGGAGCCATACGCCCAGGAGCATGTGTGGGAGAAGATCGAAGTCGAGCGGGTGAATGTAGTCATTCCGAAGCGATAGCCATCCCCGACTTTACCCTTGCCATGTGCCGTTCGTATTCATCGCAGAGGCGCCGTTTTGCGACCTTGCTCTGCTCCTGCCACGGCCTGAGCATGTCGAAAGCATGGGTGTCCCCGTGGTATACGTCCACCTTGGCGTCTACGCCTGCGTCCTGGAGGTGCTTCACATAGGCGAGCGTCTCGCTGTAGAAAGGCTCCCCGTCCGCGACGAAGGTATAGCAGGGAGGAAGGTTCGAATAATCCGTCTCCCGGGCAGGGGAGGCGTACTTGCTGACTTCTTCCGTTCCGTACGCTTCGCCCAGATAGTGCTTCCAGCCCCAGTGGTTGCGTCTTGTGTTCCAGACATGTCCATGGTTGTCGGAAGAGGACTCCGTGTCCTCGCTGTCCAGCATCGGATAGAGCGGCAGTTGCAGGGCGATGGGGATCTCTCCCTTGTCCCTGGCATACAGGCAGATGGCCGCCGTGAGGCCGCCCCCTGCGCTCTCGCCTCCGACGACGATCCTGTCCCGGTCGATGCCCAGCTCGTCGGCATGGTCATACATCCACCTGAGCGCGGCGTAGCAGTCCTCCAGCGCTGCCGGATAGGGCGCCCTGCAGGCCAGGCGGTAGTTGGGGCACACGACGACTGCGCCATACTCCTCGGCCAGCATCTTCCCGCAGGACATGTCGACCATATAGGCGCCGCCCAGCATGTATCCGCCTCCGTGGATCCAGAGGATCCCGGGGACGGTGCCGCCGGATTCCTTGGGCTGCAGGACCCGCATGCGCATCATGCCGGCCTCCGTGCTGATGTGGACGACCCGGGATGAGAGGGACCGGCCCGCACAGGGACAGGCCAGCAGCCAGAGGGTAAGGAGTATGAAAGAGAGTTTGTTCATCAGTCTTTCCGGAAGCGGAGCCCCGGACGGTGCGGATTAGCGTCCGGCGAGTACCTCCCCGGCGCGGGCCAGGATCTTGTCGGCATCCTGCAGCAGGTCATACAGGCCGTCCTGCGAGAGGACGCCCCGTTTGAGGCAGGCGGGCAGCAGCCCGGCCTCGTCCGCCTCATAATCCTCCTTCCATTGTCCGGAGTCCATGTAATTCTTGAGCATCTCGAGGTCGCACCTGGCATCCTCATATGCGCCGACGGCTTTGTCCAGCCCATCCAGCACGCGGGTGAGCTTGTCGAAAAGGTCCTCCATCATGGAGATCCTGTCAATCCTTGCTTGTTTGTCCATGTCAATTGGTTTAGTTGTAGGTGAATCCGTATTCAAATGTACATAAAATCTTGCGATTTTATGTACATTTGAGGGTCATATACTTCGGCGGAGGTCTTACCCCGCTGATCAATGCCGACGGCAAGCCCATCGTCACCAAGGTGGAGCACTGGGAATAGGGAAATGTTCAGAGTCCGAGCTGTGCCAGGAAGTGGCCCAGGATGGACGGTTTGCAGAGCAGCGGGAATACCAGGCCATAGACGGCGCCCCAGAAATGGGCGGTGTGGCCGATGTTGTCCATGTTCTTCCTGGCCATGTACCAGCAGTAGAGCAGGTACAGCGGCGCAAAGATATAGCCCGGAACGGGGATGGGGACCATGAAGATGTAGATGCCCATCTTCGGCTCGAAGAGGATCGAGGTGAAAAGGATCGCCGACACGGCGCCGGAGGCTCCGACCGCGTTGTAATTGTAATCGTCCTTGTATTTCAGCAGGTCGCCGATGGTCGATACCGCGATGGCGCTTACATACAGGACGGCGAAAAGGATGCCTCCCGCCGTCGTGCCGAACGCCGCCCCGAAATACCGCTCCACGACGGGCCCGAAGAAATACAGCGTGAGCATGTTGAAGATGAGATGGCCCCAGCCGCTGTGGACAAGGCCATAGGAAAGCATCCGGTGCCACTGCTTTCTGTGCCATACCTGGTAGGCGTTGAACACCCACGCGTTGATGTCCAGCCTCCCGGTAAAGCACAGGATGCTTACTCCTGCGGTAATCAGGATGATGATCAGTGTTATCATACGCTGCAAATTTACAATAATTCCGCGGTTCTGCCGATCCGGCTTGAGCATAAGGAACTGCAGCGCTTCTTCGATACCCTCGACAAGATCGAGTCCAGGCTTAGCGAAACCTCATAGGTCGTTTTCAAGCCTGGGCCGAAAAGAATCGTGCGCTTGGGAAAAAACGCTAAATTTGTAAACTATGAGCCACAGAAGTATGATTGTAGACGGCCGTGAATGCTTCGTCAGTGACGCCGTTCATCCCCGATATATCCTTGTCCAGACGCTTGGCAGGCATGAGCGCGGTATTTTTGACAGTACCGTGGAGTTGATCTCCGGGACGACCGGAGTCCCTTTCGTCCTGGCTGCATTCCAGGTGTTCGACTGGGACCTGGACCTCACACCCTGGCACGACGATGCCATCAACCGGAAACCGGAAGTGGGCACCCGGACCGGCGAGACGCTCCGCTATGTGACGGACTCGCTCCTGCCTACACTTGAAGCTGAATACGGGAATCTTCCCGTCATCCTGGGCGGCTACTCCCTGGGAGGACTCTTCGCCCTCTGGTCATCCATGCAGACGGATCGATTTGCCGCCATCGCGGCGGCATCGCCTTCGCTCTGGATCCGGGACTGGCTGGACTTTGCCGGGACGCATCCGGTAAAGACCGCAAGGGTGTACCTGAGCCTGGGCGACCAGGAAGAGCATGTGAAGAACCGCGCGATTGCCCGGGTGGGCGACAGCGTGCGCAGCGAATACGAACTGCTGAAGGCCCAACTCGGGGAGGAGAACTGCACCCTGGCCTGGAATCCCGGAAACCATTTCCAGGACGGTGACAAACGGCTTGCCGCGGCTTTCTCATGGTGTATCAAAGCGTTGGAGGGCAAGTGAAAGATATCCGCAGGCATCCCACTTTCACGGAGACTTTCTATTCCGTCACGATCGTGCTGGATGCGGATGAGACCATCTCCGTGGACGGAGCATCCAGTCCTGTCGGACACGGCGTCGAAGTACTATTCCGCGAACGCCTTCAGCGCCTGCTCGTCCAGCCGCTGGACCGTCCAGTCGGACATGGGTACGGCACCGATGGAACGGTAGATCCTCAAAGAGGGTTCATTCCAATCCAGGCAGATCCACTCCATGCGACCGCAGTTCCTCGCCACGGCGAGTTTCGCCACGTATTTCAGGAGGGCCTTCCCGTAGCCGAGGCCACGTTTCTCGGGGATAACAAAGAGGTCTTCCAGATACATTCCTTTCCGACCGACGAAGGTGGAGAAATTATGGAAGAAGAGGGCGAAGCCCACGACCGCCCCGTCTTCCTCGGCCAGGACGACTTCGGCGGAACGCTCCTCGAAAAGGGACTGGCGGAGGGTGGCTTCGTCCGCGACGACATCGTTTTCGCATCTCTCATAGACGGCGAGCTGCTTGATCAGGTCGAGGATGACGCCGGCCTCATCGGGCCGGGCCGGACGGATGGTGAATGCTTTCATCGGCTGTTTGCGTATTGGACACCATAACCGGCGTTGGAGAGCAGCCGCAGCGCCTCCTCGAACCGGTCGGTTTGGGTGAGGATATAGTCTGTGTTGAAGGTGGAAACCACGAAGATGCCGATCCCATTCTCTGCAAGGATGGCGGAGATCTTTGCAAGGATCCCGATCAGGGAGAAGTCCAGCACGCCCTCGATCCGGAAGGCCTTCCAACCGTCACTTCGTTCGAGAAGCTCGGAGGGAACGAGCCGGGTAGGGCAGACCAGGGATTTCTCCTCATCGGTCGATCCGGTGAAGACAAAAGGTTCACTGATGTCAATCTGAGCGTAATCCTTCAACTTGCAGATGGAAAACTCCTCGTTGATAACCTTGATCGTCATGCTATAAATATTTTTCTGGCTCCAGTTGCCCATGTTCGTCGAAGACTTCATGCCCGCGCTTGGGATCGAACGGCCACAAATCTACGCATTTTCTGCGGACCTGTACAACAGAATAAAGAAATTATGTAGATCAAGCAGTGTCCGTAGAGATTGGCCTCAGAATCAAAATCTTCGTGCAACGGATCCCGATAAGTAAGGATTTGTCGGTGTAGTCCTGGTACGTTTTCCGAATTCATGATAATTCTTTCGGAACAATTGATAACAAGCCTTCCGGAGAATCTGCCGACCTTTGCATCAGTTAATTGATTACGACTATGGCAAAGACACTTATCGCATTCTACTCCCGCCGCGGAGAAAACTGGGTGGACGGCGGCGTCCGCTTCCTTCCCAAAGGAAATAATGAGGTTATCGTAGAGAAAATCAAGTCTCAGCTTCCGGAGGCCGATGTTTTCCAGATCGAAACCGTGAAGAAATACTCCGACGACTATATGGTCTGCATCGGCCCACGTCAAGAGTACTTACCAGGTTCTCCGCTGGCACCTCCAGAGCGGCGTCATCGCCGTCCCCGGATCCTCCAATCCCAAGCACATCCAGGAGAACATCGAGGTCTTCGACTTTGAGCTGAGTCCGGAAGAAATGGCCAGGATGGCCTCCCTGAACCAGGAGAAACGCTACTTCAACATGACCTACCAGCAGATCAAGGACTGGATGGAGAACTACGAAATCTGGGACTAAGCGTATGGAGAAGAAGAATACCCTCAAGACCCGCAACCTGGTGCTCGTCCACATGAGCGGAGCGACCCAGAGCAAGGAGTCCTGGCTGCAGGATATCGCCGATGAGACGATGCGGTATTACAAGATAGACGTGACCAAGTTTGACTGCAGCGTCGACGGGGGCCGTGCCGTCGTCAAAGCAACGAACGTCATTGAAGCCCGCATCTGGGGCTCCCACGGGACCTGGACGCTCCATGGGACCACGTATCTCCGCCGCGCCGATAACGGATACGGCTGGATACGCTGTAATCCCTGAAAGAGCCGGAAGGCTGTTGACGGTCTCAGGAACCTCAGTCCAGCGCGTAATCCAGCCGCATGACCTTCACCGGACGCTCGTCACCCCTGTACAGGTGGCTGCACCAGTTGACCTCACCGGTGTCGCGGAAGCCGCATTTCTCCATCACGCGTCCGGAGGCGGGGTTGTCCACAAAGAAATCGCTCCAGAGGACCTGGAAGCCCTTCACATTGAAACACCAGGCGACCATCGCGCGGAGCGCCTCGGTGCATAGTCCCCGGTTCCAGTACGGCCTCGCGATCCAGTAACCCAACTCCGCATCATCCTCGCCGATGTCGATATTGCTCTCCCCGAAGGCATAGTAACCCATGCATCCGACCGGCTCACCGGTCTCTTTCAGCTCGAGGGCCCAGGTATGGCCGTTGGAGAAGACATCCCGGATGATGGACAGGCTCTCTTCTACGTTCCTGTGCGGCTGCCACCCGGCACGCGGGCCCACCTCCGGGTCCCTGGCGTACTTGTACAAGGCCTCCGCGTCGGAATTCCTCCAAGGCCTGAAACGAAGCCTCGGTGTTTCCAGGAAGATATCTCCGTTCATTGAACAATTCTTTCGAAGGTTTTCCCTTGCCTCGACGTTATGCTGCCGAATCTCGTCGACCTTGGGGCAATCGATCACTTCCAGATAAAAGCTCACCGGCCGGAAACCGTCGTTGCAGGAGATCATCGCACTCATGGGGTCCTTCATCCAGCCGTCGAAGAAGTTGCCCTCGCCCCGGGCGAGCGCTTCCACGAACTCCCGCATCGAACCCCAGGCAGACTCGCACATGCCCTCGGGACGCTTCCCGTCCGCGGAAATCCAGCTCTGTCCCAGAAAAACATCGCAGGTATGGAGGATCGGGTTCTCGAACTTTGCCATCAAGTCCGGGTACTCCGTCTTCTTGACAGCCGTGATCTTTACCTTGTTCATCATTTCACGGGATAACGGATAACGGTCCTGAGCTTGTCTGCGGCAGTCTTCCTCGGGTCGGAGAGATAGATCTCGTGGTGCATCCTCCTGTCGTCGATAGCGATGGATAGGCCCTCCTGGTTCACCAGCGCCTTCATCTTACCGATGGTCACAGGCTCCATGTCGTAGGATCCGACGTGCATGCACTGCACGCACTTGCCCTCCTCGTAATGGAAGAATTCCGCCTTGGAGAAGTCCTTCTTCTTTTTTCTGGCCGCTGTCTCCACGGCCCAGTCGAAGTCTTCCTCCGTCACGAAGTCCGGCAGACGGATCATCGAGATGAAATGGAAATCCTCCTTCCGGCCGTAGTCCACCTCGCCGGTCTCGGACCACCACAGCCCTTCGAGAGGAGGGACGACGAAGTCGAAGTAACCGTCAATCCGGTGGTTGCCCATCTTGCTCATCTTGATGGTGAAGGCGATCCCGTACAGCAGTTCGATGGAGGCCTTGTATTCACTGTCCTCTTCATTGGGGTTGCCTTTGCCGTGGACCGCGACGAAGTTCATCGGGGGAACGTCCACGATGACAGGGGTTTGAGGAGGGAGATAGTACTCCCGGTATTCTTTCTTGAAATCAAATGCCATAACTGATAAGTATGAATAGATGGTGATGAAAGACTCAGTCTAATTCGGACAGGATGTCCAGGTCGTGGATGTCTTTCTTGCGAAGCTCATAGCCAATGTGGAAGAGCCGCTGTCCCTTGAGGGAGATGCAGGGGATGGTGCGCCCGGCGAATACAGCCGAGCCGAAAAGGTCCGGCGTGAACTCGAACCAGCCACCCTGCCCGTCGGCCTGGCGGGCGCTGCCGTCGGGGAAGAGCTCGAAGGGGTGGATGTCCAGGTAGCCCAGTTCCTGGTGGTGCAGTTCCATCCTGACGGGCATCATATCCGTCTCCACGACGAATCCTGCATCCTTCAGAGATGAGAGCAGCCGCGCGGTCTCCCTGCTGTCGTAATCGATATCCAGGTCGCGGTGCCGCCGGGTGCGCCTTCCGGCAAGGATGTCTACGCCCCAACCTCCGTCCACCCAGTAGCGGATGCCCCTGTCGTCCAGTAAGCGAAGGATCTTCAGCAGGTCCCGCTCCGCGACGAACTCCTTCTTTCCGGCCTCGCGGAACGCCTTCCATCCCGCTTCCGTCACCAGCCCCCGCTCCTCCAGGTCCGTGAAGCGCCGGGTGTTCAGGATGGTCCAGGTGCTGCCTCTTTTCCTAGGGGAGATCCGCTGCGCCTGCCGTCCCTCATCCAGGCGCTTGACGGTGGAATCGATCCATCCGAAACAAAGGCACTCCTCGACGACCTCCGGGTAGGGGATTGCGCTGTGGCTGGGGCCCTTGCCGCGCGTCGTCGCCACCCAGCAGAAGGGCGTCGTACCGTGGTTCTCCTCAAGCCACTGCCGTAGCTCAGTCCGGTCGGAGAACTCAAACAAAGGAGTGGTGTCCATAGCGCCGGATATAAGGGATGGGTTCTTTGCAAATATACGGTTTTTCCTGACGTCTCAATAAATAACTAACCCGGATGCGAGAGAAGTAGAGCCGGTTTGTGACTAACCGATTATCAGATACTGGTTCAGTACATCATAGCGCAATTCCTTTTTCTTTAACCCGAGCCCTCCTTTCTTTTGATGGCCGACATATCGAAAAGGGAGTGTGCTCCGTATGCTATTTCATCAAGAATACAACGGCCCCCATCTTTCGGTGAGGGCCTTATTCTACGAGATAGTCCATTTCCCGCCTTTGTCAGGACCTTCGCGCCTGATGAGTCCGCCGGCTTTCAGATTGGCCAGCTGCTTCTCGACAGCCTTCGGTGTGATTCCGATTTCTTCAGCAAGTCTTCGGGCGGAGTATTCTGGATGCTCTCTGAGCAGGGCAAGTATTTTCTCCCTACTTTTCAGCTTTTTCTTCCCACTATTTTCGATTTTCTCCCCACTTTCTCCCATCGACTTGAGGAAGGATTCGATATCCAGCGAAAGGGTCTTGACCATCTCTTCGGCCATGAAGTCCGTGAAATGGCTCATGTCCTCATCCTCTCGTGTTGCGATAAGAGCGTTGATGTAATCTCCCTTGTCTTCTTTCAGAACCTTAGACGGAACCAGTCCGAATTCGAATTGGATGTGGTTCATGATGAGCCTGGCCATACGCCCGTTGCCATCAGCCCAAGGATGGATGGTCACCAGGCGGTAATGTGCCTCGAAACTGAAGTCATAGCATTCTGCCGTGGACATAGGATGGGTACGCATTTCATTCAGCCAATCGCAGAACTCCTGCAGTCTGAGCGGCACTTTCTGGTAACTCATGTACGACCTGCCTCCGACTCCAGCGGTCACATTGACGAGCCGAAGGTCGCCGTTTGCGGAGGAGAACTCCCCGAGTGCGGTCTTATAGGTCGATCCGGTGTTCAGCATGACCAGCCGGGAAAGGTTTTTCAACACATCGACGGTGATGGGCGTATGCAGTTTGGCGAGCCGTATGCTTTCTTCATAAGCCCGTTTGAGGTCGAGGTTCATCATCTGCTCGGCAATGGTCTTTCCCTTCGCGGAGATGCCCTCATCGAAAAGCAACTGGTTTTCGATCTCCGTCACCGTCGATCCTTCGATAGCCGTCGAGTGTGTGATGATCGAATACAGATAAAACTTCTCATAGTCTATCTGAGAATCGATCCCGAGTTTCTTATAACGCTCCAGTAAAGCGATCAGTTGGTTCGTCTTTGCCATAATCCTGTCCTTTTCTAATGCAAAAGTAGCATTTTCTCCCTACTTTTCATACTTTTCTCCCTACTTTTCCCGTTTTTCTTCCTACTCTTCCAGTGCCGATGACCGGAAGGGGACTGTGCTTCGTATTGCCGCTTCTTCCGCTCCGGTCAGGTGACATCTCCCTTTTACGCCGCAAAGTTGTGACACCCGACACCCCGATCAAAGGATCGGCCCAGGCAGCCGGATTCCTCCGGGAAGACCTCAGATCCCTCGATCACATCATCCTCACGGATGAATCCTACTACTCCTTCGCAGATGAAACTCAAAACAAGTTTTAAGTCGAATTGATGGTTGGCTACGGCATGATGTCGCTGCCAGGATTCATGTACCTTTTTACCTCACATTCTGTCGTAAATTACCCACATATTAGGATTGACAGGATGATGATGTCCACCTAACTTTGCCAAGAACAAAAACGCTTTCGATATGGAAAAGAATGTTGTAAAGTGGTGGCGGATCCTCGGGATGGGGCTGCTCTATCTGTTTTTCGTCTTTGCTTCCTGTTTCGCAGGCTTCCTGCATCCAGTATGCTGGGCATACTTCTCTGTTCTGGCGGCCATCCTCGCCGCAGGTCCTTATTTCTGGCTCGCCGCGCGCTGGCGGAAATTAGGCGTTGGGACATTCTGTGCCCTTCTCGTCTGTCTTTTTTGCCTCGCGACCGGAGAGGCAGGCGGTTTTCTTTCCAAACTTGTCATCCTAGGAGGCGGTATCCTTTCGGACGTTGTACGAGCTCTGGTCGGCAATCCATCCAAGAAGGGGATTTACTGTGCGTATCCCATACTTGCGGTCGGGAATATCGGTTGGGTAATCCGCTTGTGGAGTGACAAGCAGTGGTACCAGGAAGGAGCACTGGAAGAGATGGGAACGGCATATGCCCAGGGTATCCAGTCTCTCCAGACAACGGGACACCTGGTCGCAGTCATCATCCTGACGGCAGCGGCAGCACTCCTGGCCATATGGCTCTGCAGCAAAACAGACAAAAACTCAGCGAAGCTCCTGAAATAAGATGGGACTCTTCAGCAAGATATTCAGCAATACCCGGAAGCCGGAGGGCTTCTGGGGCAGGATGATGGTTAATGGCATGAATGGCGGGTCCCACGCTGCCATGGCGAACTGGGGACTGGACCTTGGTAATGTCCCTGATGAAGGAGAGATTCTCGACATAGGCTGCGGCGGCGGAGCCAACCTCCGGCGTCTGATGGAACGCAGTCCCCGGGGTAAGGTGACCGGAGTGGATTATTCCACGGTCTCGGTCGACAAGTCCCGGAAGTTCAACCGTAAGGCCATTGCAGAAGGGCGTTGCAAGGTGGTGGAGGCTTCCGTGGCAGCTCTTCCTTTAGCGGATGAAACTTTCAGCATGGCAACTGCCTTCGAGACCATATACTTCTGGCCAGAGATCGAGAGCTCTTTTGCAGAGGTGCTCCGAGTCCTTAGGCCCGGCGGGCGCTTCCTGATCGTCAACGAGGATGACGGCCTGTCTGGGACGAATGAGAAGTGGGAGAAGATTATCGACGGGATGCATACCTATACCCCTGATGAGGTGAAGTCCCATCTCACCGCTGCAGGATTCCGGGATATAACCATTCACCGGGACAGATCCAGGCATTGGCTCGCCGTAACGGCCGTCAAATAGACTCGGAACGCTTCCACACTTCGCCCTTGCGGTGTCGGACAAAGCAGAAGTCGCACTTCTGCCCGCCCTGGCAGAGGGTCTGGGTGCGTTGAAATAAGCTCGAATGCCTCTTCATCTGACTTCCCGTTTTTCTGAAGGGCTTCATCGATGGCTATCGTTGGGAGGATGTTGCAGAGATGGCCGTAGTTGCCTTTGTCCTCGTACTCCTTTTCCTCTTCGATGAGTTCGGCCATTTTGGACAGGACGTCCTGCTGCTCTTCCGGCGACAGTTTTCCATATAGGACGGCGTAACGGCCGTTCATGACCATGTTCAGGGGTAGGTAGCGTCTTTTCATATCGTTGGCAAAGGTACGAAACCATTTTTGCAATCCGGTTGCAATAGTAAAGATTTACCTTTGCTCTGGTTTAATCAGACAGAAATCATGAGCGACAAGATTCAGAAGTCCTACCGGCAGACCCGCAATATCTATGATGACGTACTGACCCGCTCCAAGTGGTGGAGCCGCCTCTATATGGATGTGTTCTGGGGAGGGATAGACGACAATAAGATTGCGGCGAAGACTCTCTCTTATATCCCGGATGACTTCACCGGGAAACTCCTCGATGTACCGGTAGGGACGGGTGTGTTCACGGCAGGGAAGTACGCCCGGATGAAGCAAGCCGAGATCACTTGCTTAGACTACAGCGAGGATATGTTGGCTCAGGCCCGGGAGCGGTTTGAAAAAGAAGGGATAGGGAATGTCCAGACCGTACAGGGCGACGTCGGGGCCCTCGCGTTCGCTGATGAGTCGTTCGACACGGTTCTCAGCATGAACGGCGTCCATGTCTTTCCCGACAAAGAGAAGGCCTGGTATGAAATGAACCGGGTCCTCAGGTCCGGTGGATCCCTGGTGGCCTGCTTCTGCATCAAGGGGGAGTCCCGGATTTCGGACTGGCTCATGCACCGTGTCCTGTCCCGGAAAGGGTGGTTCACGCCGCCCTTTGAGACCTTTGCGTCACTGAAAGAGAGGCTGGAGAAAGACTATCTCCTGGAGGAATACCATAAGGAGGGCTCCATGGTATATCTCAAGGCCCGGAAGAAATAGATTGCGGCTATTTCAACAGCCGGATCAGCCCGTCAGATTTGACGAAGATATCTGGGACGTGACATGATGAACGAATAGACCATCTTCGAGTCGACAGGGACGCTTCCCTTGCGGTGGAAAAATCCCTTTACGGGAAAACCGCACTTTCCAAATGCGACACGTGACAAATCAGAAGTTTAAGCACATATCATTGGTTGAGAAAAAAAACAAAATCGTCAAACAAATGGTATATGACATAGTGGTCATACCTAAATCAGTATTTTAGGTTAACTTTGTAGAAAATAGAAAATAAATGAAGCATCGGCTATCATCCATCATCGTAATCCTGCTTTTCCTCGCCGCTATATTTTCTGGTGAGCGAAGCTATAAAAATGCTCGGCACATTATTGTCAGCGATTTGAACCAGGCTCTGTCGTCTACGCTGGCAAGTTCGCAGGACGAAATCATCACGCCTGACACCGTCGCCCTGATGCGTGACAAGCTCACCCTGCCAGTCCTCAAGGACAGCACCTATATCGCCTATTGTCTTCCCGGAGACAAGCCTAAAGGGATCTGCAGCGACATTATGCATTTGGAGGATGCCGCCATCCGTGGATATGCCGATGTTTCCATGGCTTCGGTTTTCGGTCTTGCCGACAAGCGGCTGCCCGCCGCATTCAGCCTGATGGCCGTATTATGGCTCATCGGCTCCGCGATGCTTACCCGGAGAAAGCTGATGATGCCGGCGCTACAGCTTACCCCCATGCAGCGGCAGCTCCTTGACCTGTTCGAAGCGGCTCCCGAAGGCGAACTTTCAAAGGAAGAAATCTGTCGTACCTTATGGCCCGGAAAGCCGGTGACGGACGATGCCATGTACTCGCTCATTCGGCACTTAAAGGCCTCCCTGGAAGGCAGTGGTTATGAAATTGAGACCCGCCGCGGCTTCGGGTATCGCCTGAAAAAACGCTGACAGACAATTGTCAGACAAATGTCAGGGAGTTCCTGACAAGCCTATTGCTCCTTCATTGTAAGTTTGCGCTGAAAAATGTGCAATCAAGCAATGAAGAAATTATTATTTATCCTTACTGCCGTGTTGCAGGCGGCGATTGCTGGTGCCCAGCAGGTGGACACAACGGGATTCTATTCTGAAAGAAGGGACACATTGAAGGCGGCAGCTGTTACTGTCCGGCGTGATCTTGTGACGGCTGATGCGGATAAGCTGACGTATAATGTCCAGGCTGATCCCAAGGCAGAAGGCAGCAACCTCATTGACATTCTCCGCACCGTTCCTATGCTCAGCATCAATGGTGACGAGGAGGTGCTGCTGAATGGCAGCATTGATTACAAGGTGCTCGTGAACGGCCGGTCCACCGGGATGCTGGCCCGGAATTTCAACCAACTCATCAAGACCATTCCGGCATCGTCCATAAAGGAGATCCAGGTCATCACTAATCCGCCCGTCAAGTATGACGCGGAAGGTATCGGCGGCATTATCAATATCGTGATGGCCAGACGCTTAAAGTCAGGCTACAGCGGTTCATTGGGAAACAATGCAAGCGCCATGGGGAGCGTGAGCGGAAACGGCTATTTGAATGCTCAGCTGGGCAAATTCACCTTCAGTGCGAATGCCAGCGGGATGTATTTCCCGAATCCAACAGCTCACGGTGTCACCGACATAGAGAATTATACCAGCGAGACAAACCACTATCAAAAGTTGGAGTTTGACAGCGATAACATCTACCGCATCGGTTCATTATCCCTGGAAGCCAGTTATGAGCCGGACTCTCTGAATCTTATAACGCTCTCCGGCTGGTCGAACTTTCAGAAAATTCAGAGTAATTACGACATCACAGAAACCTTCTGGAATACAGACTATATTAAGACCATCGAAATGCTGGAACCGACAGCCAGAACGAACCGATATAACACCTTCTCCGGCGAACTGGCTTACCAGAAGACATTCCGGAATGATGGTGGAATCCTGACCTTCAGCTATTCCATCGACGGGAATCCGAACAGCACGGACAACCACATTATCGTTAACCCTGTCCTGAACCATCCGGATTATCACCGGCACTCCTTCAATACGGAGCACACCATCCAGCAGATCGGCCAGATCGACTATTTCGCGACTCTGCTGAAGAAGCACCAGATTGAGGCAGGAGGCAAATACACGCTGCGAAGCCACGTGGCCGATTCCCAGGATGAGTTATGGGACTACGCCAAGAATGAGTGGTTCATAGACAATTCCAACGTAAACGACCTGGACTACAAGCAGCACATTTTTGCGGCCTATGCCAGCTATGGGTACAGGTTCAGCAAGCTGACCTTGAAGGCCGGCACCCGGCTGGAATATACCTTGAACCGGGGACTCTCCAAGAGTGCCTCCGGGGACATCACCTTCGACAACAGCAACTTCAACATTGTCCCATACCTCAATGCCGCCTGGCAGATCGACCAGAAGAACTCGCTTGTACTATCCTATACACGTCGCCTGGGCAGGCCCAGTGTGAGCTATCTTAATCCCTATATCGCCGAAGAGTCTCCCTACAGCCGCATGCACGGAAATCCGGATCTACGGACCGTCGTTTCTGATGCGGTTACACTTACTTATCGCACCAGCGGGGACAAATGGGACCTGGCGGCACGCACATATAGCAGTCTTACGGGCAACAAGATTGAATATCTGTCCGTGGTCAGTCCTGATGGCGTCAAGGTTTCAACTTACGAGAATGCCGTTAGATACAATCATATCGACCAGATGCTCAGTTTCAATTGGAATCCCTCCGACAAGTTCAGTCTCCAGACATCGGCCATGGCTGGCTATGACTATTATTACGCTCCCACATTGGATCAAAAGAATGACGGCATCAACTGGAATGTCAGCCTGAGCGGCAATGTATTCCTGTGGAAAGGAGCGATGGCGTATGCGTCTGCAGATGCGAGAGGTGGCGAAATCACCTTGCAGCGCACCTTCCACGGCGTGGATTATGAGTATTCACTCGGCCTGCGGCAAGGCTTCCTTCAGAACCGGCTTATCCTGTCGGTCTCGGCCATTATGCCCTTCCAGAACCGTTATGCCGGTCCCGTCCGCGACACCTATACGGATACATACTATCAGCACAACGAATCTTGGTACAATCCTCGCCAGTTCCGCTTGGGCCTGACCTGGCGCTTTGGCAAAACCACCATCAACTTCAAGCACGCAAAGAAGACGGAGGTAAGCGATACGCTTTAGTTGACAAACCAGTCTGAGCCAAGGTGTATTATGTAAACAGCATCATTATTATCGTGAGGGGGTCGTCTTGACCCCCTCACGGCTTGCATTGGTCGCAACAATTCGCTGAACTTGTTAAACTAATCACCGGAAAAATATCACCGGTGTCTTCTAGGTAGCAACAGGGATGAAAAAGCAACAACATGTTTCTTGACACGTATTTTCAAACATCGTAACTTTGCTCCATCAAACAAGACGATAAGACAATGGAAGCAAAAGATATTTTACGGAATCTGCGTGAAAAGAACCACCTGACACAGGAACAGATGGCCGAGCGCATCGGTGTTACCAGGCAGGCTGTAAGCCGTTGGGAGACCGGCATGACGCAGCCCAATCCAGCGTTGCTCAAAGTATTGTCCCGAGAATTCGGAGTATCAATCAATACGTTGTTGGGCTCGCCCCGGACGCTTTATTGTCAGTGCTGCGGAATGCCGCTGTCAGATGATGCGATGATCAGTCGCGAGACCGACGGCAGTCTCAATGAGGATTACTGCAAATGGTGCTATGCCGATGGCCGGTTCACATACGAAAGCAAGGAATCCCTGCTGGACTTTCTGGTCTCTCACATGCCGAATCCGGAGAACCAACCGGAAAGTGAGCGGCGGGCACTATATGACACCCACTTGTCCCAGTTGAAACACTGGAGATAGAGGAGTACATGGCTTCATCTCTGCAAGTTTTCGTAACTTATTGACTGATAAATCGAAATTTGTATGAGCCCTTCATTAATCTGTTTATTGCTTGTAGCCATAGCTGCCGCCATAAATTACGGTATCAAGCATAAATTGAAAGACAAGTAAATTCTGATTTAGCGAACTGAATAAAACATTTAAAGATTATATTAACAGGAGCCACGGAAAATGATAGACATAATAACCTATAGTGAACAGTATAAAGCAGACTTCATCCGCCTGAACACGGAATGGATTGAGACCTAT
>JAFUWY010000026.1 GCA_017477245.1 Bacteroidales bacterium | reverse complement strand
GGAGCCGCAGCAGCCCCGCCCGCTCCGCTGGGCCCTGCCTGCGGCCGCCCTGGCCACGGCCGCGGCCGCGACCCTGCTGGTCACCCTCCCGGAACGCGGCCCCCAGGACACCTTCGACGATCCCTACCTCGCCTACGCCGAGGTCGAGAAGGCCTTCCAGACCATCTCCGACAAGATGAGCGACGGCATGCAGATCGCCCGCAAGGCAGGCTCCGCCGCCGAAATGCCCCAGAACATCCTCAACAAGATCCAAGAAAAATGAAACGCATAACCCTCCTCCTCGCAGCCCTGCTGCTCACCGTCTCCGCGCTTGCCCAGAACGGCAAGTCCATCTACCAGAAATACTCCGACGCCGAGGGCGTCAGCGCCGTCTACATCTCCCCCGCCATGTTCCGGATGATCGGCCGGATCCCGGACCTGGAGACCGGCGACGGCAAGGTCAACCTCTCCCCCGTCATCCAGGCCCTGTCCGGCATGTATATCCTCAGCAGCGAGAACCAGGACCTCAACGCCCGGCTCCGCGCCGACGCGGAGCGGTTCATCTCCTCCGGCAAATACGAACTCCTGATGGAAGCCAAGGAGGACGGCCAGACCATGCGGATGTACACCGTCGGCAGCGACAAGGTCGTCAACGGATTCGTGATGCTCGCCGCCGAAGCGGACGAAGTCACCTTCATCTGCCTGGACGGGCAGATGCCGCGCGATCAGTTCGAGCAGCTGCTCGCAAAGCAGATGGAGGACTGACCCGCCGGGGAAGCTAGTCCTTCCGGATGATCCGGGTCGCCTTCTTCAAGGCGTCGTCGTTCTTGATCACCTTCTCCTCCTCCATCCGGAGGACCTCCATCTCGGATTCGGACATCTTCTTCACGGCCTCGCCCAGCGCCGATTTGGTCTGGGTCGTCGTGGAGGTGGTGTCCGAATTGCCGGGTACGGACGGACGCGGGACGATCACGACCCGTGAAGGATTCTCTTTCTCGATCTTAACCATGATTGTATCGTTTGATTGTTGTTCTGTCGCTTACCGGGCCCGCCGGCGCCGGCCCTGCAGGTAGGCGTCGATGGCCTCGACGGCCGCCTCGATGTCCGAGACGTCCGTGAGCAGCCCCACGTCGCCCTGGGTCGTCAGCCAACGGATGGAATACAGGCCGTAAGGGGTCTTGAGATAGTCCGTGATGTTGATGTTGCCACCCTGGGCGAACTGTGCCACGGACCCCTCGTCGATCGACTCCTCGAAGTTCTCGTTGCGGTTCTCGACATGGCGGTTCAGCCCCGCGGCGATCGAGGCGCAGTTGTCATAGGCGCGGATGATCTTCATCCCCAGCCCGATGTCTCCGATCCCCTGGAACAGCGAGGACATCTTCAGGAGCTGCAGCGCGTCGTCGCTCAGCGTGATGGAGGCATCGGCGAAGATGATCCCGCTGTGGAAGCTGACCGAATCGGCGGGGCAGGCCTTGAGGTTTTTCAGGTTGGACAGGAAATACGTCGCGGAGCGCCGCTCCTGCTTCAGGTAATCCGTCATGATGGAGATGTCCTCGATGTTGGAGGCCAGCTCGGTCCGGACCAGCTGGAGCGCGGAGCGGACGTCCTGCTTCTCCCGGGACCGGTCGATCATCCCCTGCACCGCGAACGTGATCACGATGCCGAGGATGACGGACAGCATGTTGCTGATGAAACTAGCGGTGGATTCTTTCATGACGGCCTACTCGTAACGGAATGCCTTGTAGGAATGCGGCGGCAGGGTCAGGGCCGCCCGCGCCTGGGCGCGGCCGCGGCTCCCCGGTGCCGGAGGGGTGAACGGCAGCACCTGGCCGTCCTCCAGGTTCGTCAGGAGCTTCAGGGCCGGGCCGCCGACCAGCCGGACATCGACCGGCGTGTCGTTGAAATTCTCCACGATCACGGTCTTGTTGTCATACAGGAAGAGGCTCACCTTGGCGGGACCCTCCAGGTAGAGGTCCATGTCGCGGCTGACGATGCGGAGCAGCTCATTCAGGACGCCCTCCGGCAGGTCGTAGAGCTGGCCGGGGTCGTCCGGGACGGCCAGCACGTAGAGGTAGCCGCCCGAGTACAGGGCCTTGTGCAGCAGCGGGAAGCCGGACACGCCGCCGCTCAGCGGCCGGCCGGCGCTGATCACCTCCCAGCTGTCGTTGGTCATGTAGCGGATCTGCGGGATGAGGATCTCGCGGCCGCTCTTGCCGTAGCGGCCGAAATCGTCGACCAGGGCCTTGAGGTCCGTCACGCGCAGCTCGCAGATGTCGGCGATCTTGTCGGGGATGGCCTTGACCAGGCCGGCCGTGACCAGCACGTCGCCGCCGCTGCGCAGCTGCTTCTCCATCTTGGCCACGATATCCGGGTCGGAGGCGGCCTGCGCCGTCAGGATCACGGATTTCCTCCCTTCGGGGAAGGTGGCATACATGTCCATCGGCAGGCCGATCATCCCGAAGTAGTTCTGCAGGAAATCATCCCCGAGGGAATGGTAGGGCTTGTAGGACCAGATGCCCACCGGGTTGCCCAGCTTGCCCACGAGCTCGTCCGCCTGGCGGAGCACGACGTCGGCGATGCGGGCCATCGTGGTGGGCGTGACGGTCTGGCGGCCCTTCCGGAACGGCGCCGCCATCGCATCGTAGTCCCAGCTCGTGCCCGTGCCCTGCCAGGGGGCGCGGAAGCGCGGGTTGAGCTTGACGTCCACGAGCTGGTTCCAGGCGAAGAGCATCACGTCGCGCGCCTTCGCGATGGCCGTCAGGTGCAGCTGCTCGGCATAGCGGTCCATGCTCATGTTGATGCCGCCCGAGTCGACCCAGCCGCCGCCGTTGCGACCGCCGGAGATGTGCTCGAAGTACGTCATGATGTTGTAGCTCAGGTAATTCTGGAGGTGCTGGTCGCCCGCCGGATCACGCGTCTCCGTGCCCGTCCACACCCCGTCGAAGATCTTGGGGCCGTCCTCCAGGCTGAAACCCAGGCCCTGGAAATGGTCGTACCAGTTGGGATACTTGATGATCACCTTGACCTTCGGGTTCACGGCCTTGGCCGGGCCCACGACCAGGTTCTGCCCGGCCTCCTTGAGCAGGTCCAGGCGGTACTCGGTCCAGCTGCGGTTGCCCTTGGCTTCGATCTCCACGTCCTTCTTGCTGGAGGTGAAGAAGAAGTCGTCCAGCAGGAACTCGTCGAAGTGCTTGGCCGTGTGCTCCGCGATGCGGCGCACCATCGCCCGGTCCTTCGGGTCGGAATAGCTGAAGGTCTCGAATTCGTTGGACTCGTCGATGGTGTAGGTGATGCCGCCGGCCACCTCGATGCCCTGCTTCCGGAAGAAAGCCTTGGCCTTCTCGAGGGTCTCGTCATCCACGATCAGCAGGTCGCGGTGGGTCTCCAGGTAGATCTTGTCCACGTCCAGCTGGTCGGAGATGACCTTCCAGGTGGACTCCAGCCACGCGGGATCCTTCATCTTCTGGACCTCGTAGGCGCGGACGTATACCGATACCGTGAAATTCTTGTGACGGGCCAGGCCGGGAACCGGCAGGGCCAGCAGCAGCGGCAGGAGCACCGCCACGATGCGGAGAACGTGTTTTTTCATCATGCGGTTTCAAATTGGAATACCGCAAGATACGAAAAAGATTCCGGATTCCCTTGAAAGTTGCGTATATTTGGGACATGAAACGCCTGATCCTGTCCCTGCTGCCGGCCGCCGCGCTGCTGTGCGCCTGCGGCTCCGCCCCTTCTGTGTCCTTCGAGCGTGACGACGCCGCCCGCAAGGTGGAGATCCGCGTCGGCGGCAAGCCCTTCACGACCCTGTTCTACCCCGAAGACGAGCGCAAGCCCATCCTCTGGCCCATCCTGACGGCCTCCGGCGTGGACATCACGCGGGGCTTCCCGCGGGCGCCCCGCGCCTTCGAGAGCGTGGACCATCCGCACCACAGCGGGCTGTGGTTCAACCACGGCGACGTCAACGGCCTCGACTTCTGGAACAACTACCACGCCCACCCGGCGGAGCGCCAGGCCGCCTACGGCACGGTGCTGCTCCGCAGCATCGCGTCGGCGGAGGGCGACCGCCTGGTCACCCTGTCCGACTGGGTCGACCACACGGGCCACGTACTCCTGACGGAGCGGACCACCTACACCTTCGGCGGCTCCCGGGACGAGCGCACCATCGTCCGCACGGCCCTGCTGACGGCCGTGGACACGGTCCGTTTCGGCGAGGACAAGGAGGGCATGCTCGGGCTGCGGGTGGACCGCGCCTTCCAGCAGCCTTCGGACAAGCCGGTGCTATACCTCGACGCCGACGGCAGGCCCGCCGACGGGCCAACCGTCAACATGGACGGCGTCACGGGCCTGTACACCAACAGCCTGGGATTCCAGGGCGACGAAGCCTGGTCCAAGCGGGCCGAATGGACCCGGCTCGACGGCACCAAGGACGGCGACGACATCTCGATCCTCATCATCGATTCGAAGGACAATCCCAACTTCCCGGCCTGGTCGCACGCCCGCGGCTACGGTCTGTTCGCCGTCAACAACCTGGGCGGCAAGCAGATGGACCGCAGCTACACCGGCACACCCGGCTTCACGCTGCTGCCCGGGCAGACCAAAACCTTCACCTACAAGGTCATCATCAAGAACGGCGGCCACCTGGACGACAAGCAAAGCGAAGAGCGCGCCCGCGCGTTCAACGGGAAGTGATAAAAAAGAAAAAACCGCCGCAGGTATGCGCCGGAGTGATATATCGGATATTTGTTTGTTGCGAAGTAGCGGGAGTGGGTCACGATCCCACGACCTCCGGATTATGAATCCGACGCTCTAACCAGCTGAGCTACCCCGCCGTACCATGGTTGAGATGGAAGGATTCGAACCCTCACTGACAGAGCCAGAATCTGTAGTGCTACCATTACACCACATCTCAATGTGTCAATCCCGTGCCTTTCGGTTTTGGGACTGCAAATGTACAACACTTTTGCTAATTTGCAAAATTATTTTCGCTCAATCAGCACAATTGCCCAAACTTCACATCCCTCGCGGCGTCCGACGAACCCCAGACGCTCGGTCGTCGTGGCCTTCACGCTCACCCGGGCGGGGCTGATCCCCATCACGGCGGCGAGGGTCCCGCGCATGGAATCGATGTGGGGAGCGAGCTTGGGAGCCTGGAGCGCGATGGTGATGTCGGCGTTGACGACAGTCCAGCCGCGCAGGGCCGGCAGGTCGAGCACGGCGGCCAGCAACTTCTTGCTGTCCACGCCTTTCCACCGGTCGTCGGTGTCCGGGAAGAGGTGGCCGATGTCGCCCAGGGCGAGCGCGCCGAGCAGCGCGTCGCACAGGGCGTGGATGGCCACGTCGCCGTCGGAGTGGGCCACGAAGCCCGTCTGCGAGGGAATCTGCACGCCGCCGAGCCACATCGGGAGGCCCTCCGCGAGCGCGTGCACGTCGTATCCTTGTCCTATTCTGAATTCCATATCGCTGCAAATGTAAAGAAAAATGGTTACATTTGTAGACTATGGGATTATTTAATTTTTTCGGTGAGAACGAACACCGGGTATTCAACTACAAGCCGATCTACTATGATCCGGAGGAGGAAGAGCGCAAGCGGCGTTTCGGTGCCGTGGACGGCACCCTGGAGAAGGAGAAGAAGGAGGGCACCTACGTCCCCGGCTCCTACATCAAGGGCGCATTCCGCGACGGCCCGCGCACGCGCACCCCGATGCGCCGTGCGCAGACGATCATCGGCATCATCACGCTGATCCTCGTCGTCGTCGTGCTCTGGTACATCGCCAAGTTCTACTCCCTGCTGTAGCGGATGGGCAAGCTGAAAGTCCTTCCGGCACAGATCGCCAACATGATCGCCGCAGGCGAGGTCGTGCAGCGGCCTGCGTCCGTGGTCAAGGAGCTCATGGAGAACGCCGTGGACGCCGGCGCCACGCAGGTGTCCGTGGTCATCCTGGACGCGGGCCGCACCCTCATCCAGGTGATCGACAACGGCTGCGGCATGAGCCCCGTGGACGCCGTGCTCTGCTTCGAACGCCACGCCACCTCCAAGATCGCGACCGCCGAGGACCTCGAGCAGATCCTCACATACGGCTTCCGCGGCGAGGCGCTGGCGAGCATCGCCGCCGTCGCCGAGGTCACCCTCCGGACGCGGCGCCAGCAGGACGAGACGGCCTTCGAGGTGCGCCTCGGGGCCTTCGGGGAAATGAAGACGGCCTCCGTGGCCGCGCCCGTCGGGTCCAATTTCGCCGTGCGCAACCTCTTCTACAACACCCCCGCCCGCCGCAAGTTCCTCAAGAGCGACAACGTCGAGCTCAAGCACATCCTCGAAGAGTTCACCCGCGTGGCCCTCACGCGCCCGGAGATCGCCTTCAGCATCTCCCACAACGGCCGCGAGATCTACGTCCTCAAGAAAGCCAAATCCCTGAAATTCCGCGTCCTGGACCTGCTCGGCAGCAGCGTCACCGGAGACATCGTGGATCTCAGCGTCGAGACTTCCGTCATCCGGGTCCACGGCTTCGTGGGCCGTCCGGACACGGCCCGCAAGACCCTCGGCAACCAATACTTCTTCGTCAACGGCCGCTACTTCCGCAGCCCCTACCTCCACAAGGCCGTCATGAAGGCCTACGAGGAGATGATCCCGGACGGGGTGACCCCCTCCTATTTCATCTTCCTCGAGACCGACCCGCACGGGATCGACGTCAACATCCACCCGACCAAGACCGAGATCAAGTTCGAGGACGACTCCGTCATCTTCCAGATCCTGTACGCCTGCGTCAAGGAGACGCTCGGGCGCAACAGCTTCGGCGCCAGCATCGACTTCAACACCGAGGGCGCCGTGGAGCTGCCCCAGCTCGGCAAGAGCTTCGAGCAGTACAAGGGCGTGGAGATGCCCGCGATCGAGACGGACCCCGACTACGACCCCTTCCGCACGGCGGATACGGCACCGGAGCCCGCCGCGCGTCCGGCATCCCCGGCGACCCCGGCATCCCCGGCCTACGACTATAGCCGTCACGTCGACCACCACGAGGACTACGGCCGGCTCTTCGAGGAGAAGACGCTCCCGACCGGGCGCGTGCTCATCCTCCAGGGCCGCTACATCCTGACGCCCGTCGCCTCCGGCGTGATGATCGTCCACGTGGCCCGCGCCCGCGAGCGCATCCTCTACGAGCAGAGCCTGCGCGCCCTGGTCCGGGAGGCGCACGTCACGCAGACCGCCCTTTTCCCGGTCCAGATGACCGTCGGCGCCCCGCAGCGGCTCCTCTTCGAGGACAACGCGGAGATGCTCTCGCGCCTGGGCTTTGACATCACCCCGTTCGGCACGGACGCCGTCGTCGTGAACGGCGTGCCGGAAGGCTACAGCTGCGAGCCCGGCAAGGTCGAGCAGCTGGTGCGCGACCTCGCCGTCATCCTCGACGACGACGGCCAGGCGCTGCCCGAGATGATGCAACAGCGGCTCGCGGAGAGACTGGCCACCCTGGGCGCCGCGCACGCCGACCCGCTCACTTCCCCGCAGGAGGCGCAGCGGCTCATCGACACCCTGTTCGCCAGCGACAACGCCGAACTCACCCCGGGCGGGCGGCGCATCGTGAGCATCGCGCCGATCGGCGACATCGACAAAAGATTCTGACAAAGACACATGGCATTCAATTATTACTCCAACAACGGACGCGGCGGGGGATTTCTCGCCTCGCTGCCGCCCGTGACCAAGAACCTGATCATCATCAACGTGATCGTCTTCCTCGCGACGCTGGTCAACGAAGATTTCATGATCGGGACCTTCGCGCTGTTCTACCCCACCTCGCAGTATTTCCACTGGTGGCAGGTGGTCACGCACATGTTCATGCACGGCGGTTTCTGGCATATCTTCTTCAACATGTATACCCTGCTGATCTTCGGCAGTGTGGTGGAGCGGTACATCGGACCCAAGAAGTTCCTGCTCTTCTACTTCGTCTGCGGCCTGGGGGCCGTAGCCCTGCACTTCGGGGTGGAATACTGGCAGATGCAGTCCTACATGGAAGGGGCGGCGCTCGGCAACGCCACCGCCCTCCAGCGGATCGAGGCCATCAAGTTCACGCCGACCGTGGGCGCCTCCGGCGCCATCTACGGCGTGCTGATGGGCTACGCGATGATCTTCCCGGAGTCCAAGATGACCCTGCTCTTCCCGCCCGTGACGCTCAGCGCCAAGTGGATGGTGGTCGTGTTCGCGGTCATCGAGCTCTTCACCGGCGTGACCGGCCTGAACGCCGGCATCGCCCATTTCGCCCACCTCGGCGGCATGCTCATCGGCTGGCTGATGATCCTGTGGTGGCGCAAGCGCGGCATTTTGTTTGACCAGGACAAACTCTGAACCATGGACAGTACTCCGATTATCCAGGAAGCCGTGCGCATCTTGCGCGAAGGCGGCGTGATCCTCTATCCCACCGACACCGTGTGGGGCATCGGCTGCGACGCCACCAACGAGAAGGCCGTCGCCCGCGTGTTCGAAATCAAGCGCCGCAGCGAGGCCAAGTCGCTCGTGCTGCTGGCCTGCGACCTCGACATGGTCGCGAAATACATCCGGCAGATCCCCTCGATCGCCATCGACCTCGTGGAGGTCAACGACGCCCCGATGACCCTCATCTACCCGGGCGCGCAGTACCTGGCGCCCAACGCCGTCGCTGCCGACGGCTCCGTCGGGATCCGCATCCCCGTCGTCCCCGACGCGGACGCACCTGCACCCGCCGCCGGCTCCCGCCCTGCCGGATCCCGTACCTCATCCGCTGACTCTCGTTCGTCATTCGCCGGCCCGACCGGCGAATCCCCCGCCCCGAGACAAGCCCCGCAAGGCAACCTGACCGCCGGCGCCTTCTGCCGCGAGCTGGTGCGCCGCCTGCGCCGGCCGCTCGTCAGCACCTCGGCCAACATCTCCGGAGAACCCACCCCGCAGGACTTCAACGAGATCTCCGAAGAGATCAAGTCGGCCGTGGACTACGTCGTGCCGAAATCCTTCGGCGCCGGCGCCACGGGCCGCTCCTCGCAGATCATCAAACTCGGCCTGGGCGGTGAAGTGGAGATCCTGAGGCCCTGAGGCCCCTAAGCCCCCTGAGCCCCCTGAGCCGCTGAGCCGCTGAAGTTCGCCGCTTTCAGGACTCATGAAGAAAACCTATCCGTCAACACCGCCTCCGCCCGTCATGGTCCCGGACCGTTACGAGGTTTTCCTCCCGTCACGGTTCCGAACCTCCTCCTTCATGGTTCCGGATCTCCTCCGTCATGGTTCCGGGCAGACGGAGGTCCGGACGAGCCCCAAAAGCTCGTCCGGATCCTCCGGCAGCCGCCGCTCTGCGTATTGAGCGGCGGCGGTGCCCCAACTTCGACCAACCTCTTGTCTCCCGGCTCAGAAACAGGACCCGCAGTGAGCCGCCGCGCCTGGTTATGCGCGGCGGTGAATCGCCCTCTTATCGTAGCTCATAGACCAAATACTCATTCAACCATGCACCCAACCATACATCTAACCATACCCCGCCCCCTGACATCTTACTCCTTCGTGGGCGTGATGAGCAAACAGTTGATATTAAATGTTTTATGAAATCTCTAGTACCTCCCGGAGGGACTAGAGATTTTCGTTTTTATTGATAATCAGATAGTTCCTCATCACGCTTTTGGGAAGGAAGCAGATCAGATTTGAAATGGGATGCCAGTGGGCGAATCACAGCCGCGCAATACGCGGCGCGGCTGTTCCCTGCGGGGAGGAGTCAGGTATTTACTCCGAAGATGATGGGTTTCGATGGTGCACCACCGCCGCGCATAACCAAACGCGGTGGTTAGCGTGGCTCGCCGGGAGTTTTGGGAACTCCCGGCGGCCGCGCTTGCCCGGCGGCAGGCTACCAGGCGAAGAGGTCGAGCCGGAAAAGGCCTGAATCCGGCTCGATCTCCCCAAATAATGACAGGTCGAGCCGGATAAGGCGGAAATCCGGCTTGACGCCACCTGACCGTCGGCCTGGATGAGGATCATATCTGATCCTGACTCGACTCGACTCGACTCGACTCGACTTGACCTATCCTGACCTAATCTATCCTATCCTCCGGCAGGTACTTTCCGATAGCCTCTGTCAATGAACTCAGCAGACGGAGTCGTTGTCGTACCGTGCACAACGTCCCGATCCTCCGGACGCTATGCACGTTTTTGGCCGTTTTCGTTCATAACGTCCCTGTTTTTCGGACGTTGTGCACGCTCATCAGTCCGCTCAGGTTTCATTTTCGGTCCCCAGTACTTTAGCGGTTGGAGAGTCCGGCTACCAGGGGCACAGAAAAGTCCTAACGGCCCTGGCAGCACGGAAAAGACGTTACCGGGAGCAGAGAAGGATCCTGGCATCTCCGACAGCGATTGTCATCACACTCTGGTGGACCAGGTCCTCTTTCTGGGGGTGGACCAGGTACACCAAGTGTGGCTCTGAAGGGCTTTTGAGGCAGGGGTGGTGGACCTGGTACAGGCCTTCAAAGTGGACCTGGTCCACCCGGCTTTCCCTCTTGACTTTCACACCCGGTTTTCCCTCCCGACTTTCCCTTCACGGCGGCTTCGGGAAAAAGAAAAGTGGCCACCAGGGGCAGTGAGAGTCCCCAGCGCCCCTGGCAACACGGAAAAGACGTTACCAGGGGCTGAGAAGGGTCCCGGCGCCCCTCGCATCAAAGAAAACCAGTTGCCAGGGGCAGAAAAGGGTCCTGGCGCCCCTGGCTGCATGGAAAAGTCGTTACCAGGGGCTGAGAAGGGCCCTGGCGCCCCTGGCAACAAAGAAAAACAGTTGCCAGGGCAGAAAAGGGTCCTGGGGCCCCTCGCTGCATGGAAAAGTCGTTACCAGGGGCTGAGAAGGGTCCCGGCGCCCCTGGCAACACGGAAAAGACGTTACCAGGGGCGGAGAAGGGTCCTGGCGCCCCTTGCAGCATGGAAAAGTCGTTACCAGGGGCAGAGAAGGGTCCTGACGCCCCTGGCAGCGCCGGATGTTCGATTGTTCGAGGCTGTGGGAAACAAGAGACGTGGCCCTGGCGACTTCTGCTGGGGGCGGGTGTTTCCCACGACACTGATTTCGGCCTATGGGAAACAAAGACATCGCTCTGGTGGCTTCTGCTGGGAGTAGGTGTTTCCCACGGCGCTAATTTCGACCAGAGGGGAACTCGGGTATGACACTGGTGTCTTCTGCTGGGAGTGGGTGTTTCCCATGGCCCGGATTTCGGGTAGAGGGAAGTACGGAAGTGCCATAGAGTACTTCTGTGGGGTGTGGTTGTTTCCCACCTGGGCGATGGTGCTGCCGGTGGATTGGCAGCAAGCAGGCAAAGGGCTGTTTTTAGGAATTACCTGATTGGCAGGAAGTTATACAAACCAACCGTATCGAAATCGACACGGTTGGTTTATGTAACTTATTTATAGATAAGGCTATAGCGAAAACAGATAGACGGCGGTGACGGCGGTGAGGGCTGCCGTCTCCGTGCGGAGGCGGCTGGGGCCGAGCTGCACCGGAACCCAGCCGTGCTCTCGTGCCAGCGCTGCCTCTTCGGGGCTGAAATCCCCTTCCGGGCCGATCAGGATCATGATCGGCCGTCCTGCAGCGGCGTCCGGGCGGAGGACGGACGTGATCGGGATCCGTTCGACGTCATCGAAGCAGTAGCAGATGAATTTCAGGGCTTCGGCGGGGGCGGAGAGGATGAAATCGCGCACGGCGACCGGCTCGGCGACCTGCGGCACGGCGCCCTTGAGCGACTGCTTGGCGGCCGACAGGGCCAGCCGGCGCAGGCGCTCGGTCTTGAGGACCTTACGCTCGGAGCGCTCGCCGATCACGGGCGCCACCACGTCCACGCCGATCTCCGTGGCCTTCTCCACGAACCATTCGTAGCGGTCGAGGTTCTTGGTCGGACAGACCGCCATCGTGAGGTGGTAGGGATGGGCGCCGAAGCCGTGCGTGCGCTCCAGCACGCGCGCCCACGCGCCCTTGGCATCGGCCAGTTCGAGCACGCAGCGGCAGAGCGTGCCGCGCCCGTCGATCACGAAGATCTCGTCGCCCTCGCGGTGGCGCAGCACCCGCACGCAATGGGCGGACTCGTCCGGGTCCAGCCGGACCTGGGCATCCTGGATATCGTCTGAGAAGAAGAGTTCCATACTACTTGAATAGGGCCTTGACCAGCGCCGGCACGTCGGCGACCTTCACGACGCGGATCCCTTCGGGCTTCACCTCAACCTTGGCGAAGGAAGACACGAAGATCCGCTTGAAACCCAGCCGGGCGGCCTCTTGCACGCGGCGCTCGACCTGCCCCACGGGGCGGATCTCGCCGCTCAGGCCCACCTCGCCCGCGAAGCAGACGTCGGACGGGATGGCGAAGTCGAAGTTGGAGGACAGCACCGCGCAGATGACCGCCAGGTCCACGGCCGGGTCGCTGACCCGCAGGCCGCCGGCCATGTTGAGGAAGACGTCCTTGGCGCTGAGGTGGAAGCCGGCGCGCTTCTCCAGCACCGCGAGGAGCATGTTGAGCCGGCGGGCGTCGAAACCCGTGGCCGAACGCTGCGCCGTGCCGTACACGGCGGAACTGACGAGCGCCTGCACCTCGAAGAGGAGCGGCCGCGTGCCGTCCAGCATCGCGGCGACCGCCGTGCCGCTGAGCCCCTGCTCGTGCATCGGGATCAGCATCTCGGACGGGTTGGCGACCTCGCGCAGGCCCGTCCCCGTCATCTCGAAGACGGCCAGCTCGGAGGTGGAGCCGAAACGGTTCTTGATGCTCCGCAGGATCCGGTAGGAGCCGCGGTTCTCGCCTTCGAACTGCAGGACCACGTCCACGATGTGCTCCAGGATCTTGGGTCCGGCGATAAAGCCGTCCTTGGTGATGTGGCCGATCAGGATCACGGGCACGCCGCTCTCCTTGGCGAAGCGCAGCAGCGCGGCAGCCACTTCCCGGATCTGGGTGACGGAGCCCGGCGCGGACTCCACGGTGTCGGTGTACATCGTCTGGACGGAGTCCACGATCATCAGGTCGGGCTTCATGGACTCGGCCTCCTCGATCACGGCGCCGATCAGCGTCTCGCAGAAGATGAAGCAGTTGGAGTCGTCGCCGCCCAGCCGGCGGGCGCGCATGCCCACCTGGCGCGCGCTCTCCTCACCGGTCACGTAGAGGGTGCGCAGGTTGTTGCACATCAGGGGAATCTGCAGGCTGAGGGTGGACTTGCCGATGCCCGGCTCGCCGCCGATCAGCACCAGCGATCCCGGGACCATGCCGCCGCCCAGGATCCGGTCCACCTCGCCCATGCCGAGCGAGATGCGGGCCTCCTGCGAATAATCGATCTCGCGCAGGTGCTGGGGCCGGCGCCCGGAGCGCGGCGCGCCGCCGTGTGCGCCGGCCGCCGCCGGGCCCTTTTTGGGCTCCACCGGCGCTTCTACCATGGTGTTCCACTCCCCGCACGCCGGGCACCGCCCCATCCATTTGGGACTCTCGTTGCCGCACGACGTGCAGTAAAAAACGGTCTTTGCTTTCGTGGCCATACAGACACAAAGATACGTAAAAAACGCTATTTGCTACGGGGAAGCTCGAAGACTTCCATGTCCTTGACCTCCCCCGCCTCGATCCGGAAGCGCAGGGCGGTGCGGACGACATGCCAGCCCTGGATGCCTGCGGCGCCGGGGTTGATGTAGAGCATGTCGAAGCGGCGGTCCTGCATCACCTTGAGGATGTGGGAATGGCCGCAGATGAACACGTCGGGCTTGTACTGGTCGATCAGCGCGTGGGCCCGGATTTCGTAGTGGCCCGGGGACCCGCCGATGTGGGTCATCAGGACCTTCAGGCCCTGGACCTCGAGATACTGGTGCGCGGGGTATTCGCGGCGGATGTCCTGGCCGTCGCAGTTGCCGCACACGCCGACCAGCGGCTTGAACGCCGCGATCGAGTCGGCGAAGGCGATCCCGCCGCCGAAGTCGCCGGCATGCCAGATCACATCGACGGGCTCCAGGAATTTCCGGAACCCGTCGCTGAACACGCCGTGCGTGTCGCTGATCAGACCGACGTACACGCGACTATTTGTTTGCGATGTATTTCTCCCAGTCCCAGGCGGACTTGAGGGTATCGTCGAGGCTGCGCTCCGCCTTCCAGCCGAGCTCCCGCTCCGCCAGCGACGGGTCGGCCCAGATGGCCACGACGTCGCCCGCACGGCGCGGCGCGAACTTCCAGTTGAGCTTGAGGCCGTTGACCCGCTCGAAGGTATTGATGAGCTCCAGCACGGACACGGGACGGCCGGTGCCGACGTTGAAGATCTCGTAGTCCTCCTTCATCTCGCCGTCCAGCATGCGCCGGACCGCGCAGACGTGCGCCTTCGCGAGGTCCACGATGTCGATGAAGTCGCGCAGGCAGGTCCCGTCGGGGGTCGGGTAGTCGTTGCCGAAGACCGACAGGCACTCGCGCTTGCCGATGGCGGTCTGGGTGATGAACGGCACGAGGTTGTTGGGCACGCCGCGCGGGAGCTCGCCGATCAGCGCGCTGGGGTGCGCGCCGATGGGGTTGAAATAACGCAGGGCGATGCCGCGGACACCTTCGTAGGCCTTCACGCTGTCGCGCAGGATGTCCTCGCACATGGTCTTGGTGTTGCCGTAGGGCGACTTCGCCGGCTGGCGGGGGCTCTGCTCCGTGACCGGGAGGGCGTCCGTCTCGCCGTAGACCGTCGCCGAGGAGGAGAACAGGACGTTGCAGCCGCCCTGGTGCTTCGCCGCGTCCAGGATATTGAGGAAGGACAGGAGGTTGTTGCGATAGTACTTGAGCGGCTCCGACACGGACTCGCCCACCGCCTTGAAGGCGGCGAAATGGATGACGGCGTCGATCGGGTATTTCTCGAAGAGCGAGTACACTTCCGCCTTCTCGCAGAAGTCCATCGGGATCATCGGGAGCTCGCGCCCGAGAATCTTGCAGACGCCCTTGTAGTTGGTCTCGTCGCAGTTGGAGAAATTGTCGGCGATGATCACATCATAGCCGGCCTGGGCCAGCTCCACGGTCACGTGGCTGCCGATGAATCCGGCGCCGCCGGACACGAGTACAGTCTTCTTTTCCATATCTTGTTCGTTTTATTTCCAGTCTTTGTAGGGATGGCGGATCAGGCAGGAATTGTAGTACCGGCGGTCGCCCGTGACCTCCTCGCCCAGCCAGGCGGGGCGCTCGAACGGGTCGTCCTCCGACTCCAGCTCGATCTCGGCGACCACGAGCCCCTCGTTGTCGCCGTGGAACTCGTCCACCTCCCAGGTGTGCCGGCCGTCGCCGGCGGGCACCAGCCAGCGGGTCTTGTCGATCATCCCGGGCTCGCAGAGCCGCAGCAGCAGCTCCGCCTCGCCGGCGGGGATCTCCTTCTCCCACTCGAAACGGGTCAGGCCCTGCACGGGCCCCTTGACCGTGATGTAGCCCTGGTCGCCGCGGATGCGGACCCGCACGGTCCGGCCCGGGGCGGAGCTCAGGAATGCCTGTGTAATACGGCTGGCGCCGGAAGCCTCCTTGCGGAAGTCCCCGGCGACCAGGAATTTGCGTTCGATCTCCCGCAGCGCCATGTTACCTGCCGAAGATGATGCCGAACGACAGCGTGCGGGCGTCGCTCAGCTCCTCCGGGAAGAGCGGGGTGAGGCCGTAGCTGACGAACAGGCCAAGGGTCTTGTAGCTGACACCCGCCTCGACCGTGGCGCGGAACGGGCTGAAGATGCCGCTGTGGGGGGCGCGGTGTTTCGGGTTCTTGTACTTGGTGTAGCCCCCTACGCGGTACTCGGCGCTGGCACCCACGAAGGCGCGCACGTCGTCGGCCTGGAAGGTGAAGCGCAGCGGAACGCCCAGGTACGTGGCGTGGATCTTGGACTTCTTGCCGTCATAGTCCGAGGCTTCCAGCGCGATCAGGGAAGGCAGGTAGGTGCCATTGACCGGCCGCAGGGTGATGCCGGGATCCTTGAAGGTGAAATCCATGAAGGTCCAGCGCAGGCCCAGGCTGATGTCCAGCGGACTCCCGTCTGCTGTGAAGTGCAAAGACGCCATCTCCAGTCCGTAGACGAAGTTCCGGCCGATCTGCGTGTCCATGAAATCCGTGGTCTTCGTGTCGCGGCCCAACTCCATGATGTCGGCAGGCAGGTGTTCGTATGCGGCCCAGGCGCCCTTGTAGGTCGTGTTCACCAGCGCGGAGGTTCCGAAATACATCGGGAATCCGAGGTGCAGGTCGGCATGGAACCGGGAGTCCTCCTTCGTGAGGGCGATCTGGTTGATGTCGGGATCGATCTCCTGGGCGAAAACGCCCGCGGAAAGGGCGGCGGAAGCCGCCAGGACAAGCAAGAGTTTTTTCATAGATACAAATATACGCAAAAATCAGAATGTGAGGGCGCGACCGCGGTAGAAATCCAGCAATTTCGTCTGGTACAGGCACTGGAAGCGGGCCTGGATGTGCTCCGACTCGGCCCGCAGCCAGCTGTTGCGCGCGTCGTTGTAGGCGGCGACGTCGGACTTGCCGACCTTGTATTTCTCCTCCGTCAGCTCATAGTGCTGGCGGGCGCTCGCGGCCGACTCCCGGCTGCCCGCATAGCGCGCCTGGGCCGTGACAGCATTGTAGTAGGCCTGCTGGATCTCCTTGTAGAGGGCCTTCTTGACGCTCTCCAGCTGGATCTGCTGTCCCTTGAAGGAGAGCTCGGCGTTGCGGATGTTGTTGCGGATCGAGAAGCGCTGGAAGATGGGCACGTTCATCGACAGGCCCAGGTACTGGCTGAAGTTGTTGCGCAGCTGGTCCCCGAAGGAAGACGTCTGGTACTTGGAGTTGGTGTAGAAATTGGTGCCCAGGCCGCCGCTCAGCGAGATCGACGGCAGGCGGGCGCCCTTGGCCCGCGCGATGGCGAGCTCGGCGTAGTCGACCTGGAGCTCGGCGGCCTCGACGGCAGGCTTGACCGCGACGGCCTCCTCATAGATGGCCTCCGGACGCATCAGCATCGTCTGCGAGACGTCGCCGACCTCAGGGGTCACGATGGAGAATCCCTCCGGCGAGGGCAGCTCGAGCAGCTGCGTGAGCTCCAGCACGGCCAGGCGCAGGTTGCCCTGCGCCTGGATCTCGGACTGGCGGCTCTGGGCCAGCGTGGCCTGCTGGGCGGACACTTCCGCGGCGCTCACCTTGCCGGCGTTCAGCCGCTCGCGGATCTGCTCCAGCAGCTCCGCGTCGTGCTCCGCCTGCTGGCGCGCCACGGCGAGCAGTTCCTGGTTGTAGAGGATCTGCACGTAGGCCTGCGCCACGGCCACGCGGATGTCGTCGCGGGCCTTCTCCAGGCTGGCCGTCGCCGCGGCCAGGTTCAGCTTGCTGAGCTTGATGCCGTTGGTGATGTCGAAACCCTGGAAGACCGGCAGGTCGCCGCCCAGGCTGAAGGAGGTCGAGGTCGTGTTGGAGTGGGAATAGGTATTGTCCTCCGTGAGGCCGCGGCCGAAGGAGAAATTCTCCGACGCGGAGGCGCTGAAGCCGGGCAGGCGGCGGCCCTGGGCCGTATTGAGGTCCAGCTCGCGCTGCTCCACGGTCAGGGCGCTCTGCCGCACCGTCAGGTTGTGGTCCAGCGCATATTCGATGCAGTCCGACAGGCTCCAGGGGGCCTGCTGCGCGCCGGCGGTCACGCCGGCCAGCAGCGCTGCGGCTGCGAGGGTCAGGATCCGTCTCATAGGCTATTCCTCCGTGTTGATGATGCGGGGTCCGCGCAGCTTGTCGCCGGCGGTCAGGCCGCTCTTGACTTCGATGTTGATGCCGTCGCTCAGGCCGGTCTGCACCTGCACGCGGTCGTAGCCGCCGGCGGCGTTCTTGCGGTACACGTAGGTGTCGTCCCCGTCGAACTCCAAGGCGCTCTCCGGGATGGCGAGCACCTCCCTGAGGGTCTCCAGGACGATCTCCGCGTTGGCGCTGTAGCCGGAGCGGATCATGTGGCCGGAGCCCGTCACCTGGACGGCCGCCTTGATCTCGAACTGGTTGGCACCGTTGTTTTCCACCGCCTTCGGGGAGATGTACTCCAGGGCGGCTTCGGAGCTGTAGTCGGGCAAGGCGCCGATGCTGATATGCATCGGCATGCCCTCCACGAGGGATCCGACCTCGGTCTCGTCGATGTTGCCGTCGAAGATCAGGTCGGACATGTCGGCCACGGTCGCGACCGTGGTACCGTCGTTCATCGTGTTGGCCTGGATTACGGAGTTGCCCACCTTGACGGGGATGTCGAGGATCAGGCCCGTGATCGTGGAGCGGACCAGGGTCGAGCTGCCCGTGGTATTGCGCGAGGACACGCCGTCGCGGATGACCTCCAGGGACTCCTGGGCGGCCGCCGCCTCTTCCTTGGCCTGGTTGTAGGACTGCAGGACCTGGTCGTACTCCTCGTCGCTGACGAGCTTCTTGTCGTAGAGGGACTTCTCGCGCTCGTAATTCGTCTTGGCCTGCTTGAGGTTGATCTCGGCGAGACGCACGCGGGACTGGGCGGAGCTCAGCGAATTCATGTCCGGGATCACGCGGAGCTTGGCGATCACCTCGCCCTCCTTGACCTGCTGGCCGGCCTCCTTGTAGAGCTCGGCGATGATGCCGTTGATCTGCGGCTTGACGTTGACTTCGTTGCGCGGCTCGATCTTGCCCGTCACCACGGTGGTGCGGTTGATGTCCATGACCGTCGCCTCCAGCTCCTGGAACTCTACCTTCTCGGGGCGGGAGTTCCGGAACAGGAACACGAACGTGCCGATAAAGACCAGCGCAATCAAGGCAAAAATGATGTACTTGAAAACCCGTTTCATATCTGTTGTCTTATTTGTTATTCATCTCTCATGGCGTCCACCGGCTTGATGGCCATGGCGCGGGACGCCGGCGCCATGCCGGCCACGACCCCCAGCAAGGTCAGCAGCAGGGCTGCCGCGACGGCGAGCCCGAAGCCGATCTGGAAGCTGGCCGCAGGATTGTCCGGATTCATGCTGACGATCTTCTCCATCAGGCGCAGCAGCTGTACGGCGAAGACGATCCCGAACGAGCCCGCCACCAGGGTCAGCGCGATGCTCTCCAGGATGATCTGGGAGAGGATGTCGCGCGGGGTGGCGCCGATGGCCCGCCGGATACCGATCTCGGTGGTGCGCTCTCGGACCGTGACCATCATGATGTTGCTCACGCCGATCACGCCCGCGAGGATGGTCCCGAGACCCACCAGCCAGATCAGGAAGTTCACGCCCATGAAGAGGTTGTCCACCAGGGCGAACATCTGCTCCGTGTTGATCAGCACCATCGCTTGCTTGTCGGAAGGGTCGAACTGATGCTGCTGGGCGATGATCTGGCGCATCCGCGGCTCCAGGTCCGACATGCGGATCCCCGAGTAGGCGGCCGTACAGATCAGGTCCACATCCCGGCCGCGGTTGTAGATCTTCTGGGCCAGGGGCAGCGGGATGAGCACGGACTGGTCCGAACGGCCGCCGATGCTGATATTGCCGCTGCTGTAGTCCACCCCGACGACCTGGTAGTACACCGGGCCGACCTGGATGAACGCCCCGCAGGGATCCCCCCCGTCGGGGAAGAGGTCGTTGTAGATGCGCTTGCCGATCACGCAGACCTTGCGCTCCTGCAGGATGTCCGCATCGTTGAGATAGCGTCCGTAGCGGATCTTGGGCGTCTCGATCCGTTGATAATCAGCGTAGATGCCGCGCACGCTGGCCGTGGACGTGTTGGTGCCGTAGACCGCATCGCGGCCGCCGGTGCTGATCACCGGCGTGACGGTCTGCAACTCGGGCATCATCTGTTTGAGCCGGTCCACGTCGGTATAGGAAAGGCGCCAGTAGCGACCCTCCTTGAATCCCTTGAAAGGCAGGGAGGTCTGCGAGGACACGAGGATCCCCGTATTGGTGGCAAAGCCCTCGAAATTGCTGGTAATCATCTGCTTGAGGCCCTGGCCGCCACCGATCAGGAAGAGCAGCATGAAGATGCCCCAGAACACGCCGAAGCCGGTGAGCAGGCTCCTGCTCTTGTTGCGGACCAGCGAATCCGCAATCTCCCGGAAACTGTCTACATCGAATCTCATTCTGCGCGAAGGGCTTCTATGGGTCTGACTTGGGCCGCCTTGCGGGCCGGGAACAAGCCGGCGAGGGTGCCGGCGACGATGAGCACGACCGTGGCGCCGACGGCGACGTCGAGTCCCACGGTGGGATTGACCAGCATCGAGATCTGCTCGTCCATCACGGACATCGAGGATTGGCCCAGGGTCTTGTCCAGCAACAGGCATGTGAGCATGCCCAGCAGCATCCCGACGTAGCCGAAGAAGGCCGTGATGGACACGCTCTCGGCCAGGATCAGCTTCATGATGTCCCAGGGACCGGCCCCGATGGCCTTGCGGATGCCGAACTCGTGCGTACGCTCCTTGACGGTGATCAGCATGATGTTGCTCACGCCGACGATCCCGCCGAGCAGGGTGAACAGGCCGATGATCCAGAGGGCCGTGCTGAGGATGTTCCGGCCCTTGTTCATCTGGAGGTTCTGCATGAAGCGGTTCCAGATCCAGATGGCACGCCGGTCGTCAGGAGCCGCACGGTGCCGCAGGTTGACCGTGGCCCGGTACTGTTCCTCGAACGCCTCGTTGGCCTGCTCGGAGTCGAGGCCGTGGAAGGTGAAGGTGATGTCATCGATCTCCTGGCCTTTGCCATAGATGGTCTTGACCGTGGTAAAGGGGGCGTAGATGAGGTTGCTGTCGCTCATCCGGTCCGCCTTGGTGATGCCCACGACCCGGTAGGAGAAGGACCCGATGCGGACGTACTGTCCCAGCAGGGGCCGCACGTCGATGGTGGTCTCCTTGGGCGCGCCGAGCGAGCGCCGGCCCATGCGCGCACCCGTCCGGGCGGTGGTGCCGCCCAGCAGGTTCTCGGCCTGGGTCTCGGACAGGACCACGACCTTGCGCTGGTCGCGGATGTCCTTCTCGTTGAGGAAGCGTCCGTAGCGGACCTCGATCTTGTCCATCTGCCGGCGGGCCGGGAAATTGCCCTCCAGGGTGCCGGAGAAGTATTTCTTGCCGTAGTTGACGGTTACACTGGTGCTCACCGTGGAGATCACCTGGTCCACGTGGGCGGAGAAGAGCTCCCCGCCGGTCAGCGCCACGTCGCGGTCGTCCAGGGAGATCGGGCGGCCCTCCTTGAGCCCGTCGTAGGGTTTGGATGTCCAGCCGCCGCCGACCTGCATGGTATTGGTGGCGATGTCCTCGCTGCCCGTCATGAAGGCATTCATCAGGCCGTTGCCGGCGCCCAGCAGGACGATGAGCATGAAGATGCCCCACGACACCGCGAAGCCGGTGAGGCAGGTGCGCAGCTTGTTGCGCCGGATGCTCTCCCAGATTTCGATGAAGACGTCTCTCATTTCATGATGGTGCTGGTGCCGAACACCGAGGCGTGGTGCTCGCGGTTGTCTTCGATCTGGCCGATAATGCCGTCCTTGATGTGGACGATCTTGTCCGTACAGTTGGCCACGCCGCTCTCGTGCGTGACCACGATGATGGTGACGCCTTCTTCGCGGTTCAGCCGGGAGAGCAGTTGCATGACCTCCTCCGAGGTCTTGGAGTCGAGGGCGCCCGTGGGCTCGTCCGCGAGGATGATCTTGGGGTTGGTGATCAGCGCCCGGGCGATGGCCACGCGTTGCTTCTGGCCGCCGGACATCTCGTTGGGATAGTGGTGCGCCCAGTCCGTCAGGCCGAGCTTGTCCAGGTACTGCATCGCCAGTTCGTGGCGCTTGTGGCGGCTGACGCCCTGGTAGAAGAGCGGCAGCTCGACGTTCTCGACGGCCGTCTTGAAGCCGATCAGGTTGAACGACTGGAAGATGAATCCGATCATGCGGTTGCGGTAGTCGGCCGCCTGCTTCTCGGTCAGGCCCTTGATCAGCCGGCCGTCGATGTAGTACTCGCCGGTGTCGTAGTTGTCCAGGATGCCCAGGATGTTGAGCAGCGTGGACTTCCCCGAGCCGGACGCACCCATGATGGAGACGAATTCGCCGCGGTCTATGGAGAGGTCGATCCCCTTCAGGACATGGAGGGGCTGGCCGTTGTTGTAAGTCTTGTTGACGTCTTTGAGTTCGATCAGCATATAGTGTACTATTGAACTATTACACTGCAAAGGTAGTGATTATTTTTATTTCTGCAAGAATCTAACCAAAATCTTCTGCCAGGCAGTACAAAATAGCGGGCAGGCAAAGATAGCGAATGTTATCGAAAAACAATAAATAATTATCGATTTTTTTGCGTGTGTCGCAAAAAAGAGGGTTACTGTGGGGGAATTTACCCACAGTAACCCCGCTTTTCTGCGAGAAACGATATCGGACTAGATCTTGCCGCGAAGCAGGAAATAGTACACGGCGAACCCGACCCAGCTGAAAGCGAGGACCAGGACGGAGATGAGGATCTTCCCGATGATGCCGTACTTGCTGGTCTTGAAGATGTCCAGGACGCACCAGACAGCCAGGACGATGCCGAGGATGTAGATGATTTTAGCTAACATAATTGGTAAATATTAAAGGGTTTGACGTTTCGAAAATTCACAGCCGCACCAGTTCTGGTTGTAGAAGCACTGCTCACGCACTATCTCGTTCCGTCTCGGCTGCAGCCCGCCCTTCCGCCAGTTCTGCGACCAGAAGACCACCGACGTTTCCGGAGGCTGGCTGCCGCGGAACGAAGCTGCGACTGCTGCACAGACGGATTCTCCGGCTTCGTTGACCTGGTCAAGGTCCTTCCAGCGGGAGGACGCGAGGGTCGTGGCAAGGACCGGGAGGCCACGGGAGGCGGCGTACCGGGCGGCGCGGGCGAGGCGGAAGCGGAAACAGGCCGCGCAGCGGCGGCCGCGCTCCGGCTCGTCCTCGAGCCCGCGCACCGCCTCGCGCCACGCCGCGTGGTCGTACGCATCCTCCACCAGCTCCACGCCCATCAAGGCGGCATAGCGCCGCAGTTCGGAGAGCCGCAGGTCGTACTCCTCCCGCGGCCAGATGTTCGAATTGCTGAAGAAGACCACCGGCGCGATCCCGCTGTCCCGGAGACACTCGAGGATGGCTCCGGAACAAGGTGCACAGCAGGCGTGCAGCAGGATTTCCCTTGCGCCCGTCGGCGCCTCGACCTTCAGCATGCTATTCGATGGAATTGATATCGATCAGGTTGTTCAGGATCGCATACACCGTCAGGCCGGGGACCGTCTTGATCCCGGTCTTGCGGGTGATGTTCTTGCGATGCGTGATCACGGTATTGACGGAGATGTGGTGCAGGTCCGCGATCTCCTTGTTGATCAAGCCGCGCGCCACGCTCACGAGGATCTCCTTCTCGCGCTCGGAAAGCTCCATGCGCTCGAAGGCAGGCTCAGCGTCAGCGACCGCCCGGTCATGGGCCCGGCCCGGATTCTCCAGCAGCCGCACCATCGGCACGAGGATGTTGTCCTCGATATAGGTATGGCACTTGAGGTCCTCCTGCAACGCGAACACGCTGAACAGCAGCGTCATGCGCGCCCGCCGGTCGCAGGCATCCGGCAGGGACTTCATCACCAGGTTCTTGAAGTCGGAGAGCTTCTCGTCGATATTGGAATGGTTCTCCTCGAAGCGGTCGATGGAGAATCCCTCCCGCCGCTGGCCGATGATCAGGCCCTGCACATACGGGATCACCTCCTGCTCCTCGAAGCCGAAATGGTTCTTGAGCTCGGTCTTGTAGCCCCGGAAGAAATTCCACACCACCTGCTGCTGCCGCGCCGAGCAGGGCGAGAGCAGCCACTCGATCGACTCCTCGATCTCGACGATCGCCTGGCTGAGGTAGTAGTCATGCGACTGGTGGAGGTAGCGCAGGACATCCCCCACGTGGGCATGGCGCAGCACCTCCATCGAGGGCCTGAAACCCGGCGTGGAATATACCTCGCACAGGAGGATGACCGTATCCGGATCCAGTCCGGACTGCTCGCACACATCCGCGACCGTCCGTTCGCCGAAACACCCGTCGATCCCGAGCCGGGCCAGCACGCCGAGCAGGCGATAGTTGGCCTCCACGAGATCCGCAACCTTCATATTACTGGAAAACTTGTCCATATCCATACAAAAATAAGAAAAAAATTTTTGCGTTTATCAGAATATTCCCTATTTTTGCAGTCCCAAAGTAGAACTGCGGCAGTGGTGAAATGGTAGACACGCTACTTTGAGGGGGTAGTGGGCGTTGGCCTGTGTGAGTTCGAGTCTCACCTGCCGCACAAAGAGACAACTTCTATTGGAGGTTGTCTTTTTTTTCATATCTTTGCATTATCATAAGATTAAGATTTGTTAGAAAACTTTGAAAGACGGACACCTACCCTTAATAGATGTCCGTCTTCTTTTTCTTCTACCGAGGGGAGGTGCTGATACGAGAGAGTAATTGTCCTTACGCTAACAAATTAATAATCTTATGAATAGAAGGACAAGACCAAGATTCGTTCTCTACTCCATTAGGATGGGGGTAGAAAGGTTTGTCAAAGTGAAGGCGTATAAGCGCCTCCGCAATGGCATAGTCGAAAAAGTCCGCAGCCACTACCGAAGGTGTTAAGGGTGTCTTCCGTAGTTGAATAACGGACTGTGCCACAAGGCGCTCTATCCTATCCCCTCGGTTTTATATCGTCTATGCTGGGCTCTTTGGGTGATGGAGAGCTGTTTGAGTGGTGCTTTTGTGTTTCGGCAGGCAACCAATGGCGCCTGACAGTTTGTCTTTTAGGTAAAACAGATAGGTGGTAAAATAGCCTTCAAGAACATTAAAGGGCTCTACTGGCTCTTGAGGATATCACTAATGATCTCCATAAACAATTGCTTCGCAACGAATTATATTTACCTCCCAGAATGTCCAACCTGCCCTTTTTTGTTTCTATATGTCACTGGAATCCAGGCCGGTGCGTCACTTCGTCGGATGGCAATGCGGGCATCCGGGGCCGCCCGTGCAGCCGCTGCAGCCGGCGGAGCCGCAGCTGCAGCCGCCGCGGCGGCCGGCGCGCACGTAGGAGCGCACCGCGAAGAACAGCGCCACGGCTACGATCAGGAGGACGATGAGGGTCGGCAGGTTCATGGCATCAGAAGAAAAGTCCCGCCACCAGATAGGCCAGCCAGGCCACGACCCACGCCACCACACACTGGAAGACGACCATTCCGAAGGCCCACTTGCCGCCGAGCTCGCGCTTGACGGCGGCGATGGCGGCCACGCACGGCGTATAGAGCAGGCAGAAGGCCAGCATCGGAACGGCGGTCAGCGCCGTCATCGTAGCCGTCACGTCGAGCACGCCCAGCGTCGCCACGACGCTCTCCTTCGCCAGGAATCCCGTCACCAGCGCCGTCACGATGCGCCAGTCGCCCAGCCCCAGCGGGGCGAAGAGCGGCGCCAGCACACCGGCGATGGCCGCCAGCATGCTGTCCCCGGGCTCCACCAGCTGCAGGCGCCAGTCGAAGCTCTGCAGCACCCAGATCACGATCGAGGCCACGAAGATCACCGTGAACGCCCGCTGCAGGAAGTCCTTGGTCTTGTCCCAGAGCAGGTGCCCGACGTTCTTCGCGCCCGGCATGCGGTAGTTCGGCAGTTCCATCACGAACGGCGCCGCCCCGCCCTTGCGCGGCAGGTTCTTGCAGACCAGCGCGACCAGGATGCCCACCAGGATGGCCGACAGGTACAGGATCACCAGCACCAGCCCCCCGTGGCCGGGGAAAAAGGCATTCGTGAAGAAAGCGTAGATCGGAATCTTCGCCGAGCAGCTCATGTACGGCGTCAGCAGGATCGTCATCCGGCGGTCGCGCGACGACGGGAGCGTGCGCGTGGCCATCACGGCCGGCACGCTGCAGCCGAAGCCGATCAGCAGCGGCACGATGCTCCGGCCGCTCAGGCCGAGCCGGCGCAGCAGCTTGTCGGTGACAAACGCCACCCGCGCCATGTACCCGCTGTCCTCCAGCATGGACAGGAAGAAGAACAGGATGATGATGATCGGCACGAAGCTGACCACCGTGCCCACGCCGCCGAACACGCCGTCGACGACCAGCGAGCGCACGGCGTCGCTGACGCCCCAGCGCTCCATCCCGGCGTCGGTCACGCCCGCGAGCCACTGGATCCCCCGGTCCAGGAGGTCCTGCAGCGGGGCGCCCAGCACGTCGATGGACAGCCAGATGACCAGGGACATCACGGCCACGAAGATAGGTATGGCCGTCCACCGGCCCGTCAGGACCCGGTCGATGCGGCGGCTGCGGAGGTACTCCTTGCTCTCGTGCGGTTTGACGACCGTCTGCGCGCAGAGCTTGCGGATGAAGGAGAAACGCATGTCGGCCATGGCAGCGCCGCGGTCCAGGCCGCGCTCCTGCTCCATCTGCAGGATGATGTGCTCCACCATCTCCTTCTCGTTCTGCTGCAGGCCCAGCGCCCGCTCGACCGCGGCGTCGCCCTCCACGAGGCGGCTCGCCGCGAAGCGCACCGGGATCCCGGCGCGGGCGGCATGGTCCTCGATCAGGTGCATGATGCCGTGCAGACAGCGGTGCACCGCGCCGCCATGGTCCTCCTTGTCGCAGAAGTCCTGGCGGGCCGGGCGTTCCTGGTAGCGCGCCACGTGGACCGCGTGGTCCACGAGCTCGTCGATGCCTTCGTTCTTCGAGGCGGAGATGGGCACGACCGGCAGGCCGAGGATCTCCTCCATCTCGTTGACGCGGATGGATCCGCCATTGTTCCGGACCTCATCCATCATGTTGAGCGCCAGCACCATCGGGACGTTCAGTTCCATCAGCTGCATGGTCAGGTAGAGGTTGCGCTCGATGTTGCCGGCATCCACAATGTTGATGATGCCGCGGGGTTTCTCGTCCAGGATGAACTGCCGGGAGACGATCTCCTCGGAAGTATAGGGAGACAGCGAATAGATGCCCGGCAGGTCGGTGACGCGCGTGTCCGGGAACCCGCGGATCACGCCGTCCTTGCGGTCCACCGTCACGCCCGGGAAGTTCCCGACGTGCTGGTTGGAGCCGGTCAGCTGGTTGAAGAGGGTGGTCTTGCCGCAGTTCTGGTTGCCCGCCAGGGCGAAGGTCAGCACCGTCCCCCCGGGGAGCGGATCCTCCTCCTTCTTGTCGTGGAACTTGCCCGCCTCGCCGAAGCCCGGATGGGCGTCGGGATCAACGGAATGAACGGACCGGTCGTCGGCCAGGTCGTTGTCCGCCTCGGGCAGGTCCTCCGCCGGCTCGACGGTGATCTGCGCGGCCTCGGCGAGGCGCAGCGTCAGGGCGTAGCCGCTGACGCGCAGCTCCATCGGGTCGCCGAACGGAGCATATTTGACCAGTTTGACGTGTGCGCCGGGGATCAGGCCCATGTCCAGGAAATGCTGGCGCAGGGCTCCTTCGCCCCCGACGGCGAGGATGACGGCGCTGCCGCCGACAGGAAGTTCTCTGAGTGTCATCTTTTGCCTGTTATCCAAGGTGCAAAGATGGCATTTTGGCGCGGTTATTTCAATCCCCATTTATTGGGATTGCGATCGTGGCCTGTTTTTTGTCAGCAATGACGGAAAACACGATCATGAAATCCCTGAAAATCCTATTCCTCGCGCTTTCGGCAGGCCTGCTCCTCGCCGGATGCTCCAAAGACGTCTACGTGCAAGGCACGGAGATGACCATGTACGACTACGATGTCCGCAACAGCCAATGGCGTGCCGGGGACGGCTACTATACGGTCACGCTGGATGTGCCGGCGATCACGAACCATGTCGTCAGGAACGGGAACGTCCAGGTGTCACGCTGCTTCCTGGGCGAGACGGAGAATGACGATATCTGGACGCCGCTGCCCGTCGTGCGCGTCAACACGGCGCCCGGCGCCGACGGCGGAGAGTATTACTTCTCCACCTATACGGACTACGAATGGTCGGCACAGACCGTCAACATCTTCGTGACCACCTCGGACCTGTACATGGAGGACACCCCCGGCGACATGTCCTTCAGGGTCATCATCACGCAGTAGGGCCCAGAAACGCGCCCCTGCGCCTGGACGCTTCCCGGTACTCTTCCAGTTCCGGGAAGCGTTGCTTTAATACGGGAATGAACTTCCAGGGGACGGCCGAGAAGTTCTTGATGCCCATCCCCACGAGCTCGAGCACCTCGCGCACGCGTACCCACCGCCCGTTGCGGCGGGGGTCGCTGGCCTTGACGACGGTGGCGATGCACTTGAGCTGCAGCTTCTTGTCGCGGCTCAGCCGGCGGTCGGAGCGGTCGTGGACCGCGCCCGCCGCCGGCACCACGCCGCAATGCAGCTTGTGCCAGTGCAGCCGGTCGATCCAGTTGTCATCCTCCCCGTATTGCCGGAAGGCAGGCGAGAACCCGCCGACGGTCTCGATGGCGCGGCGGCTCACCAGCCAGTGCGCCGCCATCACGAACGGCACCTCCACGACCAGCCGGTCGTCGTGCCAGCCGCGCAGGGCCGCGTCGACGGCCTTGCCGCACTTCCTGTCGAAGCGGCGGTCGCGGCGCCCGTGCGCATCCAGCTGCATCGGGCTGAGGATCCCCCACTCCGGCTTGTGGGCCGCCACGAGCTTCTCCAGCGTATCCTTCTCCAGCCAGGCGTCCTGGTTGAGCAGGTAGGCGAACTGGTAGCCCTCGTCCAGGGCGATGCGCAGGCCGATGTTGTTGGCCGCGCCGAAGCCCAGGTTCTCCCCGGTCTCGATGATGCGCGTGCCGGGGAACTCCGCGCGGATCCGCTCCAGCGTGCCGTCCGCGGAGCCGTTGTCGACCACGAGCACGTCGGCCGGGAGCGTGGATTTCTCCAGGCTCTTCAGGCACTTGCGGACCCATTTGCGGGCGTTGAAGGTCACGATGACGACGAGGATGTTAGCCATTGGCGAAACGGATGAAGATTTCCTTGGGACTGAGGCCGGAGAAGACCGTGTGCAGGACATTCACGGCCGTGCGGCGCATCAGGGTATTGTGCGGCGTGCGCGGCAGGAAGGCGTACTTGCACACCCGCAGCGCCTCGAAGCAGCAGATGAACAGCTTCAGGAGCAGCGGCTCGCCGTAGAAGAGCAGCGAGCCCCGCACGCGCGCCGGCTTGATGGCGGCCTCGAGGGCCGACACCGACCCGCCGGCCACATGCGTGATGGACACGTCCGCGTCCGTCCAGACCGAGCGGCCCCGCCGGTTGAGCAGGTCCCCCAGCGCGATGTCCTCGGGGGTGAAGAAGAAGCGTTCGTCGAACCATCCGGCCTCCCGGAAGACGTCGGTCCGGATCAGGAAGCAGGCTCCGTTGAGGGTATAGGTCCGGAAAAGCCCTTCCTGCATCGTCCAGCGCGTGGGACGGGTCTCGTCAACCAAGTGCAGGTAGTGCCGCGCATAGCGCCAGGGGGTCCAGGGGCCGCGGCCGCAGGTCTGGACCCGCCCATCCGGGAAACGGATGCAGGGCGAGACCGCCGCGGCGTCCTCCGGCAGCCGGGCGAAATCTTCCACCAGGCGGTCGATGACCGGCATCTGCATGAGCGTGTCGTCATTGACGACGAAGCAGTACTGCCCCCGGGCTTCGCGCAACGCGAGGTTGTTGTTCTCCGAGAATCCGCGGGTCCCGTCGCTCACGATCCAGCGCACCCACGGGAAATCCGCCTGCGCCCGCGCCAGGTTCTCCGGCGAGAAACGGTAGGCCACCACGAAGGTCTCGCAGGGCACGCCCGTGTGGGCCCGGATCCCCTCCAGACAGGGATACAGGTTGTCCAATCGGTTCATGCACACGATGACGATACTGACCAGCGGCGCCTCCATACCGCAAATATACTATTTTTTACGCGTGCTTGGGTATAAAACCGACGGCCTGCCGCACTCCCTCTACATAGGCGTGATGAGCAAATTGTTGATGCTGAATATTAACTGAAGATCACTGGTGCCCTTGGAAGGAACTAGTGATTTCATAAAATGCTCAGTGTCAACTGATTGCTCATCACGCTCTTGATAGAGAGGGATAGAAAGAAGCTAAACATTTCAGTGATGGTTCGGCGCGGGCGAATCACAGCCGCGCATAACCGGGCGTGGCTGTTCCCTGCGGAGAGGAACCAGGTTCTGATTCCTTATTGTTCTGGTTTTGATGGTGCACCACCGCCGCGCATAACCCGGCGCAGCGGTTAGCGTGGCTCGCCGGGAGTTCCTAAAACTCCCGGCGGCCGCGCTTGCACGGAGGCAGTATATAAAAAAGAGGGGGACGAGCCGGAAAGAGTGGAATTCCTGCTTGATGCTGCCTGACGTTCGACTTGACGCTACCTGACGCTCGGCTTGGAGGAGAGCCTTAGCCTTCCCGAACCTCCTCCGGCAGGTTCCTTCCGACAGTCTCTCTGCCCCCAAACTCAGTATAGGCAACAATTGTCACACCGTGCACAACGTCCCTGTTATCCGGACGTTATGCACGTTTTCGGCCGTTTTCGTTCATAACGTCCCGGTTTTACGGACGTTATGAACGCTCGGTAGTCCCGTCATCTTTTTGTTTCGGCCCTCAGACCCTTTGGCAGTCGGGAAAGCAGTTGCCAGGGGCAGAGAGGGGGCTCAGTGCCCCTGGCGGAGGTTTCCTTCCTTGTCAGGAGGACGAGGTCGGATTTCAGGGGGTGGACCTGGTACACCAACCCTGCCTCAGAAGCGCCTCTGGGGCACATCCGGTGGACCTGGTACGGCACCTGAAAGTGGACCTGGTCCACCGCCGGGGAGTCGACAGAAAAAGACAGTAGCTGCCGGGGGCAGGAAAGGGTCTTAGTGCCCCTGGCAGGAGGAAACGGCAGTTGCCAGGGGCGGAGAAGGGACTCAGCGCCCTTGGTCACAATAGTTTTCGTTGTCAGGTGGACGAGGTCGGATTTCAGGGGGCGGACCTGGTACACCAACCCTGCCTCAGAAGCGCCTCTGGGGCACATCCGGTGGACCTGGTACGGCATCTGAAAGTGGACCTGGTCCACCTGTGTGGGCGTCACGGAGCCGGCCGGGCAGAGAGGGTCGTCGGGGAGATAGGCCACGGAGCCGACCGGGAAGAGAGGACCGTCGGGGAGGTAAGCCACGGAGCAGGCCGGGGCAGAGAGGGTCGTCGGGGAGGTAAGCAACGGAGCCGGCCGGGGTAGAGAGGGGCGTCGGGGAGATAAGCCACGGAGCCGGCCGGAGCAGAGAGGGGCGTCGGGGAGATAAGCCACGGAGCCGACCGGGAAGAGAGGGCCGTCGGGGAGGTAAGCAACGGAGCCGACCGGGGAAGAGAGGGCCGTCGGGGAGGCAAGTCACAGAGCCGACCGGGGAAGAGAGGGGCGTCGGGGAGGCAAGTCACAGAGCCGGCCGGGGCAGAGAGGCCCGTCGGGGAGGCAAGTCAGGGAGCCGACGGACTAGAGCAGGCCGTCTGGGAGGTCGAGGTCGAGGGTGCGGGAGTCGGGGTCGACCGACAGGATGAGGTCTTCGTGGAGAGGGATGAGGGATTCGCCGGTTGCGCCGGCGGATGACGGCGAGACATACAGGCAGAGATTGCCGGGGATGGGCTCCATGCCGGTGACGGTGCCGACGCGCCGGCCGTGGTCGAGCAGGGTCCAGCCGGTGAAGTCGAGTTCTTCCTCCTCCTCCCACTCCCCTTCGATGAAGATGGCGCGGCCGACCACCTCCTCGGCGTCCTGGAGACAGTCGATATCATTGAGGTGGATGACGGCCTTGGAAGTGCCGCGCTGCTGGATGTCCTGGATAAAGAAGGGAACCGGCAGTCCATCGAATTCGATGAACACCGGTTCCTGGGGGTCGATCTGTCCGACTTCGATGTCGCGCACTCCGATGAGGAGGCCGCCATCGGTGCCGTTGGATTTGAGGATCTTGGCGATCTGGAGCATTACGCCTCAGCGGGAGCCTCAGCAGCCTCCTCGGCCGGAGCCTCGGCGGCGGCAGCTTCAGCGGCCTTCTGGGCAGCGAGCTCGGCAGCCTTCTTGGCGATAGCCTCGGCGCGGGCCTCGTTGACCTTGGCTTCCTCGGCCTTGGCGGCCTTGCGGGCCTCGATGGCGGCATTCTTGATGCCGGACTTCTTGGCCTCGATCTTGGCGTCGCGACCGGCCTTCCACTCGTTCCACTTGGCGTCGGCCTGGGCCTCGGTCAGGGCACCCTTGGCGACACCGCCGTCGAGGTGGTGGCGCAGCATCACACCCTCGTAGGAGAGGATGCGGCGGGCGGTGAGGGTCGGTTCGGCACCCACCTTCAGCCAAGCCAGGGCACGCTCGGAATCGAGGATGATCGTAGCCGGGTTGGTGTTGGGGTTGTAGGAGCCGAGTTGCTCGATGAAACGACCATCGCGCGGGGAGCGCGAATCTGCCACAACAATGTGGAAGAATGCGAAATTCTTCTTACCGTGGCGCTGTAAACGAATCTTAACAGCCATTGTGAATCTGTTTGTTTAAAGTGTAACCTAAATTGCTTCTACCCGAGAAGCGGACGGCAAAGATAGGTCAAAACAACGGAATACACAACACTTTACGCAAAATTATTTGTGCAGCAGGTAGCGGAATCCGGGGTGGTTGCGGGTGTTCTGGCCGGGCGGCAGGAGGTAGTCCCGCTGGATGCCGCACTTGCGCAGGCACCACATCAGCGACAGCTGGTCGCGGCGGCTCAGGTGCAGCACGCGGTCCCACCACAGCTCGTCGAGGGCCACGATATCGGGGTCGTTGTGGCGCCGGAAGATGACATTGTTCTCGTTGAGCCCGGCGTGGCGCGGCAGCCCGTGGAGCCACAGCCACGCCCAGACGCGCAGCAGCCCGAACACCGACAGGTACTTCATGTCGAAGCACTTGCGCGCCTCCTCGTAGGTGCAGTCCCGGTCGGGGTGGGTCACCCCGCTGTACTTCACCCCGGCCGTGCGCTTGGTGCGCGCCGCCCGGTAGAGCGTGCCGTCCAGCAGGCCGATGTTGCCGTCCACCCACACGCTGCACTCATACTCCGGCAGCAGCAGGTGCGGATGCATCTTGGGCCAGCGGGAGTCCAGCCCCGGGTCGCCGAGGCTCTCCGGCAGCTCGCGGATCTCCCACACGCCGACGCGTTCCGCCGTCTTCGCGCCCCGCCCCACGTAGCAGATGAAATCAAATCCATCCTCCAGCACACGGGGCTGCTGGAGTTCGTCGTAATCGTTTATGATGCAAGTATATATCGCTATCCTTTCCATGTCTTGAAATACTGTCCCAGACGCTCGTCCGCCTCGTCCGGGTCGAAGGGCACGAAGCCGCTCCAGTGGTAGAAGGTGTATTCGCCGAACCAGATGCGCCCGTCGGGCGTCTCGTAGAAGTCCAGCCGCACCTGCGGGAAGTCGCCCGAGAGGGCCCGGGCCAGCTCCAGCATCTGCGCGAAATGCGCCGGACGCGCGGGCGGCACCGCGGCGTTGGGGTGGCCGTTGCGGATGTCCAGGTGGCGCCACTCCGTGTCGAAGAAGTCGAACTTCGTCTCCTCCGCCGGATTGTCCCGGTCCGTCGCGACAAACAGGAACTCCGGCCGGCCGCCGAAGCAGAAGATCTTGTAGTCCGCGAGCCCCGCGCCGAGGTACGCCTCGGCGATGATGCGCGGCTGCAGGCCCTTGTAGGCCCATTCGCGGTCGCGCCGCCAGTAGTCGGAGGCCAGCGAGGCCGAGAGCTTCGCGCAGGCCGCCTCCCGGTCGAAGGCTGCCTTGTCCGTGCAGATGACGGTGCTGCCGCTGTCGTGCGTGCACTTGAGCACGAACTGCGCGGGCAGCGCCTCCCAGTCAATCTGCTCCGGGCGGTCCCAGACGCCCAGCGTCGGGACCACGTGGTCCGCGCCGATGCGCTCCGCCACGTACGGCTTGACCGCCGCCTTGTCCGCCAGGGTATGGTAGAGCGGATTGCGGTCGCGCAGCTTCTGCCACTGGATCTTCTCCGTGAAATGCACCGGCCCGCTCACGGACAGCGGCCGGTCGAAGACCACGCGGTACTTGGCCTTGAGGAACAGCTTGTCAGGCAGGAACCGGCCCACCTTGCGAAGCACGAACCCCCGCTCCCCGGCGGTCAGCAGGTAATACCAGGCATAATGCGCCAGCGTGGCCCAGCCCATCAGCGTCCCGGCGAGCAGGCGCCAGAAGGGCGCCCAGCCGGAGCCCCGCAGCACGATCGGGAAGACCAGCGCGAAGCAGGCCGTCATCAGGAGCAGCAGGAGCAGCCGCACGAACGGCTTCACCGGGAAATCCGCCAGCCGCCGCGCGAAGACGATCCGCTCCGCCAGCACCACCAGGTACACGGCGATGAAGATCACATAGGCCCAGGCCGGCCCGCCGCCCAGGCGGAACGCCAGCCAGGCGAGCGGCAGCCCCAGGTAGGAGGTCAGGCCCGTGACGAGGTAATAACGCTTGACGCGCCCCGTGGCCTGCACCAGCGTGACCAGCGGGTTGCCCGCCAGGTCCACCAGCAGCCCCACGAGCGTCAGGCGCAGGAAGGCCGCGGCGTGGGGCGGCACCTTGTCGGGCCCCAGCCACACGTCCAGCAACAGCTCCGCCTCGCCCAGCACGGGGATGAAGAAAGCGAGGATCACGAGCCAGGTGAACTTCGTCCCCTTGTGCACGAGGCTGAAGCAGTAGTCCCGCTCCCCCGCCGCCCAGCTCTTGGTGATCTGGGGGTTGACCGCCGTCAGGAAATTGGACACGAACTGCTTGACGATGCCCTCGACCTGCAGGGCTACGCCCCGCGCGGCGTTGACCGCCACGCCGAAGAAGAGGTTGGTGAGCTGGTTCATGCCCTGCGTGTTGAACACATAGGCGCTCGAGCCGAAGAAGCTCCAGCCCGCGAAGGCCGTCATCTCGCGCACCAGCGCACCGTCCCAGACGATCCGGCCGCGCGCTTCCGCGAAATGCCTCCGGCAATAGAACCCGTACGCCGCCCGCACCAGCACGGACACGGCGAGCATCAGGACGGCATAGCTGACCAGCTTGTCGAAGGGCGAGACATACAGCAGCAGCGCCACGCCCAGCTTGAGGGCCGCTTCGCCGAGGCTGATCACGGCGAAGGCCGACATCCGCTCATGGGCGATGATCGTGGCGTTGTAGGGCACGGACAACAGGCTGACCACCAGCACGCCCAGCGAGCAGTGGAGCACCCACCGGGCGGCATCCAGGCGTCCCGCCGGGATGTCCAGCCGGTGGTTCACCCACCACAGCCCGGCCGTCTCCACGAGCAGCACGAGCAGCAACGCGAGGCCCAGCTGGATGAGGATGCCGGTCGAGAAGATCCGCCGCAGGCGCGCCGGGTCCCCGGCGCCCATGTGCGCGGCCAGGTAGCGGCTGATGGCCGCCGACAGGGAGGTCGTGAGGAAGGTGAACACGGTCACCACTCCGCCCACGACGTTGTAGACGCCGTAATCGTCGATGCCCAGGGTCCGCATCACCACGCGCGAGGTGAGCAGGCCGATGAGCATCAGCACGAACATACGGAAATACAGCAGGAGGGTATTGCGGGCAATCCTCCTGCTGTTCTCCGTCAGCTGTCCGGCAGCTTGCGGCATGGGATTATTCTCCGGTGGGAGCCAGCTCGCCGCACTCGGCCTTGAGGTCGTTGTAGAAGGCGGCCTTGGCGGCATCTACGTACGGCGACAGCCAGAGGAGGCCGATACCGGCGGTCAGGATGGCCAGGAAAAACCAGCCGATAAAACTCAGATACAGGTAGAAGAGGTCGAACTTGTGGCCCTTCATCATCTCGCGGCTGCGGGTGCTCGCATCCCAGCCGGAGATCTCGGGATGCTCCTCGAGGATGTACGGCGTCATCGCATAGGCAAAACTCATGACGATGCCGGGGATGTAGAACAACAGGGTCCAGAGGGCGATCTTGAGGCCGTACAGGAACATGCCCCAGAGTTTGTGGCCGTAGTTGGCGAGCGTGATGTCCTTCATGTTGCGCGTCACGTCGTTGTCCCTGCGCTCGTAGAGCAGCCGGATGGCATTCTCGTAGCCGACCATCAGCGGATAAAGGACGAAAAGTTCCAGCAGGGCCATTCCGCCGGCCAGGCCGCAGAAGAGGCCGAGGTTCTGCTCCACATCCAGCGTAATCGACGGGAATTCGAAGGCACCGATGATGATCAGGGCGACGAAGACATAGATCAAGGTGGCCAGCACGGCCGGCTTCCAATTGCCGCGCAGGCGGTCCAGGGCGGCATTCTTGTATTCTTGGTTGGTTCTCATGGGCATAACGGTTTCAATACGGGAGCAAATATAACAAAAAAATCACTTGCGGAACAGTCCGAACACGGCGGAGCCGGAGCCGGACATCGAAGCGTAGGCCGCTCCTTCGGCGTAGAACCGCTGCTTGAGCCGCTCCACCTCCGGGTGGATCGGGAACACGGACGACTCGAAGTCGTTGAAGAGCACGTCCTGCCACATCTCCACCGGGTAGCGCAGGGCCTCGCGCAGCGGCGGCAGGGCGAGCCGCTCGCGCGGGATCACCCGCGAGTAGGCCTCGCTCGTGCTCACGCGCACGCCCTCGGGCACCTCCACGCGGATCTCGTAGGCCGACAGGTCGATGTCGTAGTCCGTCAGGACGTCGCCGCGGCCCTCGCCCAGCATCGGGCGGTTGTAGATGAAGAACGAGCAGTCGGAGCCCAGGCAGGCGGCGTAGTCCGCCAGCTGCCAGTCCTCCAGGCCGAGTTTGAACATGTCGGCGAGCGCCATCAGGGTGAAGGCGGCGTCGGCGGAGCCGCCGCCCAGGCCGGCGCCCACGGCGGAGCGCTTCTCCAGCCGGATCTCCACCGGCGGAAGGTCGAAGTCCGCGCTGAGCAGGCTGTAGGCCCGCAGCGTCAGGTCGTCATCCCAGGTCACGTTGTCGGAAGCGACGAAGCGGAGTTCGTCGGAAGGGTTGATCTCGAGCACGTCGGTCATCCCGAAATACGGGACGAACAGGGTCTCGATGTCGTGGTAGCCGTCCGGACGGCGGCGCAGGACGCTCAGTCCCAGGTTGATCTTGACGTTAGGATAGACTTGCATGGATTTCTTCGGCTAGCGCGTCGGGCAGGCGGCGGACCACCGGAGCCAGGAAGGCCTGCATCTGGAGCTGCCGGGCCTCGGCTTCGGGGATGCCGCGCGAACGCAGGTAAAACAGTTCGTCGGGGTTGAGGTAGCCGGTCGTGGCGCCGTGGGAGCACTGCACGTCGTCGGCGTAGATCTCGAGCTGCGGCCGGGACTCGGCCCGGGCCGTGTCGGACAGGAGCAGGGTATGGTTCTCCTGGAAGGCCTGGGTCTTCTGTGCGTCGGGGGCCACGTAGATCAGCCCGTCGAAGCCGGCGCGCGCCGTCCCGCCCACGATGCCCTTGAAGAGCTGGCGGGAGGTGCAGCCGCCCACCGCATGGCGGACCAGCACCTGCAGGTCCACCCGCTCGGCGCCGGGACAGAGGTACAGGCCGCCGAGGTCCAGCGAGGCGCCGGGACCGCAGAGGTCCACTTCCAGCTGCAGGCGGGCGTCCGTGCCCGGCAGGATGACCAGGGTCATGCAGAGTTCCTCCCCGGCGTCCAGCCGGAGGAACTGCGGCACGCTGTCGCGTCCGATGACATAGACCCTGTTATCCATCGATCCTTTCGTATCCTTTCTCTTCGATCAGGTCCACCAGCTCGCGGCCGCCGGTCCGCACGATGCGGCCGTCCTTGAGCACGTGGACGACGTCCGGGACGATGTATTCCAGCAGGCGCTGGTAGTGCGTGATCACGATGGCGGACGTCTCCGGGGTGCGGAGGCGGTTGACGCCTTCGGCCACGATGCGCAGCGCATCCACGTCGAGGCCGGAATCCGTCTCGTCGAGGATGCTGAGCGTAGGCTCCAGCATCGCCATCTGGAAGATCTCGTTGCGCTTCTTCTCCCCGCCGGAGAAGCCCACGTTGACCTCGCGCCGGGCGAACTCGCCCTTCATCTGCACGAAGGCCATCTTCTCCTTGAGGAGCTTGAGGTACTCGCCCGGGGTCAGCTCGGGCAGCCCCTGCGCCTTGCGCCGGGCGTTCACGGCCGCCTTCATGAAATTGGTGATGCTGACGCCGGGGATCTCCACCGGGTACTGGAAACTCAGGAAGAGCCCCGCCCAGGAGCGCTCCTCCGGGCTGAGCGCGAGCAGGTCGCGGCCGTCGTACAGCACGCTGCCGGCCGTGACCTCGAAGGTCGGCCGGCCCGCCAGGACGGCGCCCAGCGTGCTCTTGCCGGCCCCGTTGGGGCCCATCACCGCATGCACCTCGCCGCGGCGGATCGTGAGGTCCACCCCCTTGAGGATCTCCTTGCCGTCCACGGCGGCGTGGAGATTCTTGATTTCCAGCAGATTGTTATTCATTCTTGTTGTAGAGTTTTTTCCAGGATATCAGGGACCAGATGCCGTTGGCCAGGTACAGCAGGCTCACGACCGGCATCAGGTAGAGGCCGGAGCTGATGTACAGCACGATGTTGGCCGCGTTGACGATCAGCCAGACGATCCAGCACTCCCAGCACTTCTGGGCGCTGAGGTACTGGGCCAGCAGCGTGAACATCAGCAGGTACGAATCCAGCCACGGCGAAGGGTCCGGCTGGAACACCGCGGGCCACTTGACGGGCAGCCAGTCCAGGCACATCGCCCAGACGGCCCCGAACACGCAGACCATCAGCACCAGGCCCGGCCACTGCTCCTTCTCGATGTGGCCCACCTTGAGGCGGGCCGCGTCGGCGGCGCTGCGCTCCTCCTCGCGCGGGTGCGTCCAGCGCCAGTGGCCGTAGGCGTTGATGGCGAAGGACACCGGCTGGAGCAGCATCGCACTGTAGAGGTGCTGCCGCCAGAAGAGCACGAAAAGGAAAATGTTATATATGTAGCCAACCCAGAAGTTGTACTTCGAGTTGCGGCCTGCGAGGAACACGCAGGACAGGCCCAACAGGGCCGAAACGATCTCTACCCAGCTCATCCGACAGCGCCTTCAAGGGAAACGGAAAGTAATTTCTGCGCCTCGACGGCAAACTCCATCGGCAGGCGCGCGAGGACCTCGCGGGCGTAGCCGCCCACGATGAGCGCGACGGCGTCCTCGGGGGCGATGCCGCGCTGGGTGCAGTAGAAGAGCTGGTCTTCACTGATCTTGGACGTCGTGGCTTCGTGCTCCACGACCGCCCGGGGGTTCTGGTTGCGGATCACCGGGAAGGTGTGCGCACCACAGGTGCTGCCGATCAGCAGCGAGTCGCATTGCGAATAGTTGCGGGCACCGTCGGCCGCGGGGCCCATCTGCACGAGACCCCGGTAGCTGTTCTCGCTGTGGCCGGCGGAGATGCCCTTGGACACGACGCGGCTGCGGGTGCCGCGGCCCAGGTGGATCATCTTGGTGCCGGTGTCAGCCTGCTGCCAGTTGTTCGTCATGGCCACGCTGTAGAACTCGGAGGAGGAGTAATCCCCCTTGAGGATGGTGCTCGGGTACTTCCAGGTGATGGCGGAGCCCGTCTCGACCTGGGTCCAGGACAGGTGGGACCCCGTCCCCTTGCAGATGCCGCGCTTGGTCACGAGGTTAAGGATCCCCCCGCGGCCCTGTGCGTCGCCCGGATACCAGTTCTGGACGGTGCTGTACTTGACGTCGGCGTCCTTCTCCACGATGATCTCCACCACGGCGGCGTGGAGCTGGTGCTCGTCGCGCATCGGGGCGGTGCAGCCCTCCATGTAGCTCACGGAAGCTCCCTCGTCCGCGATGATGAGCGTCCGCTCGAACTGGCCGGTGCCGGAGGCATTGATCCGGAAATAGCTGGACAGGTCCATCGGGCACTTCACGCCCTTGGGGATGTAGCAGAAAGACCCGTCGGAGAAGACGGCGGAGTTGAGCGCCGCGTAGAAATTGTCGCCCACGGGCACCACGCTCGCCAGGTACTTGCGCACCAGGTCGGGATGCTCGCGCACCGCCTCGGAGAAGGAGCAGAAGATGATGCCCTTCTCCGCCAGGGTCTTGCGGAAGGTCGTCGTGACGCTCACGGAGTCGAACACGGCGTCCACGGCCACCTCGCCCTTGGGCTTCACGCCCGCGAGAACCTCGCGCTCGCGCAGCGGGATGCCGAGCTTGTCGAAGGTCTCCATCAAGGCGGGGTCGATCTCCTCCGGACGGTCCTCCGCCCGCTTGGGCGCGGCCCAGTAGATGATGTCCTGGAAGTCGATCGGGGGCAGCTTGAGGTGACCCCACTGCGGCGGGGTCATGGTCTGCCACTTGCGGAAGGCGCCCAGGCGGAACTCCAGCAGCCAGTCCGGCTCTCCCTTCTTGGCGGAGATCAGCCGGATGATGTCCTCGCTGAGACCCTTGGGCACGTACTCCTGCTCGACTTCGGTCACGAAGCCTTCCTTGTACTCCTGTGCGGCGATATCTTTGATCAAATCATCCATGGAAACGGCAAAGATACAAATTCTATCAGAACCATCAAACATTCCATGGCGATGGAACGTCTCGCGCAAAGTACGCGCGGGAGGATTCGGATTGGAAAGGATTTTGCAGTACCTTTGCGCAAAACTCGAGAAGCCCCATGAAGAACCTTCGATTCCGGTCCCTGCTGGCGGCGGCGCTCCTGCTGCTGCCGGTCGCCGCGTCCGCCCAGTCCATCTGTTTCTGGACCCCGGACCAGGACCTCGTGCCCATCCGCATCTACATCGACGAGGAATACATCGGCGACGTGACGGCCGCCTTCGCCGCGCAGCCGGAGCTGGATACTCCGGGCACGCTGAGCGTCGACACCACGCCCGTCCGCCACAGCCTCACGGCCGTGGACAAGTACGGACGCGTGTTCAAGTCCTGGTCGGGCACCCTGACACCCCAGCCGGGCAAGATCTACTTCGAACGCCTGCACGGGCGGGGATTCCGGGAGGTCAACCGAAAGGACTACGCCTTCGTCTTCCTGGACTGGGTGCCGCTCTTCCCGCTGCCGCGCTACTACCGCTACGGGCGTTATATCGAGGACCTCTATCCGCTGGAGGACCAGGGATTGCTGGTCGGCATGGCCGCCACGGCCGTCGGCGCCACGGCGGCGATGGGCGTCGCGGCTTCGCGCAACTGGAACGTCGCGGACAGCCGCTTCCCGTATTTCGCCGTGGGGCTGGGGACGGAGTATTTCGGCACCCTGTGCGAGTGGCGCAACACCACGCAGTTCAAGTACCGCTTCGGCAACAAGGGCGGCGTCTCCATCCTGGGCGACGTGGGCATCGCCTCCTTCCCGCGGTCGTGGGAGGAGAGCGTGGTGCCGACCTTCTGCGTCGGCGCCGGGCTGGATTACGGCGGACTGGGGTTCTCGCTCCGCTACAAACCGGCCGTCGGCATGTCCTGGGACACCTTCCTGGTCGCCCGCCTGGAGTATGACTGGTGGATCACGGATGTCTTCGCGCTGGATTTCCACGCCGGGTTCGGCGTGGGAGGATACGGGGCGAAGGGCCTGATGGACTACTACGATTTCCCGTTCGGTTTCGGGTTCCTGTTCCGCCTGTAGGATGTCGCCTGCCGTCCTGCTGCTGATCGTCGCCGCCTACCTGGCCGCCGTGATCGCCGTCGCGTGGCGCATCGCGCGCCGTGCCGGCGGCAGCGCCGACTTCTTCCGCGGCGGGCGCAAGTCGCCCTGGTGGGCCGTGGCCGTGGCCATGGTCAGCACTTCGATCTCCGGAATCACCTTCGTGTCCGTGCCCGGCATGGTGGAGGCCTCGCAGTGGTCCTACCTGCAGATGGCCGTGGGGTTCGTGGCGGGCTACGCCGTGATCGCCTACGTACTGCTGCCGCTCTACTACCGCCTCAACCTCACGAGCCTCTACAGCTACCTGGAGGAGCGGTTCGGCACCTGGAGCCACGCCGCCGGGGCCGGGTTCTTCCTGCTGTCCAAGCTGCTCATCTGCGGCGTGCGGATGTACCTGACCGCCATCGTGCTGCAGCTGGTGGTGTTCGGACCGCTGGGCATCCCGTTCTGGGTCAACGTGGCCGCCACGATGCTCTGTACGTGGCTCTACACCTTCCGCGGCGGGGTGCGCTCGCTGGTCTGGACCGACATGCTCCAGACCCTGGCGCTGATCGCGACCGTCGTGATCTGCACGGTCGTGATCGGGCGCAGCATGGGACTGGACTTCGGGGCGATGTGCGGCGCCATCCGCGACAGCGGGATGAGCCGCGTCTGGTTCCTGGACGACTGGCGGGACACGCGTTTCTTCTGGAAGCAGTTCCTCGCCGGGATGTTCACGACCATCGCGATGACGGGCATGGACCAGGACATGATGCAGAAGAACCTCTCCTGCCGGACCTTGCGCGAGAGCCAGCGCAACATGATGAGCTATGGCGCCGCGTTCATCCCCGTGAACCTGCTGTTCCTCGCCCTGGGCGTGCTGCTGTACCGCTTCGCAGGGCAGACCGGACTGCAGGTCGCCCGGCCGGACGACCTGTTCCCCACCATCGCCTGCGGCACGGATGCCGCCGGGCGGGCCTTCATGCCGCCCGTGGTGAGCCTGCTCTTCGTGCTGGGGCTCACGGCGTCGGCGTTCAGCAGTTCGGGCTCGGCCCTCACGGCCCTCACCACCACCTTCACGCTGGACTTCCTGCATGCGGACGCGCGGCAGGACGAGGCTGGGCTGCTGCGCACCCGCCGGCGCGTCCACGCCGGCGCCGCGCTCGTGCTGGGGCTGGTGATCCTGGGCTTCGGGGCCATCCGCGACGGGAGCGTGATCAACGCCATCTATACCGTCGCGGGCTATACCTACGGTCCCCTGCTGGGGCTCTTCTTCTTCGGGATCCTCACCCGGCGGCGCGTGCGCGACCGCTGGGTCCCCGTCATCTGCGTGCTGGCCCCGGTGCTCTGCTACATCCTGTCGGCGCACAGCGAAGCGTGGCTGGGCGGCTACCGCATCGGATTCGAGCTGCTGCTGATCAACGCGGGGCTCACCTGGCTGGGCCTCTGGCTGAGCGGAATCGGACTCGGGCGCCGGTAGGTGCGGTTTTTTCGCGCCAATCTTTTATATTTGTAGCAGTAAAAACCTTTTGTGATGAGAACCGCTACATTCCTGGCAACACTCGCTGCGGCGGGCTTGTTGCTCTCCACCCCGGCCGACGCCTGCACCAACCTGATCGTCGGCAAGGCTGCTTCCGTCGACGGGAGCGTGATGTGCACCTACAACTGCGACGGCTTCGGCTTCGCCTCCCCCCTGTCCTATTCGGCACCCGGCCGCCACGCGCCCGGCGAGATGATCGCCCTGCGCGGCTGGCGCCCCGACACGCCGGCGCGCTACGTCGCGCAGGCGGACTACACCTACGGCGTGGTGGGCCTGATGAACGAGAACCAGGTCACCATCGTCGAGACCACCTGGGACGGCCGCAGCGAGCTGCGCAACCCGGAGGGCTACCTGGACTACTTCACCCTGATGGACCTCGCGCTGCAGCGCAGCACGACGGCCCGGGAGGCCATCGCCGTGATGCACCAGCTGGTCCAGGAGTACGGCTACAACACCACCGGCGAGTCCTTCGCCGTGTGCGACAAGGACGAGGCCTGGATCATGGAGCTGATCGGCAAGGGGCCCGGCCGCAAGGGCGCCGTGTGGGTGGCGATGCGCGTCCCCGACGACGCCGTGTGCGCCTACGCCAACGCGAGCCGCATCCGGCAGTTCCCGCAGGCGAAGAAGGCCGACAAGAAGCTTGGCTTCTGCGTCGTGGACGGCGTGTGCATGTACTCCGCCGACGTGATCTCCTTCGCCCGGGAGATGGGTTACTACTCCGGCAGCGACGCGGACTTCAGCTTCCGCGAGGCCTACGGCCCGCTGGATTTCAGCAGCATCCGCTACTGCGAGGCGCGCGTGTGGAGCTTCTTCCGCCACCATTCCGACCCGGCGGAGATGGACGCCTACCTGCCCTTCATCAACGGGCAGACCGAGGTCTGCGACCACCTGCCGCTCTGGATCACGCCCAAGGAGAAGGTCTCCGTGCACGACCTGATGGCCGACATGCGCGACCACTATGAGGGCACGGCCCTCGACATGACGGCCGACGTGAGCGCCGGTCCCTGGGCCTCGCCCTACCGCAACCAGCCCGTCAACTTCGAGAGCAGCGACGGCACCAAGATGTTCCGCGAGCGCCCGATCGGCTGCCAGCAGAGCGGCATGACGATGGTCTGCCAGATGCGTTCCTGGCTGCCCGACGCCGTGGGCGGGGTGACGTATTTCAACATGGACGATGCCACGATGGTGGCCTACGTGCCGGCCTACTGCGGCATCGACCGCATCCCGGCCCCGTTCCGCCGCGAGAACAACAACATCCGCGAGTTCAGCACCGAGAGCGCCTTCTGGATGAACAATTTCGTCGCCAACATGGTCTATCCGCGCTGGAGCGCGATGATCGGCGACCTGCGCGAGGCCCAGGCCGAGCTGGAGGACTACTACGCCGAGGACCAGAAGGAGGTCGAGAAGCGCGCCGCCGAGATGACGCCCGGCGAGCGCACCGCGTACCTGACCGCGAAGACCGAGGCCTACACGGAGCGGATGATGCAGCGCTGGGACAAGCTCGCCAAGCTGCTGATTGTCAAGCACAACGACCAGACCATGCAGCCCAGCGAGGGCGGCGTCGTGGTGGCGGGGCGCCGGACTTCGCCGGCCTACGCCCCGGCCTTCGTCGACGCCGTGAAGGCCCAGACGGGCACGCGCTACGTGCATCCCGACAATAAGTAGCATCTGTCGGCTCCCCGTACCTGATTATTTCGTAATTTTGCGCGATGAAAAAGATTGTCCTGACACTGGCCACGTTCTTTTCCACCGCGCTTTTGCTGGGCGCGCAGGAGACGGGGTGGCTGGCGCGTCTCCGGGACCGGATGGTCGGTCCCAATCCCGTCTTCGACACCGCCTACGTATACCCGCTGCGCCAGGCCTGGGTCGCCTCGATGGCCGGCGACCTGATCCTGACCGGCCTGGAGACCCGCAGTGACGTCACCCGGCAGGGGGACGGCAGCACGACGCACCTGGCGGGGCACCTGCGCAACCGCTGGTCCGGGAAGGTGGGTGGCGGCCTGGCGTACGGCCCCCTCCAACTGGTCTATACGACGGAGGCCGGCGCCCCGCGCGGCCAGCGCAACAGGTACTCGCGCCTCGCGCTGGTCCAGCCGCGTTTCGGGGTGAGTTTCCAGTACTACACCATCCACGGTCACCTGGACGGGACGGCCACCGGCTCCGACGCCGTCTCCACGTCCTTCTCAAGCCAGTACCCGGGCGAGATGCGCAACCTGGTCGCGGATGCCTTCTATTTCTTCCATCCGGAGCATTTCTCCTATGCGGCCGTGATGGGGCGCCACCTCATCCAGCGCCGCTCCGGCGGCAGCTGGATGCTGCGCGCCGCCTATTCGCAGGGCGAGCTCCGCTACGACCTGCGCGACGTCCTCGTGCGCGAGTCCCACGACCATGTCGGGCGCTACCGGACGGGGGATTTCTCGCTCGGCGCCGGGTATTCCTACAACTGGGTGCCGCTGCACCGCGCCCCGCACGGGCGCGATACCCGCGGCTTGCGCAACCTGACCCTCAACCTCACGGCCGTTCCGGGAGTCAGCATCTACAACCACCTCCACTCGACCGCCTACGTCTTCTCGGATCCGGACCATCCCGTCGAGGGCAAGACGCGGCGCAACCACACCTTCGGCCTGCCGGGCATCACCCTCGCCGCACGCGCCGGGCTCAGCTTCTCCTGGGACCGGTTCCTCCTCTGCTCGACCATTACCTACAACCGCTCTTCCTTCCGGGGGATCGACTCCGTCAACCTCGACGGGCAGACCCGCCAGCGGTACGAGACCAAGACCGCCGGCACGTTTTATGATATCACCGCACGCATGCAGTTAAACGTAAGATTCTGAGTATGAAACGCACGATACTGGTCCTGATGGCCATCCTGGTGGCCGCGGGTAGCGCCCGGGCCGCCCGGCGCGTCGCGCCCGAGGCCCTGGGCACTGTCCGCTACGAAGTCCGCTACAAGTGGGGCGGCGTCAACACGAAGGTGGCCGACGCCACGATCTCCCTGGAGCGTGCCTCCTGGGAGAAGCAGGACGCCTACCATTCCCACGTCGCCATCCAGGCTTCCTCCATCTTCCGCCTGTTCATGAGCTCGGACTACCTGGTGGACATCTACCTGTCCCAGGCCACGCTGGACCCGCTGTACTTCGTCAATCCGGTCAAGAAAGGCGGGAAATACGAGTATTTCTACGACAAGAAGGCGGGGGTCATCCGGTCCGAGGCCCTGCTGCCTCCGGCCGACCCCGTCTCGACGACCTTTCCGATGGACGGGCGGACCATGGACCTGGCGACGCTGCTGCAGTACGTCCGCTTCGTCACGCTCGCGGAGGGCGCCTCGCAGAAACTGCACGTGCTGATGAGCGGGAAGTCCTTCGCCGCCACCCTGGTCCTCGAAGACAAGGACGATGACGACCGCTTCCCGGACAGGGAAGCGGAGCGGTTCCTCGTCCGGATGACCGAGCGCGGCCTGATGGAGAACGGCAGCGGCAAGGAGATCACCGTCTGGCGCTCCACCGGCAGCGACCGCCGCATCCTCGGCCTGGAGACGGCCTTGAGCGGCAGCAGCTCGATGAGCGTATCTATCGTAGAATAATCACAGCAACTGCCGGTCTCAGCGGGCGACGCCCGGCAGACCGGGATGCCCCTCCGCCGAGAGGGCACGCACGGCGAAGTAGTAGTTGTCCTTGCTGAGCGGACAGCGGAACTCCGTCTGGCCCGCCGGCACCTGGCCTGACAGGCCCAGGGGCAGGGCGGGCAGCCATTCGGCGCCGTCCGTCTCGCGGCAGGGGACCTGGTAGGACGCAGCGCCGGGGACGGGATCCCAGGTCAAGACCGTGTGGTTGTCCAGCTCGCGGGCGTTCGCGATCCGGACTTGCGCCGGAGCGGCGGGCGCCAGGGCCAGGGACATCACGGCGGCCAGGTTGATCCGGATGTTGCGCACCAGGTACGGGAAATCCATGTATTCCGGCAGGTCGCCGTAGGCGGTGCCGTCCTCCGTGCGGACATCCTGGTGCGTCCGCTCATAATCCTCGCAGTATTCGCAGACGCGCACGGCCGTGAAGCCCTCGCGCTGGAAGGACGAATGGTCGCCGCCCCGGCCATAGCGGTCCGCGCGGTAATTCAGCACGACTTCCTGGTCCGGGACATAGCGGGCGGCCGTCTCCCGGATGTAGCGCGCCAGCTGGCGCGAATCCGAGTCCTCGCCGCTGCGGCTCTCGGAGAACACGCGCACTTTGCGGTCCTCGCGCAGCTCCGTCCCGCTGGCGCGGACGTTGCCGATCATGTCGTTGTTCAGGACGGCCTGCACGGGCCAGCCTTCCGCGCGGGCGCGGGCGGCGAGATGGCGGGAGCCGTCCAGGCCCTGCTCTTCGCCGGAGACGAACAGGCACTTAACCGTCTGCCGCAGCGGGACCTGCGACAGGAGGCGGACCGCCTCCAGCAGGCAGGCCAGGCCGCTGCCGTCGTCGTCCGCGCCCGGCGCGAAGGCGGTGGAGTCCATCACGTCCCGCACCCGCGTGTCGATGTGGGCCATCAGCAGGATCTCGCGCTCCCCTTCCGTACCGGGGAGCGTGACCATCAGTTCGGGGACCTGTGTGACACGGTCGTAGCGGCCGCCCTGCTCTCCTACTGAGTACGAGACCCGCTCGATGAGCGGTTTCGGGCGGCCGGGCGCCGCCGCCTGCGCCCATCGGCCGCAGCGGGCGGCGAGGTAGTCCACGGCGGCACCGATCCCCTGCTGCGGATCGGTCTGCGTGCTCAGGGTGTGACGGGTATGCAGGGCGACGAGTTCGTCGACGTAGACCTTGACGCTGTCGATGCTGACCTGCGCAAGCGTCTGGGCGATCTGCGGATCGGCGGCGGGCGCCTCGCCGGCGGACGCGCCGCCTGCCGGGCGGCAGGACACCGCCGCCACGGCTACGGCCGCGGCCATCGCCGCCGCAGCGGCACGGAAGAGAATCCTTTTCATACTGAACGGTTTGATGGGTCCAAATATAAGGTTTTTTGACAAAAAAACTGCCGCTGCCTCTTTCTTGAGGCGGCGGCATCCGGAACTTCCCGCCCAGGGCGGCGTATGCCGCATCGTCGGCCTTGTCGTACTCTTGCAGGGAAGCCTTGCCGTCTCCGATAAAGGTATTGCCGCTATACCAGATACAGTCTTTCTCATCATCGGCCCAGGTATACTTGGTGATCTGATTCCCTTTAGCGTAGTCTCCGGCTTCCCTACCCTCCTCCGTCATCCAATAGTATGTGCCAAAGGAGAATTTCTTCTTTCCGTTGAGGTATCCAGAGTTCTCTCCCCAGGCGAAATAATCACCTATCTCCTTCTCCCTCCTCTTCCTTATTCTCATCCTTCTCTTCGGTCGTTCCACGGTTCCAGTACGCCCACTTGACGGATAGGCCCAGATCCACAACCAAGTCGGAAAGCAACTTGAGACTCCAACCTTTACCCGTATCAGTGTCATCAGTATTCAACAGAGACTGGAAAGTGTCATTTCCGGCAAAATCAATCTTAAACGCAACGATGTTTGCCAAATGTTTGCCAAGTAAAGAAAAATACGCCTTCTAGACCTCTAGAAAGCGTATTCTTGTGCCCCGGGCGGGAGCACTTTTACTATTGATTATTAATTAGTTAGTATTTTTACAAGCTAATATACAAGCTTCATTAGAGTGTCACAACATCCGGATGATTGCTCCGAATAAAGGGAGCAAAATAAATGGGAAGATAGGTGATGAACCTGTCTTTTTTTATGAGCCGTTCATTGGACAGCACGTAAGCGTCGTGGACGTGGTAGTCCGGATTCGCCAGGAAAGCATTGAGCGCCCGATGGATTGTATAGTCTTTCCCTGATTTCACTTCCACCGGCAGGATGGCGGCATTGTCGTAGTCATCCAGAAGGAACTCCACCTCGCCATGGGCCTTGTTGTCATAGTAGTAGAGCGGTCCTGAGCAGTGAGCCCTCAGCTCGGAGGCAACAACGCTTTCATAGACGCTTCCCAGATTCACACTGAGGCGGTCGTTCATGACTGCGTCGATGTTGTACTTATACAACTCATTGGTAAGAAGCCCGACGTCGTTCATGTAGAACTTCAGCAGGTTCTTGCTCTCGGACTCCTTAAGCGGGAAGACTGGAGAGGAAACCGCTTTTACCTCGAGGGCAATTCCTGCCCCGGCGATATAGTCAAACTCATCTTGATAATCGTCATTCCGCTTGCTCTTCTTTTCCTCGATGTCACGATACACCACACGTTTCTTCTTGTTGCCCATCAAGGAAGGAATCATATTGTAGATTCTCGTAATCTTGAGTTTGTGCTCTTCATCGTACTGGGAGGCATCAATCCCGTAAAGGGTATGGATAGCCTCATGGATGTCGCGGACAGCCACGATGTTCCTGGAACTCAGGTACTCATTCACGGCATCGGGCAGACCACCCACAAGAAGGTATTTCTTGAAGAGATCCATCATCCTCCCGTGCATGGACTCGTCCAGAGGCTCCCTCTGTAAGAACTTCTGCTCCAAGACAGATACTGCCTCTTCGGTAAATCCATTCGCCCAGAGGAATTCTTCAAAGTC
>JAFUWY010000046.1 GCA_017477245.1 Bacteroidales bacterium | reverse complement strand
TTGTGATATTCGATCTTTACCATACCCTTCTTCATAGTGCAGACGAATAACTTCGTCAAAGTACTTTAGCTGTTTCGCTGTGTGTAATCGGTACATTGTTAACTCTTTGTTTTGAGTCAACTTTTTTCAGGATAAGACAATCCGTCCTCAAATCTTCACGATTTTGAGGACGGATCCCTTATTTGCGTCTATGCGTCAGCCTAGCGGGCCTTGCCGTTGGAACCGAGGACGTTGACGATCTTGTGGATGTACATCTTCTTCATCTCCTCGCGGGCCGGCTTGAGGTACTGGCGGGGATCGAAGTGGCTCGGGTTCTCAGCGAGATGCTTGCGGATGGCACCGGTCATCGCGAGACGGGAGTCGGAGTCGATGTTGATCTTGCAGACGGCGCTCTTGGCGGCCTTGCGGAGCTGCTCCTCAGGGATGCCGACGGCGTTGGGAAGGTTGCCGCCGTACTGGTTGCACATGTCCACATACTCCTGCGGGACGGAAGAGGATCCGTGGAGGACGATCGGGAAGCCCGGGAGCTTCTTCTCGATGGCCTTCAGCACGTCGAAGGCGAGGGGCGGCGGGACCAGGCGGCCGGTCTTCGGGTCGCGGGTGCACTGCTCCGGCGTGAACTTGTAGGCGCCGTGGGAAGTGCCGATGGAGATGGCGAGGGAGTCGCACTTGGTCTTCTTGACGAAGTCGATGACCTCCTCGGGCTTGGTGTAGTGGGAGACCTCGGAGGAGACCTCGTCCTCGACACCGGCGAGCACGCCGAGTTCGGCCTCGACGGTCACATCATACTTGTGGGCGTAGTTGACGACCTTGCGGGTCAGCTTGACGTTCTCATCATAAGGCAGGGCGGAGCCGTCGATCATCACGGAGGAGAAACCGAAGTCCACGCAGCTCTTGCAGAGTTCGTAGCTGTCGCCGTGGTCCAGGTGGAGGACGATCTGGGGCCTCTTCCAACCCAGCTCCTTGGCATACTCGACCGCTCCCTGTGCCATGTAGCGGAGCAGGGTCTGGTTGGCGTAGTTGCGGGCGCCCTTGGAAACCTGGAGGATGACCGGGGACTTGGTCTCGGCCGAGGCCTGGATGATGGCCTGGAGCTGCTCCATATTGTTAAAGTTGAATGCAGGGATGGCGTAGCCGCCCTTGACGGCCTTCGCGAACATCTCACGGGTGTTCACAAGACCCAGTTCTTTGAATGAAACCTTCATAAAATTGATATGATTTATAACTAACGTTCAGCAAAGTGTGCAAAAATAGTTATTTTTGTGGAAAACTCCACATAATGCCGGGCAAAGTCATCATCTTTTCTGCGCCGTCCGGTGCCGGCAAAAGCACCGTCGTCAACCACTTGCTGGGGCTGCACCCCGAGTTCGAGTTCTCCGTCTCCGCGACCTCGCGTCCGCCGCGCGGGCAGGAGCGGGACGGTGTGGAATATTATTTCATCGACGCGGAGCGTTTCCGCGCACTGATCGCCGAGGACGCCTTCGTCGAATACGAGGAAGTCTACCGGGACCGCTTCTACGGCACACTCAAGAGCGAGGTGGACCGCATCTGGGCCAAGGGCCACGTGATCATCTTCGACGTGGACGTCAAGGGCGGGGTGAGCCTCAAGAAGTATTTCGGCGAAGCCGCCCTGTCCGTGCTGATCGTCCCCCCGAGCCTCGAGGTGCTCGAAAAGCGCCTGCGCGGCCGCGGCACCGACAGCGAGGAGGCCATCCGGGAGCGGCTCGCCAAGGCCGCCTGGGAGCTGGACTTCGCCGCCGGCAAGTTCGACTGCGACCTGGTCAACGACAAACTGGAGGACACGCTTGCCCAGGCGGAGGCCCTCGTGGACGCCTTCCTATGCGCATAGCCGTCTATTCAGGCTCCTTCGACCCCCTCCACATCGGCCACCAGGCGATCATGGAGCGGCTCACCGCGTCCCCGGACTTCGACTGGACCTACCTGGTCATCTCCCCGCAGAACCCCTTCAAGGAGGCCGCCAAGGCGCTCAACGCCGAGCGGCGCTACCGCGCGGCCGTCGAGGCGGTGCGGCGCCACCCCGGCCTGCACGTCTGGGTGGACGACATCGAGCTCACGATGCCGGCGCCGCAGTACACCATCCGGACCCTGGACACCCTGCGCCAGCGCGAGCCCGGCAACGAATTCACGCTCGTGGTGGGCGGCGACAACCTCGCCGGCATCCTCCGCTGGCGCGAAGCCCCGCGCCTGCTGCGCGAATACGGCGTGGTCGCCTACCCCCGCCGCGGCTTCGACTCCGAAGCCCTGCGGGACCGGGTCCTCGCCGAGGACGCTTCCTACCGCGTCAGCCTGATCGACGCCCCGCTCGTGGACATTTCCTCGTCCGAGATCCGCGCGATGCTGGAGCGCGGCGAGGACGCATCCAAGTATCTGATGTAAACCAAATACCCATACCGTTATGAAAATCAAGTTCCTGCTGGCCGCCCTCCTCCCCCTGGCGGCCGCCTGCGCCCAAGACCCGGTCACCTATTTCCCGGCCAAGAAGGCCACCGGGGTCAATCCCGACACCCACCTCGTACTCACCTTCCCCGAAGCGCCGACGCTGGGAGAGAGCGGCTTCATCCGCATCTTCGACGCCCGCAGCGGCGAATGCGTGGACAGCCTCGACATGAGCCTGCCCGCCGGCCTGACCAAGAGCCGTACCTACGGACCCGAGTGCGATTACATCAAGACGCCCTACGACTACAGCCGCGACTTCGTCGCCACCAACAAGAACACCGTCCCGGGCACGCCGTCCGGCGGGGCCGAGCCCACGCCGCGCGACATGCAGCTGACGATCATCGGCGGATTCACGGACGGATTCCGCTTCCACCCGGTGATCATCCATGACAACGTGGCCACGATCTATCCCCACAACAACCTGCTCGAGTACGGCCACACCTACTATGTGACCATCGATCCCGGCGTGCTCGTGTGCGGCGAATTCCAAGGCGTGAAGAAAGGCGCCTGGAAGTTCTCCACCAAGGCGGAAGGCCCCGCCGACGCGCGCCACCTGAGCGTGGCCGCCGACGGCAGCGGCGACTTCAACACGGTCCAGGGCGCGCTCGACGCCGTGCCCGACTTCTGCAAGGACACCACCTGGATCACCGTCGCCGCGGGCGACTACGAGGAGATCGTCTATGCCCGCAACAAGACCAACGTCGTGATCAAGGGCGCCGGCATGGACGCCACCAAGGTCCACTATGCCAACAACGAGGTCTTCAACCCGCACCCGCTGCTGATCAAGACCAACGAGTGGCCGGGCACCTTCCCGTCCCGCCGTGCCGCGTTCGCGCTGGACAACTGCGACGACATCATCCTCGAGGACATCTGCATCGCCACCGACCTCTACGGCCAGGCCGAGGGTCTGCTCCTGCACGGCGAGCGGATCGCGATGTACCGCGTGCGGATCATCGGCTCCGGCGACGCCCTGCAGGCCAACGGCACCATCTACATGCAGGACAGCGAGCTGATCGGCGACGGGGACACGATCCTCGGCCGCGGCAGCCTGTTCGCCTACCACAGCAAGTTCTTCAACCACGGCGGTCCGTTCTCCTGGGTACGCAACGTCAAGCCCGCCCACGGCGACGTGTTCGTGGAGTGCCATTTCGAGGGCACGGAGAAATTCCCGGCCGACTACGGCCGGACCAACACCAACCACGGGACTTCGTACCCCGACGCCGAGTTCGTGGTAATCAACTGCACCACGCGTCACTTCAACCCCGCCGGCTGGAGCGCCATCGGCGAGAAGACCGCGACGATGCTCGAATTCCAGACGCGCGACGCCGACAACGGCCAGCTCGTCGATACCTCGAAGCGCCATCCGTATTCGCGCCAGCTCGACGCGAAGCGCGACGCCGACCTGATCGCCCGCTATAGCGACCCGGCCTTTGTCCTGAACGGCTGGACGCCTCAAAGAAGGGGGCTCCGCCCCCTGTAACCCCCTGCGCCCCTCAAGTCCCTTTCCGACTTTGCTGCCGCAAAGTCACGGGACCGGGGCGGTCGCCTGATGGCGACTTCGCTTCGCTCAAATCCACGCAAATCCAACTATGAGACGCCTGATCATTTCTATAGCCATCATCCTGTCTATCCTGTCCGCACAGGCACAGGACTACCTGGAGTGGATGCACGAGAACCTGCCGGAGTGCCTGGCCTTCGAGGCCTGGCAGCAGCGCACGGGCACCCTCCCGCCGGACTTCGAGGCGCTGCCGCGCACCAACCTGCTGCCGGACGCCTATACCTTCCTGGACGGAAGCCCCGTCGTCACGGACGCCGACTGGGAGCGGCGCCGCGCCGAAATCCGCGAGCTGTTCATCCGGTATGAATTCGGCACGATGCCGCCCAAGCCCGCCATCACGAAGGTGGAGGTGCTGGAGGATAAACAGGGAGACTGGGGGCGCAGCCTGTCGGTCTGCCTGTGGTTCGGTCCCGAGATGCGCACCTCGGTGCGCGCCAGCGTGACCATTCCCCCGGGCAAGCCCGGGCAGAAATTCCCCGTGCTGCTGTCCACCAACCTCGGCGGCCTGGGCAACGCCCTGCTCCGCCGGGGCTACATCAGCGCCGGATTTGCCGGGAGCGACTTCCTGGACGACAGCCGCGAGCTGCGCGACGTCTACCCGGACTACACCTTCTCCACGCTCACCCGCAGGGCCTGGTTGATCTCCATCGTGCTCGACTGGTTCGAGACCCTGCCGGAGGTCGACATGGAGCGGGTGGCCATCTACGGTTACTCCCGGGACGGCAAGATGGCGGCCATCGCGGCGGCGCTCGACGAGCGGATCGCCGCGCTCGTGGCCGGCAGCACCGGCGTGGGCGGGTTCGTGCCCTGGCGCTACGCCGGCGAGCGCGGCGGCGGCGAGAGCATCGAGAGCACCACGCGCATGTTCCCCGACTGGTTCATCCCCGACCTGCGTTTCTTCTGCGGCAAGGAGGACCGACTGCCCGTGGACGCCAACCTGCTGCTGGACCTCATCGCCCCGCGCGCCGTGCTGATGGAGTGGGGCCTCAACGACGAAGTTGCCAACGGCTGGGCGCAAGAGCGCGTCTACGACGCTTCCCTGCCCATCTACGAGCGCTACGGCGCCGCCGACCGGCTCGCGCTGCTGCGCGTACCCGGGTTCCATGGCGGCAACGACATGCAGGCCTGCCTGGACTTCCTGGACATCCAGTTCGGGCGTTCCGCCCGGAAGTGGCACTATGATCCCCTGTTCAGCTGGGACTGGAAGGCCTGGGCGGAAGGACGGAGCATCCGGCTCGCGGACTATCCGGCACACAAGGCGGACGCTCCCCTGGCGCGCAACGCGCGCGAATGGGAGCGGCGCAAACCCGCCGTCCGGGAGGCCGTGCAGGAGATGCTCGGACAGGCACCGGCTCCGGTGCCGCCCGCAGCCGGACGCGGCTTCTCGTTCGGTCCGCGCGTGATTCCCGGACCGATGGAGAGCCTGCAGGGGAAATACAATCCCGGGCAGCTGGCGCCGGACGTACCCGCCTGGGTGATCGGGCGCGGGATTCCGGAATTCGGCTGGCTCGCCTCGGACAACGAAGGGATGGCCTCGCGGCGCATCAGCTTCGGCCCGGACGGGATCCGCGGCGACCTTTATTATCCGAAGGACACGCCGGAAGGCACCCGGCTGCCGGTGGTCATCTGGCTGCACGGCTATCATTTCCCGCTGGGATACATGTGGGTCTACCATACCGACACGCACCCCATTCCTGCGCTGGTGAAGGAAGGTTTCGCCGTGCTGGCCTTCGACCAGACCGGATTCGGCTCGCGCTGCGGCGAGTCCGCGACATTCTACGACCGCTGGCCGCAGTGGTCCCGGATGGGACGGATGGTCGCGGACGTGCAGGATGCCGTCACCGCACTGGCCGCGGACGCCCTGGTGGATCCGGAGCGCATCAGCCTGATGGGCTTCGCGCTGGGCGGCACCGTCGGCCTGTATGCCGCGGCGCTGGATCCGCGCATCCGCAACGTCGTGTCGGTCTGCGGCTTCACGCCGATGCGCACCGACACGGGCGCGGACGGGATGTCCGGCATGACGCGCTACAGCCACCTCCACGGGCTGCTGCCGCGCCTGGGCCTGTTCGCCGGCGCGGAGGAGCGGCTTCCCTACGACTTCGAAGACCTGATCGCGCTGACCGCGCCGCGCGGCGTTCTCATCGTCCAGCCTTCGATGGACCGTGACGCCGATCCCGCGGCGGTCCGGCAGGCCGTGCAGCATGCCGCGGCCGCCTACGCCTGGGCCGGCGCCCCGCAGCAGCTGGAGCTGCGCGAGCCGGACGACTACGGCCGCCTCACCACCATGACCCAGATCCCGCTGATCGACTGGCTCAAGAAACATTAGCCGCCATTTCCTTTTTTCAGCCCGACCCGTCCCCGGCCTCCCAGCCGGGGACGGGTACTTTCATCCGCCCCTCATCAACCCGGACACCACTCCCCACAACGCAATCATCCGCGCAAGACCTCCGGCTAGTCTCCTGCTCGGCCCAAGCATTCCGGCGAGGACTAGCACCAACATCTGCCTCTCGTACTGCTCCAGCGCCCTTCCACGTGCTAGTCCTCTGGCATTCCACCGAGGACTAGCACCAACATCTGCCCCTCGTACTGCTCCAACGCCCTTCCACGTGCTAGTCCTCCGGCATTCCACCGAGGACTAGCACCAACATCTGCCCCTCGTACTGCTCCAACGTCCTTCCACGTGCTAGTCCTCCGGCATTTTGTGATCTTTCTGTTCTTTTTCTTATCTTAGCGGAAAATAGACATTCACTATGATTGACTTTATTGACTATCCTGACGATTATGGCCATCGCCTGATCGAAGACAAAGAAATCCCCGTCAGGGATTGCTTCCATATTTTCACCCGCGGCATGGGCGAAGATTCTTTTTACAAATCCGACGAGTTGTT
>JAFUWY010000025.1 GCA_017477245.1 Bacteroidales bacterium | reverse complement strand
GGTCGCCCTGGTAGTATTTGTCGAAGAGTGCAGCGATGATTTGGCAGTGCTGCTCCTGCATTTCAAATGGGATTACTCCGGAGAGCCCCAGCGTGAAACGGTCACCTTGTGGCGTTTCAACCGTCACCTTATCCAGGCTGACGAATTTACATTTTGTTTTGACTTCCATAATTCTGCAACAGGGTTAACCTTAAACATCAAGAATTACGGAGCAAATATAATAATAAAAGGATTTGACTTTACAAATTTGCCAAGCGAATTATCGATCCATTGGTCCGTGTTTTTTTTTATTGCAGTTGCACTCAAAAGGTAGCATTTCTCCATAATAATTACTATATTTGCCGATGCAAGAACAAGAGTATGGTTTCAAAATCCTATTATTCTTTATCTTAAACTCACCTGAGAGCGTGTGAGAATTTGCCACACCAAAAGTTATTAAAAAAGACTCGCTATGACATTGGGAACATATGAGCTGAATGACATCTATAACGTAGATTGCCTTGAGGGGATGAAGAATATTCCCGATGAAAGCATTGATTTAGTAGTGGCAGATCCTCCATATTGGAAAGTGGTTGGTGAGAAATGGGACTACCAATGGCGAACTGAACAGATTATGTTGATTGGTCGCTTAAGTGGATAGGAGAAGTAACACGAATCCTAAGAAAAGGTGGTAGTTTCTATTGTTTCGGTTACTTTAGGACCCTTGCACTTCTGGTTCCTCACCTCGATGGAATGGGGCTTGAACTACGGCAACAAATCATAATTGACAAAGGGATAAAAGCTGTCAGTGGCAGGGCTACCAAGCGTTATAAAATGTTCCCCAACGTAACCGAGAGCATCTTGTTTATTATTAAGGATAACAAGTCTTTTATCAAACCCTTCCTTAAAGAGAGGCAGGCCGCTATGAACTTAACTTCCAAGCAAATCAACGAAGCATTAGGCGTTAAGTCCAATGGCGGCGGAATGTGGAGTATTTACACAGGAAAGAATATTTGTGAACAATTCCCCACTCGTGAACTTTGGGAAAAGCTTTCAAAGATTCTTAACTTTCAGCTAGACTACGATAGGGTATCCCAAACCTACAATGCTCAAATGGGATACACAGATGTTTGGAGAGATATCGACTTCTATACAGAAGAACGATTCCACCCCACACAGAAACCTATTGAGTTGATCAAGCGACTTATAAAGGCAAGCAGCAATGAAAACGACATTGTATTTGACCCATTCACCGGATGCGCCTCAACACAACTCGCTGCTATTGACCTTAATAGACGCTATTTAGGCTTCGAACTGGACAAAGAATATTTTGATATCGCCAAGCAACGAATTAAAGATAGAATTGGCAGTCCCACTATCTTCTCTGATAATGATCTTGCTGGCGAGTAGAGACGATGTCTCTCAAGGGGATGTAATTCCTTAACTTCTCGTCCAAATACGGCAGATAAGTCGGCAATTGCTTGTAAGGAACACATCTTAAAAGATCCTCGCTTATTCCTATTGTGAGCAATGGCAATAATTCATTTTCATAGTCGGCAGAATCCAGCAATATATCCCACTCATTTTTCTTGAGCAAAGTTGACGGCATGGGAATAGGCTTAAGGGTGGAGTCTCTCGCCGCAAATGGATCCACATACGAGGCATCATCTATCTGGATGACTGGATTTGTATCTATATCCTTGATGATGCAACTGAAAGTTTTGATGGGATTACACTATAAGTGTAGGATGTAAGTTCATCGGATTTGTCTTCTCATTATTTGTGAGTTTAGGCAAATAGATATTGTAATAGTGGTTTGTTATGAGCTCTCCAAAAACTTTCATTCTCTCCTCTTTGGGGTAAATCTCATAACACGTGATGCGCATATCCTTATAATCCTGCTGCTTAAAGCCAGGATAATCCATAAGAATCAAAACAACACGATCCATAGTAAGATATTGATTCAGTTCATGCTCATCACGAATTGAAAAAAGCCACTTACTATCATCCTTTCTGTCTATCTTGGAACTGCCGCATTCAGGGCAAGTTTCCTCAAAACGCATCACGCGGGCACCACAATCTTTGCACTTGTCCGCTTGATCTATCTTATTACAAGACTTAACTTCAGAGCCATCAGCCAAATCATCACCTCGTGCTCCACTGCCAGTACCAGGTACTCCGGTAATTAACGAGGCCAAATGCTGCCCGATATAACCTATCTTAGCTGCTGGTGTCTGGTTAGTAATTGTTGCCCACTTTTTAAGAGATCGTTTAGGGGTGACTATAATCTCATCGATAAATTGATAAATCTGCTGTAAATTATCAAAAATCGTTATTTTATTCGCATCCGGGGTCATATTTGAAGAGTTCTATGATTTCTACACCAAGACCTTTCGCAAACTTTTCAATTGTGTTAAGGGTCGGAGATTTCTCACCACGTTCAATCGATCCAATATACGTTCTATGTACACCGCAGCGTTCAGCGAGTTCCTCCTGCGATATATTAAGTTGCCTACGCAACTCAGCTATTCGTAAGCCGAATTGAATGTCTATCTTGCTTTTCATTGGATATGCAAAAATACTAACTCTACCTTTAGTATGCTACACTCTAAAGGTAGAGAAGCGATAAAGCTATCGCCCTAACTTCATTAAGAATCAGGGTGAAATTAAGGTCAAACCCGAATTATCGCTTTCGGTAGCATCCTCGTGAGATTCTATCCAGCCTCGTCCCGGTCCAGGTGCGGATGTATCGCTCAGCAGTGGGGATGGTGACGCTGATGGATTTAGCAATGTATTTGAAGTCCTTGGCCTGGTCTGTGACCATCTTTGAGGATGAGGAGGGGGGTTCTTTGTGATATGAACCCCAAAGGTTAGACAAAATAATATTGGGGTCATATCAAATAACGAATCTTGGTACAACCCCTATCTGTTCTGATTTGGCCTGACCTGGAGGTTCGGAAAGACCAGCATCAACTTCAAGCACGCCCAAAAGACGGAGGTGAGCGATAAACTGTGATAGACCTAATCACTCCCAATGAGATGTAATTTGGCAAATATGAACTTTCCAAATAGGGATGTACATATTTGCCATTTGTGACATGTGACAAATCCGGTGTTAAAACTCAATAATACGGTAGATGATTTGGTAAAACCGAACAAAAGAATTGTACTTGTATTGTTTTTCAAACAAGTTTAAGGCAATGGTACAACCTCAAATGAAGATCTGATAGGGGAGTACCTTTTTAAAATCACTACTTATTCGTGTGAAAACTCCGTTAACATTTCATAAAACTGCAGGTTTGGTAATTTTTTCGGGTATGTGTGACAAAATTCTGTCACGGAAGGTGATTTTGTGACAAACACTGTGACAAAACCGACTAAAATCAAAGAAATCCAATCATAACCATGGAATCTCGAAGATAGTCGTATCGAACTCGAAAAAGAGTTGTTTTCAACTAGTTTGATATTTCTATCTCAAGCTTTATTCAAGACATAACTAATTGAAAAACAGGCTTTTATTTCCCGATGCAGAACTTCGAGAAGATCTCGCCAAGGACTTCGTCGGTGGAGATTTGACCGGTGATGGTGCCGAGGTGGGTGATGGCGGTGCGGAGGTCTTCGGCGAGGAGGTCGGAGGGGAGACCCTGGTCCATGCCGTCGGAGACGGCGGCGAGGGCCGCGGCGGCGTCTCGGAGCGCCGCGGCGTGCCGCGCGTTCGTGACCAGCGTGTCGCCGCCGGATGCGCCCGGATCGGCCAGTTCGGGAAGGACCGACCGCAGTTTTTCGAGCCCAAAACCCTTTTTTGCGGATATCTCCAATACTATCGCATCAATATCCTTATAATCAGATGATGAAACTATTTCGTTAATGACATTAACATTTTTGTTAAACCCTGATTTGTCGCATTTGTTCGCCAACAAAACCAGCTTCTGGCTTCCTGCATCCATCCTCCCGAGAATCCTGCGGGTTTCCGCCTCCAAGATGGCGGGAGACGCCGACAGGTCGACGACTCCGAACACGATCTGCGCCTGGCCCATCGCCCGGAAACTCCGTTCGATGCCCAGCCGCTCCACCTCGTCCGAGGCTTCGCGGATGCCCGCCGTGTCGATGAAGCGGAAAAGCACGCCGCCGATCACGCAGGTCTCCTCGACCGTATCGCGCGTCGTGCCGGGGATGTCGGAGACGATGGCGCGGTCGTCCCGAAGCAACGCATTGAGCAGGGTGCTCTTGCCGCTGTTGGGCGCCCCGACGATGGCCACCGGGAAGCCGTTCCGGATGGCGTTCCCGAGTCGGAACGAGTCCGCCAGGCGCCGGCAGCGGGCCGTCGCCGAGTCCAGCAGCCCGCGCAGGCGGCTGCGGTCCGCGAACTCCACGTCCTCCTCGCTGAAATCAAGCTCCAGCTCCAGCAGGGAAGCGAGTTCGAGCAGCTGCGAGCGGATGCTCCGCAATTTCGCGGAATAGCCGCCGCGCAGCTGGTTCATGGCCACGCGGTGCTGCGCTTCGGAAGAAGCGGCGATGACATCGGCCACGGCCTCCGCCTGGGCCAGGTCCATCTTGCCGTTCAGGAAGGCCCTGCGGGTGAATTCTCCCGGTTCCGCCAGCCGGCATCCGGCTCCCGCCAGCCGCTCGAGCAGCTGCGCGGCGATGTAGGGGGAGGCGTGGAAACTGATCTCCGCTGCATCCTCGCCGGTATACGAATGCGGCGCGCGGAAGAGCATGACCAGGACCTCGTCCAGCCCGGGCACGCTGCCGTATTTGACGCGGTATCCGCGTGAGCCGGCGGCCGTGCCGCTGCGGAAAACCACCAGCTTGTCCAGGACCTCCAGGGTCCCGGGGCCGCTGATCCGGATGATGGAGACAGCACCCGTGCCGACGGAAGTCGCCGGAGCGCAGATTGTATCGGAAAAATTTGTCATGGCCCTGCGAATTTACAAAAAACTGCCGTATCTTTACATGACCAATATAGAATCTACGATGCAAAACACCCAACAATCCGCAACAGTTTACATGACGACCGAGATTACGCCCGAATCCCTGATCCGGATGTACGAAGTCCTCGGTATCCCCGCCACAGGCCGCGTCGCCGTCAAGATCAGTTCCGGCGAGCCGGGCGGCCATAACTACCTCAAACCCGAGCTGATCGCCCCGCTCATCCGGAAGGTGAACGGCACGATCGTCGAGTGCAATACCGCCTATGGCGGCCTTCGCGGCACGACGCAGGAGCACCTGCAGGCCGCGAAGGACCATGGATTCCTGGAGATCGCTCCCTTCGACGTGATGGATGCGGACGGAGAGATGAAGATCCCCGTCCGCGACACGACCTACCTGCAGTACGACCTCGTCGGAGACCATCTCAAGAACTATGATTTCCTGATCAACCTGGCCCACTTCAAGGGCCACACGATGGGCGGCTTCGGCGGTGTGCTCAAGAACCAGAGCATCGGCATCGCCTCCCAGGGCGGCAAGTGTTACCAGCACTCGACCGGCAAGGCGCAGAACATAGAGGAATTCAACGCATTGCTGATGTCCACGGTCACTGAAGAAGGTGCCGGACTCGAGGCGGCGGACTGGGTGGCGATCACCCACAGCCATGACGCCTTCCACGAGTGCATGGCCAACTGCGCTGCTGCAGTGGCGGATTATATGGGAGAAGGCAAGATTCTTTATATCAATGTGATGAACAATCTATCCGTGGACTGCGACTGCGACGGCTGCCCGGCCGACCCGGAGATGCACGACATCGGTATCCTTTCCAGCCTCGATCCCGTGGCGCTCGACCAGGCCTGCGTGGACCTCGTGTTCAACTACGAGGATAAGGAAGGGGACAGCGCCGAAGCCCTCAAGGAGCGCATCACGTCCCGCCACGGCATCCACACGGTGGAACACGCCGAAAAGATCGGCCTCGGAACGCGGAAATACAAATTGGTCAGGCTCTGAAACTCTTGATAATTAGCGGCGGAATTGTTAAATTTGCGCCGCTTTTCATTAGCGAATAACAACAATTTAATTTATATCAAGTTATGCAAATCGTTCAAGTTACTGGTCGTGAGATTCTCGACTCCAGAGGCAACCCCACCATTGAGGCAGAAGTTATCCTTGATTCCGGTTTCATCGGCACCGCAGCCGTTCCCTCCGGCGCATCCACCGGTGAGAACGAGGCCCTCGAGCTTCGTGACGGCGATCCCAAGCGCTACGGCGGCAAGGGTGTCCTGAAGGCTGTCAAGAACATCAACGAGATCATTGCTCCGGCCATCGTCGGCATGGACGCTACCGAGCAGCGTGCGATCGACAAGAAGATGATCGCCCTGGACGGCACCGCCACCAAGAGCAACCTCGGCGCCAACGCCATCCTCGGCGTCTCCCTCGCCGTCGCCAAGGCTGCTGCCGCTGAGCTCCAGATTCCGCTGTACCGCTATATCGGCGGCACCAACACCTACGTCCTCCCGGTCCCGATGATGAACATCATCAACGGTGGCGCCCACTCCGACGCCCCGATCGCCTTCCAGGAGTTCATGATCCGCCCGGTCGGCGCTGCCTGCGAGGCCGAGGCCGTGCGCATCGGCGCCGAGGTCTTCCACGCCCTGCAGAAGGTGCTCAAGGGCCGCGGCCTGAGCACCGCTGTCGGTGACGAGGGTGGCTTCGCCCCGAAGCTCGACGGTATCGACGATGCCCTCGACTGCATCATGAAGGCCATCGAGAACGCCGGCTACGTGCCCGGCAAGGACGTGACCATCGCCATGGACTGCGCCGCTTCCGAGTTCTGCGTCAAGGAGGGTGACACCTTCTACTATGACTACAAGCAGCTGAAGGACGGCAAGAAGAAGGATCCCAACGGCAAGAAGCTCACCTCCGAGCAGCAGATCGCTTACCTCGAGGAGCTCATCACCAAGTACCCGATCGACTCCATCGAGGACGGTCTGTCCGAAGAGGACTGGGAAGGCTGGGTGAAGCTCACAGCTGCCATCGGCGGCCGCTGCCAACTCGTCGGCGACGACCTGTTCGTCACCAACGTGAAGTACCTCCAGAAGGGTATCGAGATGGGTGCCGGCAACAGCATCCTCATCAAGGTCAACCAGATCGGTTCCCTGACCGAGACCCTGGACGCCATTGAGATGGCCCACCGCCACGGCTACACCACCGTGACCTCCCACCGCTCCGGCGAGACCGAGGACACCACGATCGCCGACATCGCCGTCGCGACCAACAGCGGCCAGATCAAGACCGGTTCCCTCAGCCGCACCGACCGTATCGCCAAGTACAACCGTCTGATGAAGATCGAGATCGAGCTTGGTGACACCGCCCGCTACGGCTACAAGAAGCTCCGCTAAGAGCCGTTCGCCGGTCCGTCCGGCGGATGACGATCCAACAAAAAAGCAGTTGCCGATGAGCAACTGCTTTTTTGTTCTTCCTACCCGATGAAACTGCGGATGAGGGAGGTAGGCGGGAGCTGCTTGTCGGAGACAGGCACGAAATAGTGCAGGAAAAGCAGCAGGCGGTGCGCCTCGCTGTACTCCGGACAGTTCTTGGGGACGGTGGCGAGGATCCGCTCGGCATGCGTGCGCAGGACGGCGAACTCGACAAGATAGGCGGAATTGAACAGGACGTCCGCCGTCTCCTGGTAGGGATAGATCCACTTGACCTCCGCGCGGCGCACGTTGGGCCAGTTGGCGATGGTCTCCCGGGCCGTGAAGGCCCCCTTGTTGTAGTCGCGCACGATCCGGCGCAGCAGGCGGTTGTCGCTGGTCGGGATGCAGTTGTGATCATCCAGGGAGATACTCGTCACCGTGTTGATGAAAATCCGGAACTTGGCGGCTTCCGGGACGAGGTTGGTCAGGTCGGGATTGAGGGCATGGATGCCCTCGATCAGTAGGACCGACCGGTCGTCGAGCTTGAGCCTCTTGCCGTTGAATTCCCGCTTGCCGGTCACGAAGTTATACTCAGGCACCTCAACTTCCTCTCCAGCCAGAAGCTGAAGCACGTCCTCCTGCAGGTAGTCGTGGTCGACCGTTTCGAAATTGTCGAAATCGTAGGATCCGTCGGGGAACTTCGGCGTCTCGATGCGGTTGACGAAATAATCGTCCGTCGAGAAGGAGAGCGGCCGCAGTCCGCAGGCCTTGAGCTGGACGCTCAGCCGCTGGCAGAACGTGCTCTTGCCGCTGCTGGTCGGTCCCGTGATCAGGACGATCCGCACCGGGTCGGGCAGGGCGTGGCGCCGGTCGATCTCCTCGGCGATCTGCACGATTTTCTTCTCCTGCAGCGCCTCGGCGACTTGGATGAGTTCGGAGGCGCGGCCTTCCTGGCAGGCGCAGTTGACGTCGCCGACGTTGTCGAGCGCCATGATGCGGTTCCATTTCAGCGTCTCGGAGAAGATGTCGAAGGTCTTGGGCTGCTCGAAGAAGGGCGCCAGCTCGTCGGGGGAGTGGCGGTCCGGAACGCGGAGGAGCATCCCGCCGCGGTAGGACGAGAGCTCCCAGACCTTGAGCAGGCCGGTGCTGGGCACCAGGGCGTCATAAAAATAATCCGCAGTGTCCTGCAGGGTATAATAGGTAATGTAGACGTCTCCGCAGGTGCGGAAAAGCTTGACCTTGTCGTCCATGCCGAGCTTCTTGAAAATCCGGATGGCCTCGGTATACTGGACTTCGTGGCGGCGGAAGGGGATGTCCCGCGCCACGAGGTCCTGCATGTGGGCGCGGATCGCAGCCGTCTCCTCCTCGGTGACGGCCGTCCCGTCGGGTTTGTCCACGTTGCAGAAATAGCCTTTCGAGATCGGGCGCCGCAGGACGACGCGGAAATCGGGATACAGGTCGCGCACGGCCTTGCAGAGCAGGAAACTCAGCGAACGGCAGTAGATGTTGCGTCCGCTGTAGGAGCGGTAGTCCAGGAATTCGACGTCGCGGTTGTTGAAAACGCGGAACTTGAGTCCCTCCGAGACATTGTTGACCTTGGCCGACAGGATGTCGTAGGGACGCTCGAAATCAAAGGCCGGAATCATGTCCAGCAGCGTGGTGCCTTCCTGGAATTCCTGGAAAGTGCCGGTGTTCTTGCAGAAGATTTTCAGCATTGTGGCGGTTTTGGCTGGTTGCTTTCTACAAAATTAGCAATTTATTTCGTATATTTGTATCCCGACTGGACCAAATGCAAACCTTCATGCAGCATATTCCATCGGGAGCCTCTCTCCGTCTGCTCGAGCAGCAGAACAGCACGACCCTTTATCAGTTACAGTCCGACGGACTGTCCAATCAGTATTTTGTCGTCAGCGGCGAGGGGACGCGCCACCTGATGGCCTCTCCCGAAGTCGTCGGTTACGAATCCTACCTGGCCATGAAGCCCTCCACGACGGCCGTGCTCGGCTATTTCCTCCGGCAGGGCATGGTCGACGAGGCGGACATCCTGACCATCCTGCGCGGCGGACTCAACTATCCCCTGGAGGAGTGCTGCTACAAAGCCGGCGTCCGGATCCCGAACATGAACTTCATCTCCTGCGAGCGCAAGATCGAGGACGGGGTGATCACGGGGCTGGACATCAAGTACGAGAAGCTCCATATCGCCAAGGATATCACCCTGATGATCGGAGACATCATCGCCAGCGGCGACACCCTCCGGCTCTGCCTGTCGCAGGTCGTGGACCGGTTCCGGCGGCGCGGCGGGAGCCTGCGCCGGATCGTGTTCTTCACCGTGGGCGGCACCAAGGCCATCCCGCTGATGGAGCGGTTCACGCAGGAGATCCGGCAATATTTCCCGGCGTTCGAAGGTTTCTGCTGCGTGTTCTACGAGGGGATCTTCACCGTCTACGAAGACAAGGGCGTGACGGGCATCAACATCCCGGACATCGATTTCGGCTGGCGCGGCGGCGTCGTGGCGCCGGAGTTCCGCCACTATGTGCTGAGCTTCCTCGAAGACGCCCTCTTCGAGAAATGCATCATCTACGACGGGGGAGCGCGCCGCTACGAGATCCCGGCGCATTATGAGGAAGTGATGGAATATTGGGAGGCGCTCCTCGCCCGGGCGCCGGAAGTGGATTTCCCGGCCTTCATTGCCGAGAAGATCGGCTACAGCCGCCCGGTGTCCTACGAACAATGGTGCGCGCTGAACGGCTATGGCGGGCTCGACGTCCGCAAGCTCTATGACCTCGAGCAGCACTACCTCGACCTGGTCTCCGCCCGGAAGTTGGAAGACATCTGCCGGCGCCGCATCCGCGAATTCAGCACCACGCTCGCGAAATACATCCAATAACGATACACGACGATGAGTACCACAAAGTCAAAGGTCGATTACGACTACACCGCCGGCAAGGTCGCGCAGACCGGCCGCAAGAGCAACCTGAGCATGTTCATGATCATGCTCGGATTCACCTTCTTCTCCGCCAGCATGTGGGTGGGCCAGGAGCTCGCCGCAGGCCTGGATTTCAAGGGCTTCATCCTGGCGTTGCTGCTCGGCGGCCTGATCCTGGGCGCCTATACCGGCGCACTGGGATACATCGGCGCAGAGAGCGGTCTGACCCTGGACCTGCTCGCCCGCCGCAGCTTCGGCGTCAAGGGGAGCTGGCTCCCCAGCGCCATGATCAGCTTCACGCAGGTCGGCTGGTTCGGTGTCGGCCTGGCCATGTTCGCCATCCCCGTGGCCAAGGAGATCATGGGGCTCGAGGTGACGCCTGACCACATGCCCGCCATGGGCTACGTCCTTGTGGCCATCGCCGGCATCCTGATGACGGCCAGCGCCTATTTCGGCATCAAGAGCCTGACGCTCATCAGCTACATCGCCGTCCCGCTCGTGGCCATCCTGGGCACGGTGGCCATGATCCTGGCCGTCAGGCGCGGAGACACCGGCCTGATCGAGCAGTTCTCCAAAGGGACCAAGGACCTTTCGGTCATCGCAGGCGCCGGCATGGTGATCGGCAGCTTCGTCTCCGGCGGCACGGCCACGCCCAATTTCACGCGCTTTGCCAAGAATGCCAAAGTCGGCCTCTGGGTCACGGTCATCGCCTTCTTCCTGGGCAACAGCCTGATGTTCCTGTTCGGCGCCGTGTCCAGCATCTATGTGGGCGGCAACGACATCTTCGAGGTGATGCTCCACCTCAACCTCTTCTATTTCGCCATCCTGGTCCTGGGCCTGAACATCTGGACCACCAATGACAATGCCCTCTACAGCGCGGGACTCGGCCTTTCGAACATCACGGGACTCTCCAAGAAGACCATGGTGCTCGTCTCCGGCGTGATCGGTACCGTGGCAGCCGTCTGGCTCTACTGGAACTTCGTGGGCTGGCTGAACGTGCTGAACTGCACCCTTCCTCCTGTCGGCATCGTGCTGATCCTGAGCTATTTCTTCAACAGGCGCAAGTATCTTGACGACACCATGCCCGAGATCCAGGTCAACTGGTTCGCCGTGCTCGGCGTCGTGCTCGGCGCCGTTGTAGCGAACCTCGTCAAGTGGGGCATCCCTTCCATCAACGGCATGGTCGTCGCCGCCCTCTGCTTCATGGCCGGCGAGCTGACCCGCAGAAAATAACCTGTCAACGAACAATAACCAATCATACGCTATGAGCCAAGTTCATGTTATCGACCACCCGATGATCCAGCACAAGCTGACCATCATGCGCAACAAGGAGACGGGATCCAAGGATTTCCGCCAGCTCCTTGAAGAGATCTCCCTGCTGATGGGATATGAAGTCACCCGCGACATCCCCCTTGAAGAGGTCGAGATCGAGACCCCGATCTGCAAGATGACCGCCAAGAGAGTCCTGGGCCGCAAGCTCGCCATCGTTCCGATCCTGCGCGCCGGCATGGGCATGGTGGAAGGGCTCCACACGCTCGTCCCCGTGGCCAAGGTCGGCCACATCGGCCTCTACCGCAATGAGGAGACCCACGAGCCCGTGGTGTACTTTTGCAAGCTTCCGGAGGACATCCAGGATCGCATGGTGATCGTCACCGATCCGATGCTCGCGACGGGAGGCAGCTCCTGCGACGCCCTGTCGATGCTCAAGGAGCGCGGCTGCAAGAATATCCGCCTGATGTGTCTCGTGGCTGCCCCCGAGGGAGTCGCCCGCGTGCAGAAGGAGCATCCCGACGTGGACATCTTCGTCGCGGCCGTGGACGACCATCTCAACGAAGACGCCTACATCGTTCCGGGCCTCGGCGACGCCGGAGACCGGATCTTCGGAACGAAGTGAAAAAGAAAAGGCGCTGGAATCTGATTCCAGCGCCTTTTCTTTTTAATAATTGTCGTAGTACTTGGCCTCCCGGGGACTGACCTTGGACATGTTGTCCAGGAGGTCCTGGTTGGTCTTGTATTCGTCCATCAGCTGGAGCATGAAGTTCATGGCCTCCGTGGGGTTCATGTCCGCCAGGAGCTTGCGGAGGATCCAGATACGCTGGCTCTGGTCCTGCCGGTAGAGCAGGTCGTCGCGGCGGGTGCCGGACAGGACGACGTTGACGGCCGGGAAGATGCGGCGGTTGGCGAGCGTGCGGTCGAGCTGGATCTCGCTGTTGCCGGTACCCTTGAACTCCTCGAAGATGACGTCGTCCATCTTCGATCCGGTCTCGGTGAGCGCCGTGGCGAGGATGGTCAGCGAGCCGCCGCCTTCGATGTTGCGGGCAGCGCCGAAGAAGCGCTTGGGCTTCTGGAGGGCATTGGCGTCCACACCGCCCGTGAGGACTTTGCCGGAGGCAGGCTGGACCGTATTGTACGCGCGGGCGAGCCGCGTGATGGAGTCGAGGAGGATCACCACGTCGTGGCCGCACTCGACCAGGCGGCGGGCCTTCTCGATCACCATGTTGGCGACTTTCACGTGCTTCTCGGCAGGCTCGTCGAACGTGGAGGCGACGACCTCCGCCTTGACGGACCGCTGCATGTCCGTGACTTCCTCGGGACGCTCGTCGACCAGGAGCACGATTTCGTAGACCTCGGGATGGTTGTCCGCGATGGCGTTGGCGATGCTCTTCAGGAGGAGCGTCTTGCCGGCCTTCGGCGGGGAAACGATCAGCATGCGCTGGCCCTTGCCGATGGGCGCAAACATGTCGACGATGCGGCAGCTGATGTCCTTGTTGTGGACGCCGCCGGTCAGGTTGAACTTCTGGTCCGGGAAGAGGGGAGTGAGGAAATCGAACGGCACGCGGTCGCGGATGAATTCGATGCTGCGGCCGTTGACGGAGGAGATGCGCACGAGCGGGAAGTACTTGTCTCCCTCGCGCGGCGGACGGATCTCGCCGGTCACCGTGTCTCCGCTCTTGAGCGCATTGAACTTGATCTGCTGCTGGGAGACGTAGATGTCGTCCGGGGAATTCAGGTAGTTGTAGTCGGAGGAGCGCAGGAATCCGTAGCCGTCCGGCATGATCTCCAGCACACCCGTGGCCTCGACGGTGCCTTCGAATTCAGGGAGGCGGGGGCGGTTGTTCTGCTGGTTGTTCTGGAAACGCTGGCGCTGCTGCTGATGCGCATTCTGGGCCGGGGCGGGCTGCTGCACTTCTTCCTTCTTTTCCGGCTTCTCCTGCGCGGCGGGAGCGGCTTCTGCGGGAGCCGGCTGGTTCGCCTTCGGCTGCTCGGCGGGTGCCGGCGTATCAGCGGCAGGGGCGGCCTGCGGCGCGTCGGCCGCTTTCTTGGCGGGCTTGCGTCCGCGCTTCTTCGGCTGGGCTTCCGGAGCCGCCTGGCCGTCCGCCGGCTTCTGGGCGGCGGGAGCGGCTTCTGCAGGGGCCTTGTCCGCCTTCTGGCCCTTCGGGGCCTTGGCATCCTTGTTGTCTTTGGTATCCTTGGGCTTGGCAGGAGCCGGACTCGGATCCGCCTGTTTGGCGGGCTCGGCTTCTGCTGTTTTATTCTTGGGAGGGCGGCCGCGGCGCGTTTTCGGCTTGTCCGCCGCAGGGGTCGGGCGGACAGACTCTTCGCGGGCTTCCGCGTCCAGGATCTGGTAGGCGAGGTTTTCGTTGTCCAGTTTCTTGATGCTTTTGATCTTCAGATCATTGGCTATGGTCTCGAGCTGTTCTCTGTTCATTTCGCTCAGCTCGAACAGGGTGTGTAGCATATGGAAAGGTTATAAGCCGGTGAGAGCCGGTTGGTTTGACGGCACAAAGATAAGAATAAAAATCAATTATCCCAATAGCTGTCGCTCTTCTTGAAGCGCAGCAGGTCGGCCAGGGCGGCGGCGTTGGCGGCGATGCGGAAGCTGTAGGATTTCCACTTTCCGGCCGGGATCCAGGACACGGAGATATTGAAGCAGTGCAGGTCGTAAGATGCACTGATGCTGGTCGTTGTGATCTGTTTGGCCACGAAGTCGAAGCCGGAGCTCAGGTTGATCGACATCTTCGGCGTCAGCTTGATGTTGCCGGAGGTGTTCAGGGTGGCCGTGACCCGGTTCGTGTGGTCCAGCCGCCCGCGGTCGACGTTGTAGGAATAGGTGCGGAACAAGGCGAAGCTTCCGCTGAAATTGAGCGACCAGGGGACGTCCGGGTTGGTGTAGTAGAGCCAGCCTCCGGGGATGTATTCTCCCGTCACGGGATGATAGTAGATCCGCTGGTACGCATTGGTGTTGCCGGAGCTGCCGCGGCCCTCCGAACCCGTGCCGTCGTATCCGTTCATCTTGCCTTTGCCGTTGATGGAGTAGGATGCCGAGGCGGAGAAATTGGTCAGGCGGGCGAGGCCCTGGCCGCGCATGACCGCGAACTGGTTGCAGCGGACATTCTGGGCGTTGATGGCGTAGGGGTCGAATCCGGCGCTGGCGCTGATGGTGACCTTGTTGAAGAGCGTCGTGGACATGGACATCGAGAGCGTGCTCAGGCGCAGGGAATCGGCCAGGAAATTGTAGCTTCCGTTCAGCGTCAGCTGGTCGATCAGCTTGACCTTCTTGGTCCCCGTGCCCGTGGTGTCGGCATAGTCCCGGACCTTCGCCTCGAGGTTGTTGCCGATGGAGAAGGAAGCCGTGGCGGAGCGCCCGCGTCCGGGCGGGGAGTACATCTGATGCTGGTAGATGTTGTACTCATAGGTGTGGGTCTCGCCGGATGCGTCCGTGTAGTCGAACGAACGGTAGCCGTTGGCATGGGTCGCCTTGTCCGGACTCCAGGACAGGGACAGGGAGGGGGAGACCACATGACGGATCGCCTGGATCTTGTGGTGCTTGCCGAAATTGAACATGCCGTAAAGGCGCGTGCTCAGCGAAGCGCCGGCCGAGTAGTTCTGGGTGATGCCGAGCGTACCGAACTGGGAGCCCGGATGCTCTTCGACCTGGTCGGTCTCGGGATTGTACGCATACTCCGTCTTCCGGAAGAACCAGTTCTGGCTGTAGGAGACCGAAGGGGCGAAACTGATATACTTGAGAATCTGGAAGTTCGGCAGGCCGATGCTGAAATTGTGGGACATGCCGTTCTGGAATCGGTCCAGCATCGAACGGTTCAAGGCGAACTCGGACGCCTTGAAGTTGATCTTGTTCTGCAGCGTCGTATTGTATCCGATGGAGATCCGTTCGTAGAAGCGCTCCTTGCCGACGCGGTTCTTCTGCTTGAACGGATAGATCGTGCTCATCGAGAAGCTGATGTTCGGCAGGGTGAAGGTGTAGGAGGAGTCCCGCGAGTTCTGGCTGTGGAGGGCGTTGATGCTGAGGTTGAACCGGCCGTTCCAGTTGTGGGCGTAGGAGATGGAGGACGAGACCTGGTTCTGGAGGGCTTCGTTGACGCTCCGGGAGTTGTAGCGGCTGTTCGAGGGGCTCTGGAAGTTGACGGAGGCGCTGAATGTCGTCCCCGGGTGTGCCTTGGAGTCCTGCGAGTGCGACCACCGCAGGCCGAAGTTCCGGGTGGAATAGAATTCGGGCGTACCCTTCTCGCCCGTCTGGTCATGGGAGAAGTTGAACGCCAGGCTGCCGTTGAATTTGTAATTGACCCTGTAGCGCGAGTTCACGTCGACGCCCCAGGATCCGAGCGTGAAGTAATCGCCCGTCACGGACAGGTCGAGATGGTCTCCGAACACGAAGTACATGCCCAGGTCGCGCATGAAGAAGCCGCGCGCCTCCTCTTCGCCGAAGGTCGGCATCAGCAGGCCCGTGGCCCGCTGGGGGCGCTTGGGGATGAATCCGAAGGGGATGCCGACGAAGGGGAGGTGGACGTCTTCGATCACGACGTGCGCCGGACCGAAAACGGTCGTGTGCGTCTGGCTGATCACCTTGCCGACGCTCATGTCGATGTAGTAGTGCGGGTGGTCGGCGTCGCAGACCGTATACTGGCCGTGCGACATGTTGATGGAGTGGTCGTCCATCATCTTGATCTCGCGGCCGTGGAGGATGCCTTCATCCTCGGTCGTGATCATGTTGCGGATGAAGGCCTTGCGGGAATCGAAGTTGTAGCGGACCTCCTCCATGTTGTAGGTCTGGGCGCCCTGGGTCATGACCGGCCGGCCGACCCATTCGCCGGCGAGCGAGTCGTAGACGCCGCGGGCGAAGACGGTGCCGCTGTTCATGTCGTACTCCATGTAGTTGGCCGTCAGCTCCATGTCCTGGTACTTGACGCTGGTCGCGCCGTAATAGTAGATGAGCCGGCGTCCTCCCGAGAAATCGCTGATGATGGAGTCGGCCGCATTGGAGAAGGCCGGCGCCTCCAGCGAGCTCTTGGCGAGCAGGGCCACGGAGTCCGCCCGGCGCACCGAGTCGACCTGGCGGAGGGAGTCCCGGAGCGCCAGGGTGGCGGAGTCCGGGATCTCGACCCGCTTCTCCTTCTCCACGCGCGTGCCGTAGACCGTGCCGTTGCGCCGGTTGCGGCGCAACTGCGCCAGGGCATCCGGCGCGGTGAGCGTCAGCAGGGTCAGCACCAGGCAATAAAATATGAGGACGCCCTTCTTCAAGTCGAGCTTTTTTTGTATCTTTGCAATAACTTACAAAATTACGACGAATTTTTGAAACGTACAATCTGCGTCTTCCTCGCCGCACTCGTGTGCATGGCGCTTTCCGCCGGGGACAAGCTGCGTCTCTCGACGGTCGTGATCGACCCCGGGCACGGCGGCCAGGACGCCGGCGCAGTCAGCCGGGACAAGAAATCCTACGAGAAGACCTTCGTCCTCGACATCTCCAGGACCCTGGCCGACAAAATCCGCGCCAGCTATCCTGACGTCAAGGTGATCCTCACGCGGTCCGACGACCGCTACATCACGCTCAACGACCGCGCCGACATCGCCAACAAGGCCGAGGCCAACCTTTTCATCTCGGTGCACATCAACTCGATTGGCAAGACCGGCCCCAACGGCTTCTCCGTCCACGTGCTCGGCCAGTCCTCCAACAAGAACCGCGACCTGTACGCCAACAACATGGAGATCGTCCGGCGGGAGAACTCCGTCATCCTCCTGGAGGACGACTACTCGACCACCTACGGCGGTTTCGACCCGAACGACCCCGAGTCCTATATCTTCATGAACCTGATGCAGAACGCCAATCTCGAGCAGAGCATCCGCTTCGCCCAGCTGGCGCAGAAGCACCTCAAGGGCGGGCCCATCAAGACCGACCGCGGCGTCTCCCAGGATCCCTTCCTGGTCCTCTGGCGCACCGCGATGCCGGCTGTCCTGCTCGAACTCGGCTTCATCTCGAACGACGCCGACCTCGCCGCCCTGCGGCAGAAGGCGAACCGTGACAAGCTGGCGGAGCGGGTCTTCCAGGCATTCAAGGAATACAAGGAGATCTACGACGGCTCCGTCGATGCGCCCGCTCCGGATGGGGCGCGCCCTGCCGTCGCCCCAGCCCCGGCTCCGGCGCAGGCCGTCCAGTCCGCGGCGGACGGAAAGGACGTCTACGCCGTCCAGATCTTCGCCGTCCGCAAGAAGATGGATCCCAAATCCCGGGAATTCCTGGGGTTCACGCCGCGGGTCATCCAGTCCGGTACCCTCTGTAAATATTATATCGGAGTCAGTGATTCCGAAGCCGGGGCGCGCAAGCACCTGGCCGCCATCCGGAAGAAATATCCGGATGCGTTCCTGGTGAAGATTTCGGGTGATTCCGCCATCAGAATCCAATAACAAAATTATTACAGCGGGACGCCTTTATGCCGTGCATGCGTTTGCGAAAAGGAAAAACGGGTTGTGTCTAATTTAGAATATCTCTAAATACGTAATTACACGAAAACGTGTAAGTTATTTCGGCGTGTTCTTTATAATTTATTGATTATAAAAGCATTACGAAAGACCAAAAGTGCACCTCATTTATCTTATTAATAAGCTAAAATTAATTAAAAAGCAATATATCAAAAAAGTTTTTTTCACTTTTTTTTCCTCCAACTTTGCACTGCAGTCCGATGGATTCCGTCGGATGATTTTTTTGACCAATCATGGCACAACAGGAGAAACATACGGAAATTTGGGACAACTGTCTGCAGATCATCTCGCAGATCGTGGAGCCGCAGCAATACAAGGTGTGGTTCCGCCCGATCCGTGCCGTCTCCTTCGCCGACTCCAAACTCACGCTCGAGGTCCCGTCACTCTATTTCCAGGAGTACGTCGAATCCGCCTTCCTGGATGTGCTGCGGATGACGCTCCGCCGCGTGATCGGAGAGGGCGCCCAGTTGTGCTACAAGGTCCGCCCCGTGCAGAACCAGCCCGCGATGCGGCTGGCCGGCCAGCGGGCCGCGGCTCCCGTCAACCCCGAGGTGACCGTCAACACGCAGCCGTCCGCGAACCCGAGCCCGTTCATCTATCCCGGTCTCCACAAGATCCAGATCAACCCCCGGCTCAACCCGACCTATTGCTTCGCCAACCTGGTGGAAGGGGAGTGCAACAAGATGGGCGTGACCGCAGGCGAGAACATCGCATCTTCTCCCGGCAAGACCGTGTTCAATCCGCTGTTCATCTTCGGCGGTCCGGGTCTTGGCAAGACGCACCTGGCCCAGGCCATCGGCATCGCGATCAAGGAGAAGTTCCCGGAGCAGGTGGTGCTCTACGTCACCGGCAACGAATTCAAGACGACCTACATGCACGCCGTCTCCGTGCTCAACAAGCTGACGGATTTCATGGCATACTACATGAAGCTCGACGTGCTGATCGTGGATGACATCCAGGACCTGCTGGGCCATGGCTGCCAGAATGCCTTCTTCAACATTTTCAACTACTTGCACCAGAGCGGCAAGCAGTTGATATTCACCTCCGACCGCGCACCGGTCGACCTCCAGAACTTCGAGGAGCGACTGCTCTCCCGCTTCAAGTGGGGCCTGTCCGTGCAGCTCTCTCATCCCGATTACAAGACGCGGCTCCAGATGCTCCGCGCCCGGGCCGAGCGCGAAGGCGTGGAGATCCCCGAAGAGGTGCTCGATTTCCTCGCCACGCGCATCAAGACGAACTTCCGCGAACTCGAAGGGGCGCTGATCTCCCTGATCGCCCATGCCTCCGTGGAGCGGGGCCGTCCGATGATGGAGCTGGCCGCTTCCATCACCGAGACCCTGGTGGGGGAGGAGCGGACCGACATCGACATGGCCAAGGTCCAGCGTTCCGTCTGCGACTATTTCAACATCAGCCGGGAGGAGCTGGTCTCCAAGTCCCGCAAGCGCCAGATCGTCCAGGCCCGCCAGATCGCCATGTACCTGAGCCGAAACCTGATCTCGAACTGCTCGCTCGCCACGATCGGCCAGGAGATCGGCGGCAAGGACCACGCTACGGTCCTGCATGCCTGCACGACCGTCAGCGACCTCATGGCCACGGACAAGGTGTTCCGCAAGTATGTCACGGACATCGAAGCGATGATCGCCCCGGCCGTATAACCCGCAAATCAACCCGTAGAAAGATATGTTCCAGATTGCACCCTCGATCCTCGCGGCGGACTTCCTCCATCTCGAGAAGGATATCCAGTTGGTCAACCGCTGCGGCGACGTCATCCATCTCGACGTGATGGACGGCACGCTCGTCCCCAACATTTCGTTCGGATTCTCGGTCATCGACCAGGTCGCGAAGATCGCGACCGCGCCGATGGACGTCCACCTGATGGTCGTGCATCCGGAACGCTGGTTCGAGAAGATCGCGGCGGACGGCGTGCAGATGTGCTCCTTCCACTGGGAGGCGGCCGGCCGCAACACGTCGCGCTACATCCAGAAGATCCATGAACTGGGGATGAAAGCCGGCGTCGCCATCAATCCGGATGTGCCCGTCGCCAAGCTGTTCCCGTATATCGGCAAGGCTGATTACTTCCTCGTGATGTCCGTATTCGCCGGGTTCGGCGGACAGAAGTTCATCTATGAGTCCATCGACCGCGTGGCGACGCTGAAGGCGGAGATCGACCGCCGTGGCGCCCAGGCCATCATCGAGATCGACGGCGGCATCAACCAGGGCAATGCCCAGGCCGTCCGGGAGGCCGGCGTCAACCTCGCCGTCGCCGGCAGCTCCGTATTCGGCGCTCCGGACCCCGCAGCCGCTATCGCTGCCCTTCGGGGAGCCTGAACATGAATTTTCCGAATTCTTCTTGCAAGGATGACCTGCCGTCGGGAGTGGCCAGTTGGCCGAACCGGCGGCAGATCGTTTTGTGAAGCCCGGCCAGTTCTTCCTGCAGGTCATACGCCCGACCGGTGATCTCGCGCAGCGAGACCGGGTTGGGGAGCTCCTGCGGCCAGCCGGTCTCGTTGACGTTCAGTCCGATTCCGACGATGCTCTCCCGGACCTCCTGCCCGACCAGCGTGTTCTCGATGAGGATGCCGCAGATCTTCCGGTCGCCGACCCAGATGTCGTTGGGCCACTTGATGCGGGCCTCCACGCCTTTCTCCAGCAGGTAATCCCGCAGGGCGAGCGTCGTGACCTGGGTGATCAGGATCGCCTCGGAGGCGGCGATCCGGCAATCCCCGTCGAAACGGTAGAGGATGCTGAACGTGAGGTTGGTATCCGGCGACGAAAACCAGGTATGGTCGCCCTGTCCGCGCCCAGCGGTCTGGCTTCTGGCAGCGATGATTGACAAATTGTCAAGGCGCCCGGACCGCAATCTGAGGACCTTGTTGGTTGATTCAGCGGATTCTAGCCAGATTATGGGGGCGGCAGGTTCGTATGGTTCCATTTTTGTTAGTATATTTGCCCAGCAAAATTACAGAAGATGGCTCAAAAACCCAACAATAAAGACCCGCGCAAGCCCAAGATTGTGCGCATCAACCTTTCCTGGCTCTATATCCTGCTGCTCGTAGCCATCGGCTACATGCTCTTCGCGCAGAGCGGTCCCGCCCCGCAGAAGATCGAGTGGCCCCAGGTGAAGCAGATGATCCTCGACGGAGACGTCAAGGAGGTCCATTTTGTCCGCAACGACTTCAGCGGCACGGTCACCATGCAGCCGGACAAGCTCGGCAAATATGCCGGCATGTTCGCAAGCGGCAAGGTGCCCACGCGTTCCCCGCATTTCACGTTCCTTGTCTCCACCAAGTTCGATCCCGAACACGAGTTCGCCGCGCTCAACGCCGAGCTGCCCGCGGAGGCGCAGGTCAAGGTGGTCATGGAGAATGATCCGAAGATCTGGGCCAATGTCCTGGAATGGATCCTCCCGCTGGTCCTGCTCGTCTTGCTCTGGGGCTGGATGTTCCGGGGGATGGGCCGCCAGATGGGCGGCGGTGGCGGCAACGGCCCCGGCGGCGGGATGAACCCGTTCAACGTCGGCAAATCCACCGGCAAGCTCGCTGACAAGAACAAGGTCAACGTTACGTTCAAGGATGTCGCCGGCCTGTACGGCGCCAAGGAGGAGGTGATGGAGATCGTCGACTTCCTCAAGAACCCCAAGAAGTATACCGCCCTGGGCGGCAAGATCCCCAAGGGCGCCCTGTTGGTCGGCCCTCCGGGCACCGGCAAGACCCTGCTGGCCAAGGCCGTGGCGGGGGAGGCCGACGTGCCGTTCTTCAGCATCAGCGGCTCCGATTTCGTGGAGATGTTCGTCGGCGTGGGCGCCAGCCGCGTGCGCGACCTCTTCGCCCAGGCCAAGGAGAAGGCACCCTGCATCGTCTTCATCGACGAGATCGACGCCGTGGGCCGCGCCCGTGGCAAGAATGTGGGATTCTCTTCCAACGACGAGCGGGAGAACACCCTGAACCAGCTCCTCACTGAGATGGACGGCTTCGGCAGCAACAGCGGCGTGATCGTGCTCGCCGCGACCAACCGGGCAGACATCCTGGACAAGGCCCTGATGCGTGCCGGCCGCTTCGATCGCCAGATCCACGTCACGCTGCCGGACCTCAATGAGCGCAAGGAGATCTTCCAGGTCCACCTGAAGCCGCTCAAGCTCTCCCCGAACTTCGACCTCGACGCCATCGCCAAGAATACGCCGGGCTTCTCCGGAGCCGACATCGCCAACGTCTGCAACGAAGCGGCCCTGACGGCTGCCCGCCGCGGCAAGTCGGACATCGACAACCAGGATTTCTCCGACGCCGTAGACCGCGTGGTCGGCGGTATCGAGCGCAAGAAGACCATCATGTCTCCGGAGGAGAAGCGCCTGACCGCCTTCCACGAAGCCGGCCACGCCGTCGCAGGCTGGCTCCTGCCGGGTTGCGACCCCGTCCTGAAGGTCTCCATCATCCCGCGCGGACAGGCCCTGGGCATCACCTGGATGCTCCCGGACGAGAAAGTGACCCTCTCCAAGGCGGAAATGATGGACGACATGTGCAGCCTGGTCGCCGGACGCGTGGCGGAAGAGCTCGTCAACGACGGCGTCCCTTGCACGGGTGCGCTCAGCGATTTCGAGCGCATGACCAAGATGGCCTACGCCATGGTGACCTACTACGGCATGAGCAAGAAGGTGGGCAACCTCTCCTTCTACGACGCCACCGGCAGCTACGAGTTCACCAAACCCTATAGCGAGAAGACGGCCGAGCTGATCGACGCCGAGGCCAAGGCCCTGATCGACGAGGTGACGGAGAAGACCCGGAAGATCCTGACGGACAACTGGGCCGGCCTGACGCAGCTCGCCGAGTTGCTGATCGACAAGGAGGTCATCATGGCCGACGACATCGAGAAGATCTTCGGCCCCAAGGCCGGCAAGCACGGCGAAGAGCGCCTCCGCAAGACGGAGGATCAGGCTCCGGAGGATCCGACCCATGAATAACTTCTGGACACGCACCCTGGTCGGCATCGTCTTCCTGGCGGTGATGGTGTTCGGCCTGATCTGGGACAGGACGCTGTTCGGCGCCCTGTTCGCCGTTATCCTCTGGGTTGCCTTGCAGGAATTCTACAGCATGGCCCTGGGTTCCCGCTTCCTCTTCCAGCAGAAGCTGGGACTGGTGACGGGCGCCCTGGCGTTCCTGCTGGTCGCCAGCCACTTCTTCTATGGATGGAGCCTTGGATGGCTGGTGCTGCCGCTGCTCTGCCTGCTGCTGATCCCCGTGACCAGCCTGTTCCTGCCGTCCCGCGAGGGCTTCGGTGACCTGACCTACATCTATGCCGGCCTGCTCTATATCGCGCTGCCGATCTCGCTGTCGCCCATGCTGGTGATGGACGGAGAGGTCTATGACGGCTGGCTGCTGCTCTCCTTCTTCATCCTGATCTGGGTCTCGGACGTGGGAGCCTATTGTGTCGGATCCATCCTGGGAAGGCGTCCGGACGCCCGCAAGCTGGCGCCGTCCATCTCGCCCAACAAGTCCTGGTGGGGCTTCGCGGGCGGCCTGGTCTTCTGCGTGGCGGCGGCGATCGGCCTGCATTTCCTGACCTGGCTTCCGTACAGCCTGGTCCACTGCATCGTCATCGGCCTGATCATCGCCGTGGCCGGTACGTGCGGAGACCTCTTCGAATCGATGTGGAAGCGCCATTTCGGGGTCAAGGACTCCGGCAAGTGCATCCCGGGCCACGGCGGGATGCTCGACCGCTTCGACAGCAGTCTCGTGGCTATCCCCATGGCATGTATCTACCTGACCTTGATTGAATTGATATGAGAATTGACCGGGACTCCAGGGGCTCGCTAGCGCTCGTCTATATCATTGGGGCGGCTTTGATCGCCGTTTTCCTCTGCTTCATCCGGCAGCCCTGGCTGTCCTGGCCCATGTCGGCGCTCGTGCTCTGGTTCTGCATCTGGCAGACGGCTTTTTTCAGGGTGCCCGACCGGAAGCGGACCGGAACGCCGCGTTCCGTGACGTCCGTCGCGGACGGCAAGGTCGTCATCGTCGAGAAAACCTTCGAGCCGGAATACCTCAAGACCGACTGCATCCAGATTTCGGTCTACATGAATTTCTTCGACGTCCATGCCAATTTCTGGCCGGCGGACGGGGAAGTGACCTACTATCACTACTACCCGGGCAAGCATTTCCTGGCCTTTGCCCCCAAGGCATCGGAGGAGAACGAACATTCCTGCGTGGGGATGCAGATGCCGTGCGGGAAGCGGATCCTGTTCAAGCAGCTTGCCGGCGTGTTCGCCCGCCGCATCGTATGCTACGCGCATGACGGCGTGTCCGTGAGCCGGGGCGCCCAGTGCGGCATCATCAAGTTCGGGTCGCGCATCGACCTGTACGTGCCGCTGGACGCCGAGATCAAAGTCAAGGTAGGGGATACGGTCCGCGCCTGCGAGACGGTCATAGCTGAGCTATGACCGTCTCTCGCCGGCAAGCCGGCGAATTACCTACGGGGGGCGTTCCCCCCGAAACCCCCTGCGTCGCTATGCTCCGAAAGTAGATTGGCAAGTTCTTTTCGCACCTGCTCTGCGTCATGGAATACGATTCCCCGGATGCCCAGGCTCTCTCCGCCGGCGGCGTTGCGGGGATTGTCGTCGATGAAGAGGCACTCTTCGCCCTTCAGGCCAAACCGGTCCAGCAGGATCCTGTACAGGGCCGGATCCGGCTTCATGGTCATCTCCTCGCCGGACACGACGTAGCCGTCCAGCAGCCCGAAGACCGGATAGCGGTCCAGCACCAGCGGGAAGGTCTCGCGGGACCAGTTGGTCAGGCCGTATACGCCATAGCCCCGCGCCTTCAGGTCTTGGACCAGCGCGCGCATCCCGGGGATCTCTCCGCCCATCATCTCGATCCAGCGGCCGTAGTACATCCGGATCTCCTTCTCCCATTTCGGGAAGAGGGCCACACGCTCTTCCGTGATGTCGCGGAGCGGTCTCCCGCCGTCCGCCTGCGTGTTCCAGGCATAGGGGCAGATCTCCGTCAGGAACCACTCCGTCTTCTGCGGATCGTTGAAGTAGGGACCATACAAATGGTGCGGATCCCAGTCGACCAGGACCGCACCGAAATCGAAAATGATATTGCGGATCACTTGTTGCTGCTGCGGGTCGTAATCAGGATGACACCGTTGGCACCCCGAGATCCGTAAATCGCCGTCGTAGAAGCATCCTTGAGCACGTCAATGCTTTGCACTTCTTCAGGGCTGATGCTGCTGATGTCGCTGGTTTCCATGCCGTCCACGATGATCAGCGGTTCGTTGCTGCTGTTGATGGAGCGCTCGCCGCGGATCCGGATGGATGTGCCGACCACCTCGACACCGGCCACGCGTCCCTGCAGGTACTCATAGATGTTGGAATATCCTGATCCCCGCGGGACTTTCAGGCTGGCCGTAGAGGCCGTCGAGTCTTTCTTCTTGATCTTCTGGTAGCCGAGATTTACTTCCTCCTCGCCGGGATCCCGCCCGTCGGGAGTATATAATTTGCTGGATCCGCATGCCGAGACCATCATCACGGCCAAAAGGAATAAGGCAATTTTTTTCATGGCAGGACAATTCATATAATGTTCAAAATTACACAATATTTGACAGAAAACAAATCCCGGACCATTTTCCGTTATGCGATTTTGGAAGTCCGGGATTTTTGCGTATATTTGCATTCCGCAACGGTGCGTTGGCCGAGTGGCTAGGCGCAGGTCTGCAAAACCTGTCACAGTGGTTCGATTCCGCTACGCACCTCTCAAATCGCCCTTACAGATGTCTGTAGGGGCGATTGCTTTTAAAATTGTCCCGAATTTGTCCCGGATAATTGTCGTTGCCCCGAAGTCGGAAAAGAGATAGCCCCACTTGCTGTCACAGCAGGTGGGGCCGTTTGAATTATTAACGGGTCAGTCTATAGACTTTCCGTTGATGCAAAGGTAGCAACTTCCACTTAGTTTTCAATGTCTCGGGTCAAAAGAAAAACATATAAGTATTCCACGCTCTTCTGGTAAGAAAAAACTGAATGGAATAGTCTGCATTGTATATAAAGTACAATTGGTTGTACAATACTGTTATTCCCGGTATTTTCGGCTTCTAGTAAAGAAGTCCCCTATACCGTATCTCATCGCACGTGGAATCCAGGCTTCTATCTCCTTTTTCCTGAAAACAGGTGTTCCTCCTGACATGTAGTAGGGGATTTTTTCAGAGTACATCCAACCACGTAGTGTGGTGATCCTGGGGTGTCCAGGTATCATGTTGCACAGTTCGTATATGTTCAACCACTCCTCCTGTTTGCCTATCGCTTCATCATTTTCTGGCCCCATTCTTAGGTCGAGCCATCTGTTAATCAATTCCAGTTCTTTGACGATTCTGGCGAGGATTTCTGGAATCACTGCTATATTGATTCTTTCCATTCGTTCTACTGTCCTCTTGTTTTCAATCGACTCATTTCCTGACGGTTCTCAGATTCTTCAATCATTTCGGTCCAATCCTTCACTCGCGTACGGAGCAACCACTTGTCGATTTCGGATTTCTTGAAGAATGAGCGCTTGCCTTGCTTGTAATACGGAATGGTGTTATTATGACACCAGCTGTAGACTGTCTTTGAAGACGGATGCGAAGGCAAGTAATTACATAGCTCATTTATACCCATGATTTCCGGGTGATCTCCGGATGGGGAAGAGGGAAACGTGATCTTGTCAATTTTCTCATCAATGCTTGCAAGCAATTCTGCAATCCGGCCAACGAGTTCCGGGACCATCTCGAATGTATAATTACTCATGTCGTTAGATTTTTTATTGGCCGCAAATATCGCTATTTGGCCGATAACATTACATGACTTTCATGGATGAATAACAGTTTTCTCTTTTAACCCGACATGCAATCTCTTCCCTCACTTACCCGGAGAGTTGAGATGTCCGTGAACCTGCCTCTTCCGCTTCGGTCAGGTGACATCTCCCTTTTACGCCGCAAAGTTGTGACACCCGGACATCCCGACAAGGTCCACTGCGTTCTCCACCTTGTCTTGCCGATGTCCTATAGGGGTATCACGTTTTCTGCAGCGCAAAGAAAGATGTTTCACCTTAAAACCGCAGCAAAATGAAGAAGCAAGCACACTACACACCCAACACCCCGATCAAAGGATCGGC
>JAFUWY010000024.1 GCA_017477245.1 Bacteroidales bacterium | reverse complement strand
GGCCAGCCCGCCTGCGGCGCCGGCGCCCGGCAGGCACGCCACGTCCACGCCGGTCTCCGCCAGGATGCGCCCGGCGGTCTGCATCATCCGCGCTTCCAGGCACTCCACATCAGCGGGGCCGGCCCCCTTCTGGGGCCCGAAGACGCGGGCCGCGCCGTCCGGTCCCACGAAAGGATTGTCCACATCGCAGAATGCCCGGATCCGGACGCTGCCCTTCAGCGCCCGCAGCCCCGGCACGGACATCATGCCTTCTCCCCCGTCGCAGGTGGCGCTGCCGCCCAGCCCGACGAGGATCTCGCGGCAACCGGCCTGCGCCGCCGCGAGCAGGAGTTCCCCGACGCCGCGGGTCGTGGTCTCCAGGGGGTTCCGCCTCTCCGGCGGGACCAGCGAAAGGCCGCAGGCCGCAGCGGTCTCGATGACGGCGGTCTCCCCCGCCTTGCCGAAGAAGGCCTGCACCGGCTCTCCCAGCGGGCCGGTCACGCGCACCGGGATCCGCTCTCCGCCCAAGGCGGCGGTCAGGATCTCACCGAATCCTTCGCCGCCGTCGGACAGCGGGCAGGTAACGACCTGCCCGTCCGGCCGCAGGCGGCGGAGCTCGTCGGAAAGGATGCCTGCCACGCGCGCTGCGGGCAGGCATTCCTTATAGGAGTCCGGGGCGATCAGGATCTTCATGGACAGGCACCCGTCAGCGCATCTCGGCCAGGATCTCCCGGATCGCCGCGTCCAGCTGCGGGTCCTTCCCCTCCAGGCGGTCGCGGAAGGTGTTCTTCACGTAGATGTCCGGCTTGACGCCGGTGCTCTCCAGGTCGGAGCCGTCCACGACACTGTAGCAACCCCAGGCCGGCATGCGCACGCTGGAGCCGTCCAGCAGGCGCACCGAAGAGGTGAAGATGATCCAGCGGTAGGTCTCCGTGCCCACCAGCTTGGCGATGCCCAGGGTCTTGATGCCGTTGGAGGTCACCTCGGCATCGGAGAGGCTGTGTTCGTTGACCAGGACCACGATCGGCTTGCCGGCAGGCGCCACATTGGGATGCGTCGTCCGCGGGAAATCACGGTATGACCATTCGAAATGGCCCTCTCCGCGCAGGAAATCGATCACTTCCTTGTGGACGTTGCCGCCGTTGTTGTAGCGCAGGTCCAGGATCAGGGCGTCCTTGTCGTACACTTCCGTGTGCATCTTGAGCAGGAAATTGTTCAGGTCCTCGTCGCCCATCGCGCGCATGTGGATGTAGCCCACGCGGCCGCCGGTCCGGCGGGAGACGGTGTCGGCCCGCTCCGTCTCCCAGGCCTTGTAGGCCAGGGCCTTGACGGCGGAGAACGTGGCAGGATGCACCTTGACGTCGAATTCGCTGCCGTCGCGGCTGAACGTCAGCTTCAGCTCATCCCGCGCCACGGCGCCGGAGAAGTAGCGCTCGCGGTTCGCCTGCGCGTCGACGCGGGCACCGTCGACCGCCACGAGGCGGTCGCCCCGACGCAGGTCGATCCCGTATTTGTCCGCCGGGGAATCCGGCAGGACCCCCGCGACCGCATACGGGTCGGCGCCGTCGAAGAGGATGCCCGTGGCATAGGTCCGGACGCGGGTCTCGGCCCGCTCCTCGGCACCGGAGGAAGTGAATCCCTGGTGGGAGGAATTCAGTTCGCCCAGCAGGTCGGTGATCAGGGTCCGCAGGTTGGCGCGCGTGCGGACATACGGCAGGAAGGAAGCATAATAATCATGGTCGGCATACCAGTCCGTGCCATGGAACCTGACATCGTAGTAGTTCTGCTCCATCACCGCCCAGGCCTCGTGGAACATCTGGCTGAATTCGTCCGCCAGGACGGCCTCGACATCCTTGGAGACCGCCGTCTTGGAAGCGGAGCCCGCTGCAGGATCCACCTTGTAGATGTCCCCGCCGCTCAGGCAGTACAGGGCGTCCTTGCTGCTGAAGAAAGAGCCGCCGGACAGGTCCTTGACCTGCTTGGGCTTGGCCTCGGGATCGGAGATCTCCAGCGAATAGGTACCCGCGGGGCCGGACGCGTACGAGCGGTACAGCAGATAATCCTTTCCCTTCGTGGAATAGACGTACAGGCCGGTCTGGTTCCCCTCCCGCACGACACGTTCCAGCCGTTCATGGATGTTGCTGAAATCGATGTGCACGGTGGAATCCTTCTTGGGGGCGTCCTTCTTGTCCCGGAACAGGGCCTCGACCGTCTCGGACTTGAAGGGGGTGTCGTATTTGCGCAGCGGCAGCTTGTAGAGCGAAGCCCGCGTGCCTTTCGGGAAAGAAGCGGACGTGGGATTGGCCAGCAGGTACATGTATTTCCCGTCCGGGGAGAAGACCGGATTGCGCTCCACGGATGCGGAATGCGTGAAATTGACCAGGCGTCCTTCCTGGAGGTCATAGAGGAAGATGTCGGACTCGAAACGGTGCATCGCGTCGAAGGCGAGATAGCGGCCGTCGGAGGAGAACGACAGGTCATAGCCCTGGAAGGACCAGAATTCGACCTCCGCCAGTTTGGCGGTCGTGCCGGCGGCCATGTCAAGGAGCATGACGGACCGGCTGCCGTCGATGAAGGCCAGCTTGTCCCGTTTGCGGTTCAGCGTCAGGTTCTTGACATTGTTGTCTGACTGGTAGACTGAAGACTCGGGCGCGGATCCGTCCGCCGCGATCTTGTACAGGTTGGTCCAGCCTTGGCGGGTCCGCGTGTAATAGACCGTCTTGCTGTCGCTGCCCCAGACGACCTCGGCGACGCGCTCGTCCCGGGGCGTCGGCAGTTCCTGCAGGTATTTGCATTTCGTGTCCGAGACATACAGGCTGCCGCGGATGACGAAGGCGAACTTCTTGCCGTCCGGGGACACGTCGGCCGCCGTCGGCTTCTGTTCCGCGAAGGAGCGGCGGACCTCGACGCTGCCGGAAGCCACGCGGATGTCCGGCACGGACACGCGGCCGGAGCCCAGGTCCAGCAGGTGGATCTCATAGTCCTTGAGGAACACCATCGCGGAGCCGTCGAAGGCGACGGAAGGATACTGGACGGACTTGTCGAAGGTGGTGAGCTGCACCGGCTTGCCGCCCGGCACGTAACGGACGATGTTCGACTCCTTGTTGTACTCGTCGCTGACGTAGTAGACGTTGCCCCGGTTGTCGGCCATCGGCCACTGGTCCTTGCCGATATAGTCGGTCAGTTCCGTGTAGGTCCGGGTCTGCGGGTCCCAGCACTTGATGTTGGGATTGTGGTCGCCCACGTAGCGCTTGCGGGTCGGGAAGCTGATGCTCTCCATCGACTCGTTGAAGAGGAACTCGCCCGTGCGGGGATTCTGCACGAGGTTCACGACGGTGTTGAAGAACCCTTCGAACATCAGTTGCGGCGTACCGCCCGTGACCGGTACGCGGAAGCTGGTCTTGCGGGCGCTCTCGCGCGTGGACTCGAAGTAGATGTACTGCGAGTCGCCCGACCACGACACCGGCACGTCCGGCGCCTCGTGGAAGGTCAGCTGGACGGCCTGTCCGCCGGCGAGCGGCACCACGTACACGTCGGCATTGCCCTGGATGTCCGAGCTGAACGCCAGCCACCTGCCGTCCGGCGAGACGAGCGGCGAGTCCTGCACGCCGGGCATCGTGATCACGGCCGCGGCCTGCCCGCCGCCTGCCGGCACGCGATAGATATCTCCGTCATAGCTGAAATAGATCTGCGCCCCGTCCGGCGAGAGCGAGGGGCGGGAGGCGAAGCGGATGTTGTCGGCCGACGCGACGGTCCAGGCGGACAGCACCAGGATGGAGAGAAGGACACGTTTCATATCTTTCAGGATCTTGATCACTTGTTCTTGTTGGGAGTTGAAAGATACGAAAAAGTTTGATTCCTCCGTCTCCGCCGGGACAAAGATACCGGTTTGGACCCATCTGCACAATCCGCAGTACCCTGAGCGAAGCGACCAAGGGGGGAATCGCAAACTCCGATTATCTTTTCTCGAACCGCTTTTTGGAGGACTTGGAACGCCTCTGGGAACTCCGGAAATGGATACCCGACCCATGTAATTCGTATGTTTGTATCGATGAAAAAACCGAGGGGAAAGAGTAGGCTACCTTTCGGTACGGGTTCAGAACGAACCTACTTCAAACACCTCTAATATTTGCGATAGTGGCTCCGAACCTTTACTTGCCTGCCATTGTGCCAGCGTGTGTACGCTCTCACTCTGACAAGCCTCACAACCTCCACTCTCACGGAGATTTGAATCAGCATTGGATAAGTTCTCATTTGCGTTATGCTAATATTGTTGATAGTGAGAGAACTATCAAGGCTTGCATTCAGTACCTCCCCTCGGTTAAGGGCCTTTCTAAAATAAAACAGACATCCATTTAGAGGATAGATGCCTGTTGTCTGTCTCAACAATAAATGAGAACATAACGCTGCTACAAAGGTACAAAATCTTTTCAATCTAGCAACATTTGGCAGAAAAATGCTCAAAGATTTCCACCTCTCCGATATCAACTATCCAAACCGGAAACTCCTCGCCGCTCATCGGTCCAGCGTAAGTCAAAAACTTTGCTACCCCTATGGGTAAGTATTGAATGAAGTGCCCCTGGTGCGCTCCATGAATCTCCGGCCGGAAATTCACTGGATCAAAACGGCCTCCCAAATTCAACAATAATTTCCCTCGGATGACCAGGTCCGTTGAAGCTCCCGGATTGCCGCATGAAAGAAATCTTGAGATTTTCCGGAACTTTTCGAAACGAGTAAGTATTTATGGTATAGTAAAGACAGAATGACTATGGATACAAAGAATTACAAGCGTACCTCCCGCGAGATGCCGGAGTACGTAAAGGCAAAATTGAGGGCGAATGCGAATCTCCACAAGCCCAAGTCACCGGAGACCCGGGCGAAGATATCTGCTGGCCAGAAGCGAGCGTGGGCTGCTATACCGGCTAAGGACGGGCATTCCGTTGATGACAGAGACACAACGATTCAGGACATAATGTTGGAAACACCTCAACTCGATGGACGGAAATGAGCGGCAAAGTTTCGTGATGTATGCGTCTTTTTTGGAGGCAGCGGAGAACCTCGAGCCCGCAGCCTTCAAAGAATGCATACTAAAGTTGAGGGATTACGCCCTGTATGGACAGGATGTGCTCTCCAGGGACCCGGTTGTGAACATTATCTTGACGATGGCGAAACCCAACCTTAACGCCGCAGCCGCACGTTATCAGCGATGCGTTGACAACGGCAAGAAAGGGAAAGAGCATGGCTCCAAAGGCGGACGTCCCAGAAAAGGAGAGACAAGGGAGGAGTATGACATTCGGAGAGGGAAAACCCCAAGAAAACCCCTTGATGTAGATGAGAATGAAAAGGTAAATGAAAATGAAAAAGATAATGATGAATTGATCCAGTCGCCTGCGGCGATGGAACCCGCAAGGGGTTCCGGGAGTAGTATTGGATTATCTCTGCCTATCTCCATTGAGAGTATCTTTAAGGCAGACAGCACAGGTTCACCCTCCAATGACGATATCAGTTTGATACGCCACCAGCATTCCAACATGTCAGAGCGAGAACTCGTCAACCGCTACGAACAGGCTATTGACAAGGTCGCACTGGCAAGAGCCAACAAGGAGAGATACAAACACGAGGCCCTGCTAGCAATGGAAGCAGCGCTAATATGCCAGCGCCTCGACAAACTCCCAACGCTTGACGAAGCGAAGCGGCTGGTCGTCGAGGACATCAATGCCGCAGTCCAGCAGATACGCGAGGCCCGGAAGGCGGAGGTGGACAAAGATGAAAGCGATGACCCGTTTTGATCGCTTGAAGTGCCGAAAATACATCCGGGAAGCAAAAGTGAAATGAGCGCAAGGCTGATAAAAGCCAAGGCACTCATTTTTCGTTAGTTGCGTATTTCACTTTTGTGATAGGTGAAATCCGGGCAGTTCTGGTCCGGCAAAGCATCAACGCCATCATCTTCTTGGTCTTGCGCTGGGAATCTTCAAAAACAATTTGTATCTTTGGCACGTCATCGCAAGATGGCGTACATATTAGCGAAGTGTTTTCGTGTCCTTCTAAGGAAATGTGGAAGTTTTCAAACTCGAGGATTACGGATATGCTTTCCGCTCGTGCATTGATTATGCTGTTGTCCCTATTTGGGGGCTTAACTCCATATCAAGCCGAGTGTGGAGTTATCAGTAGTTTGCCGAGTTCGGGTCTTCCACAACCTCCTTAGAGTAAGCGAAATTGGGCTCCACACTTTTGTTTTACCCGGTTCTCTGGCGCCCGGAACCGACAAGATTCCTAGAAATGAAGGTTTCTTCCAATGAGGTACACCAGCAAGAGGCTTATTCAGCACCTGTTGCTGAAATCGTTATTATTCAACATGAACACTCTTTACTGACTGGTTCCAACGGAGACGATGATGATACCGGCGGGACTGGCCACAATATGCCTTGGGACGACTAATCACATTATCCTATACAATGAAAACCAGTTTGAGACCTATTCTGGCGCTATTGTCGATGATAGCGCTTGCTTCTTGTTCTGTCGAGCCGCTTGACATACAAGACGAATCTTCCGGAGACTTCGAGAGAGTTATAATCCGGGCGCATAATTTTGTTTGGGCAGAGAACCCTGCCACCAAAACAAGTTTGACGGTCAGCGATACCGACGGCGCAGTCTTCGCTTGGGCTGCCGGTGATATTGTCGGCATTTATCCCGACGTTGGGACTCAGGTTCGTTTCCCGATAGTCGAGGGTCTTGGCGAGAATACACAAGTTGCCAAATTCACTGGCGGGGGATGGGCTGTAAAGGGCGCTCATCAATACATGGCGTATTATCCATTCATCCCCGACATGGATTTGGATAAGACTGCTATTCCGGTAGATTATACAGGACAGGTACAAGACGGCAATACCAACACCTCACATCTCAGCCCGTTTGACTATATGGCAGCAGCGTCATCCGCGCCTTCAGATGGAGAGATTTCGTTTGATTTCAAGCATCTGGGTGCTTTGTTGATGCTTAATCTAACTGTTCCTAAGGTTGGAGAATATACTACACTGACCCTTACCTGCCACGATGTTCCATTTGTTACCAAGGGCACGATAGATATTACAGCAACAACGCCAGAAATTACGCCAACGGATTGGAGCAATGAGTTTGTCATCCATCTAAATAATCTAATTACGACTCAGGCAAATGAGAATGTAGTCGTTTATGCGATGATTCCTCCCGTTGACATGTCGGGGCAAACAATTACCGTCAATCTGCGCGGCGACCATGCAGATTGCGAAACATCTTTCACACGTGGCGCGAACAAGCCCTTCTTGGCAGGGAAGTCATACCGTCCCTCTATGGGAACAATGGTTGGGGGAGACGTTATTAAGTTAGAGAGTGGACACCAGTTCAATGAAGATATTAAGTCGCTGGTCAACGGCGAGCACTTCATTTTTGACAAAACGGATTATCGTATCAAGTCTATTTCCTTCGAGGTTGGAGATGATGAGGTCCCTTCAGACTATGAACGCGTTGATGTCTCAGCGCCTGACAGCCCTTCACCGATTTACGCATATTGGAAACCAGAAACGAATGAACTTGTTGTGCGCACTCCTTCCAATAAGGTATATGCAAATCAGGATGCTTCCGGAATGTTTAACAAACTGGACCAATTGACAGAAGTCAATTTCGCAGGCTTTGATTTGACTTATACAGGTACTGTTGCCTCCTTCTTCTCAGAGTGCCGTTCACTTGTGAATTTGGACTTATCCGATTGGAATTCCGGCGGTGTCTCTGATTTCCATGAACTATTCATGGAGTGTAAGAAACTAAATAATCTAAACATCGCTAATCTTGATGTGAGCTCTGCGACATCTCTTGGAATGATGTTCGGAGGTTGTCGCTCGTTGACTGAACTGGACCTGTCACATTTCAATACACCCAACCTCCAAGATCCGGGGTTTATGTTCTACATGTGCGAGTCTTTGGAAAGCATAACATTTGGGGATCGCTTCAATACATCTAACGTCAATGGATTTAATGGAATTTTCGAAGGATGCATAAACCTGAAAAGGATTGATGTTAGCATGTTTGATTTTTCCAATGCCACAAGCTATTGGAGATTATTCCAACACTGCAATTCATTAACCGAGATAATAGGTGATATTCCTGTAACCAGAGGTGATTGGATAGAAGGTATGTTTTCCGGATGTTTTGCCTTACAAGCAGTTGACGTTTCCGACTGGGATGTTTCAGAATCAGAGAGTCTCGGTAGTGTTTTTGAAGAATGCAGAACACTGAAGACTCTGGATGTTTCGAATTGGAAAGTTAGCAATGTCAAAAATTTCTCTGCCCTTTTTGCGGGATGTTCTTCACTCACCACAATCGACGTCTCCAAATGGAACACGAGCAGTGCTGAAAACATGTATCGGATGTTCGCGTATTGCTCTTCGCTAACCTCTTTGGATTTGAGTAATTTTACAACAAACAATGTCACATCATTCGGAAGAATGTTCGAATATTGTACAGGATTGAACAACCTCAACGTGAGCAATTTTGCTACATACAGTGTCAAAGATAATGATCCTGGAACAGGATTTTCCGGGATGTTCACCGAATGTTCTTCTTTAACTTCTCTGGACGTTTCTTCATTCAGCACTGGCAACGTCAGTTCTCTATCCAATATGTTCTTTGGATGTAGCAGTTTGGAAACAATTGACATCAGCAGCTTCGACATGTCCCACATTGCGGACATGACTGGTTTATTCAGTGGTTGCTCATCTCTAATAAATATTGTTTTTGGAACATTTGACACCCATTATTGTGAGTATTTTGGCGACATGTTCAGAGAATGTAATAGTCTTACGGAACTTGACCTGCGTTTCTTCAACACATCTTCGGCAAAATCAATGCAGAATATGTTCTACGGATGTCACGCTTTGCGGACCTTGAATTTGTCATCTTTCGATACAAGCCATCTTGATGGTGGGATGGAAGCTTTTATCAGGGACTGTTTCCAACTCGAAGAACTTCATCTGAACAATTCATTTAGAATTGTTGGGCCTTGGTATTTCGCAACAGATTTAGCAAGAGATGTTGAGAACTGCACAATATATTGCTCACAGGATTTCAAGAATGATTGGTTAACTCTTGATGGAATATGGGGACCCGATAGCAGCAAATTTGTCTGGATCAACTGCGACACCAACGAGCCTCTTGAATAATCTATAACGAAACTTCTACAACACCGAAGCCTCCGGAATCTCCGGGGGCTTTTCTAGAATGTCAAGGCCTCATACACCTCCCCCAACTCCTCCTGCCGGAGGCCGAGGTAACGGCGGGTGACGGAGGGGCTGGAGTGGTTGAAGAGCTCGGAGAGTTTGATGAGGGCCATTCGGCGTCCGGGCCTGACATATCCACGACGCGGCGGCCGAAGGTCTTGCGCAGGGAATGCGTGCTGACGTTCTTCGCCTTCAACTGATAGACGGTCTTGATCTTTTTCAGATGGCGGTTCACCATCTGCGAGGTCAAGACCGTTCTGTATTTCGACGGGAAGCTCTCCTCTGCCGATCGGGACAAGAATATTGCCCGTTACCAGGAGCAGATTGAGCGGTTGAAACACCAAATCGACACCTTGCGCTTGAGCGCTGACTTGCAAATCAAGGAGAAGCTCACCTACTCCATAAACCTAATCTCGGACCCTGGAAAGTTTTTTGAATCAGCAACTTGTGAGGTGAAAACAAAGCTCCTCGGTTCGATATTCCCTGAAAAACTGTTATTCGACGGAAAAAATTATCGAACCCGTTCCTTCAACGGAATGCTAAACCTTATCTTCAAGGAAACCAAGTACTTACAAGGAAACAAAAAAGAGAGCGACTCAAAAAATCGCTCTCAGACCCACTTGGGGTGCGATGTGGGGCTCGAACCCACGACACCCAGAACCACAATCTGGTGCTCTACCAACTGAACTAATCGCACCGTTTTCAGAAGGAGTGACAAAGGTACGAAAATATTTTTTCCTTGCAAGCGGCAGACAAAGAAAAATGACTATCTTTGTAAGATTTCTGATCTGACCTATCACCGAATTATGGCAAAAGAGATAAAGTTTTCCCTCGTTTACAGGGACATGTGGCAGTCCTCCGGCAAATACCAGCCGCGGGTTGACCAGTTGGTCCGGGTCGCCCCGGCCATCATCGACATGGGATGCTTCGACCGCGTGGAGACCAACGGCGGCGCATTCGAGCAGGTGAACCTCCTCTACGGAGAGAACCCCAACATTTCCGTCCGCAAGTGGACGGCCCCGTTCAACAAGGTCGGTATCCAGACCCACATGCTCGAGCGCGGCCTCAACGCCCTCCGGATGTATCCGGTGCCTGCGGACGTGCGCGAACTGATGTTCAAGGTCAAGAAGAAGCAGGGCACGGACATCGCCCGCTCCTTCTGCGGCCTCAACGACCCGCGCAACCTCAAGCTCTCCATCGAGTACGCCAAGAAAGGCGGCATGATCTCGCAGGCCGCCCTGTCCATCACCCATTCTCCCGTCCACACCGTCCCGTACTACATGGGCCTCGTGGAGAAGCTGGTGGAATACGGCACCGACGAGATCTGCCTCAAGGACATGGCCGGCGTCGGCCGTCCGACCTTCCTCGGCGAGCTCGTCAGGCAGATCAAGAAGAACCATCCGCACATCAAGGTCCAGTACCACGGCCACAGCGGCCCGGGCTTCTCCCCCGCTTCCATGCTGGAAGTCGCCCGCGCCGGCGCCGACTACCTCGACGTGGCCGTCGAGCCCCTCTCCTGGGGCAAGGTCCACCCGGACGTGATCACCATCCAGCAGATGATGAAGGCCGACGGGTTCCTCGTCAAGGACATCAACATGGACGCCTACATGGAGGTCCGCCGCCTCACCCAGGAGTTCATCGACGACTTCCTCGGCTACTGGATCAACCCGACCAACGCCCAGATGACCTCGCTGCTCGTCGGCTGCGGCCTGCCGGGCGGCATGATGGGCTCCATGATGGCCGACCTGACCGGGTTCAAGGCCGCAATCAACGCCTCCGAGCGCGCCAACGGCAAGCCGGAGAGCAGCCTGGACTCCCTGATGGTCCAGCTCTTCAACGAAGTGGAGTACGTGTGGCCGCGCCTCGGCTATCCGCCCCTCGTGACCCCGTTCAGCCAGTATGTCAAGAACACGGCCCTGATGAACCTCCTCGCGATGGCCCAGAACAAGCCGCGCTTCAGCACGATCGACAAGGACACCTGGGGCATGATCCTCGGCAAGATGGGCAAGCTCCCCGGCCAGCTCGCGCCGGAGATCGTCGCCCTCGCCAAGGAGAAGGGCATGGAGTTCTACACCGGCAACCCGCAGGACGAGTATCCCGACGAACTGCCCAAGTTCCGCCAGATGATGAAGGAAGAGGGCTGGGACTGCGGCCAGGACGACGAGGAGCTCTTCGAGATGGCCATGCACGAGCGCCAGTACCGCGACTACAAGAGCGGCGTGGCCAAGGAGCGCTTCAACAAGGACCTCGAGGCCTTCAAGGCCAAGGCCGGCGCCCCGATCGTCGTCAAGCGCCCGGTCGTGGAGATGCCCGAGTTCGACATCGACGCCCTCGTGGCCAAGTATCCCAAGGCCACGCCCGTCCAGGCGCCCGCCAAGGGCCAGATGCTCTGGCAGGTCGACGTGGACGGCCCCTCCACCGCCCCGGCCGTCGGCACCAAGGTGTCCGCCGGCAAGCCTTGCGGCTACGTCCAGACCTGGTACGGCATGGAAGAGCTCCTGCCGGCCGTGGACGGCCAGGTGGTCGCCGTGACCGCCGCGCAGGGCAAGACGGTCGAGAAGGGCGAGATCGTCGCCTTCGTGCAGTAACTCCCCCGCCCGGCCCTTGATTCGGGCACGGAAACCCCATAAAGACTGCCGCAATCGTGGAATTTCCCGATCGCGGCAGTTTTTCGTCCCTTTCCGTGCCGCAAACGGCCGGGGTCTGCCGAAAAATCCGTATGTTTGTGAAAACCAATTACTGTATGCGTATCAAATTCCTACTCCCCGCGGTGCTGGCCCTTGGACTGGCGGCCTGCACCTCCGCCCCCTCTGACGGTTCCCTCCCGCGCGGCAAATCGCCCGTCGACACGGCCGAGTTCGACAAGGTCTTCGACGACGTCACCGCCGTGCCGGGCGACAGCCTGCACAGCCTGATCGTCGTCAAGGACGGCAAGGTCATCTATGAACGCTACGCCCCGGGCCACGGCCCGGAGGAGGCGCACGTGATGAACTCCGTCAGCAAGAGTTTCCTCTCCTGCGCCGTCGGCTTCGCCGTCCAGGAGGGCCTGCTGAGCGTCCAGGACAAGGTGGTTGGGTTCTTCCAGGACGATGAACTGCCCCCGGTCGAGGCCCGCACGGAGCGCCTGCTGAACCTCACCATCCACGACCTGCTGCGGATGTCCTCCGGCTTTGACAACGAACGCGTGGACCGCCGGAATTCCGACAACTGGGCGCGTGATTTCCTCGCGATTCCCCAGACCTGGGATCCCGGGACCCGCTTCCACTACAACAGCATGAACAGCTACCTGCTGTCCGTCATCGTCTCGCGCGTGACCGGACAGAAGGTCAACGATTACCTCGAGCCGCGCCTCTTCACCCCGCTCGCGATCGCCTCGCACGAATGGCAGGAGTCGCCGCAGGGCTACAATGCCGGCGGATGGGGCATGTACATCACGGCGGAGTCCCTGGCCAAGATCTCCCTCTTCGTCCTCCAGAAGGGCGTATGGAACGGCAAGCGTCTGCTGGACGAGGCCTGGTTCGACGAGGCCTGCAAGGCCCAGATCATGGAGTATGCCGGCGAGGACATCACCCCGGAGGAAGCGGCCGTCAAGTATGCCGGCGACCAGTGGAACATGGGTTACGGCTACCAGTTCTGGATGGATGACTGCGGCGGCTGCCGCCTGGACGGCGCGCGCGGCCAGTTCGGCATCGTGATGCCGGACAAGAATGCCGTCATCGCCACCACGGCGGACGTACGGAACAACAAGATCCTCTTCTACTCCGCCTGGAAGCACATCCACGACCTGCTGTAATGCACCCCACTGCTCCCCGCGTCCGGCTTTCACCCCCACGGAGAGCAAATACCCTGGATATTGCGCCCCGCGTCCGAAGATGGCGGACGCGGGGCGCAATCCGCTCATCTTTTCCGGAGCGGCGGTGTCAAATAACCAAAGATTTGATAACTTTGAAGGAAGGTTTCAAGCAGGAGGAGACCTGAACTTAAAACATATGAATCATGACTTTCTTTCTGATCACTACAGATCATTTGGAGACCCGGCTGTGGTTTCTGGATGACGATGATTTCAAAACCGGGATGAACTATGTCGCCACCGTAGCCTTTATGTTCGGTGTGCGGATCATTGCTTTTATCCTGATGTCAAACCACGTCCATTTCGTGCTGGAATGTACCCGCGAGCTGGCGCTTCGTTTCATCACGGAGTTCAAGAGGCTTTACTCCAGATACTTGAACCAAAGACACGGGACGAAAGAATTGCTCCGCGGCAATGGTGTTGACATTCAGGAACTTCGATTGGGAGACGAGTCTTTGGAACGGGCTATCGCCTATGTCCAGATGAACTGTGTCGCTGCGAATATCTGCCTGGAGCCGGCCGCCTATCCATGGGGGACAGGAAGGACATTTTTCCAGGTTTCCGCCAAACGGGGACAGTGCCTGGGGGCCCTGTCTGCCAGGAGAAAGAACAAACTTCTCCACAGTAAGATGATTCTTCCGGCAGGATGGATGCTGGGTGAGGACGGCTACATCCTTCCCGAGTCATATGTCCCCGTCAGGTTCGTAGAATCACTGTTCAGGACTCCCAGACGGATGCAGTATTTCCTGCAGAGTTCTTCAAAGGCGAAACGCGTCCTCGACCGTATCGAGAAAGATCTGCCGGCATTTCGGGACCAGGTCATCCTGGCCGCCATACCGGATCTGTGCCATTCGTTGTTCCAGAAGAGGAGCATCGAGGAACTGGATATCCAGCAGAGAACAGAACTGGCCCGTCAGATCCGTTACCGATTCAGTGCAGACATTCATCAAATCGCGCGTGTCAGCGGTATCCCCTATCAGCAAATCGCCATCCTGTTGGAAAGTTTCTAAGGACATCTGCCGCTCTCAACGTCCCTAAAAACGAGTTACGGGAAGCGGTTTCCTATAAAAAATGCTTCCCGCGAACCGGAATCCGGGACGCGGGAAGCAGTTGACAAGGTTTTGATGAGACTATTCTGAGGACGACAGGTTGTAGCCGTAGATGGTGTCGGGCCGGCTGAAGGGGTACAGGACCAGCACGCGCTGGGAGCCGCTCTCGTGCGTGCAGACCCAGAAGCGGCAGCCGGAATTGGTGCCGTCCAGGGCTTCGTATTCCACGTAGGTCCAGCCGTCCCGGGTCTGGAACGGACGGCTCTCCGTCAGGAGGATGAAGGTCTTGTCCTTCTTGCGGTCCAGCGAGATGACGGCCTCGCGCTTGCTGAAATCGAAGGAGAGCGTCCCCGACACCTTGCGCCAGCGCGGGATATTCATTTCACCGATGCCACGTTCAGGCGCTGAGTGCGTGATTGAGATACCTCTCTCGATACGTCCCCACCCTGCCTGGGTGACCTTCCAGGTACGGGGTTGCGCCCACGTCGCCGACACTGCGAGCAGCGAAAGGGCGAGAATCAGGATCATTCTTCTCATGGCTTGATACGATTGGTTTCTCAAATATAACAAATTATTCCTTTTCCGACAACCTTTTCCTCCGCTCCGCGGTCCGGAAGGGGGTGCCCCGGCTCGGCTTCCATCCTCGCTTCCCGCTGCGCGGGAACCGGATCCGGCGCCACGGATCCTGCTGCGGCTGAGCTTTCGCCGGGGCACCCCCTTCCGGACCGCGGAGCGGGAAAAGACAGCCCCGGGCAGGGCCGCGGAACAAAAAGTGTAAAATTTTGGAAAAGAGTGGAAGAAAATGGAAAAATATGCTTATCTTTGTCCATTGCGTATAAGAATTGATAATTGATGGTCACTTTCATCGGCGAATACACATCCAAGGTGGACGACAAAGGGAGGCTGGTCTTCCCCGCGCCGCTCAAGGGTGCCATGCCGCCGGGAAGCGATATGAGGTTCGTCGTCAGGAAAGATCTTTTCGAACCCTGCCTGGAAATGTACTCCTTCGAAGAGTGGGAGCGCCAGTCCGGACAGGTCAAAGATAGCCTCGACCTCACTTTCAACCGTCAGCACAAGATTTTCTGGAGAGAATACCTGCGGGACCGGGACATCGTGGAGCCGGACGCCAAGTTCGGCCGCATCTCCATCAGCCGCAAGCTCCTTGATTCCATCGGTGTGAACAAAGAAGTGGTTTTCTCCGGCAATGATTTCAAGATCGAGATCTGGGCCAAGGAGCGGTTCGAGGCGTCCAGGTTGTCCAACGACGAATTCATTGCCATTGCGGAAAGCCTCTCGAAAAAGTAGAGGCCCGCGACATGTCCGAATACCACAACCCCGTCCTCCTGCAAGCATCCGTCGACGCCCTGGTCCTCAACCCGGACGGCTTCTACGCCGACGCCACCTTCGGCGGCGGCGGGCACAGCCGCGAGATCCTCTCGCGCCTCTCCCCCCAAGGCCGCCTGATGGCCTTCGACCGCGACGAAGACGCCCTGGCACAGGCCCCGGACGACCCGCGCTTCACCCTCATACACAACAATTTCCGGTTTATCCACAACTATACCCTCCTCCATGCGGAGGACGGACTCGACGGGATCCTCGCCGACCTGGGCGTGAGCTCCCACCAGTTCGACACGGCGGAACGGGGGTTCTCCTTCCGTTTCCCCAATGCCCCGCTAGACATGCGAATGAACGTGCAGGGCGGTAAGACCGCCTCTGACATCGTCAATTCTTATACGCAAGAAGAATTGGAAAAGATCTTCCGGCTCTACGGCGAGGTCGACAACGCGCACCGGGTGGCCCGGCTCATCGCCGAAGCCCGCAGCGCCGCGCCGATCCTCACCACCGACGACCTCGACCGTGCCATCGCGGCAGCCCTGCCCTCATTCGCCCAGCATAAGTACCTCGCCAAGGTCTACCAGGCCCTGCGCATCGAGGTCAACGAGGAGATGCGCGCGCTGGAGAAGTTCCTCTCCGGCGCCGCCGCCTCCTTGAAACCCGGCGGCCGGCTGGCCGTCATCACCTACCACTCCCTCGAGGACCGGATGGTCAAGAACTTCATCCGGTCGGGCAACATCGCCGGCGAGGAAGTCAAGGACGTCTTCGGGCGGAGCAGCGCACCCCTGAAGGCCGTCGGCCGCAAGCCGGTCCTGCCGGACGAAGCGGAGATCGCCACCAACACCCGCGCGCGCAGCGCCAAACTAAGAATCGCCGAAAGAATATGAAAACCTGGAAACTGGCAGATATCGGCCTGTTCTTCAAGAACAGCTTCACGGCGGTCCTCAAGGGTGAGTTCCTCCTCCGCCTCAACATCGGGCGCTACTTCATCCACATCGCCTACACCTTCCTGCTGTTCGGACTGGTCATCTGGTTCAGCCTGATGATCGAGACCACGATGTCCAAGGTCGAGAAGAACAAGGCCGTCCTGAAAGAACTCGAGATCGTCCACTCGCAGAAGGTCTTCGAGGTCGTCAACATCAGCCGGCGCTCCAGCGTGGAGCAGATGCTCGGCGAGATGGGTTCCAAGGTCAAAGAGGCCGAACAGCCTGCAATCATCGTGAAGAAATGAGTACGGAGAACCAGACAGCCAAGACCGCCAAACGCGACAGGATCGGCGTGATCCTGTACCTGCTCTACGTGGTGCTGCTGCTTGCGTCGGTCGTCCTCATCCTGCGCATCATCGGCATCCAGCTCTTCTTCAACCCGGATCCCAAGATCGAGGCCGCCCTGACGCCGTCCAACACGGTCAGCGTCATCGAGCCCGCCCGCGGCAACATCCTGGACGCCGAGGGGCGCCTGCTCGCCATCTCCTGCCCGACCTACCAGTTCTACATGGACTGCACCGTGCTCAAGGACACCAACACGCCCGAGCAGGAGCAGGCCTGGCTCGCCAAGGCGAACGAACTCTCCAAGGGCCTCGCCGCCGAGTTCGGCGACCGGACCCCCGACCAGTACTACAAGCTCATCAAGGACGGCCGCGCCGCCGGCCGCAAATACGTCCGGCTCGGCCGGCCCGTGGACCGCAACGCCTACAACCGCATCATCGAGCTGCCCCTCTTCCGCGACGGCCGCTACCGCAGCGGCATGATCGTGGAGCAGGAGAACATCCGCCAGTACCCCTACGGCAAACTGGCCCGCCGCACGATCGGCTTCGTGCGCGGCAACAAGTCGCCCGTCACCAACACCCACATCGGCCTCGAAGGCAAGTTCGACTACGTCCTGCACGGCCAGGAAGGCCGCGAATGGATGCGCGTGACCGACTACGGCCGCGTGCGCAACAGCGACAGCGCCTACGTCAAGGCCGTGGACGGCAAGGACCTGCGCATCACGCTCAACATCGACTACCAGGACATCGCCGACAAGGCCCTGCGCGAGCAGATCACCGAGGAGCCCGACCTCGAGGGAGCCTGCCTCGTGCTGATGGAGACCCGCACCGGCGCCATCCGCGCCATGGTCAACCTCGTCCGCGAGGACGGCACGGGCCCCTTCGAGGAGATCCAGAACCTCGCCATCGGCCGCAAGGGCGAGCCGGGCTCGGTGTTCAAGACCGTGACCCTGATGTCCGTGCTCAACGACGGCTACATCAAGAGCCTCGAGGAGACGCTCCCCGCCACCACCGGCCACGTGGCCGGCACATCGATCAACGACGCGCACATCCCCGATTTCGCCCGCCAGCACCAGACCAACCGCATCTCCGTGCTGGACGGCTTCAAGATCTCGTCCAACTACGTCTTCGCGACCCTGGCCGTCCAGAACTACGGCATCGACAAGAGCAAGGGACGCGGCAAGGGACTCGAGAAGACGGAGAAGTTCCTCCAGAACATCTACAACTACAAGCTCGGCGAGGCTTTCAGCTTCGACCTCGACGGCCTGCAGACCCCGACCATCCCGAACCCCTCCACCCGCTACTGGACCGACACCGACCTCGGGTCAATCGGATTCGGCTACAGCACCGAGGAGACGCCGCTGCACATCCTGACCTTCTACAACGCCATCGCCAACAAGGGCCGGATGATGAAGCCCTACCTGGTCGAGGACATCGAGGAGAACGGGATCGTCACGGAGAAGCGCGGCCCCGGCGTGCTCAATGCCGCCGTCTGCTCGCGCGCAGTCGCCGACACCATCACCCGCGCGCTCAAGGCCGTGACCGAGGAAGGCACCGCCAAGCGGCTCAAGGGCGCCAAGTGCACCGTGGCCGGCAAGACCGGTACTTCCTTCGGCACCTACGAGAACGGGCAGTATTCCGACGCCTACGGACGCCGCAAGTACCAGGGCACCTTCGTCGGGTTCTTCCCGGCCGAGGACCCGCAGTACAGCATCATCTGCACCGTGTACTCCAAGCCGACCGGCAAGAGCTTCCAGGGCGGCGGCATCCCGGCCCGGGCCATCCGCACCGTCATCGACAAGCTGTACAACATCGACCCGTATTTCCGGGCAGAACTGCAAAAAGAACCGACAACGAATGAAACTGAATAAGATCCTGCAAGGCCTCGATGTGCTCTCCGTCCAGGGCAACCCGGACGTGGAGGTCACCTCGTTGACCAACGACTCCCGCCAGGTCCGCCCCGGCAGCCTGTTCATCGCCGTGAACGGCTGCGGGAACGACGGACGCGCATATATCGGCAAAGCCATCGAGAACGGCGCCGTCGCGGTAATGTACGAAGGAGATTCGCCGGTCAAGCCGGCGAATGACCAAGTCACGAGAATCATCGTAAGCGACAGCCGGAAAGCCGTCGCCCTCGCGGCGGACGCTTACTACGGCCACCCGAGCGGCAAGCTGAAGCTCGTGGGCATCACGGGCACCAACGGCAAGACCACGACGGTGACCCTGCTGTACCACATGTTCCGCCACCTGGGCTACGAATGCGGCCTGCTCTCCACGATCGCCAACTTCGTCGGCACGCGCCGCAGCGAGACCGCCAACACGACCTCCGACCCCGTGACGCTCAACCGCCTGCTCGCCGAGATGGTCGACGCCGGGTGCGAATACTGCTTCATGGAGGTCAGCTCGATCGGCGTGGAGCAGCAGCGCATCGCCGGTCTGGAATTCCGCGTGGCGATCTTCTCCAACCTGACCCACGACCACCTCGACTACCACGGCACCTTCGCGGAGTACCTCCGCTGCAAGAAACTGTTCTTCGACCGCCTGGGCCCCGCCGCCACCGCCGTCATCAACCTGGACGACAAGCACGGCGAGGTGATGGTCCAGAACACCCGCGCCCGCGTGGTCGGCTACTCCTGCCGCGGCGCCGCGGACCACACCGCCCGCATCCTGGAGCAGAGCCCGGAAGGGATGCTCCTGCGGATCGACGGCCAGGAAGTCTGGACCCGCTTGATCGGCGCACACAACGCCTACAACCTGCTCGCCATCTACACGACCGCGCTCGTGCTCGGCACCCGCGCCGACGAGGCGCTCGTGGCGTTGTCGCGCCTGGAGTCCGCCCCGGGACGCCTGGAGACGCTCCGCGGCCCCAGGGACCTCACCGTGGCCATCGACTACGCCCACACCCCGGACGCCCTGGAGAACGTCCTGAAGACCCTGCGTGAGGTCGCTCCCGACCGGCAGCTCATCTGCCTGTTCGGCTGCGGCGGCGACCGGGACAGGACCAAGCGCCCCGAGATGGGCGCCGTGGCCGCCCGCCTCGCCGACCGGATCGTGCTGACCTCCGACAACAGCCGCACCGAACGCACGGAAGACATCCTCGACGACATCAAGGCCGGCATCGACGAGGCCGCGATGGCCCGGACCATCTGCATCGCGGACCGGCGTGAAGCCATCCGCACCGCCCTGCTGCTCGCCCCCAAGGGCGCCACCGTCCTGCTGGCCGGCAAGGGCCACGAAACCTACCAGATCCTCGGCACCGTCAAGAACCATTTCGACGAGCGCGAGATCGTACTCGAAACCTTCAAAACCCTCGGATCATGCTGAACCACCTCGTAGAATGGCTGCAAAGCCTCGGACTCCACATCCCCGGAGCCGGACTGTTCCATTACCTTTCCTTCCGCGCCATGCTCGCGGCCGTCATCAGCATGCTCATCGCCTTCTTCGCGGGCGGCCGCATCATCCGCCGCCTCCAGCGCCACCAGATCGGCGAGGAGATCCGCGACCTCGGTCTCGAAGGCCAGATGCAGAAAAAGGGAACGCCCACGATGGGCGGCCTGATCATCATCGCCGCCGTGCTGGGCGCCGCGCTGCTGGTCTGCCGGCTGGACAGCATCTATACCCTGCTCCTGGTCGTCACGACCCTCTGGTGCGGAGCCATCGGCTTCGCCGACGACTACATCAAGGTCTTCAAGCACAACAAGGAAGGCATGAGCGAGAAGGGCAAGCTGATCCTCCAGTTCGGCCTCGGGCTCTTCATCGCCCTGACCGTCTGCATCAGCCCGGCCATCCCCACCGACCGGCTCGTCACCACGATCCCGTTCGTCAAGGCCCACGAATTCGACTACTCCTGGCTGTCCCCCTTCTCGGGCCAGCTGGGCGTCTACTGCTCCTGGGGCATCTACATGGTCATGATCATCCTCGTGATCCTGGCCTGCTCCAACGGCACCAACCTCACCGACGGCATGGACGGCCTCGCGGCCGGCACCTCCGCCCTCGTGGGCGTGACCCTGGGCATCATCGCCTGGCTGAGCGGCGACGTGCTCAACGCCAGGTACCTCAACATCATGTACATCCCGGGCGCGGGCGAAGTGGCCATCTACATGGCCGCCTTCGTGGGAGCCCTGATCGGATTCCTGTGGTACAACACCTTCCCCGCCCAGGTCTTCATGGGCGACACGGGGAGCCTGACCATCGGCGGCGTGATCGGCGTGAGCGCGGTGCTCATCCGCAAGGAGCTCCTGCTGCCCATCCTCTGCGGCATCTTCCTGATGGAGAGCCTGTCGGTGATCATCCAGCGCACGCACTTCAAGCGCACCAAGAAGAAATACGGCGAAGGCCGGCGCGTCTTCCTGATGGCGCCGCTCCACCACCACTACCAGAAGCAAGGGATCCCGGAGCCCCGGATCGTCACGCGCTTCTGGATCATCGGGATCATCCTGGCGGTCAGCACGCTGGCCCTGTTGAAAATCAGATAAAAGCACACACGAGATATGGCAAGAATCGTAGTATTGGGAGGAGCTGAGAGCGGCGTGGGAGCCGCCGTGCTCGCGAAAGTCAAAGGGTTCGACGTGTTCCTGTCGGACAACGGCCGGATCAAGGACGAATACCTGGCCACCCTGAAGGAGTGGGACATCCCCTTCGAGCAGGGCGGGCACACCCCGGAACTCATCCTCAACGCCGACGAGGTCGTCAAGAGCCCGGGCATCCCGGGCACGGCCCCGATGGTCCGCGCCCTGCGCGAACAGGGCACCCACATCATCTCCGAGATCGAGTTCGCGGCCCGCTATGACACCGCGAAGAAGATCTGCATCACCGGATCCAACGGCAAGACGACGACCACTTCGCTGATCCACTACCTGCTCCGCGAAGCCGGCCTCGACGCCGGCCTGGGCGGCAACATCGGCAAGAGCTACGCCCTGCAGGTCGCCACCGAGAAGCACGACTACTACGTGCTGGAGATCAGCAGCTTCCAGCTCGACGACGCCTATGAGTTCCGGCCCGACATCGCCATCATCACCAACATCACGCCGGACCACCTAGACCGCTACGACCACAAGCTCGAGAATTACGCGCGCGCCAAGTTCCGCATCACACGCAACCTCCGTCCCGAGGACTGCTTCATCTTCGACTCCGACGACGCCATCACCATCGCCCAGCTCGACGAGATCGTCGTCAAGGCCAAGATGCTGCCCTTCTCCCAGGAGAAGGAAGTCGCCCAGGGTGCCTTCCTGCGGGGCGACCGCATCGTCGTGCGCTACGAGCAGGACGAATCCGAGATCTTCCTGCGGGACCTCGCCCTCGGCGGCCGCCACAACATCTACAACTCGATGGCGGCGGCGCTGGCCGCCAAGGCCACGGGCATCAGCGACGAGGTCATCCGCACGAGCCTCAAGACCTTCTCGCCGATCGAGCACCGGCTCGAGCCCGTGCTGAGCGTCGGCGACGTGATGTACATCAACGACTCCAAGGCCACCAACATCGACGCCGCCTGGTACGCCCTCGAATGCCAGACGCGCCCCGTGGTCTGGATCGTCGGCGGCAAGGACAAGGGCAACGACTACAGCGTCCTCGACGAAGTCGTGCGCAAGCACGTCAAGGCCATCGTCTGCCTGGGCGTGGACAACGCCAAGATCCACGCCGCCTTCGAGTCCGTCGTGGGTGCGGACAAGATCGTGGACACGTTGTCCGCCGAAGCCGCCGTGCAGGCTTCCGCCCGCTTCGCCAGCCCCGGCGACGTCGTGCTGCTCAGCCCGTGCTGCGCCAGCTTCGACCTTTTCCAGAGTTATGAAGACCGCGGCCGCCAGTTCAAGGAGGCGGTCCGTCACCTGTAGATCCGAACCATGGCCAAGACGAAGAACAAAACCAGCGCATTCTGGACCTTTGCGGACCACTTCGAAGGGGACAAGGTGGTGTGGATCATCGTGCTCCTGCTGATCCTGTTCTCCATCGTCTGCATGTTCTCCTCGTCGTCCCGCCTGCTGCGGGACGGGATGACCCGCCTGGACCTCGTCCGCAACCAGTTCTTCGTGGTGCTGGCCGGCCTGGCCGTCATCATCGTCTGCTACAACATCAAGAACATCGCCTTCTTCCGCTGGTGCAGCCAGTGGGGGTTCCTGGTCTCGCTCGCCATGCTGGCGCTGCTCGACGCCCATGTCAACCTCCCCTTCCTCAAGGCGCTCAACATCAACAACGCCTACCGCATCCTGTCCATCGCGGGATTCCAGGTCCACGTGTTCGAAGTCGTCAAGGTGGCGATGGTCCTGTACCTCGCCTGGGCGATGGACGCGCTGAAGCAGGGCAGGCTCAAGGGACCGTCCAAGCCCATCTGGAAGAAGATCCTCTACCTGTACGCCCCGTTCCTCATCATCTTCGTGATGATCATCCCGGGATCCAACTCCAGCGCCCTCATCATCGGCCTGCTGATGTTCGTGATGATCCTGCTGGGCGGCGGCAATCTCAAGGACATGGCGATCCTGGGCGCCGCGGGCGTCACCGTCATCGCCCTCATCGTAGGCATCTACAACCTCACGAAGAACTCCGACCATCCCATGTTCGCGCGTATCGGCACGGGCGTGGCCCGCATCTTCGAGGAGGACCACTGGGAGCAGCAGGCCATCGACTCCCCCAAGGGCAGCATCGCCTGGCAGGAAGCCATCGACGCGATCCGCCAGCCCTACAGCGCCAAGATCGCCGTCAAGCAGGGCGGCCTGCTCGGCAAGGGCCCCGGCCAGAGCACCCAGCGCTACGTGGTCCCGGACATGTCCGAGGACTACATGTACAGCTTCATCATCGAGGAATACGGCCTGGTCGGCGGCATCTTCGTGATCTTCCTCTACGTGTCCCTGCTCGCGCGCGGCTCCATCATCGCCCGCAACTGCGGCAGCGACCACTACGCCAAGCTCACGGTGGCGGGCCTGTGCCTGCTCATCACCGGACAGGCCTTCCTGCACATGTTCGTCAACGCGGACATCGGACCGATGACCGGCCAGACCCTGCCGCTCATCAGCCACGGCAACAGCGCCTTCCTCTGCTTCAGCATCGCCTTCGGCATCATCCTGTCCTTCAGCCGCATCGCGTCCCGCCGCATCGACCGGGAGACGCGCGACGCCGCGCCGCTCGTGGAGATGCATGAGAGCACGGTGCAGGACGGGCTCCAGGACCTGGAGGCCTTCGAATCCGGACAAATCGACAACAACCTTACAGACAATGGCTATGACCTATAAGAAACTGCGCGTGATCATCAGTGGCGGCGGCACCGGCGGCCACATCTTCCCGGCCATCTCGATCGCCGGCAAACTCAAGGAAGCCAACCCTGAGACGGAGATCCTGTTCGTCGGGGCGGAGGGCCGGATGGAGATGGAGAAAGTCCCCGCCGCCGGCTACGAGATCGTCGGCCTGCCCATCGCCGGCCTCCAGCGCAAGCTGGACTGGGACGGTATCCGGCACAACCTGCTCGTACCTTTCAAGGTAACAAGCAGCCTGCAGCAGGCCGGGCGCATCATCGACCGGTTCAAGCCCGACATCGCCATCGGCGTGGGCGGCTACGCCAGCGCTCCCCTGCTCTGGCAGGCCACGCGCCGGCACCTCCCGACGCTGATCCAGGAGCAGAACGGATTCGCCGGACTGACCAACAAGATCCTGGGACGGCGCGTAGACTGCATCTGCGTGGCCTACGAAGGGATGGACAAGTTCTTCCCGGCCGACAAGATCGTCTTCAGCGGCAACCCGATCCGTCCGGAGATCCACGCCTACACGGAGGCCGACCGGGCCGAGGGCCTCAAATACTACGGCCTCACCGAGGGCAAGCGCCACCTGTTCGTCGTGGGCGGCAGCCTCGGCGCCGGCACCCTCAACCAGGCCATGCGGAAATGGATCGAAGCCGGCTGCCCGGGCGGCGAAGACGTCGAAGTCCTCTGGCAGTGCGGCCGCTACTACAAGGCCGGCATCGACGCGTTCATGAAGGACCGGGACCTCCCGCAGATCCACTATACCGACTTCATCGGCCGGATGGACCTCGCCTACGCCTGCGCGGACGTGATCGTCAGCCGCTCCGGCGCCTCGTCGGTCTCCGAGATCTGCGCGGCGCAGAAGGCAGCGGTGTTCGTGCCCTCCCCCAACGTGGCCGAAGACCACCAGACCCACAACGCGATGGCCCTCGTCAGCAAGGGCGCGGCCCTGATCGTGCGCGACGCCGAAGCGGCGGACAAACTCCTGCCCACGGCGCTGGACCTGCTGCGCGACGAGGTGCGCATCCGCACCATCGAGCGCAACGTCGCGCCGCTCGCCCGGCTGGACGCAGCACAGACCATCATGGACGAAGTATACAAACTGGTATGAGATACAAGTACATCTATTTCATCGGGATCGGCGGGATCGGCATGAGCGCCATCGCCCGCTACTACAAGTTCAAGGGACTGGACGTCTCCGGCTATGACCGGACCCCGTCCGACCTCACCCGGGCCTTGGAAGCCGAAGGCATCGCCGTCCATTACGAGGACGAGCCCGCCCGCATCCCGGCGGATATCAACGACACCCTGGTCGTCTACACGCCCGCCGTCCCGGCCGAGCTGGAAGAGCTCCGCTTCGTGCGGGAGCACGGCTACCGCGTGATCAAGCGCTCGAAGATGCTGGGCGAGATCACGGCCGGCCAGACCTGCCTCGCCGTCGCGGGCACGCACGGCAAGACCACCACCTCCACCCTCGTCGCCCACATCCTGACGGAGGGCGGCCCGGGTTGTTCGGCCTTCCTCGGAGGCATCTCCAAGAACTACGGGACCAACATGCTGGTGAGCCACACCCCCACCGTGGTCGCCGAAGCGGACGAGTTCGACCGCTCCTTCCACCAGCTGCACCCCGCCATCGCAGCCATCACGGCGATGGACGCCGACCATCTCGACATCTACGGAGACCTGGCCCACGTCCACGAGGCGTTCCGGATCTTCGCCTCGCAGGTCAGCGAGACGCTGATCCTCAAGCTGGGCCTCCCCATCCACCCCGAGGACACCCCGGCCAGGATCTTCTCCTACCACTTCGACGACACCCGCGCGGACTTCCACAGCACGAACCTGCGGCTGGATGCCACCGGGCACTATACCTACGACCTCGTGTATCCCGGCGGGGTGCTGAACGACATCCGCGTCGGCGCCATCGGCTGGGTCAACGTGGAGAACAGCATCGCGGCGGCCGCCATGTGCCTCTGCTACGGCCTCGACGCCCAGAAAGTCCGGCATGCGATCGGCACCTTCGAAGGCGCGCAGCGCCGCCTGGACGTACATGTGAACACCCCGGCGATCACCTACATCGACGACTACGCCCACCATCCGGCCGAGCTGCAGAGCGCCATCTCGTCCATCCGGCAGGTCTTCCCCGGACGCAAGGTCACCGGCATCTTCCAGCCCCACCTCTACACCCGCACGCGGGACTTCGCCCCGGAATTCGCGAAGGCGCTGAGCGGGCTGGACAAGCTCATCCTGCTGGACATCTATCCCGCCCGCGAGGAGCCCATCCCGGGCGTGACCTCCGAGATCATCTTCCGGGACGTCACGGCCCCGGAGAAGGTCCTGCTGACCCGCGACGGGCTGATGCCCTACCTGGAGAAGGAGCCCGTCGACGTGCTCGTCACCCTGGGTGCGGGCAACATCGACCGGTGCATCGGTCCCATCACCGAAATGCTGGAGAAACGCTTGTAAGAGATGAAGAAATCCGTCAGATATTCCATCGCCGGCGCCTTCCTGGCCGTGTTCTGCACCGCCATGGCGCTGCTGTACGGCCACGTCCGGCTGGACCGGGCGCAAGCCGTCTGCAACGGGCTGGAGGTCGGTTTCGCAGACAGCCTGCGCTTCGTCAGCGAGGACGATATCCGGGAGTATCTCGACACCCGCTACGGCGCCTACGTCGGGGAGCGGCTGGACAGCGTGCAGCTCTCCCGGATCGAGGACCTGCTCGAGTCCCGCAGCTCCGTGATGCGCTGCGAGGCCTGGACCACCGACGACGGCCTGCTGCACGTCGAGATCACGCAGCGCGCCCCGGCCCTGCGCTTCCAGGACGGCAACAGCGGCTTCTACGTCGATGACACCGGGTTCATCTTCCCGCTCCACGAGACCTTCACCGCCGCCGTGACCACCGTCGAGGGCGCGATCCCCTTCGACATTCCGGCCGGCTACAAGGGAGAGGCGCAGGACGAGTTCCAGCGGCAATGGATCGCCGGCGTGCTGGACATGACCCGCTTCCTGTCGGCCTCGCGCACCTGGCAGCGCAACATCACGCACATCCAGGTGCGGCGCAACGGCGACCTGCTCCTGACCCTGGAGGGCCGCCCCGAGCAGTTCCTGATCGGCCAGCCCGAAGACATCCCCGACAAGCTCGCGCGCATCGGGCGCTACCTCAGCCTGATCGCGCCCTACAAGCCGGAAGGCTACTACAAGACCGTCAACGTAAAATATAACCAACAAATCATATGCAGGCAGAAAGATACATAGCAGCCGCCGACCTTGGCTCCTCCAAGATCGCCCTGAGCGTTGCCAAGATCGAGGGAGATGACATCCAGGTCATCTACTACAAGGAGACCCCTTCCGACGGGATCCGCTACAGCTGCGTCTTCAACCCGAGGCGCGCAGCCGCACCCCTGAGTGCCGCCATCAAGGAGGCGGAAGATGAACTGAACATCAAGATCTTGCAGATCGTGGTCGGCCTGCCGCGCTACCAGGTGCGCCAGGAGATCGCGAGCGCCCGGATGGAGCGCAGCGATCCTTCCTCCTGCATCACCAAGGAGGAGGTGGGCGCCCTGAAGAGCATCGCGATCGACTCCTACCCGATCGACGACGAGGCCAAGGAGGAGATCTACGGCGCCGTCGCCCAGTCGTTCTCCGCCGACGAGGAGCTCGTCTGCGCCAGCGAGAACGACGTCGTCGGCGTCACGGCCGACGCGCTCGAGGGCAACTTCAAGGTGTTCATCGGCAAGCAGAAGCCCATCAGCAACATCGACATCATGCTCAACGAGACCGGCGTGGCCCCGGCCCGCAAGCTCTTCCTGCCCAACGCCGTGGCCCAGGCCGTCCTGTCCGAGGGCGAGAAGGAGAACGGCGTCGCGCTCGTCGAGATCGGCGCCGGCGTGACCTCGCTGACCATCTACCGGGGCAAGATCCTCCGCCACTACTCCTCCATCCCCTTCGGCGGAAGGGTCATCAGCACGGACATCAAGTACGAGTGCGGCTTCAACGAGGAGCTGTCCGAGAACATCAAGCTCGCCTTCGGCGCCTGCATGCCCGAGAAGCTCCAGTCCCTGAGCGACAAGATCATCCAGATCAACGACGACGAGAACGGCTCCTACGAGCAGCTCCCCGTCAAATACCTCTCCGAGATCATCACCTGCCGCACGAAGGAGATCATCGAAGCCATCCTCTTCCAGATCCAGGACAGCGGCTACGCCGACAAGCTCCGCAACGGCATCGTGCTCACCGGCGGCGGCGCCAACCTCGTCAACATCGCCACCCTGATCCGGGAGATGTCCGGCTACACGGTCCGCATTGGCTACCCGCGCAGCCAGGCCTTCAGCGCCGTGGGCTGCTCCGGCGTGGGCGAGACCACGGCCGCCGCGACCATCGGCATGATCCTCGAGGCCAAGAAGGACTTCCGGCTCAACTGCATCGAGGACGGCGAGGTCCCCGGCAAGGCCCAGGCGGCCGCCGAGCCCGCGCCGGCCGAGGCGGCACAAGCCGCCGGCACGCCCGACGCGGCGCCGCAGGAAGAACCCGCGCCCGAATCGCTCTTCGCGCACGACCCGGCCTACCAGTCCGAGGTCATCACCCCCCGCAGGGACCGCAAGAAGGAGAAGGCTCCCAAGGAGCCCAAGGGTCCCGGCAGGTTCGTCACCTGGATCCGCCAGCAGGGCAAGCGCGTGTCCGAAGCCGCCGAGGGCGCCTTCGACAACACGATCGGCGACATTTTCGATGGCATGAAATAAAAAAGGAACAACGATATGATAGACGACTCCATGATCGATGAGATCACGCCCAAGGACTGGGCGACCTCCGACGACATCATCAAGGTCCTCGGCGTGGGCGGCGGCGGATGCAATGCCGTCAACTACATGTTCACCAAGGGGATCACCGGCTGCAGTTTCGTGGTCTGCAACACCGACTCGCAGTCGCTCAAGGGCAGTCCCGTCCCCGTCAAGATCCAGATGGGCCGGGGCCTGGGCGCCGGCACCAACCCGATCAACGGACGCAACGCCGCGCTCGAGAGCCAGGACCAGATCGAGAAAATCGTCCTGGACACCCACACCAAGATGCTCTTCATCACCGCCGGCATGGGCGGCGGCACGGGCACGGGCGCCGCGCCGGTCATCGCCAAGATGGCCAAGGACCGCGGCATCCTCACCGTGGCCGTGGTGACGCTCCCCTTCCTCAACGAAGGCAACGAGGCGCTCTCCCGCGCCATCGACGGCATCCACGAGCTGGAGAAGAACGTGGACAGCCTGGTGATGATCAACAACGAGAAGCTCCACGAGTACTACGGCAACCAGCTCATCCAGGATGCCTTCCCGCAGGCCGACGAGGTGCTCGCCACGGCCGTGCGCGGCATCGTGGAGATCATCAAGAAGCCGGGCTACATCAACGTGGACTTCAAAGACGTGGAGACCATGATGAAGAACAGCGGCATGGCCCTGATGGGCTGCGGCGTGGGCACGGGCAAGGACCGCATCCAGGACGCCGTCCGGGCCGCGTTCGAGTCTCCGCTGCTCAACGACTTCGACCTCAAGAGCGCCAAGAAGGTGCTGATCAACATCACCTGCGGGCACAACGACCAGGGCCTGACGATGGACGACCTCAACGAGATCAACAAGAAGATCGACGAGTATACCGGCCGCGCCAACAACTTCAAGCGCGGACTCATCTGGGACGACGACCCCGAGATCGGGGACACCATCCGCATCACGTCCATCGTGACCGGACTGCGTTTCTCCGACGTCATCGGTCCGGCCAAGGACATGGGCAACTACATCATGATCGGCCGCGACTTCGTCTACAACAAGGCGGCGACCGCCCGCGGCGAGGGCATCTCCCTCTTCGAGGACACGGGATCGCAGCAGATCGGATTCAACAACAAGAGCAACGTGCGGACGTTCAAGTTCGACCCCGACGACAAGCCGGCGCTGATCCTCGCCAAGGGGGAGCGCATGGCCGAACTGGAGAACATCCCCGCCATCAGGAGGACGCAGGCATGAGCAAGAGGACACGCGTAAGGTTCGCCCCGTCGCCGACCGGCCCGCTGCACATGGGCGGCGTGCGGACGGCACTCTACAACTATTTGTACGCCAAACAGAAAGGCGGAGACTTCATCCTCCGCATCGAGGACACGGACTCCAACCGTTTCGTCCCCGGCGCGGAGCAGTATATCATCGAGGCGCTGCGCTGGTGCGGCATCTACCCCGACGAGGGCGTGGACGCCGCAGGCAACGTGGTGGAGACCCCGTCCGAACAGCACCCCCACGCCCCCTACCGGCAGAGCCAGCGCCGCGGCATCTACCGCAGATACGCCGAGCAGCTCGTCGCTTCTGGGAACGCCTACTACGCCTTCGACACGGCCGAGGAGCTGGAGAAGGCCCGCGCCGACGCCGAGGCGCGCGGCGAGACCTTCATCTACAACCACCTCACCCGCGGGGGGCTGCGCAATTCGCTGACCCTGTCTCCGGAGGAGGTGAAGCGCCTGCTGGAGGAGCGCACCGACTGGACGGTCCGCTTCCGCATGCCGGAGGACCGCGTGGTGGAGATGGACGACCTGATCCGCGGCCACATCGAGGTGCACACCGCCACCCTGGACGACAAGGTGCTGTGGAAGCGCGCAGACGAACTCCCGACCTACCACCTCGCCAACATCGTGGATGACCACCTGATGGAGATCACCGAGGTCATCCGCGGCGAGGAGTGGCTGCCTTCCCTGCCCCTGCACTACCTGCTGTACGAGGCCTTCGGCTGGCAGGACAGCCAGCCCCGGTTCGCGCACCTGCCCCTGCTGCTCAAGCCCATCGGCAACGGCAAGCTCAGCAAGCGCGACGGCGACAAGATGGGATTCCCCGTGTTCCCGCTGCGCTGGACTTCGCCCGCGACGGGCGAGACCTCGCGCGGCTACCGCGAGGACGGGTATTTCCCCGAAGCGTTCGTCAACCTGCTGGCGATGCTGGGCTGGAACCCGGGCACGGAGCAGGAGATCTTCTCCCTGTCCGAGCTCGTGCAGGCCTTCTCGCTGGACAAGGTCGGCAAGAGCGGGGCGAAATTCAACCCCGAGAAGGCCCGGTGGTTCAACCGCGAGTACCTGCGGATGCGCTCCGACGAGGAGCTGACCGCGGACTTCCTGCCCCTCCTGCAGGAGAAGGGCATCGACGCCGTCCCCACCTTCGTGCAGGGCGTCGTCGCGCTCGTCAAGGAACGCGCGACCTTCGTGCAGGACTTCTGGACCATCGCCTCGTACCTGTTCATCGCCCCCTCGCAGTTCGAAGCCTACGGCGTCAAGCCCGGCGCGGCGAGCGAGAAACCGGCCGATCCCAACCGCCCCGTGGATCCGCGCGCCAAGGTCTATGACGACGCGGCCACCTTCCCGTTCCTCGCCAAGGACGTGGACAAGTTCTACAAGCCGGAGATCTATGCCGCGGCGCTCGAAGCGATGGAGAACGCAGCCCCGGAAGCGCTCGAGGACTACATCCGCGAGCACGGGATGCCGATGGGCAAGGTGATGAACTGCATCCGCCTGGCCCTGTCCGGCGCCTCCAGCGGCCTGGGCATCGCCGACATCCTGCACTTCATCGGGAAGGAGGAAGGCATCGCCCGCCTGCGCTACATGAAGGAAAGGCTGGGTTAGACTGTCATTCCGGGCTTGAGTCCGGCCCCAGCATCTGCAATACCTCTTCCAGAGAGACGGCGTCTTCGATCCCGAAGCCGCCGTTTTTCGTGCGGCGCAGCGAGCTCAGGAACGCGCCGCTGCCCAGGGCTTCGCCCAGGTCGCGCGCCAGGGCCCGGATGTAGGTACCCTTGCTGCAGGCCACGCGGACCATCGCCGTGGGCAGGTGGCGGCCGGAGATGTCCGCGACGCGGATGCGCCCCAGGCCGTCGTCGGTGAAGTCCTGCACGATGTCTTCGTGCCAGGACAACAGTTCGAGGTCGTAGATGGTGATGCGGCTGGACTGCAGGACGTCGCCGGGGTCGAAGGCGCGGCCTTCGCGCTGCGCCTCGCGCAGCAGCCGGCGCGCCGTCTCATACGCACGCACGCCGTCCACGGACTTGGCGCTGAAGAGCGGCGCCACCTGGTCCTGCTCCCCGACGAAGGCGGGCAGGGCCGCACGCAGGGCGGCCTCGGACACGCCGTCCAGGGGGTATTCGCAGTCGATGTCCTTTTCCAGGTCATAGGAGGGCGTCGTGGCGCCGAAGGTCACGCCGGCCACATACTCCTTGGCGGAGCGCTGCAACTCCTCCGCCCGCTTGGTGGCCGGGCCGATGCAGACGAGCAGGATCCCCGTCGCGAGGGGGTCCAGCGTGCCGGCATGGCCGACCTTGAGGTTCTTCTTGCCGAAATGGCGGATGGCCGCATACTTGACCTTGCGGATCACGTCCGCGGAGGTCCAGCGATACGGCTTGTCGACCGGGAGGACGATGCCCTCCGGGTAGTCTTCGATGTTACGGGAGAAGGATCTTGTCAATTCTGCGTTGGTGCCGGCCTCCGGCGAATTCCGCCGTGAGCCAGGCATGCACCATCATCACCGCCATGCGGTAGGAGACGAAGCGTGCCGGCATCACGAGCACGTTGGCGTTGTTGTGTTCCTTGACCAGCCGGGCGATCGCGGTGTTCCAGGCCAGTCCGGCCCGGATGCCCCTGTGGTGGTTGAGCGCGAGCGACATCCCGTTGCCGGTGCCGCACAGGGCGATCCCGGCATCCACCTCGCCCGCCTCGATGGCGGCTGCCATCGGATGGGCGAAGTCGGGGTAATCACAGCTCTCGGGGCTGTCCGTGCCGAAATTGACGACTTCGTAGCCCTTGTCCAGCAGGTAGCCGATCAGCCGGGACTTGTATTCCACGCCCGTATGGTCGCTGCAGATTCCGATTCTCTTCATATCGCAAATATAGCGAATCTTTCCGCTGCCGCCTTCATTTTTTGTTTCTTTGTCTGTCAAGTTTTTTTTATTCGCCGAAAAACCCTATCTTTGAAGTTAAACCAAAACCAACCACCCATGAAACGCAACGCCCTCCTGCGCATCCTTCTCGGCACCGTCTGTGCCACCCTGCTGCTGGCTTGCAGCAAGGCACCCGACGAATTCGCCTACCTCTACAAGGACCTGCCCTTCGACATGCCGAAGGTTTCCCGCCCGGTCATCCCCGACTACAGCGTGGACCTCACCGATTTCGGCGGTGTCGGCGACGGCGTCACCCGCAACACCGAGGCTTTCGCCAAGGCCATGCAGCACCTCTCCGACAAGGGCGGCGGCCACCTCAACGTCCCCGCCGGCCTCTGGCTCACCGGCCCGATCGGCATCCTGAGTGGCTGCGACCTCCATCTCACGGAGAACGCCGTGGTGATCTTCGATCCCGACCGCGATCTCTACCCCATCGTCAGCACGGTCTTCGAGGGTCTTGACACCAAGCGCTGCGAATCCCCGATCCATGCCGACGGGGCGAAGAACATCTCCATCACCGGCTCCGGCGTGATCGACGGCAACGGCGACGCCTGGCGCATGGTCAAGAAGAGCAAGATGGCCGAGGGCGAGTGGAACCGCCTGCTGGCCTCCGGCGGCGTCCTCAGCGAGGACGGCAGGACCTGGTATCCCGACGACGGCTTCCTCAAGGCCTCGCGGATGAGCAACATGAACGTCCCCAAGAGCGACCTCACGGACGCCGAGTGGAACGAAATCAAGAGTTTCCTCCGCCCCAACCTCGTCCAGCTCCGGAACTGCGAGAACGTCCTGCTCGAAGGCGTCACCTTCCAGAACTCCCCCTGCTGGAACGTCCATCCGCTCATGTGCAAGAACCTCATCGTCAACCGCGTCAACATCCGCAATCCCTGGTACTCCCAGAACGGCGACGCCATCGACGTGGACAGCTGTGAGAACGTCCTGATCATCGACTCCATCTTCGACGCCGGCGACGACGGCATCTGCATCAAGTCCGGCAAGGACGCCGACGGCCGCCGCCGCGCCCGTCCCTGCAAGAACCTCATCGTCGACAACTGCACCGTCTTCCACGGCCACGGCGGCTTCACCGTCGGGTCCGAGATGAGCGGCGGCGTCGAGAACATCAAGGTGTCCAACTGCCGCTTCCTCGGCACCGACGTGGGCCTGCGCTTCAAGAGCACCCGCGGCCGCGGCGGCGTGGTCCGCAACATCCACATCGACAACATCTACATGAAGGACATCCTCGCCGAAGGCGTGCTCTTCGACCTCTTCTACGGCGGCAAGTCGGCCGTGGAGGCCGCCGCCGACGGCAGCCCGGTCGTGGACGAGCCGGCCAGGCCCGTGGACGAGACCACCCCGGAATTCCGAGACATCTACATCCGGAACGTCTACTGCAACGGCGCCGCCCGCGCCATGTTCTTCAACGGCCTGCCGGAGATGCCCGTCTCCAACATCAACATCACCGACTGCACGATGACTGCCCAGACCGGCATCGACCTGCGCAACTCCCAGGACATCAGTTTCAAGAACGTCAAGTGCTTCCCGAAGACCGGCGCACCTGTCAACACATACAAAGTCAAGAACTTCACCAACGAATAGATCCCATGAGAAGATTATTCACCGCCCTGCTGGCCCTCGCCGCCACCGTCTCCTGCACCCAGAAGGCCGAACCGCTCTCCGAGCAGATGGTCCACTCCCAGATGTCCCGCTGCGGGGACGCAACCTACCTCGACTACACCGACGGCCGCCTCAAGTGGAACTACACCCCGGGCCTGGAGCTCCGCTCCTTCCTGGACGTGTATGAGGCCTACGGCGACCAGGCCATCTACGACTTCGTCTACAAGTGGTACGACGCGATCGTCAACGAAGACGGCACCATCAAGACCTATTCCGTCGAGAAATACTCCACCGACCTGATCTGCCCGGGCAAGTCCCTCTTCTACTTCTACGACAAGACCGGGAACGAGAAGTACCGCAAGGCCATCGAGCTCGTCAAGAGCCAGATCGACGGCCAGCCGCGCACCAACGCGGGCGCCTTCTGGCACAAGCAGGTCTACCCCAACCAGGTCTGGCTGGACGGCGTCTACATGGCCGAGCCCTTCTACGTCGAGTACGCTTCCCGCTACCTCGACGGGCAGGCCCGCATCGAGGCCTACGACGACATCGTGAACGAATTCGTCGTCGCGGCCGAGAAGACCTACGACCCCGCCACGAAGCTCTACCGCCACGCCTGGGACGAGTCCGAGAGCATGTTCTGGTGCGACCCCGCCACCCACGGCCAGTCCTTCCATTGCTGGGGCCGTGCCCTGGGCTGGTACTGCATGGCGCTGGTCGACGTGCTCGACTGGCTGCCCGAGGACTACGCCCCGCGCCAGAAACTCATCGACATCCTGCGGACCATCTGCGGCGAGTTGCCCAAGTGGGCCGACAAGGAGAGCGGCGTGTGGTACCAGGTCCTGGACCAGCCGGGCCGCGAGGGCAACTACCTCGAGTCCACCTGCTCCGCGATGTTCTCCTTCACCTTCCTGAAGGGCATCCGGATGGGCTACCTCGACGCCGAACTGCTCCCTTACGCCAAGAAGCTCTATGAAGACGTCGTGCGCGAGTTCATCTCCACGGACGACCAGGGCCGCATCAGCATCGAGAAGTGCTGCTCCGTGGGCGGCCTGGGCGGCAACGGCAACCGCATGGGCGACTACGCCTACTACCTCAGCGAGCCCATCCGCCCCAACGACTCCAAGGGCGTCGGACCCTTCATCTGGGCCTCCCTCGAAATGGAAAGACTCAAGTAACAGATAATAATCATAAACAAACTTTATCAACTATTATGGCACAAAATCCTTTTTCCCTCGAAGGTAAGAACGCCTGGATCACCGGCGCATCTTACGGTATCGGTTTCAACATCGCCAAGGCGTTCGTAGGCGCCGGCATCAAGAACATCATCTTCAACGACATCAACGAAGCCGCCCTCGAGCGCGGTCTCAACAACTACAAAGAGGCAGGCATCACCAACGTCAAGGGTTATGTCTGCGACGTGACCAAGGAAGACGACGTCAAGGCCCTCGTGGAGAAGATCCACGCCGAGGTCGGCCCGATCGACATCCTCGTCAACAACGCCGGCATCATCAAGCGCATCCCGATGCACGAGATGAAGCGCGCCGAATTCCAGCAGGTCATCGACATCGACCTCGTGGGTCCGTTCATCGTCTCCAGCGCCGTGCTCCCCGAGATGATGGAGCGCCGCGAAGGCAAGATCATCAACATCTGCTCCATGATGTCCGAGCTCGGCCGTGAGACCGTGTCCGCCTATGCAGCCGCCAAGGGAGGCCTCAAGATGCTCACCCGCAACATCTGCTCCGAGTACGGCATGTACAACATCCAGTGCAACGGCATCGGCCCGGGCTACATCGCCACGCCGCAGACCGCTCCGCTCCGCGAGCGCCAGCCGGACGGCCGCCGTCACCCGTTCGACAGCTTCATCGTCGCCAAGACCCCGGCCGGCCGCTGGCTGCAGCCCGAGGAGCTCGGCGGACCCGCCGTGTTCCTGGCTTCCCACGCCTCCGACGCCGTCAACGGCCATATCCTCTATGTGGATGGCGGTATCCTCGCCTACATCGGCAAGCAGCCTGAATAAACCGCGCACCGTATGAAGCTCAACTGCCAAGTCCGCCAAGCGTCGAGCAACCTTGACGCGAAGCACTACGACACCGAACGCATCCGCAAGGAATACCTCGTGGAGAACGTGATGGTGGCCGACGAGATCAACATGGTCTACTCGATGTTCGACCGCATCATCGCGGGCGGCGCCGTCCCCGTGAAGGAAGACCTCCTGCTCAGCGCACCGGAGATCCTCCGCGCCGACTACTTCACCCAGCGCCGCGAGCTCGGTATCATCAATGTCGGCGGCGCCGGCACCGTGGTCGTGGGCGAGGAGGAGTACCACCTCGAGTACAAGGAGGCCCTCTACATCGGCCGCGGCAACCGCCACGTCACCTTCAAGAGCGACTCCCCGGAGAAGCCCGCGCACTTCTACTTCTGCTCCGCCACCGCCCACCGCGAGACCGGCGTCAAGAAGGTCAGCAAGAAGGACGCCGTGGTGATGCACCTCGGCTCCCTCGAGGAGTCCAACGAGCGCACGATCAACCGCCTCCTGGTCAAGGAGGTCGTGCCGTGCTGCCAGCTCCAGATGGGTATGACCGAGCTCGCCCCGGGCAGCACCTGGAACACCATGCCGGCCCACACCCACGACCGCCGCATGGAGGTCTACTTCTACTTCGAGGTCCCGGAGGACGCCGCGGTCTGCCACTTCATGGGCGAGCCGCAGGAGACCCGTCACATCTGGATGCACAACGAGCAGGCCGTCATCTCCCCGCAGTGGAGCATCCACTCCGCCTGCGCCACCCGCAACTACACCTTCATCTGGGGCATGTGCGGCGAGAACGACGACTACAACGACATGGACTGGTGCGCAACCCCTGATCTGAAGTAATGAAAAGACAAGCACTTATCCTCGCCTTTGCGGCGATCTTCGCCCTCGCGGGCTGCAAGCAGCAGCCCGCGGAGCCGAAGGTCATGGCCCGCTTCGTTCCGGAGCGCGCCGATGACTTCGTGTTCGAGAACAACCTCATCGCCGGCCGTTTCTACGGCAAGGCCCTCGAGGGCAATCCCACCTCCCCGGGCATCGACATCTGGGTGAAGATGCCGGGCAAGCTCGTCGCCGACACCTGGTACGCCGAGGCCCAGAAGGACCCCGAGTACTACCACCACAACCACGGTGACGGCAAGGACTGCTACAAGGTCGCCGTCAGCCTCGGCGGCGGCGCTTCCGCCCCGCTGATCGACAACAAGCTGGCGATGCCCGCCACCAACTACCGCAGCTACGAGATCACCGAACAGACCCCGGACAAGGTCGTCTTCGTGCTCCACTATCCCGAATGGGAAGCCGCCGAAGGCATCAAGGTGTCCCTGGACAAGCAGGTGACCGTCTGCGCCGACAGTTACTTCTGCCGCGTGGACGACACGTACAAGTTCTCCGGTACCGACAAGCTCACCGTCGCCGCCGGCCTGCTGCGCCACAGCGCGCAGGAGACCATCGAGCAGGAGCGCCTGACCCCCACGGCCTATGCCATCTGGGAGCACGCCTCCGACCAGAGCATCGAGCCTGAGGACGGCATGCTCGGCGTGGCCGTCGTCGTCCCGGGCGCCAAGGATGTCTGTGTCCACGAGGACCTCGACCACGGCATCGCCACCCGCGAGATCGCGTCCGGCGAGACCTTCACCTATTACTACGGCTCCTGCTGGTCCAAGGGCGACCTCAAGACCGCTGACGCCTGGTTCGCGGAAGTCGAAAAGGTAAAATAAACACAACACGACAGTGCGTAGGATCCTTCTCACGTCACTGGTAGGGATGGCTCTGTGCGGAACGCTTTCCGCACAGAGTTTTCCTTATCAGGACGCCTCCCTCCCTGCGGAGCAGCGGGCGGAGGACCTGCTGGGACGGCTCACCCTCGAGCAAAAAGCGTCCCTGATGATGAATGCCAGCCCGGCCATCCCGGAGCTGGGCATCCGTGCTTACAACTGGTGGAACGAAGCCCTGCACGGCGCCGCCCGGGCCGGCCTCGCCACCGTGTTCCCGCAGGCCATCGGCATGGCGGCCAGCTGGGACGAAGCCCTGCTCGAGCAGGTCTTCGACATCGCTTCCACGGAGCAGCGCATCAAGTTCATCCAGTACCGCAAGAACCCGGTCGGAAGCCCCCAGTACCACGGCCTGACGGTCTGGACCCCCAACATCAACATC
>JAFUWY010000003.1 GCA_017477245.1 Bacteroidales bacterium | reverse complement strand
TTATAATGCTTCCCCAGTACGACAAAATCAATCTCCGCAGCCCCTGCGGCGGGGCGTTCGGGTCGTTCCCCAGCGCTTCGGCGGCGGCCCGGGCGGCCTCCTCGGCCGCGCGGCGCCGGTATTCGGCGACCGGGTCGCCGAGCATCTCGTCAAGGCGCGCCTGGGCAGTCTTGATCTCTGCCTCTTCGATGTCGCACATCTTCCGGGTGTCGTAGACGAAGCGGTTGGCGCCCAGGTAGGTCGTGTCCCGCTGCTCCCCTTCCTCGTCCCACAGCGCGGCGGAGGCCCGCCGCTCCAGGGTCACGCAGGAGATGGAGTCGACGTAGTGCAGCAGGTCGCCCATCGCCGCCACCTTGCGGCTCTGGTCCTGGATCTGGATGTTGCCGCGCATCTGTACGTCGTTGGTCGCGCGGAAGAAGAACAGGCTGTCGCTCCACGATTCCTGGGTCCGCCCCAGGCCGTGGACGTTGCGGCGGAAGAAGAACAGCTCGTCGTTGCGCTCATACCAGCCGCCGCCGGCGGAGAGCATGTTGTCGTCCTTCCAGAAATCGATCGGGGCGATGAATTCGGCCCGCGCCCGGTCGGAGTCGTATTCGAGCGCGTTGGTGCGCACGAACACGGAATCCGTGAACATGTTGACATTGCCCCGGAACGTGAACAGCCCGGACGAGTTGGAATACGTCCCCTCGTCGCTCTCGATGATCTGGCCGTCCTCGCTCTTCATCGAGGCTCCGCCGCGGAAGATGGCGAGGCTGTCCCGTGTGTTGTAGTCGAGGATGCGCGTGCGCAGGATGTTGTCCTTCTTGTTGCGCAGCTGGACCACGGCGCCGCGGAACTGCGCCAGGTTCTCGTCCACCAGGTAGTCGAGCTTCTCGCTGGTCAGCACGGACTCGCCCTGCATCAGCTGGACGTGGCCGAAGCTGTTGATGACCTTCTCCTCAACGTGCCAGTAGGCCGTGTCGCAGGACAGGTAGGTGCCGTTGTGCAGGAAGGTGGGTTCGATCGCTTTACGCACCATGCGGCCGTCCTGCTCCGCCTGCTCGATGAAGCGGGCGTTCAGCAGGCGTACCAACGAATCTGTCTGCCCGGACGTTTGCTGGGCAGACAGGAACGGCGCACAGAGCAGCAGCGCTGCGAGGGCGCAGGTGATCAGGAATCCTTTCTGATTTTTTTCACCCATTCCTCCCGGGAAAATTCACAATCCTTGAAGAGCGGATCTATGATGATATAACTGGTGTTGATCTTGTCTTTCAGGAATTTGTCGATCTCCTCCACGGTCTTCTCGTTCTGCACCTGCGCGAGCAGGTCGGTGTAGTCGGACTCGAAGGTGGCCGTGTGCGCGGGGACGATCTTGTCCAGGCGGACGATCTTGTAGACGATGTTGCCGTCGCGGCCTTCATTGTCCAGGGACTCGATCGGCTCGGAGATCTCGCCGGGCTTCAGGTCCTGGATGGCGGCGTAGTCCTGCGGTTTCAGCTGGTCGATCTCGAAGTAGGAGGAACCGGTGTTGGGGTCCGCCATCTGGCCGCCGTTGGTGCGGGTGGGCATGTCTTCGGAATAGAAGCGCGCGGCCAGCTCGAAGGTGATCGTGCTGTCCATGATGGCCGTACGCAGGCTGTCCAGGCGCTTGAAGGCCTTGTCGCGGTCGTCCGAGGTATAGCTGGGCTTGATCAGGATATGGCGGGCGTTGAACATGTCGCCCTGCTTCTCGAGCACCTCGATGATATGGAATCCGTCCGGGGTCTCCACGATCTGGGAGATGGTGCCCGGCTTGAGGGCCATGGCTGCATCCGAGAAGGCCGGCCAGAAGATGGACTTGGAGGCCATGCCCAGTTCGCCGCCCTTGCGGGCGCTGCCCGGGTCTTCGGAGTACAGGCGGGCCAGCGTGGCGAAGCGCTCCCCGTTCTGGATGCGCTCGCGGATGGCGAGCAGCCGCTCCTTGACGGCGATGGCCGCCGCCTCGCGGTCCGGATACACGCAGATCTGGCTCATCTGGTACTTGATCGGCACCACCGGCAGGGACGATACGTCGGCCGTGTCGAGATACTGTTTGACGTCGTACGGGGTCAGGGCGGGCATGCGCTTGGCGATCTCCTGCTGCTCCATCTGGGCGAGGTACATCTCCTCGATCTGGGTGCGCCACTCCTGGCGGAGCTTGTAGAGGGGCTTGCCGAACTGCGCGACCAGGTTCTCCTCGCCGCCCATGACCGTCAGGTTCTGGGCCACGTACTGCTCCAGCTGGGAAGTCACCTCGTCATGCTTGACCTCAATGGAGTCGATGCGGGCCTGGGCCACGAAAAGCTTGGACTGCAGCATGTCCTCCAGGATCTGGCAGCGGTCCGTCGGCTGGCCCTGGGCGCGCCGCGCCTGGACCTGCATCTCGATGTCGGAGAGCGAGATCATCTCGCCGCCCACGATGGCCACGGACTTGTCCACGATTCCCTGGTAGCGCTGTGCCGATGCGGCCGCGCACACACACATCAAGACGGCGGCCGCCGCCGTTTTCAACCGATTATTCATTCTGATAGATCACAAAATTATTACTTTCGAGCGCATCTTCAAGCAAGTCCCGTTCCAAACTCGTCACCAGCTCATGCTTTCTGCCGCTCATCAGGATGTCCCGGATGCGGGACGCACAATATTCGATGGGGGCCGTGCCCGTCTTGCGGATGTCGCAGACGTATGCGGCCATCAGGTCGCCCCGGTCGGCCGGCTCGTAGCGGATCATGTCGCCCTTGAGGTGGGAGAGCATCTCCGTGTAGTCGATGCCGAAGGAACGCGCCAGCTCCGCGGCATCCATCCAGGTGTCGGAGCTGTCGAAATAGCGCAGGGCCGTGGATTTGGCCAGCGTATCCGCACGCTGGACGTCGCTGTACTCGCGGGAGGACATCATCTTGAGGATGGCATCCTTGTTGGGAGAGTCCTTCATCACGTCCACGAAGCGGACCTTGAGGATGGGGCGCTTCAGCGCGAAGTCCGCCTCGTGCGCCTCATAATAGTCCCGGATCTGGTCGTCCGTGACCAGGGTGTCCAGCCGCTCGTTGATGTAGCGCTGTTCGTAGCGGTACTTGAGCAGCGACCGGCGGAAGTTCTCCAGGTCCTCGCTCACGTCGAGCTCGGCCTTGGAGAGCTGCTCCTCCGCCACCTGCAGGTACAGCAGGTCCATCGCCCAGGAATTGATGTACTGGGCGGCCAGGCGGGCGCTGTCCTCGGCCGGGATCATGTTGGGGATGATGCGCTCGATCTCGGACTTGTACAGCTTCCGCTCGCCGACCGACGCCACGACCTGGTCGTCGTGGATCAAGGTGGAGATCGCCTTGCACGACCCCACCAGCACCGGCAGCAGAAGCAGTATGAGCATCTTACGCATAATCTGCAAAGTTAATAATAATATTATTAATTCTCAGCCGCCAGCGCCTCGATGATCCCGTAGATCGCCGGATTGACCATCCAGGTCCCTGCCGTGCAGTTGTTGATCATCAGCGAGAAGACGATGGTATGCTGCGGGTTGCCGTCCGTGGAGAGGATGTAGCCGCTGTAGCAGCGCACGCCGTTCATCGACCCGCTCTTCATGTGGATGCGGTCGCGGAAAGCCTGCGTCGACCCCGGGAACATCTGCTCCAGCGTGCCTTTCTTCCCCGGGACGGGAAGGGACTCGAAATAGGCGTCCCAGACCGGCAGGGTGGTCATCTTGCGGAGGAACCGCACGAAGAATTCGGGGCTGACGTAGTTCTTGCGCGAGAGGCCGCTGCCGTCGAACTGCCGGCAGACGTCGTCGGTGCGCAGGCCCAGGCCGCGCATCGCGGCCGACGCCGCCGCCTCCGCGTCCTCGAAGTCCGCGCTGAAGCCGGTCTTGAGCGCGACGGTCTTCAGCAGGGTCTCCGCGTAGAAGTTGTTGCTGTCGCAGTTGGTCTCCCGGACGATATCCGACAGGCGCGGCGACTGCGTGCCGCCCAGCACGGTCAGACTCGCGGGCTTCTCGGCGCGCGGGCGCACGCTGCTGAACGCCAGGTCCGTGCGCACCTGCCCCTGCGGGGTCACGTCGCCGAACCCGCCCTTCACCACGATCCCCCGGGTCTGGAGGTAGGTGTAGAAATAATACGCGCAGGTGTAAGCGCCGAAGAGGTTGGAGCACTCCAGGGTGTAGCCCTTGCGGTCGATCGGGAAGGATCCCGCGACCTCGCCGTAGGGGCCGAAGGCCGTATTGACGTAGTAGAGACCGTTGGTCGAGCGCGCGGCGCCCGTGGTGGCGTGCACGGCATACTGCATCCAAGGCGTGTCGGGATAGCGCGGCCGCACGTAGGGAGTCGCCCCCACGGAGGGGCCGGGCGTCACGTAGAAGTTCTGTGCGTTCTCGAAGAAATTGAGGCCCTGCGGACCGGCACCGTAGTTGGCGCCGAGGTCGTCGTAGGTCCAGCCCAAGTTCTGCGAAGTGACGCTGCCGAAGCAGCGGGGGTCGCCCAGCACGCGGCCTTCGATGCAGCGGATGCCGGCGTCCTGCACCAGCTTCATCCAGGCGGCGAGCGTCTGGTCCAGCGGGATGGCGCAGTCGGCGCGGGAGCCCGTGGTGGGGTCTCCGCCGCCGAGGATGTAGAGGTCGCCCGTGAGCTTGCCGTCCTCATCGATCGAACCGGAATAGGCGATCCGGGTCTCGTAGCGGTAGTCCGCTCCGAGCGTGTGGAGCGCCAGGCCCGTGGTCAGCAGCTTCACGTTGGAGGCGGGCACGAGCTTCTCCCGGATATTGATGGCGGCGAGCGTGTCGCCGTCCGCACGGACGGCCAGCACGCCGACCAGCGCATGGCGCAGGGGCTCCTGCGAGCGGATCTTCGCGACCGCCTGCTGCGCGGCGGTCCGGGGAATACCAGCAGTCGCGCTCCAACCCAGAAGAAGAAGCGCGACTGATATCAGGGAGATGTGTTTTCTCATTTGACCGCTTCCTTGACGGCGGCGCTGAGTTTCTCGTAGAGGGCGTCCGTCTTGGTGAGGACTTCCTTGCGGAGTTCGTTGTAATAGGCTTTCTTGGAGCCCTCGGCCTTGACGTTGACCTTGTCGCGAAGCTCGTTGTAGAGCTCGATCGCCTCTTCCATCAGCTCACTGACGCTGCCGTCCGTAACCTTGGGATTCACGCAGGCGACCACGGAGCAATCCTCCACGAAGGCGCTCAACACATACTCGATGTCCTTTTTGATGTCTCTAAGATTCATGTCTTTTGCGAATTAATTCGATGCAAAGATAGTGATTTTTCCGCAAATATCCTCGCGCGCGTGCATATCGTCCCCGATTCCGGACCCTTATGCACGTTTTCGGCCTTTTTTGCACATATCGTCCCATTGTTTGGACCCTTATGCACGCGACGGGCGCCCTTCCGGGCAGCGCGGACGGCAAAGGGATGCCGGCGGAGGTGCGGGCAGAACCTTGCAATCGTTTGCATAGCCCCGGCGCATGAGGATGCCTTGCCGGGGCAGGAGGATTCCTTGCCGGGGTGGACCTGGTCCACTTACAGGGGGTGTACCAGGTCCACCCGGTATGACTCTGAAGGCTCTCTGGGGCCTTATCGGTGGACCAGGTCCGGGCCCTCAAAGTGGACCAGGTCCAGACAGTCAAGCGCTCAAGGTGGTCCTGGTCCAATTGAGGAAGAACCGATAAGGCAGGGCGCCGGGGGTGGCGGCTACAGCTCCGTGACGATCTCGTCGAGGGGCTTGCGCTCGGTGTGCCGCTTGGTGGGCTCGCCGGTGTGCGCGGCCGGGTGGCCGATGGCCAGCAGGCCGTAGATCCCATGCTCGCGCATCTCCGGGAAGACTTCCCGCATCTTGGAGGGATTGAAATCCCAGATCCACATGTTCGCGAGCCCGGCGTCCGTGGCCGTGAGCATCATGTGTGTCAGGACGATGGCGGCGTCGGTCTTGGCGGCGTTCACGCCGTCGTACGGACGGACCCAGCCTTCGTCGTTGCGGCAGCCGACGACGAGGACGATCGGTGCATTGTAGATGTCGGTCACGGTCCCGAGACGCGCGAGCGCCTCTTCGCTCCGGACCACCCAGACGCGGGTCGGCTGGAGGTTCTTGGCGGAGGGGGCCAGGCGGCCGGCCTCGAGGATCATCTCCAGCTTGGACTCGGAGACATGCGCGTGGCTGAAGGCATGGCAGGAATAGCGGCTCTCCAGGATCCGCATGAAAGCGTCGGAGCCATATTTGTACTTGGTGATCGCCTGCTCGACGTCGTTGAAGGAAGCTCGGTTCATGACCTTGGAGACGTCGCTGATCCGGCTGAGGAATTTCTTTTTCATATCGCTTGATTTATTTGATTTGTTGCTTGATCTTGCCGGAGGCCCACTCGATGAAATACTTCATGTTGGGACCGTCCGTATGGCCGCCGTCGTGCTGGCGCCAGGCCAGCTCGCCGTCGAGCAGGCCCGTCAGGACCGGCGGCATGGGCTCCTTGCGGTAGTCGTTGGACACACCCAGGTCCTTGGCGCCGAGCAGCTTGTAGGCCTCGCCCGCCGCCACGGCCGCCTGCCAGCTGCCGTACTGGTCCAGCCAAAGGGCGTCCCCCTGCTCAGGGATGCCGTAGCTGATGAACACCAGGCGCGGGGCGCAGAGCGCGATGAGCTCGTGGGAATCCACGGGCAGCATCCCGGCATTCCACGCACCCGTCTTGGACTCCACCGCGCAGTACTTGATATAGTTGCCGGCCATCCAGTGGTATTCGCCGGAGTTGGCCAGATTCTCCATGCCCTCGCCGAAGATGCGGCGGTGCAGCGCCGCGCCGCCCTTGCCGGAAGACCCGATCAGGCCCATGCAGAAGCGCTCCTCGAACGCCAGCGTCACGAGCGCCGCCTTGCCGTAGCGGGACACGCCCTCGATGCCGACATGCTTCGCGTCGACATCCGGGTCGGTCTCGAGGTAGTCCAGGCCGCGCGCCGCGCCCCAGGCCCAGGCGCGCAGGGAGCCCCAGTCGTCCGGCTTGCGCGGCTGCCCCTTGTTGACGAGGCCGATGATGCCGCGGGTCAGCCCCGCGCCGTTGTCCGCCTGGATGCTGGAAGGATCGATCATCGCGTAGCCCCAGCCGGCGGCGAGCAGCTGCTGGTTGGACGGCGGATCCTGGCCGGGCGTCTGCTGCGGGCGCATGAACATCGCGAACGGATTGGCCGGCTCGAAGGGCTGCCAGGCCGGATATTTCTTCATCAGCGCCGCCGTCTCGGGATCGTTCTCCAGCATGCGGCGGATGGCCTTGTTGATGAGCGCCATGTCTTCCCCGCCGGGCGTGACGGGATTCGGCAGGTTCGCCGGGCCGAACATCATCAGCAGCGGGACCGGCCCCTTGGCGTCCGCGGGCGTCACGACGACCATCTTGATGTCGACGTTGATGGACGGGCAGCCGGAATTGTCCACGTAGCCGCGGAGCTGCTTGGCCTTGGCGGGGATCCGGCCGACGAACTCGACCTCCTCCGCCTCGACCGTCCAGGTCACACCGGGGACCTGCGCCGGCACGCGGCCGTAGACCTCGCGCTCGAAATCCTCGACGATCTCCGGCCGGCGGACTTCCCACCATTGCTTCGCGGTGGTCACCTTCCTGCCGGCGTTCGTGCGGAGGATCTCGGGGAGCACCGGGAAGGGATTGGCCTTGCTCTCGTCGTAATTGGCGGCGTAAGGGCTGGCCTGGTCCGAGTCGAACCCGCGCCGGATGGACTTGATCCCGAGCTGGTCAAGCATGTTCTGGTGGTCCTGCTGCGTCGTGAACGTGACGGGCGCCTGCGCAAAAGCGGCGGCGCAGAGCAGGCTGGAGGCTAGCAAGCCGATGACTTTTCTCATATCAGGGACGGTTTCAGGCAACTAATAATACCACGGCCGGGCGGCGACGCTGCGCAGGCCCGAGCCCGGCTCGTCCACATGGCCGAGGATGCGGCGCACACCCAGCGGGTTGGTGCGCTCGTAGTAGTCCTCACCCTCCGGGACGAGGGAATTGATGCGCACCACCTGCGAGGAGTGGATGATCTTCTTGTCGCCCATGTACATGGCCACGTGGGCCACGACCATCGGCTTGCGGGCCGTGGCCGGGGTGCCGTAGAAGATCAGGTCGCCGGGCAGCATCTTGTCAAAATCGTACGGAATCTCCTCGCCGGTGTGGATCTGCTCGCGGGCATTGCGCGGCAGCACGATCCCGCACTGGCGGTAGACGAACTGCGTGAAGCCGCTGCAGTCGAAGTGCTTGACGCTCGCCCCGCCCCACATGTAGGGCGTGCCGAGCAGGCGCCTGGCCGTCGCGATCAGGTTCTCGCGGGTGGCCTCGCGCGTGCGGACCCATTCATCGAAATCCGTCACGTCGTAGGCCCGCGCCCAGCAGGCCTTGCCGGAGGGCAGGAACACCTCGACCCAGCCCCGGCGGCTTCCCGTGCCCTTGCGCACCAGGTCCCCCATCGTGAAATCGCAGACGCGCTCCGCCGTCGTGGACGGCTCCGCGAACAGGTGCGTGTACTCCACGGAGCAGACGTACTTGGGCGCGGCGATCCAGGCGTCCTTGCCGGCCTCGTCCATGAACGCGACGTTGAGCTGCGTGGTCCAGACGTCCTTGTAGTCGGGCGCATCCACCAGCCGCCAGTACCGGTCGGCGCCGTGCACGCGCAGGACCGTGCCCATCAGGCACTGGGTCTCGTTGCCGGATTCGTAGTCCGGCTTGATCCGTAGGAAGCACGACGAGGAGTTGACGACGGCCCACTGCGGCCCGTCCCAGTCTTGCGCGGCGGCGGACAGGGCCGCGAGGGCCATCACCGCCAGGAGGAGGATTCGTTTCATGGTATCAAATATACGAATTTTTTACCGCGCGGAGGCGTCCAGCCGCACGCGGTGGAGCATCACGCAGTTGTTGGAGGCGGCATTGTAGGCGTAGCCCGGGGTGCCGGAATTGTAGATCCGGAAGGCGCAGCCGCCGGCCGGGATCTTGCCCAGTCTGCCCTCCGGGTCGGTCCAGCTGAGCTCCAGCCGGGCGGGAAGCTCCTCGGAGACCTGCAGCGGGGTCTTCTCCGACGCCGTGGCCGCGACGAGGCGGAGCTTATCCCCCTCCACCGACAGCGTCAGGGTGCTCTTCGGCATGAAGGTCGCGGCGAGCACGCCCTGCGTCAGGGCCTGCCGCGTGCTCCCCTCGAAGGAATAGAGCGTCCAGAGCGTGCCGTTGGTCGTGGCCGGCACGCGCTCGATGCGCACGCCGTAGCCGCTGCGCGTGACAGGGTCGTATTTGACCAGCACGTCCATGTAGCAGCCGCTGCCGCCGAAGCCCTGGCCCTCCACCTTGCTGGAGGAGTAGTCCACGGTCACCGACATGTCGCCGTAGGCGCCCTCCTGGGCGAACACCATCAGCGGGGGCTCCGGCTGGCGCATGTTGTTGCACAGGCCCCAGCGGCCGTCGGAGCCGTTGGACCCGACGCCCCAGAGCCACGGGTCGGCCGTGCCGGTCTCGTTGTCGAAGAACCAGCGGCCGCGCGTGGTCCGGCGGTCTTCCGTGGCGATATACACGTTCTTGAAGTCCGTCTCGAACGCCTCGGCGCGGACATCCTTCGCGCGGACCGGACGCTTCGTCCAGACCGTGACGGGCTGCTGCGCATCGGCGCTGAAGGCATATTTCGGGGTGATGACGGCGCGCAGCCAGCATCCCACGTCATACTTGGTCAGGGGATAATCCGTGAAAGGATCGTCCACGAACAGGCCGGCGGCGTCGTTGCGGGACGTACCCACGTGCACGCCGTCCGTGCGGCCGGGGCCGGCCTCGCGGTACCACTCGATCCGCGACACGTCGCGGAAGGAAGGATTGTCCAGCCGGTAGGAGAGCACGGCGCGGCCGTCGCGGAGCCGCACCATGGGCCGCGTGAGCATCGGCGCGTCCACGGGGACCGGCCGGATGCGCAGCGTCACACCCGCGCGCACGCCGTTGGGCAGCACGCAGGACACCGGCGCCTCGATGATGTCCCCGCTGTGGTTGGGCCGCGCGCTGAGCGTCAGCGTGCCGGCGGCCAGGTCGGTCCGGCCCTCCAGCAGGTTGGAATCATATTCCCAGCGCACCTGGCGCAGGTCCACGGCGGAGGCCGGGGCCGGGGCGGCCGTCAGCACGACGCGGTTGGTCTCCCCTTCCGATGCGGAGTCCAGCTCCTTGCCGGTGGATCCGACGAGGAAGCGGTACGGCAGGTTGGCATACGGGGCCCACTCCGGCCGGAACTGGCCCTTGGGATCCCAGCCGTCCTCTCCCTTGAGGAGGTTGTAGACATTGTACTCGTCGCCCACCTTGAAGGCCTTGAGGGCCTCGCCGTCGTACGCGACGGACAGCTGCGGGGCGGCCGGGCTGATCAGCAGCGGCTTGCCGTGCAGGGTATTGCCGTGGACGGCGTAGCGGGCGTCCTCACGGACGTGGTTCTCCCACTCGACGGCCTGGATGCGGCCGGAGAAGTCGCAGTCGATGATGGCATAGATGGCCGACGCCCGCGCGCCGTTGCCGGGCGCGGCGTTCTTCGCAAGCGACAGGGTCTCCTCGGTCATCTGCGGCATGCCCACGAGGTGGCAGCCCAGCAGGGCGTTGATGCCGCCGGCCGCTGCGCCGCTCCAGGTCGGATGGTTGCCGAAATGGTGGAACGTGCAGTTCTCGTACACGTTGATCTGCCCCCCGAAGATGGAGTCGTCCGTGCACTGGAAGAAGCAATCCTTGAAATACGCGCGGCGCGGGGAGAAGCCCGCCATCATGTTGAGGTAGCCCACGAAGCGGACGTTGCGGAAGTACATCCGGTCTACGCCGCGCCCCGCGGCGGTGAGCACCTCGGCATGGTTCTTCGAGTCGATGCGCTTGGAGATGTTCTGCGAAGGGTCGCGCGGGTAGACCAGGTCTTCCTGCGCGTAGTTGGCGATGGTGATGTTCTCGGCGTGGAAGCCCGTGGACACGGCCAGGGTGTACCAGCTGCCGCCGGCGCCCAGGCCCCGGGCGCCGCCCTCGCCGCGGTTGCCGCAGATGCGCACGTCGCCGGCATCGTCGGTCAGGCCGATGAACGAGATGTTGTCACCGATGATGGTCAGGCCCACGTTGGGCGGGGCGATCACGAAGCCGCTGTCGTCGAAGGGGAAGCCCCGGCGATAGGTCTCGTCGGTCCAGTACACGCCCGGGGCGATGTAGACGGTCGTGCCGGCGGGCAGGGTCAGCGTGCGCCGGTCGGCGGACAGCTCGCCGAGGGTCTGGAGCGTCGCGGCGACGTACGGTCTCTCGAGCTCCGACGGGCTCGCATAGGCATTCAACAGGAGATGGGTCTCGTCAAGCCGCAGCCGGCTCAGGTCCTGGGAATACCCGGCGAAGGACAGCAACAACCCGATCACAAACAAGAGGGATTTGGTTTTCATCGGATTCGGATTCATGGGTCAGCATGTAAAGATAACGATTCTCCGCTGGTTTTGCAAACCTGCCGCAAACTTGCTATCTTCGCACGGTATGAACAAAAGGATCCTTCTGCTGGCCCTCCTGCTGCTGCCGGCGCTCTCCGCCGGGGCGCAGGGCCGCTTCGCCAAATACCTGCACCGGGTGGACGAAGCGCCGTTCATCCTGATCGACAAGCAGGCCTTCAAGCTCTGGCTGGTGGACGGCCGGGGCGAGCCCGTCAAGGAATACGGCATCTCCTGCGCCGTCAACTACGGCCAGAAGCAGCGCCGGGGCGACCACAAGACCCCCGAAGGCACCTTCAAGATCAACCAGCTGCTCAACTCGCGCGGCATCCCGCACGACTTCGGCGACGGCAAGGGCCCCATCCCCGACGCCTACGGCCCCTGGTTCCTGCGGCTCGACGTGCCGGGCTTCCGCGACATCGGCATCCACGGCACCCCCTTCCCCGAATCCATCGGCACCCGCGCCACCGAAGGCTGCATCCGGCTGCGCAACGAAGACATCACCGACCTCAAGGGCCGCGTGAAGCTCGGCACCACCGTGATCATCCTGCCCGACATTTCCCATTAACATCTTCCGGCCTCATCCGTCTATAGGGTGTTATGAGACGAATCATCCTCTTCTTCCTCCTCCTGCTGCCCCTGGCAGCACCCGCCCGGGAGCCTGCCGGCGGCAAGGCCGTCCCGAAGGCGAAGATCGCCGCAGCCATCTCGGAATTCCGCCGCTACGAAGGCGTCGAAGTCGTCCGGCTCGGACGCGTCGGCACCGCCGCCGTCAAGACCCTGATGCGCGCCGCGGCCCAGGACGACCCCGACGCCCGCGAGGCGCTCCAGCTGATGCGCGGCGTCCGCAACCTGGCCGTCCTCGACTACGAAGACTGCGCGCCGGCCGTGCGCGAGAAGATCGTCCGGCGCCTGGACCAGGCCCTGGACGGCAGCGAACTGCTGATGGAAGCCAAGGACGGCGGCAGCGCCATGCGTATGTTCGGCATCCTGGACGAGCGGACGGACCGGGTGCGGGATTTCGTGATCCACGCCCCCGGCGACTGTTCGCTGATCTGCATTTTCGGCAGCATCCCGCTGGACGCCGTCGCCAAGATGGCCTCCAATGACTAGCGAGCGATTCTCCGCGGAGTACCTCTCCCTGGCCGAGACCCTTTGGCAGGTGGCCTGGTACATCCTGGAAGACGACGCCGAGGCGGAAGATGCCGTGCAGGAGCTGTACCTGCGGCTCTGGAAGATGCGCGACGCCCTGGACGGCATCCGCAACCCCAAGGCCTACTGCATCACCCTGCTGCGCAACCGCTGCCTGGACCGCCTGCGCCAGCGCCGCCTGGTCGCCCGCCCGGAGACGCTTCCGGAGCCGGAATGCCCGGGGGCGCAGGACGAGCAGATCGACGTCCGCGAGCGGCTCGACAAAGTGCTCGCCGCCATCAAGTCCCTGCCCGACAGGCAGCGCGAAGTCCTCACCCTCCGCACCCTGGACGGCCTCTCCTACGAGGAGATCGCCCGACGGACCGGCACCAACTACCTCACCTTGCGCGTCCTGCTCTCGCAGGCCCGCAGCAAACTCAAGAAACTGATATGAAGACCCTCGAAGAAATAGAGAAACTCTCCATCGAAGAACTGGCCGGACGGGCGGCTGAAGCCGCGCCGGCTGCGCCGGACGGCCTGCGGGAACGCCTGCGCACCGCGCTGGCCGCGCAGCAGCTGGCC
>JAFUWY010000023.1 GCA_017477245.1 Bacteroidales bacterium | reverse complement strand
TCGCCCTGCATAGTCTCTCCCACACATCCACGTAGTTTCATACCCTCTCACCACTCCTCGTTACGTACACATACACCCTGCCCCTCCTCTCTCAAAGAAGTGTGAGCGTTAATAGGTTGATAATCAATGAAAAGGAAAATATCGGGTGCTCGAAACGAGAACCCCTTATTTCGATTATTGTTGAATATCAACGTTTTCCTCCTCACGCTATCTGATCCTTGTGACGAAAGGAGAGAGCATGCTATGCTATGCGGACGACTCACCTTCTTATCGTAGCTCATAGACCAAATACTCATTCATCCATGCACCCAACCATACATCTAACCATTCCCCGCCCCCTGACATCTTACTCCTTCGTGGGCGTGATGAGCAAACAATTGACAATAAATGTTTTATGAAATCTCTAGTACCTCCCGGAGGGACGAGAGATTTTCGTTTTTATTGATAATCAGCTAGTTCCTCATCACGCTTTTTGGGAAGGAAGCAGATGGGATTTGAAATGGGATGCCAATGGGCGAATCACAGCCGCGCAATATGCGGCGCGGCTGTTCCCTGCGGGGAGACGTTAGGTGTTTCATTCTGGAATGAAGGGTTTCGATGGTGCACCACCGCCGCGCATAACCAAGCGCGGCGGTTAGCGTGGCTCGCCGGGAGTTTTGGAACTCCCGGCGGCCGCGCTTGCCCTGCGGCAGAATATAGCCGTGCTTGCCCGGTGGCAGTATACAAAGCAGAAGAGGTCGAGCCGGAAAGGGCGGAAATCCTGCTTGACCTTCGGAGAAAACAGAGGGTCGAGCCGGAAAAGGCCGATATCCGGCTCGACCCCAAAGAAAAATGGCAGGTCGAGCAGGAAATGGTCGGAATCCGGCTTGATGCTGCTTGACATTCGGCTTGACGCTACTTGACGTTCAGATTGGAGGAGGGTCTTGACCTACCCGAACCTTCTCCGGCAGGTACCCTCCGACATTCTCTTGCCCTCGAACTCAGTACGCGGAATCGTTGTCGCACCGTGCACAACGTCCCTGTTATCCGGACGTTATGCACGATTTCGGCCGTTTTCGTTCATAACGTCCCGGTTTTACGGACGTTGTGAACGCTAGGCAGTCCCTTCGGCTTTCCGTTTTGGCCCTCAGCACCTTTAGCCGTTGGAGGATCCGGTTCCCGGGGGACGGAGAAGAACTTCAGCGCCCCTCGTGACAAAGAAGTCTGGCTGCTAGGGACATAGAAGGGTCATAACGCCCCTGGTGGGAAGAAAAACCGGTTATCAGGGGCATAGAAGCGGCTCTGCGCCCCTGGTAGGGAAAAAAACCAGTTGCCGAGGGCGGAGAAGGGCTCTGGCGCCCCGGGCGGACAGGAAAAGCGGCTACCGGGGGCGGAGAGGGGGCGTGGTGCCCCTGATGGATGGGAAAAGCGGTTACCGGGACGGAGAAAGACCGCGGTGTCCCGGGCGGGGGATAATGTGGTTGTCTTCCTTGTCAGGTGGACGAGGTTGGATTTCGGGGGGGTGTACCAGGTACACCCAGTGTGGATCTGAAGGGGTTTTGAGGCGGGGTCGGTGGACTTGGTACAGGCTTTCAAAGTGGACCTGGTCCACTGCGGTGCCTAAAGCGAGAGGTGGCTCGGTGCCCCCGGTGGCAAGAATAACCAGTTGCCGGGGGCAGAGAAGGGGGCTCAGTGCCCCTGACGGAGGGGGAAGGAGTTGCCCCTGACGGAGGGGGAAAGAGTTGTTTGGGGCGCGGGAACGGGTCGGGCCTATAAAACAAGAAAGCCACCAGAGTGATTCTGATGGCTAACTGCTTGACTTTGAGCGGAAAACGGGGCTCGGACCCGCGACCTCAACCTTGGCAAGGTTGCGCTCTACCAACTGAGCTATTTCCGCAAAACCTTATTGCTTAGCGTTGGGACCACAAAGATAGAGACATTTTTTGAAACACCAAAATTTTTTTGACTTTTTTGAGGTTTGCGGGCCTTTTGGGGGCAATCCGGGCCGAGGAACGGGAGATGGCGCGCCCCGGGCGGGCGCCGGCGGGAGGTCTCCCCGCCGGCCGGATGCCGGGTGCGGGAGGGCGTAACTTGGGAATTATTCGTTATATTTGTTGCATGAAACGAATCTGTACCCTCCTGGCGGTGGCGCTTCTGAGCCTGTCCGCCTGTGCCCAGAAGGCACCCAAGACCATCCAACTGCTCGAGCCTTCCTACAACGAAGGCATGACCCTCATGCAGGCGCTCAAGGAGCGCAAGTCTTCTTCCGGTTTTACGGACAAGGAGATCCCCCTGCAGGATCTCTCCAACATCCTCTGGGCCGCCGTGGGCGTGAACCGTCCCGACGGCAAGCGCACTTCCCCGACCGGCTCCAACCGGCAGGAGATAGAGGTGTACGCCTTCTTCAAGACGGGCGTCTACTACTACAATTACAAGAACCACACTCTCGACCTGGTCAAGGAAGGGGACTACCGGACCCTGTCCGGCCGCGGCGAGGCGGCGAACGCCGCGCTGAACCTGGTGTTCTTCGCGGACACCGACAAGACGAAGGGCGAGAACCCGGCCGGCGGCGGAGCTGCCACCGTGTCCTATGTGGACGTGGGCTATGTGTCCCAGAACGTCTACCTGGCCTGCGCCAACGCAGGCATCGGCAGCCGCGCCCGCGGCGGCTGGGACCAGCAGAAGCTCGTCGAGACCCTCGGCATCAAGCCGTCCCTGGTGGCTGTGCTCGGCCAGACGGTCGGCTATTGCGGCGAGTAGCCGCGCTGCGCGGCGAAGGCCGCGGGGCGGCTTCTCAGAACAGTTGCAGACAGACAGGATGGTTCACCCGGATCGTCCTGTCTTTTTTCAGCGTCAGGGCGCCGGTGGCGACGTCGCGCGCGTAGACTTCGATGGCGTTGTCGTCACGGCAGGCGCAGAGCAGCCAGCGGCCGTCCGGCGAGAGGACGAAGTTGCGCGGATGCCGCCCGGTGGGCTGGAAGCCCGCGCGGCGCACCGTGCCGTCCTGCGGATCCACGGCGAAGATGGCGATGCCCTCGCCGCGCAGCCGGTGGCTGGTGTAGAGGAAGCGCCCGTCCGGGCTGAGGTGGACGTCGGCGCTGCCTTTGCCGCGCCCGCGGTAGGCCTTGAGCTCCTGGACCGGGGTCAGCGTGCCGTCCTCATAGCGCAGCACGGTCAGCGTGTCACCCAGTTCGCCCAGCAGGTAGCAGAAGCGCCCGTCCGCGCTGAATACGAAGTGGCGCGGCCCGCTGCCCGGCGTGGCCCGGTAGGCGATGTCCGGCTCGCCGACCGGAATCTCGCCGGAAGGGAGCACCGGGAAGCGCCGGATGGCGTCGCATCCCAGGTCGGAGGCGAAGATCCAGCGCCCGTCGGGCGAGAGGCGGCAGCAGTGCATCCGGGACTCCGGCCCGAAATAGAAGTTGCGCCGCATCGGCCCGAGGCTGCCGTCAGCCTGGACGGGATACAGGGTGACGGTGCCGCCGAAATAATCGGCCGTGAAGATGAATCCGTTGAAATATAAGATATTGCAGGGATTCCCGCTACCCTTGCCGTCGGGGGTGGCCGGCTGGTAGTTGATCAGTTCGAGCCGGTCCGGCCCCAGCGTATAGGCGTAGGCGCCCTGCCGGCCGTCGTTGAACTCGCACACGGACCAGGCGCGCGTGCGGTCCGCCGACGGGATGATGAAGGCCGGGTTGGCCGCCGCGGCGAAGTCCAGCTCCGCGCTGGCGCCGGTGGCCGGGTCGAAGCGCCATAGCCAGGCGCCGGAGGCCGTGCCGTCCCCCGTGAATGTGCCGACCAGCAGGCGCAGGTCCTGGGCCCGCAGGAGCGTCGCCGCCAGCAGCAGGGCGGCGAACAGACAGAATTTCCGGGTCATCGCTTACAGGTTCAGTTTGAAGGGATAGGCCGGCAGGCCGGCATCGTTGAACAGGTTGGGCTGGGCGGTCTCGCGCCAGGCGAAGCGTACGGCCACGGGGGCCGGCACCACGGAGTTGTAGACGGCCACCTCGTCCTTGGAGATGATGTCCGCGAAAGCCTGGTGCCAGACGCCGTCGGCGCCCGCGATCTCGAACCACTTGAGCCGGGCGATGCTGCGCGGCTCCACGGAATTGCTGCGGCCGCTCAGGCCTTCGCCGCAGTGGCTGAACTTCACCACCAGGCGCCGTCCGGGCCCCTCCGGGTCCGCCTCGGCGCGGAGCGACTCCGCCCGCGGCCCGCACCACTCGCCGAGGGCGGTGCGCCCGTAGTGGCGGACCAGCGCGACCCGGGCGAGACGCTCGCCGACGAACCACTTGTACGAAGGATGGATGTCCTCGAGGTTGTCCACCAGGTCGGAAATATAGATCTGCGCGCTGTTCGGAATCGTCTTCTCGGTGCGGAGCTGCGTCTGCCAGAAGAGCGGCAGGGCGGCGGCCGTGACCTTGGACTGCCGGTGCATGCGGTCGGAGAAAGTGTGCGGCGCGAGCATCACGCTGTAGGCGGGAGCGTCCGGAGACGCAAATCTTTCCCGCCAGAAGGCGATCAGCTGCTCATAGTCACCCTGGTAGTGGTCGTTGCGCTGGGCCAGGTCGGTCTCGCCCTGGTACCACAGGAACCCGGCGAGCGCGTAGGGCATCAGCGGCTCGACCATGCGGGAGCCCAGGTTGCCGCCCGGCAGCCACTGGGCGATGGCGGAGCCGCCCACGGCGGCGGAAATGAGCCCCACGGGCACGCCCAGCTCTTCCTGGACCTTCTTGGCGAAGAAATAGCCTGCGGCGGAAACGGGCGCGAGGGACTCCCCGTCCGCGATCTTCCAGCTGTCGCGGGCCGGCACGCCGCGCTGCGCCGGCCGGCTGCCGCTCAGGTAGACGCGGATCTGCGGGTTGGCGGGCTTGCCGAGCTCGGCCGTGGCCAGGTCTTCGCCCTTGCGGGGCGGAGCCTGCCAGCTGCGGCGCATCTCATAGGCCATGTTGGACTGTCCGGAGGCGAGCCATACCTCGCCGTAGACGACGTCGGAGAACCGGAGGGTCTCCTTCCGGCCCTTGACCTGCAGGACGTAGGCCTGGCCGTCGGCCTGCCCGGCGGGCAGCTCCACGCGCCAGGCGCCGGCCTTGTCGGCGCGGACCTTGACGGTAGCGACGGCCTTGGCCCCGGCTTCCGGGGTCAGCGTGACGACGATCTGTTCCTTGGGATCGGCCGTGCCCCATACGGGCACGTTGCGGCCCTGCTGCAGGACCATGTGGTCGGAGAAGATCTGCGGCATCACCACCGCAAGGATCTGGAAGAAAAGGGGAAGCGACATAACGGTTGGTGGTTAATCTCTACAAATATAATAAAAAAATCGGGGGTTACCGCGGGCAAAACGCCCCGCAGTAACCCCCGAAAACTGCAACGCCCCGGGATCAGCGGTTGCGCAGGACGGTCTGGCCGTCCACGCAGTCCACCTCGATGGCGGAGTCCTTGTGGATCTTGCCCTCGAGGATCTCGCGGGCGAGTTTGTTGACGAGCTCGCGCTGGATCAGCCGCTTGACCGGCCGGGCGCCGTAGACGGGGTCGTAGCCGTTCTCCACCATGTCGTCCTCGAAGGCGCGGGTGAAGGTGAGGGACACGTTCTCCGCCTCGAGTTTCTTGCGGAGGATCTCCATCTGGATGCGCACGATCTCGCGGATGTTGTCCGGGGTGAGGGCGTCGAAGACCACGATCTCGTCGATACGGTTGAGGAACTCCGGCCGCATGCGCAGGCGCAGCTCCTCCTCCTTGAGGTTGGAGGTCATGATGAGGATGGTGTTCTTGAAGTCCACGGTGCGGCCCTTGTTGTCGGTCAGACGGCCGTCGTCGAGCACCTGCAGCAGGATGTTGAACACGTCCGGGTGGGCCTTCTCGATCTCGTCCAGCAGGACCACGGAGTAGGGCTTGCGCCGCACGGCCTCGGTCAGCTGGCCGCCCTCGTCGTAGCCGACGTATCCCGGAGGGGCGCCGATCAGGCGGCTGACGGTGTGGCTCTCCTGGTACTCGCTCATGTCGATGCGAGTCATCATCGTCTCGTCGTTGAAGAGGAACTCCGCGAGGGCCTTGGCGAGCTCGGTCTTGCCCACGCCCGTGGTGCCGAGGAACAGGAAGGAACCGATGGGCCTGTGTTCGTTGGACAGGCCGGCGCGGCTGCGGCGCACGGCGTCGGACACGGCCGCGATGGCCTTGTCCTGGCCGACGACGCGCTTGTGCAGCTCGGCCTCCATGCGCAGGAGCTTCTCCTTCTCGCTCTCGAGCATCCGGTTGACGGGAATGCCCGTCCAGCGGGCCACGACCTCGGCGATGTCCTCGGGCGTGACGGCCTCGGTGATGATCGGGTCCTTGACGGCCGCCTGCTTCGCGGACAGCTCCTCGATGCGCTTCTGCGCGGCGGCGAGCTTGCCGTAGCGGATCTCCGCGACCTTGCCGTAGTCGCCGGAGCGCTCGGCGATGGCCGCCTCGCGCTTGTAGTCCTCGATCTGCTGGCGGGTGTTGTTGAGCTCGGTCACGATGCCCTTCTCCTCGCTCCAACGCTTCGCGAGCGCCTCGCGCTCGGCCTTGGCTTCCTTGAGCTCCTCCTCGATCTTCTCGCGCTTGAGGCTCACGCCCTCGCGGCCCACGGCCTGGCGCTCGATCTCGAGCTGGCGGATCTTGCTGTCGAGGATGTCGATGGGCTCCGGGACGGAGTTCATCTCCAGGCGCAGCTTGGAGGCGGCCTCGTCGATGAGGTCGATGGCCTTGTCCGGCAGGAAACGGTTGTTGATGTAGCGGTGGCTGAGGTTGACGGCGGCGATGAGGGCGTCGTCCTCGATGCTCACGCGGTGGTGGTTCTCGTATTTCTCCTTCAGTCCGCGCAGGATGGCGATGGACTCGGCCGGGGTCGGCTCGTCCACCATGACCTTCTGGAACCGGCGCTCCAGGGCCTTGTCCTGCTCAAAGTATTTCTGGTACTCGTCCAGGGTGGTGGAGCCGATGGTGCGCAGCTCACCGCGCGCGAGGGCGGGCTTGAGGATATTGGAGGCGTCCATGGCGCCGGAGGAGCGCCCGGCGCCCACCAGCGTGTGGATCTCGTCGATGAAGAGGATGATCTCGCCGTCGCTGTCGACGACTTCCTTGACCACGCCCTTCAGACGCTCTTCGAATTCGCCCTGGTACTTGGCGCCCGCGATGAGCGCGCCCATGTCCAGGGAGTATACCTTGCGGCTTTTGAGGTTCTCGGGCACCTGCCCGTTGACGATCTTGGTGGCGATGCCTTCCGAGATGGCGGTCTTGCCGACACCCGGCTCTCCGACCAGGATCGGGTTGTTCTTGGTCCTTCGACTCAGGATCTGCAGCACGCGACGGATTTCCTCGTCGCGGCCGATGACCGGGTCGAGCTTACCTTTGGCTGCGGCCTCGTTGAGGTCGACAGCATACTTGCTGAGAAATTCGTACTTGCTTTCCATAATCAAAATCGCCGGCCCTTGTGTGGGCCGACGATCTTGCGCTCAAATGTTGAGCCAGTGACAAAATGTCAGACTACTCTGCCGGTGCGGTGGTCGGGTCTGCGGTCGGGGCTTCCTGCTGGATCGGAGCGGAAGGGAAGGCAGGCTGCTCGTCGCCGGCGACGTTCTCGATCTGGTCGGTGACGTCGATGGCGGTGCCGTTGGTACCGGTGGTGAAGGAGGAGATGATGGCGACGACCAGGATGAAGGCCACGAGGCCCCAGGTGATCTTCTCGAGGATGTCAGCGGTCTGGCGGACGCCGAAGGTCTGGTTGCCGGCCACGAAGTTGCTGGCCAGTCCCTCTCCCTTGCCGTTCTGCAGCAGCACCACGATGATGAGCAGTGCGGCGGCAAGCACGATGAGCACGGTCAAAATCACAAACAGTGTATTCATAATCAATTATCTTTTTTATTTATTTCCTCAATAAGGGCTGCAAAGTAAACACTTTTTTCCGGATATCGCAAACTTAGTTTCGAATAAATGTCCAAAGCCTCCTGCCGGTAGCCCTGTTCGAGGTAGATCCGGGCGAGCGTTTCGGTGCAGAATCCGTCGGTGTCCGCGCCCGGCCCTTCGGCGGGTTCGCTCCCGGCGGCCTGCGCGGCGAAGCGGGGGAAGAGGTTGTCCGCGTCGCGCCGGGCGCCTTCGTACTGCTCCTGGGAGAAGAAGTCGCCGCCCGCCACGTAGACGCGGCGGCGGGGCTCCTCGGGCTCTTCCTTCGGGATGAAGGCGTCCACGAGGCGGCGGGCGTCGCGGTCCGAGCAGTCCACGGCCCGTCCCGAGCGGAGGAGGCCGGCGAGGATGCTGCGCTCGCCCAGGTGCAGGGCCGTCTCGGCGATCTGGCTTTCGGACAGGGCCCCGAGTCCGGACATGCGCCGGCAGAGCTCCATCCGGGCACCGCCGTACCAGGGGTACAGGCCGATCACGCCGGAGAGCTCCTCGAGGGTGAGCTTGTGGATATCTATCTTGTTGTTTACCATTGTGCTACGGTGGCGTTGAAGATGTCTTCGACGATCTTGTCGATGATCTCGGCGCAGAGGGTCGATTCGACGGAGTCCAGGGAGTTCATGGAGTCGTATTCGGCGTAGCCGGAGAAACTTTGATTCTCGAAGTCGTCCTCGGAGTGCTTGCGGTTGGTGAAGCTGACCCGGACCGTGACGGTGAGGCGGTTGCGCGCGGCGACTTCGTCCGCCGTGACGGCGGCGGCCGAGACGCTGTAGCCGGTGATCTCGCCGGTGATCTCGAGGTCGCCGTCCTGGTCCACCTGCTCCAGGCGCGTGGAGCGGCGGAAGCGGGTGCGCAGGGCCTCGGTGAGGTCGTTGCTCAGGGACGGGTTGACCTTCTCGGCGCGATACTCGAAGTAATTGATCGTGATGGAATTGACATCGTTCTGGATGGAGGTGCCCGTGAACGAGTAGATGCCGCACGCGCTCAGGGAGAGCGCGGCGAGCAGCAGGACGAGGATGCGGGCGAAGGGTCTCATGGTTTCCGGCCTTTTTCTTTCCACTCCGCGAGCTTGCGGTAGATCGTGCGCTCGGAGATGCCCAGTTCGGCGGCCGCGGGCTTGACCTTGCCGCCGTGCTTGGCGAGCGCGCGCTCGATGAGTTCGTCGCCGGCCTTGCGCATGGACAGCCCTTCGGGCACGGATGCGGCGGCCGCCTCGGGTTCGATCATCTGCTCCTCAGGCTCGTTCTCCTGGGGGATGCCCATGTAGTGCGGCAGCGCGGCGGGGCCGGTGGCCGGGGCCGCCCCCGGGCCGGCTTCCACGATGGACTTGAGCCGGTCCACTTCCTGCTTGAGGTCGAGCAGGGCCTTGACGATCATCTGCTTGTCGTTGTCGGACATGCCGCCGCCGGCGGGGGCGGGGCCGGCCGGTGCGGGCAGCATCGAGTCCTTCTCGTCGGGCAGGTAGCGCATCAGGGCGGCGGGGCCGATCTCGATGCGCTCGGAAGACGGGGTCACGGGCCGGGATTCGAGGGCCGTGACCGTCTCGGCGATGTTCTTGAGCTGGCGGATGTTGCCGGGCCAACGGTAGGCGGTGAGCAGCGAGATGGCATCGTGGCTGAGGCTGACCTTGCAGAGGTTGTATTTCTCCGAGAAATCGGAGGTGAACTTGCGGAACAGCAGGTAGATGTCGTCCTTGTTGCGCTCGCGCAGGGCGGGCATCTGGATCTGGATGCCGGTGAGGCGGTAGTAGAGGTCCTCGCGGAACTTGCCCGTGGCCACGGCGTAGGCGAGGTTGACGTTGGTGGCGGCGATCACGCGGACGTCGGTCTTCTCCACCTTGGAGGAGCCGACCTTCATGAACTCGCCGTTTTGCAGGACGCGCAGCAGCAGGGCCTGGGTCTCCTTGGGCAGCTCGCCGATCTCGTCGAGGAAGAGGGTGCCGCCGTCGGCCTCCTCGAAGTAGCCTTTCCGCTCGCCGATGGCGCCGGTGAAGGCTCCCTTCTCGTGGCCGAAGAGCTCGGCGTTGATCGTCCCTTCCGGGATGGCTCCGCAGTTGACGGCCAGGTACTTGCCGGTGCGGCGCCGGCTGTACTGGTGGATGATCTGCGGGAGGTTCTCCTTGCCGACGCCGCTCTCGCCCGTGATCAGGACCGTCAGGTCCGTCGGGGCGACGGCCACGGCGGTCTCCAGGGCGCGGTTGAGGCCGGCGTCGTTGCCGATGATGTCGAATTTATTTTTGAGTCTCTGGAGTTCTAGCATTTCCATGGTGAGCAAAGTTAAGGATTTTTCTTTATATTTGTGTTTCGAACATTGATAACACCATTAAAACCGTTTTCAGTAATGAAGAATATTTTCAGATTGATCGGCCTTTGTGCCATGGTCGTCGCTGCCGCCTCCTGCGGCCGCTCCCGTGCCGAACAGATGAAACTGGCGGAGAACATCCTGATCGACTGCGATCCGGAGATCCTTGCGCTGGTGGGTGACAAGATTCCCGCCAACCTCACCGTCACGTATCCGGCCGGCTACTTCCATCCCAAGGCCACCCTCGACGTGACCCCCGTGCTGGTCTATGCCGGCGGCGAGCAGGTCGGTCCCACCTTCAACTACCAGGGCGAGAAGGTCCTGGACAACTACCAGGTCGTCCCCACCAGCGGCGGCACGGTCCGCCAGCACGTGGACTTCGCCTATGAGGAAGGCGTCGAGAACGCCCACCTCGAGCTCCGCAGCGTCGCCCACTACAAGGGCCGCGACATCGCCATCCCGACCCTGAAGGTCGCCGACGGCACCATCCTGACCCAGATGCTGGCCAAGCCGCACGGCTCCTACAGCTACAAGCAGGATGCCTACCAGTCCGTCCTCCACCAGCAGGCCGAAGGCCAGGTGATGTACGACTACAACTCCTCCGTGGTCAAGAACAACGAGCTCCGCTCCCAGTCCGTCAAGGAGCTGCAGGCCGCCCTCGAGGCGATCGCCGCAGACCCGCGCTACAGCGTGAAGGGCTCCCGCGTGGTCGCTTACGCTTCCCCGGAAGGCGGCCAGGCCTACAACGCCAAGCTCTCCGACCAGCGTGCCGCCTCCGCCAAGGAGGCCTGGAGCAAGGTCACGGGCGAGGATACTCCGGACAACATCGAGATCCGCAGCGTCGGCCAGGACTGGGAAGGCTTCAAGGAAGCCATCGAGAAGTCCAACCTCTCCGACAAGGACCTGATCCTGCGCGTGCTTTCCATGTATAGTGACCCGGCCGTGCGCGAGCGCGAGATCCGCAACATGTCCCAGGTCTACACCGAGATCAACAAGAACGTCTTCCCGGAGCTGCGCCGCGCCCGTTTCATCACGGATGTGGACTACCAGAACTACACCGACGAGGAGCTGGTCGAGCTGTCCAACCGCGCCATCGAGGCCCTGGACGAGGAAGGTATCCTGCGCGTGGCCTCCATCGCCGAGAAGCCGGCCCGCAAGGCTGAGCTCTACGAGCAGGCCGTCAAGCGCTTCGATTCCGACCGTGCCCGCTTCAACCTCGCTGCCCTGGCCCTGGATGACGAGCGTCCCGACGCCGCCGCCCGCCAGCTCAGGCAGATCAAGGAGCAGGATGCCGACGTGCTCAACGCCCTCGGTGTCGTGGAGCTGCAGCGGGGCGACCGCAAGGCTGCCGCCGACTACTTCCGCCGCTCCGGCACGCCGGAGGCCAAGGCCAACCTCGGCCTGATCGACATCCTGGACGGCAACTATGACGCCGCCGCCCGCCAGCTCAAGGACAACGGCGGGCTGAACGCCGCCGTCGCCAACATCCTCGCCGGCAACCTCGATGCCGCCGAAGCCGCCATCAAGTGCAACTGCGCCAAGGCCGAGTACCTCCGGGCCATCATCGCCGCCCGCCGCGGCAGCGCCTCCGGCGTCAAGGCCCACCTCGACGCCGTCAAAGAGAAGGACGAGGCCCTGTACAAGCGTTCCCAGACCGACGTCGAGTTCGCCAACTACAGGTAGTTATCGCGCTGAGATTTTGTGATTTGCGGATTTTTCCGTATATTTGCAGCCCCCGAAAACCGGGGGCTTTTTATAACTTATTTATTAACAACTATTTATGCCAACTATTCAACAATTGGTTCGCAAAGGACGCGAGGTGATCGAAGTGAAGTCGAAATCTCGTGCGTTGGATGCTTGCCCTCAGAAGCGTGGCGTATGCCTGAGAGTCTATACGACGACTCCCAAGAAGCCGAACTCCGCTATGCGTAAGGTCGCGCGTGTACGTCTCACGAATTCCAAAGAGGTCAATGCCTACATCCCGGGTGAGGGACACAACCTGCAGGAGCACTCCATCGTGCTCGTGCGCGGTGGCCGTGTCAAGGACCTCCCTGGTGTACGTTACCACATCCTCCGCGGTGCTTTGGATACTGCCGGCGTGGAAGGACGGACCCAGTCCCGTTCGCTCTACGGCGCCAAGAGGCCGAAGTAATTGCGGAAAGGATGGTTAAATTTTTAATTTTTCACAACAATGAGAAAAGCAAAGCCTAAGAAGAGGATTCTACTTCCTGATCCTAAGTATCACGACACGCAGGTTACCCGTTTCGTGAACAACCTTATGTTGCAGGGGAAGAAGAGTATCGCGTATTCTATTTTTTACGATGCCATTGACATGGTAGGCGAGAAGATGAAAGATTCTGACAAGGCTCCTCTGGATATTTGGAGGAAGGCGCTCGAGAACGTGACCCCGCAGATCGAGGTCAAGTCCCGCCGTATCGGCGGCGCCAACTTCCAGGTGCCTACCGAGTTGCGCCCGGAGCGGAAAGTTTCACTCTCCATGAAGAATATGATATCCTTCGCCCGCAAGCGTTCCGGCCGCTCGATGGCTGAAAAACTGTGTGCTGAGATCATCGCAGCTTACAACAATGAAGGTGGTGCATTCAAACGCAAGGAAGACATGCACAGAATGGCAGAGGCCAACAAGGCATTCGCCCATTTCCGCTTTTAATTGATTTTGGTTAGTTAGTTAGATGGCTAAGAGAGATCTCAAGTACACGCGGAACATCGGCATCATGGCGCACATCGATGCCGGCAAGACCACCACGTCCGAGCGTATCCTGTTCTATACGGGCAAGACGCACAAGATCGGTGAGGTCCACGAAGGTGCTGCGACGATGGACTGGATGGTCCAGGAGCAGGAGCGTGGTATTACCATCACTTCTGCTGCTACCACCGCCTTCTGGCACTACGGCGGGGATACCTATCAGATCAACCTGATCGATACTCCCGGCCACGTCGACTTCACGGTGGAGGTCGAGCGTTCCCTGCGTGTCCTGGATGGTACGATCGCAACGTTCTGCGCCGTCGGACGCGTACAGCCTCAGTCCGAGACCGTATGGCGCCAGGCGGACAAGTACCACGTGCCGAAGATTGCCTACGTGAACAAGATGGACCGGGTCGGTGCCGACTTCCTCGCCTGTGTCGAGGAAATCAAGACCAAGCTCGGTGCCACCGCCGTTCCCATCTGCCTCCCGATCGGGGCAGAGGAGAAATTCGAAGGGATTGTTGACCTGATTTCCCGGAAAGCGATCGTGTACAAACCCGGCGAAGAGCTGGTGAACTACGAATACCAGGACGTCCCCGCTGACATGCAGGACGCCGTCGCTTTCTGGAGGGACAAGCTGATCGAGGCCGCCGCCGAGTGCGACGACGCCCTGATGGACAAGTATTTCGAAGCGCCCGAATCCATTACGGAGGAGGAGCTGATCGCTGCGCTCCGCAAGGGTACCATCGCCATGCAGATCGTTCCTGCATGCTGCGGTTCCTCGTTCAAGAACAAGGGTGTCCAGTTCCTGCTGGACGCCGTGATGCGTTACCTTCCTTCGCCGCTCGACATCGGCGACACGAAGGCGACGAACCTGGCGAATGACAAGGAAGTTTCGCTCAAGCCCGAGGCGACCCAGCCGTTCTGCGGCCTGGTGTTCAAGATCGCGACCGACCCCTTCGTGGGCCGTCTGGCATACATCCGCGTCTATTCCGGTCACCTTGATGCCGGTTCCTACGTGCTCAATTCCCGTTCCGGGAAGAAGGAGCGCGTGGCCCGTCTCTACCAGATGCACTCCAACCACCAGAACCCGATCGAGTTCGTGGAGGCCGGAGACATCTGCGCGGCGGTCGGCTTCAAGGACCTCCGTACGGGTGATACCATCTGCTCGGAGGACCACCGCTATTCGCTGGAGTCCATGGAGTTCCCGGATCCGGTGATCGGCATCGCCGTGGAGCCCAAGACGCAGAAGGACCTCGACAAGCTGGGCGTTGCGCTCGGCAAGCTCGCCGAGGAGGACCCGACCTTTACCGTGAAGTCCGACCCGGACACGGGCCAGACCGTCATCAGCGGCATGGGCGAGCTCCATCTCGACATCATCGTGGACCGTCTGCGCCGGGAGTTCGGCGTGGAGATCAACCAGGGTGCCCCGCAGGTCAACTACAAGGAGGCAATCACCGCTTCTGTCCAGCATCGTGAAGTGTTCAAGAAGCAGACGGGCGGCCGCGGTAAGTTTGCGGATATCATCGTCGAGATCGGTCCGGCGGACGAAGGCGTATCCGGCCTTCAGTTCGACAACCAGGTCAAGGGCGGCAACGTGCCGAAGGAATTCGTACCCGCCGTACAGAAGGGTTTCGAATCCGCGATGGTCAACGGCGTCCTGGCCGGTTACGAGGTGCCTTCCCTGAAGGTCACTCTCCTGGACGGTTCCTTCCACCCGGTGGATTCCGACCAGCTCTCCTTCGAACTTGCCGCGCGTATGGCGTTCCGTCACGCGTGTCCGAAGTGCAAGCCTGTCATCATGGAGCCCATCATGAACCTCGAGGTGGTCACACCGGAGGACTACATGGGCGACATCGTCGGCGACCTCAACCGCCGCCGCGGACAGATTGTCGCGATGGACTCGACGACCAACGGAGCCCGTATCGTGAAGGCTTTCGTCCCGCTCTCCGAGCAGTTCGGCTACGTCACCGTGCTCCGCACCCTCTCTTCGGGCCGTGCCACGAGTACGATGTCGTTCGACCACTACGCCGAAGTACCGGCCGCCATGGCCAAGGACATCGTGGAGAAGAGCGGCTATCACATGCCATCTGACGACGAATAAGTATTGAATTGTAAAAAAACATTTTCGATATGAGTCAAAAAATTAGAATCAAACTCAAGTCTTTCGACCATATGCTCGTGGACAAGTCCGCGTCCAAGATCGTCGAGACCGTGAAGTCTACCGGCGCGAAGGTGAATGGCCCTATTCCTCTTCCCACCAACAAGAAGATCTTCACCGTCAACCGCTCGACCTTCGTCAACAAGAAGGCCCGCGAGCAGTTCGAGCTCGACTCTTACCGCAGACTGCTCGACATCGAGGAGTCCAACGCCAAGACGGTGGACGCCCTGATGAAGCTTGAGCTCCCCTCCGGCGTCGAGGTTGAGATCAAGGTCTGAGCCTGACCGGCAGACAGCACAGTGATTATGCAGGACCGCGGAGCGCGGTCCTGCATTTGGTCCCTTAGCTCAGTTGGTTAGCAGCAGCTGACTCATAATCAGCGGGTCGCAGGTTCAAGTCCTGCAGGGACCACAAAAGGACGGCAAAGGCCGTCCTTTTGCGGTCCTATATCCAACCCCCTGTCGCTACGCGACATCCCCCTTTCAGGGGGAATACGGTCTCCACTTCGTTCCGACCGGCGGTTTCGCTACTTCGCTCGTTCCGCTCATTCTGGCCGTTCCTCCCCATTCCGGGCAGGGAAACGACCCTTTGTGTGCCGGAATGGTGAAATATTGGCTTTCGGGCAGGAATCAGCCACCTTGCGTGCCCGGACGGAGCGGCTCTTTACGGATTAACCCCCTTGGTCGCTTCGCTCCGGGCCATCGTGGCTGCGACTGTCAGATGACAGGTGTCCGGGAAAGTGCCGTTATATGCGTTATTTTTGGATACCTCCCCGGTGAGTTCAGCGTTTCGCGCCCTTTTGGCTGACAGGTGTCCACAAAAAACTTGTTCGGTGCAGGAATAGTGGACACCTGTCATGGTGAATCAGGCGGCTGGACTTGTCCGGAGGGAGTCCACAGGTGGACCAGGTCGGATTTCAGGGGGTGTACCTGGTCCACCTGGTGTGGCTCTGAAGGGCCTCTGGGGCGAGGGTGGTGGACCTGGTACAGGCATTCAAAGTGGACCTGGTCCACCGAGGGGATGGCCCGAAAAAGAAAAGCGATACCCTGGGCCGGGCATCCTGGGTCCGGAGCCGGGATGGTCAGCTGACAGGTGCCCACAAAAAGCATGTCCGGTGTAGAAATCGTGGGCACTTGTCCGGGCAGGGTGCGGCAGTGGAAAAATGTGGCGGAGAGTGCGCAGTTGTTTCACAATTTTTTGGTCCGTGATGCAACGCGCGCCCGCGCGCGTGAATCTATAATGCAGCTAAAACCAATTTGTACGACCAATCGTTTATCCCATTATAGCATGCGGTGCCTGCAGGATTCCCTGTGGACACCGCTTTCCGTGTCAATACTTATCAACCCAATAACCAAATTCTTAAAAACATTCTAATGAAAACCAACCAGTTTTGCAAGTCATTGCTGATGATGGGAATGCTGCTGCTCGGGAGCGTGCTCTCCTTCGCGCAGAACAGGACGATCAGCGGCAAGGTGACCGATGCCAACGGCGACCCGATCCCGGGTGTCGCCGTGGTGGCCCGTACGGGCGCGACAGCGATCGGACAGACGACGGACCTGGACGGCCGTTACACGATCTCCGTCCCCGCTTCCGTCACCTCCCTTACCTTCACGATGCTCAGCTACGAGGATGCCGTCGAGACAATCGGCGGCCGCAGCGTGATCGACGTCGTGATGAAGGATTCCTCCCTCTTCCTGGATGAGGCCGTGTCCATCGGCTATGCCAAGGTCAAGCGCAAGGACCTCACCGGATCGTCCGTGTCCGTGACCGGCAACGACCTCGCACAGGTGCCTGTGACCACGGCTGCCCAGGCCCTTACCGGCAAGGCCGCCGGTGTGAACATCACCACCCAGAGCGGCGCCCCGGGTGCCGAGATCAACATCACCGTCCGTGGCGGCAACTCCATCACCCAGTCCACCACCCCGCTCTACATCGTCGACGGCTTCGCCATGGAAGATGGCCTGCGGATGGTCGACATCAACGACATCGAGAGCATCGATGTCCTGAAGGACGCTTCCGCCACCGCCATCTACGGTGCGCAGGGCTCCAACGGCGTCATCCTGATCACTACGAAGTCCGGCAAGGCCGGCAAGACCCAGGTGACCTACAACGCCTACGGCCAGTTCGAGCAGATCAGCAAGACCCTCCCGATGCTCGGCGTCGAGGATTACGTCAAGTATCAGTATGAGTTCGCCATGCTCAACACCAGCGGCAAGATCGACGCCTGGGCCGACATGTTCGGCGGCTCCCTGTCGGATCCGAACTTCTACGCCAATGCCTACTCCAACATCCACAACCAGTACGGCGGCAAGGCCGGCATCGACTGGCAGGACCTGGTCTTCGGCAAGACGGCCTTCACGCAGTCCCACAACGTCAACGTGACCGGCGGCAACGAGAAGACCCGCTTCATGCTCAGCTACAACTTCAACGACCAGGACGGTATCATGGCCAAGCACGGCTACAAGCGCAACGCCGTCCGCGCCAAGATCAACCATGAGCTCTGGAAGGGCGTCCGCCTGGACTTCAACACCGCCTTCTCCAGCACCAACGTGCAGGGTGGCGGCCGCATGAGCTCCGCCCTCCGCAAGACCCTCCTCCAGCCCCCGACCGGCGGCGTCCGCTTCACCGATGACGACCTCATCAACAAGCGCCTGACCGAGGAGTTCAAGAAGATCGAAGGCCAGTACGACCTCGACAACCCGATCCTCGAGAACGAGGCGGTCGACAACAACAGCTACAACCGCCAGGTCGTCCTGAACGGCGGCATCGAGATCGACTTCCTCCCCAACCTGACCTGGCGCACCGCCGGCAGCTACACCTGGAACTCCATCCGTTCCGACTACTGGGACAACGGTACCACCCGTGCCGCCGAGAGCTACAAGACGGACACCCAGGATTCCGTGTATCCCTACGGTTCCCGTGCGAATACCGAGCGTTACACCTGGCAGATCACCAATACCCTCAATTATAACACCTCGTTCGGCAAGAGCACGCTCAACGCCCTGCTCGGCCAGGAGACGGTCTTCAACCACTCCCAGAACGAGAGCAACGTCTACTACGGCTTCCCGGAGAACAACTTCGGCCTCAACAACGTCAGCATGGCGCAGTCCTACTCCCGCTCCTCCGGCCTGTCCGAGAACGCCATCGTGTCCTTCTTCGGCCGTCTCATGTACAACTACGACGACCGCTACCTGCTGACCGTCTCGGCCCGTGCCGACGGTACTTCCAAGTTCGCCAAGGGCCACAAGTGGGGCTTCTTCCCGTCCGCTTCCGCCGCATGGCGCATCTCCCAGGAGGACTTCTACAAGGACAGCGGCCTGAGCAACGTCATCAACCGCATGAAACTCCGTATCGGTTACGGTACTTCCGGTAACTGCAACGTCGAGGACTACATCTACACGACCGCCTACGGTGCCGGCCACTATGCCATCAACAACACCGATGTCTCCACGCTCGTGCCCAGCTCCACCCTCGGCAACCCCGACCTGAAGTGGGAGACCACGACGTCCTTCAACGTCGGTCTCGACCTCGGTCTGGCCCGCGACCGCGTGAACCTCAGCGCCGACTGGTACAACAACCAGTCCAACGACCTGATCATCCTCAACGACATCCCGAACACGACCGGTTACACCACGCAGTACCAGAACCTCGGTTCCATCCGCAACCGCGGCGTCGAGATCGTGCTCAACACGGTCAACATCGACGGCAAGGACTTCCGCTGGACGACCGACTTCAACGTCTCCTTCAACCGCTCCAAGGTCCTGTCCCTCTACGGCCAGGGCGGCAAGGACTACATGTACGCCAGCCGCGGCGACTCCTACGAGAACTGGAGCGCCCAGTTCCTCGTGAAGGTGGGCCAGCCGATCGGTCAGTTCTTCGGCTATGTCTACGACGGTGTCTACACCACGGATGACTTTACCCAGAACGCCGACGGATCCTACATCCTGAAGCCGGGCATCCCGTACGACTCCAACCGCAAGCGCGAGCAGGTCAAGCCGGGCGACATGAAGTTCGTCCCGCAGACCGACTCCAAGGACGCCGAGGGCAACCCGACCTACAAGCTCTCCTCCGACGCCGACCGCGCCGTGGTGGGCAACTCCAACCCGCTCTTCAGCGGCGGTCTGTCCAACACCTTCACCTATAAGGGCTTCGACCTCTCCGTATTCATGAACTTCAGCGTGGGCAACCGGGTCTGGAACCTCAACAAGGTCCGTTACTACGGCCCGTACCTGGGCAACATGAACGCCTTCGGCGAGATGGCCGGCCGCTTCACCCTGATCGACCCTGCCACCGGCAAGGAGACCACCGACCTGGCCCGCCTGGCCGAGCTCAACCCCAACCAGCACGACAAGAACATGCTGTGGAGCCTGAGTTCCTACAACAACTACTCCGTGTCCTGCCCGATGGACCTCTTCTCCGAAGACGCCTCCTTCCTGCGCCTCGCCACCATCACCCTGGGCTACACCCTGCCCAAGGACCTGACCCGCAAGGCCCACATCGAAGGTCTCCGCTTCTACGTGACCCTCAACAACCTCTACACCTTCACCAAGTACACCGGATACGATCCCGAGGTCTCCACCAACGGCAGTATCATGACGAAGGGCGTGGACAGCTCCTCCTTCCCGAAGACCCGCGGTTGCGTGCTCGGTATCAATTTGAACTTCTAATATTGTGACCAAGATGAAAACGAAATATATTTTCCTCGCCATCGCAGCGTCCGCGGCCCTCGTCTCCTGCAACGAGTTCCTGGAGATCCCGTCCGCCACGAAATTCGACAGCGATACGGTCTTCCAGACCGAGGCCCGCGCCGAAATGGCCGTCCTGGGTGCCTACCAGGTGGGCTGGAGCGACGAGATCTGGTATCAGCTCGGCATGGGTACCGACGAGGTCTACTCGACCGAGGGCGTGACCAACTCCAAGTACCAGCTGGGCAACTATGTCCTCTCTGCCGGCCGTACCGGCGGTTGCTTCTCCACGTTCTACAAGGCGGTCGAGCAGGCCAACAACTGCATCGAGGGCCTGCGCGCCATGCCGGACCAGACCGACAACGTCAAGCGCCTGCTGGGCGAGAGCCTCGCCATCCGCGCCGCTTCCTACCTCAACCTCCTCCGCTACTGGGGCGACGTCCCCTACATGACCGAGCCGGTTGCGAAGCAGTCCTCCTTCTACTCTTCCCGCGAGAGCCGCGACGTCGTCTATGACGGCATCGTCAAGGATCTCCAGGAAGCCGTCGACCTGCTGCCCTGGAAGAGCGAGATCGCCAACTTCACCCCGGAGCGCTACTGCAAGGAGTCCGCGTACGGCCTGCTGGCCCGCGTGGCCCTGTACGCCGCCGGTTACTCCCTCCGCTGGGACCTCGACACCTATGCCGAGTCCTCCCTCAAGATCGCGAAGCGCGACGACGCCGCCCGCGTGAAGGAGCTCAACAAGATCGCGATGGACGCCTGCAAGGCCGTCATCGACCGCCGTTCCTTCTCCCTGTCCCCCAAGTATGACGACATCTTCCGCGACCTCGTCAACGGCCGCTACAACCAGGAGTCCATGCTCGAGCAGGGCAAGTACGGCAACAACGTGAAGTGCAACGTCGGCTACACCAACGGCGCCTCCTGCCACGCCAGCTCCATGTTCGGCAAGGCCTTCCCGCAGATGCGCATCAACCCGATCCTCTACTTCGACTATGCCGAAGGGGACACCCGCCGCGACGTGACGATCTGCCAGTATGCCGTGGATGCCAACAGCGACCTCTACGAGATGCCTTACGGCTGCTTCTACATCGGCAAGTTCCGCCCGAACTGGAAGAGCACGATCGGCACCGGCACCAGCGCCCGTGACGTCAACTGGCCCTGGCTCCGCTACGACCACATCCTGCTGATGTACGCCGAGGCTGCCAACGAGTACAATGGCGCCCCGACCACCGAGGCCGTGAACGCCCTCAAGGAGGTCCGCACCCGCGCCTTCGGCGGCGACGCCTCCAAGATCGGTGACATCCCGACCTCCCACGACGAGTTCCTGAAGGCCATCATCGCCGAGAACCGCTTCGAGTTCGCCGGTGAGTCCTGGCGCCGCACCGAGCTGGCCCGCTGGGGTATCCTCTACGAGACCCTGACCGCCAACAAGGAGGAGCTGATGAAGCTCGCCGGCCGCGAGGGCCGCTACGCCGACGTGGACCGCTACCGCGTGTTCAAGCCCGTGGCCGGCGAATGGCTCTTCGCCGACAACAACATCCCCTACACGGCCCTCAAGACCCTCCAGCTCACCAAGGCTGAGATCGACGCCTACAAGGCGGACGGCTACGTGGTGGTGGATATGCAGGATTCCGTGTCACCGTGCACCCACGCCGACGGCAACGAGATCATGTCCTACGGTGTCTTCGAGACCGGTCCCGACGGCGTCCGCCTCTACAAGGGCAAGGACGGCTACGAGAAGAATGTCCGCTACGTCAACCTCTTCGGCGGCCTGACCCGCCAGCACTCCGAGATCCTCCCGCTCGCGACGACCGTGATGGACGTCAACGTGGGCCTGAAGGAGCAGCAGGTTCCGGGTTATTGATCCCGTCACCCTTCCGACAACGAAAATCCCCGCGGAGCAGCGCTCCGCGGGGATTTTCCGTCTGGGAGGGGGACCTTAGCGGTACTCCTCGTATTCGGGCATCGCGAGCTGGAGGAGGAACTCCTTGAGCTTCTCCTCGTCGCGCGGGCAGATCATCAGCACGTCGTCGGTGTCGATGACGATGAAGTCCTCCAGGCCGCGGACCGCGAGGAGCTTGTCGTCGCGGGTGGAGTAGACGATGTTGTCGCGGCTGTCGCGCAGCAGCCGGCGGCTGGTGCGGTTGAGGGCGTTGCCCTGGTCGTCGTGGTAGGCGAGGTATTCGTAGAGGGAGTCCCAGTTGCCGATGTCCGCCCAGCGGAAATCGGCGGGGTAGACCCAGGCCTTGTCCGTCTTCTCCATGACGGCGTAGTCGATGGAGGTCCGGGGCATGTCGGTGTAGATGCGCTCCAGGAACGCGCCCTGGTTGTCGGAGCCGAGCACCTCCTGCCAGCCGTCCCAGAGGCGCGTGATCTGGGGGGCGTAGCGTTCGAGCGCGGCGCGGATGGCGTCGGCACGCCAGACGAAGATGCCGGAGTTCCAGAGGAACTCGCCCGTCTCGAGGAAGACGCGCGCCAGCTCGATGTCGGGCTTCTCCGTGAAGGTCTTGATCTTGACCGGGCATCCGGGCTCGGCCTTGCCGGCCATCTGGATGTAGCCGAAATTGGGGTCCGGACGCGTCGGGATCACGCCCAGCGTGATGAGGGCGTCGGAGCCGGCGGCGTAGGCGAGGGCGTTCTCCAGGGTCTTGTTGAAGGCGTCGTGGTGCGCGATGGCGTGGTCGGAAGGCGTCACGATGGTGATGGCTTCCGGGTCGCGCTGCAGGATCGTGTAGGTCGCGAAGGCGATGCAGGGGGCCGTGTTTCGGTTGTAGGGCTCCAGCAGGAGGTTGCTCTCCGGCAGTTCGGGGAGCTGGGTGCGGACGAGCTCCCGGTAGCGTTCGAGGCTCACCACGAGGATGTTCTCCTCCGGGACGATGGCCTTCATCCGGTCGAAGGTGCGCCGCAGGAACGACCGGCCCTGGATGCTGAAATCCAGGAACTGCTTGGGCAGTCCCGCGCGGCTGATGGGCCAGAAGCGGGATCCGATGCCGCCGGCCATGATTATACAGTAACAGTGGTTATTAAGCATATAGTGGTATAAAGGCTTTGGGAAAGTATTCAATATCAAAGTCTGCGCCAGTCCCGTAGAAGACGACCGACATCACGTCGAAAAAGATCTCGAGGTCGGCCGGGAGGTGCTTGCGCTCCTCGGAGTGCAGGAAGGCCTGGGCGGCGGCGACCATGCGCCGCTGCTTGTCGCGGCCGACGTTGCGGCTCGGCTCCGCCATGACCGGGGCCACGCGGCTCTTGACCTCGACGACGTGGAGTTCGTTGCCGAGCAGGGTGATGATGTCGAGTTCGAGATGGCCGCCCCGCCAGTTGCGGGCGAGGATGCGGTGGCCCAGGCGGGCCAGGTAGTGGCTCGCTTCCTCTTCTCCTTTGCGGCCTACGGTGGGTCTGTCGGTTTTCATAGCTTGACGATGGTTACGCCCGTGCCGCCGTTGCGGATGTCTTCGTCGCTGACGGTCAGGCCCGGGATGGTCCGGAGGTATTTCTGGATCTCCTCGCGCAGCACGCCCGTGCCCTTGCCGTGGATGATGCGCACGGAGCCGATGTTCAGCATGATGGCGTCGTCGATGTAGTGCGTGACGATGTCGAGGGCGTCGCTGAGGCGCTCCCCGCGCACGTCCAGCTCCGGCGAGAAGGCGAGCTTGCGCTCGGTGATGGCGCTGTCGACCTTCTGCTGCACGGGCTTGAAGACCTTGCGGGCGGCTTCGCGGAATTCGTTGGAGGAGATGCGCTCTACGCGGTCCGGGGCCATCGTGCTCGTGATGTTGCCGACGATGACCGTGACGGACTTGCTGCTGATCTTGGACACTTCGCCCACGAGGCCGTTGTCCTTGATGCGGACCTTCTCGCCGACCTTCAGGGGCGCGGCCTTGACCTGCTCCTGGGCCGGGGCCTCGGGTTTCTTGCGCTTCTTGAGCTGCTCGATCTTGCGGTCGATGTAGGCGTCGCGGGTCTTCTTCTCGCGGGTCTTGCGCTCCTCCAGCGCGCCCAGGAACCCCTGGAGCTCCTGGCGCGCGGCCTTGGTCTGCTCCTTCCCGGCCTGGGCCTCGCGGATGTCGCGGATGGTCTTCTCGACCTGCTTGCCGGCGCCCTTGACGATCTTCTCGGCTTCCTTGCGGGCCTCGTCCAGGATGGTCTTCTTCTGCTGCTGGATGTCCTCGAGCTCGCGCTGGTAGCGCTCCGTGATCCCTTCGAGGGCCTTGTCGGTGTGCTTGATCTTCTGGAGCTTCTCGTCGAGGGCGCGGCGGTTGCGCGCGATTTTGCGCAGGTTGCGCTCGATGCCGACGAACTCCTCGCCGGCGCGCGTCTCGGCGTCCTTGACGATCGCTTCCGGCAGGCGCATCTTGCGCGCCAGCTCGAAGGCGAAGGAGTTGCCGGGCAGGCCGATCTCCAGCTTGAACATCGGGGCGATGCGGGCGGCGTCGTAGAGCATGGCGCCGTTGATCACGTGCGTCTCCGCCCCGGAGGCATATAATTTAAGGTTGGTGTAGTGCGTGGTGATGACGCCGTAGACGCCGCGGCGGTCGATCTCGGCGAGGATCGCCTCGGCGATCGCGCCGCCCGCCGCCGGCTCCGTGCCGGAGCCGAACTCGTCGATGAGCACGAGCGCCCGCTCGTCCGCGGTGGCGAGCAGGTCGCGCATGTCCGCGAGGAACGAACTGTAAGTGCTCAGGTCGTCCTCGAGGTTCTGGTCGTCGCCGATGCTGACCGCGATGCGGTCGAAGACCGGCAGCTCGGAACTCTCGGACGTGGGGATGAGCATGCCCCACTGGAACATGTATTGGAGCAGTCCGACGGTCTTGAGACAGACGGACTTGCCGCCGGCGTTGGGGCCGGAGATGAGCAGGATGCGCTTGCCGGGCGTCAGGGTGACGGTCAGCGGGACGATGCTGCGGCCTTCGCGCGCGAGGGCCTTCTCCAGCAGCGGGTGGCGCGCCTTGCGCAGCGACAGGCTGCCGTCCGTGGAGATGACGGGCATACCCGCCACGATGTCCAGCGCCGTCTGGGCCTTGGCCATCAGGAAGTCCACCTCGCCGATGAAGGCGGCGCCGCCCAGCAGGTCGGGCAGGTAGGGGCGGAGGAAGTCGGTGAATTCCAGCAGGATGCGCTGGATCTCGCGGAGCTCCTCGAAATGCAGCTCGCTGATGTCGTTCTCGAGTTCGATGATCTCGGCGGGCTCGACGAAGGCCGTCTTGCCGGAGGCGGAGACGTCGTAGACGAAGCCCTGCAGCTTGCGCTTGGCGGACGTGCCCACCGGGATGAGGTACTTGCCGTCGCGGATGGTCACGTCGGCGTCGGCGTCCACCACGCCGTCCTCCTGCGCCTTGCGGAGGATCGCGCCGGCGCGCTTGGAGATCGCGGCTTCCTTGGACCGGAGGTCCCGCCGGATCTCGAAGAGCCGGTCGGAGGCGGAATCCTTGATGTCGCCGTATTTGTCGAGGATGTTCTCGATGCGCCGCTGCACTTCCGGGAAGGACCGCACCGGGGCGACGAGCCGCTCCAGCTGCGGGTAGATCCCGCTCTTGATGCTGGCGAAGAAATGCAGGATGCGGCGCAGGGTGTCCGTGACGGTCTTGAGCTTGCCCAGGGACAGGACGTCGATGCACGAGCCTTCCCGCTCCAGGGAGGACAGGAAGGGGATGGCGTCGATGTAGCCGGTCGTGGGGAAGCTGTCCTCGAACATCAGGATGAGGCGCATCTCGTCCGTCAGGGCGAGCCGGCGCCGGATGATGTCGGGGTCCGTCGAGAAGGCCTCCTCCGCCACGCGCCCGGCCGCGTAGTCGGTCAGGCAGCGGTCGGAGATGACCTTGCGGATCTTGTCGAATCCGAGTTTGCTTTCGAGCCGGGCGTCCGTCATGGTGTCTTCTCTCCGAGCAGCAGGTTGAGGGTGTTGATGGTGTCGATGGGCGTGATCTGCCCGCCGCGGACGAACGAGATGCCGCCGGTCTCCTCGCTGACGACGACCACGTCGGCGTCGCACTGCTCGGAGATGCCGATGGCGGCCTTGTGGCGCATGCCGTAGCGGGCCGGCAGGTCGGTGCGCTCGGTGATGGGGAGGGTGCAGCGCGCGGCCACGATGCGGTTGCCGCCGATGACCATCGCCCCGTCATGGAGCGGGGAGTTCTTGAAGAAGATGTTCATGATCAGGCGCCGGCCGATCTCGGCGTCCACGATGTCGCCCGTGGCGACGATGTCCTCCAGGGAATTCTTGTTCTGGATGAGGATGAGGGCGCCGGTCTTCTGGGCGGACATCTCGCGGCAGGCCTCCGAGATCTCCTGCAGGGAGCGGGTGTCCACGTTGCGGTGCTGCTGCCAGCCGGGGAAGATCCGCTGCAGGAAGGTCTGCTTCTCCAGCGTGCTGCCGGCCGTGCGGCCCACCGTGCTGAGGAAGCGCCGCACCTCCGGCTGGAAGATGACGACCAGGGCCACGGCGCCCATGTCGATGAGGGTGCCCAGCAGCGAGGAGATCATCTTCATGCCGAGGGCTTCCGCGATGACGCGGATCACGATCACGATGATGATGGCGATGAAGATGTTGATGGCGGTCGACCCGCGGATCCAGCGGAATACGAGATAGATGATGGCTGCAACCATCAGGATGTCGAGGATATCGACCCATGAAAAATGTAAGAATTCCAACATCTCCGTACGTATTACGATACAAAGATAGATGAAAATCTTGGAAATCAAGTGTTTGTAAATTGAGAAAATAGTTGTATATTTGCAGCCCGCAAAAATAGGCGGAAACTTATAAAGTGTTTATAAACAATTAATTAACAAACCAATGCCTGGATTAATTGGAAAGAAAATCGGAATGACTTCCGTTTTCGGTGCCGACGGTAAGAACATACCGTGCACCGTCATCGAGGCTGGTCCGTGCGTAGTTACGCAGCTCCGTACAGTTGAAAAAGACGGCTATGCCGCTGTACAGCTTGCCTATGGCGAAACCTCCGAAAAGCACACCAGCGCGCCCCTGATGGGGCACTTCAAAAAGGCAGGAACCACTCCCAAGCGCAAGTTGGTCGAGTTCAAGGCCGACTTCGAGGGCGAGCTGAAGCTCGGGACCACCTTCACGGTCGCCGACATCTTCACCGAGGATGTCAAGTTCGTGGACGTGACCGGAACCTCCAAGGGCAAGGGCTTCCAGGGTGTTGTGCACCGTCATCATTTCGCCGGTGTCGGCGGACAGACCCACGGCCAGCACAACCGCCTTCGTCACCCCGGTTCCATGGGAGCATCCTCCTGGCCGTCCCGCGTCCTCCCCGGAATGCGCATGGCAGGCCACATGGGCAGCGAGCGCGTCAAGGTCGAGAACCTGCAGGTGCTCAAGGTGCTTCCTGAGAACAATCTCATCGTCGTCAAGGGTTCCGTCCCCGGAGCCAAAGGTTCTTATGTAATTTTGGAGGCTTAGCGTTATGGAATTAGCAGTTTTGAAAATTGACGGTACCCAGTCCGGCAAGAAGGTGACTCTCGAAGAGAACGTCTTCGGTATCGAGCCCAACGACCACGCCGTCTACCTCGACGTCGTCCAGTACCTCGCCAACCAGCGCCATGGCAACGCCAAGACCAAGGACCGCAGCGAGATCGCGCACAGCACCAAGAAGCTCGGTCGCCAGAAGGGCGGCGGCGGTGCACGCCACGGTTCCCTCAAGGCCAATATCTTCGTCGGCGGCGGCCGCGTCTTCGGTCCCCAGCCGCGTTTCTATCATAACAAGTTGAACAAGAAGGTCAAGGCCCTTGCCCGCAAGTCCGCGCTGACCTACAAGGCCCAGGAGAACGCCATCATCGTCCTCGAGCCGTTCACGATGGATGCACCCAAGACCAAGGAACTCCTCGGCATCACCAACGCCATCAAGGCCGGCGACCGCAAGGTGCTCTACGTGCTCCCTCAGAATTCAACCAACATCTATCTTTCATCCCGCAATCTCCCGCAGGTCGACGTGATCTCCGTTGACGAGATCAACACCTACGCCATCATGAACGCCAACACCCTGGTGCTCGTGGACGGTGTGCAGGACATCCTCGCCGAGCGGAACATGCGCTAAAAGTACACGAAGATGGGAATTATCATTAAGCCAATCGTTACAGAGAAGTTGACGGATCAGGGCGAAAAGTTGAACCGTTACGGCTTTATCGTGGATCGTAAAGCCAACAAACTTCAGATCAAGGAAGCCGTGGAGAAGATGTACAATGTCTCCGTGGCCGATGTCAATACCGTGAATTATCATGGCAAGCGCAAGAGCCGCTACACCAAGGCGGGCCTGCTCCGCGGCCGGATGAATCACTTCAAGAAGGCGTACATCACCCTCGCCGGTGAGGACAAGATCGATTTCTACGCTAATATTTAAGGGAGGGACAGACAATGGCAGTAAGAAAATTCAAACCGGTTACTCCCGGTCAAAGGAACAAAGTGATCAGCACCTTCGAGGAGATCACCGCTAAGAAACCCCAGAAATCATTGTTGGAGCCCCTCAAGAGCACGGGCGGACGCAACAACACCGGTCAGATGACCGTGCGTTACCTCGGTGGCGGCCACAAGAGAATGTACCGCATCATCGACTTCCGCCGCGCCAAGGACGAGTGCACCGCCACGGTCCAGACCATCGAGTATGATCCGAACCGCAGCGCCCGCATCGCCCTCGTGCAGTACGAAGACGGAGAGAAGAGATACATCATCGCTCCGAAAGGACTCAAGGTCGGTCAGGTGATCGCTTCCGGCAGCGGCGTCGCTCCGGAGGTCGGCAACTGCCTTCCCCTCAGTGAAATTCCTGTTGGTACCCTCGTTCACTGCATCGAGCTCCGTCCCGGTCAGGGCGCCGCTATGGCCCGCTCCGCCGGTACGTTCGCACAGCTTGCTGCGCGCGAAGGCTCCCACGCCGTGCTCCGTCTGCCCTCCGGCGAGACCCGCATGGTGCTCGTGACCTGCCGCGCCACCGTCGGTGAGGTTTCCAACACCGACCACAACCTGGAGAGCCACGGCAAGGCCGGCCGTCGTCGCTGGCTGGGCAAGCGCCCGCACAACCGTGGTGTCGTGATGAACCCGCACGATCACCCGATGGGTGGTGGTGAAGGCCGCGCTTCCGGTGGACATCCGCGTTCCCGCAAGGGTCTTCCTGCAAAGGGCTACAAGACGCGTAATCCGAAGGCATCTTCCAACAAGTTCATCATCGAGAGAAGAAAGAAATAAACAGGAATTAACTTAAGAGATTATGAGTCGTTCTTTAAGAAAAGGTCCCTATATCCAGGAAGCCCTGGAGAAGAGAGTTCTTGCTATGAATGATGGTAGCAAGAAGAAGGAAGTGGTCAAGACCTGGTCCCGTGCCAGCATGATCTCTCCTGACTTCATCGGCCATACGATCGCTGTTCACAACGGAAACAAGTTCATCCCTGTTTACGTCACCGAGCAGATGGTAGGCCACAAGCTGGGCGAGTTCGCCCCCACCCGCAACTTTAGAGGTCATTCAGGTAACAATAAGAAGTAATCATTATGGGAAAGCGTAAAAGACTTATGGCCGAGCGCCTCAAGGAGGCGAAGAAGGTTACAGCTGTTGCCAAGCTGAATGATGCTCCCACCTCTCCCCGCAAGATGCGTCTGGTGGCCGACACCGTCCGTGGCGTCGAGGTCAACCGCGCTCTCGATCTGCTGAAGTTCTCGAAGAGAGAGGCCTCCGTGCGTCTCGAGAAGCTCATCCGCAGCGCCGTCGCGAACTGGGAAGCCAAGAACCCCGAGCAGAGCAAAGAACTGGACAACGGCAACGTCTACGTCAAGACCATCATGGTCGACGAAGGCCGCACGCTGAAGCGCATCCGTCCGTGCCCGCAGGGCCGCGCCGGCCGCATCCGCAAGCGTTCCAACCACGTCACCGTCATCCTTGATGTCAAACAACCAGTGGAGAATAAGTAATTATGGGACAGAAAACTAATCCTATCAGCAACAGAATCGGTATCACCCGTGGTTGGGATTCTAACTGGTGTGGTGGTAACTATGCAGAGAAGATCGCCGAGGACTACGAGATCCGCAAGTATCTGAGCAGCCGTCTGGCGAAGGCCAGCCTGAGCCGCATCGTCATCGAGCGTACCCTCAAGCTCATCACCGTCACGATCTACGCAGCCCGTCCCGGTTTCATCATCGGCAAGGGCGGCACCGAGGTCGACAAACTCAAGGAAGAGCTCAAGAAGGTCACCAAGAAGGATGTCCAGATCAACATCTACGAGGTGAAGCGTCCCGAGGTCGACGCGAACATCGTGGCTGACAGCATCGCCCGTCAGATCGAGGGCCGCGTGTCCTATCGCCGCGCCATCAAGATGGCCATCGCCAACACGATGCGCGTCGGTGCCGAGGGCATCAAGGTCCAGATCGCTGGCCGCGTCGGCGGCGCCGAAATGGCCCGCAGCGAGATGTTCAAGGAAGGCCGCACCCCGCTCCACACCTTCCGTGCCGATATCGACTATGCGCTGGCAGTCGCCAACACCAAGGTCGGTACCCTTGGCATCAAGGTCTGGATCTGCAACGGTGAGCGCTACGGCAAGCAGGACCTCACTCCTGCCGCCCTGGCTGCCGCCAACGCCCAGGCTACGGGCCAGAACCGTGGTGGCGGACGCGGCGACCGCCGTCCCCGCCGCGATGGCGACCGCGACCGTCGGCCGCGCCGCGACAGCAACCGGTAATTGATTGATAACTTCAAGAAAATTACTATATTTACGGCCGGTTTCGGGATTCCGAAACCGGTTTTTGTGTGACAGTAGTGTAAAACAATGCATACCATGAAGAAAATCCTTTTGATCGCAGTCGCCGCACTGTCCGTGCTGGCCGGCTGCAAGCAGCAGACTCCTGCCGAGGCCCTGGCCGCCTTCAAGACCAACATGGAGACCTGGATCGATGAGTACACTGAGTCCGCCAAGGCGGTCGACGCCGACGCGACCCTTTCCGACGAACAGAAGCGGGAGAAGTTCAGCACCCTGCAGGAGACCGTGATCGGCAAGATCACCGATGCAGGCCGCGCCCTGCTCGACAAGTATCCTTCCGATACGCTGGTGGCCCCCGCCGTGCTCGGCGAGCTGTACGGCTACCTCGAGGATGACGAGCTGGCTTCCATCCTGGACAAGCTCTCCGAGCCGGTCAAGGCCGACAAGTTCGTCGCCCGCCTGGTCGAGAGCTCCGCAGCCAAGCAGGCTACGGCCGTCGGCAAGAAGTTCACCGACTTCACGGTGGACCATGTCGCCGGTGTCGACAAGGACGGCAACCCCATCTACGAGAAGAAGAGCCTGTCCGACTTCGTCGGCAAGGGCAAGGTGATGCTCGTGGACTTCTGGTCCCCCTGGTGCCCGCCCTGCAAGGCCGAGATCCCCAACATCAAGGCCATCTGGGAGAAGTATGCCGGCGAGGACTTCGACGTGCTGAGCGTCGCTGTCTGGGAGGAGAGCCGCAAGATGGACTGGCACAACACCATCGATACGGCCGCCTTCTTCGGCATGAAGTGGAACCAGCTCAACAACGGCCACCAGGAGCCCGCCGCCCTCTACGGCATCGAAGGCATCCCGCACATGATCCTCTTCGACAAGGACGGTACCATCCTCAAGCGCGGGGATGACCTGCGTGGCGAAAAGACGGCGAAGGCCGTCGCCGAGGTCCTTGGACGTTAGGCAGAAAATACAACTCCTACCGCATTCCCCGGGCGTCTACCGTTATTACGACGCTGCGGGGAATGTGATCTATGTAGGCAAGGCCAAGGACCTGAGCAAGCGCGTGGCCCAGTATTTCGTGGACCCGGATCGGCTCAATGTCAAGACCCGCCTGCTGGTCTCCCGCATCGCGGACGTGCAGTACTCCGTGGTCGATACGGAGGCCGACGCCCTGCTGCTGGAGAACAACCTCATCAAGCAGTACAAGCCGCGCTACAATATCCTCCTGAAGGACTCCAAGACCTACCCGTGGATCTGCGTGACCGGGGACGAATTCCCCAAGGTCTTCCTGACGCGCCGGGTCGTGAAGAACGGCTCCCGCTATTTCGGGCCCTACAGCTCCGTGATGCACGCCAAGGCGCTGCTGGAGTTCTTCCGCGAGACCTATCCGCTGCGCTCCTGCAACCTCAAGATCACCTCCGACGCCATCCTGCGCCGCAAGTTCCGGCCCTGCCTGGACTTCCACCTCGGCCGCTGCGAAGGCTGCTGCATCGGGGGCGTCTCGCGCGAGGACTACAACGCCTACATCGACGAGATCGTCCGCCTGCTGTCGGGCGGCGTCAACAGCATCATCCGCGACTACAAGGCGCGGATGGGCGCAGCCGCCGACGCCCTGGACTTCGAGACGGCCCAGGCCTACAAGCTGCGGATCGAAGCCCTGCAGAAGCACTACGCCAAATCCATCATCACGGCGGCCGGGGACCGCGACGTGGATGTCTTCGCACTCGAAACCGACAGCGGGGAGGCCTACGGCAGTTTCCTGCGCATCCGGGGCGGCGCCATCATTCAGTCGCTCAACCTGGGTTTCAAGCTCAATATCGAGGAGGACCGCGCGGCCGTGCTGAGCGAGTTCATCGCGGAGATCTCCTCCAAGTTCGGCGCCCTGAAGGGCGAGGTCATCGTCCCGTTCCTGCCCGACGTGGAAATGGACGGGGTCGAGTTCAGGATCCCGGTCCGCGGGGACAAGCTGGCCCTGCTGGAGCTGGGCAGCAAGAACGCCCGGGAGTTCCGGGCCAACTCCCTCAAGCAGCGCGAGCACACCAACCCGGACGAATACCGGGCCGCCGTGCTCGAAGAGCTGCGCAAGGCCCTGGGCATGAAGGAGCTGCCCGTGCACATGGAGTGCTTCGACAACTCCAACATCCAGGGTACCAACCCCGTAGCCTCGTGCGTGGTGTTCCGCAACGCGGAACCCTCCAAGAAGGACTACCGCAAATTCAAGATCAAGACGGTGGTCGGCGCCAACGACTACGCCTCGATGAAGGAGGTCGTGAACCGCCGCTACTCCCGCATGCTGGCCGAGGCGCCGGACGACCTCCCGCAGCTGGTGGTCATCGACGGCGGCAAGGGCCAGCTGGACTTCGCGTACCAGGCCCTCTGCGAACTGGGCATCCAGGACCGGCTGACGGTCGTGGGCCTGGCGAAGCGCCTGGAGGAAGTGATCCGTGTGGGAGATCCGTACCCCTTGTTCCTCGACCGCAACTCGCGCGCCCTCAAGGTGCTGCAGCAGATCCGCGACGAGGCGCACCGCTTTGGCATCACCTTCCACCGGTCGCTGCGCAGCAAGGCCGCCATCCAGTCCGCGCTGCGGGAGATCAAGGGCGTGGGCGCGCAGACGGAGCAGCGCCTGCTGATGCATTTCGGGAGCGTGGCGCGCATCGCGGCCGCGCCCCGCGAAGAACTCGCCGCGCTCGTCGGCCCCCAGCTGGCGGAGCGCATCCAAGAACAACTGAACCATGGACACCAAGACTGACAGATTCAACCGCTGGTTCAACGCCTTCATCCTCATCGGGATGGTGGTGGTGACCCTCATCGTGACCGCCTGGAAGCTGCGCGACGCCGACAGCGGGCAGGCCCTGCTGATCATCGCCGCCGTGGGTTCGGTCTGCGGCGTGCTCGCCAACGTCTTCTCGGCCAACGGCCGCATCCTGACGTTCCTCTTCGGACTGATCGACGTGACCATCTACGGCGTGATGTGCCTGACGAGCGCCCGGTACGGCAACGCCGCCATGCACCTGCTCTACTTCCTGCCGATGCAGTTCATCGGCTTCTTCCAGTGGCGCCGGCGCGGAGCCGGCGACGGCGAACGCGTCCGCGCGCGCCGGCTCGACAGCCGGGGCTGGCTGCTCTACGGATCGGTCTTCCTCGTCGGGCTGGTCATCGCCTACTTCGTCCTCGCCGCACTCGACAAGACCGCGGCCGCCGAGGCGGTCCGCTGGCTCGTGCTGCTGGACGCCTTCTCGATGATGTGCAATATCCTGGGGCAGTGGCTGATGTCCACGGCCTACATGGAGCAGTGGATCTTCTGGATCGGCGTCAACATCGCCTCTGTGGCCATGTGGGTGCTGACCCTGCGCCAGTCGCCGGATTCCTCCTACGCGCTCATCTACGTCGTCAAATACGCCTTCTACCTGCTCAACTCCCTCAACGGATTGCGTATCTGGCTGGATTTAAGCAGGAAGGAGTAATCTTGCCAGTGCTTGCAAATATGATTTATTTTTGCTTACTTTGCACAGATTTTTGGCTTTGAATGTACTAATAAAACCTTAATATCTAAAATCATTATGGAATACGCAGAAATCGTAGAGAAAGTGAAAGCGATCATCGTCGACAAGCTCGGCGTGGAGCCTTCCGAGGTTACCGAGACCGCCAATTTCACCAATGACCTGGGCGCTGACTCCCTCGACACCGTGGAGCTCCTCATGGAGTTCGAGAAGGTGTTCGGCATCAAGATTCCCGATGAGGAGACCAGCACGATCGCTACCGTCAAGGACGCTTGCGACAAGGTTGCTGAGAAGCTCGCCTAATTCCGGTTAGAAGATCCGAAAACAAAACCGACCCGCGAAAGCAGGTCGGTTTTTTGTCGTCGTTCCGGACCTGGTCCGGAAGGGCTATTCCTCGTTGGGCAGCGCGAAGGTCAGCTTCAGGGTCGGGACGTCGCCGTTCGCCGTGGGGCCGTTGAGCGAGGCGCGGTAGAAGCGGTCCTTGTCCAGTTTGACCTGGGTGGAATAGGTGGTCTGCGACTGGCTGGCCATCTGGGCCATCATGGCGTAGTTGAGGTAGTTGCTGTAGTAGCTTCCGTATCCGCCATAGCCGCCGTATCCGTATCCGCCGTATCCGTACCCGCCATAGCCGCCGTACATGCTGTTGTAGTAGCTGGAGTAGGCGAGGTAGTTGAGCATCTCCTGCGTCTCCTCGCTGGTGGTGCTGACGGAAGAGATGATCTCCTCGGCCATCACGAGCAGCCAGATGTCATAGTTGCCCTTCATCAGGTATTTGGTGCCGGTCTTGTCGGTCTGCGATTCGTCGATCTTGAGGATCTCCTGCATGTGGTAGGTGATGTCCGGCGCGTAGCGCAGCAGCGAGCGGTCGAGGTCGCCCTGGTTCTCGTTGCTGGAACTGGCGTCGGTCAGGCCCATGAAGGAGGTGTGCTCGTTGTCTTCGTCGCCGTAGGTCATCCGGCAGGTCGGCGAGAGCCGGTAGGGCCAGAACTCCATCTCCTCGAAATCCTCCGGGAACTCGAAGGGGAAGATGAGGGAAGCCTTGTTGATGATGGCCTCCTTGGGATTGCCGCCCAGCGCGGAGATGGCCTTCTCGACCTGGTGCTTGAGGGTCAGGGCGGAGATGACGGGCTTGAGTCCGCCGCCGCCTTCGACCTGGATCTTGTCGGTGGCCACGCCGACGCGGTCGCGCGTCTGCTGGCCCGTCATGTTGAGGGCGTACTGCGGGAAGCTGCCGGTGTAGCTGTTCATCAGCGAGTCGATCTTGTAGAGGTCCGTGGCTCCGTAGTAGAAGACGAGCGAGGTGTCCTTGCGCACGCCGTCGAACTCGGCGGTGTAGTACAGGGTGGCGTAGTTGCCGATGATGGCCTTGTAGTTGGCATCGTAGTCCAGCTGGACGTCGAACATGTCGATGCGTCCGCCGTCGCTCTCGGGCTTGTCGGTCTCCAGGTAGATGCCCGGGAACTTGGACAGGTAGGTCTCCATGTCGGCGACGTCGCTGCGGGTGAGCTTGAGGTATTTGCGGCCGAACTCCTCGGAGAAGTCGAAGGCGAGGGAGTCCGTGCCCTTGTAGACGGGGACGCCCTTCGTGATCGCGGCGTCGAGATGGTCGACGGGCTTGTTGCAGTCGAAATCCTCTTCGGGATCCAGCGCCTGCGCCAGTTCGTAGACGCGGACGTTCTGCAGGATGTTCTCCTGGTCCGCGGTCAGGCAGGACAGCGTGTCGCGCGCCACGGCGAAGTGGAAGCGCTTGAACTCCGGGTTCTTGCCGAGGTCGAAGTCATCGTAGTCCGCGATCAGCGGGACGAGGGGGAAGGCGCTGGCGCGCGTGGTCATCCCGTAGGTGTCCTCCTGGATGGCGCCGATGGTGATGCGGGAGTCGGAGTAGCCGGACAGTTTGTCGGCCATCTGCAGGGAGATGCCCTCGATGGGGATCTCCACCGTGTGGAAGGTATAGGTCTCCACGGCGGGCACGAGGCTGCCGCCGAGGGTGCTGTTGGTCTCAATGCAGGCCAGGCAGCAGAGAGAGGCTGCCGCCAGCGCGAGAATGTGGGTTTTCATCTTAAAGTTCATCGTAAAAACTGCAGTACGCATCGACATAGCTTCCGTCCTCCAGGGCCTTGCGGTCGAAGGGGAGGATCGGGAGACCGAGGGATTGGCAGTGGCTGACAATCTCCGGTTCAACCTGCTCCGCGCCCAGGATGATGCCATCGGCGTACTGGACGGCGGTTTTAGCAAGATTTATGCCAGTGGGGTCCGCAAGGAAGGGCAGGTCCGACTGGGCGAGGCCTCCGAAAGCGGCCTTGGCTGCGAAGTCGGGATGGAAACTGCATTTCGGGGTATCGTCGTACAGGGACAGGACCACTTTGCTGCCCGAGAAGATGGGATCGTCTTTGTAGGCCTTCTTCAGGTAGGCGGGGATCATCTGCGAGATCCAGCCCTGGCAGTGGATGACGTCCGGGGCCCAGCGGGATTTCTTGACGGTCTCGAGCACGCCGCGCGCGAAGAAGATGGCGCGCTCGTCGTTGTCCTCGAAGAACTTGCCGGAGGCGTCGCTGAAGGTCTGCTTGCGCCGGAAATAATCCTCATTATCAATGAAATATACCTGAATGCGGGCAGAGGAAATGGAGGCGACCTTGATGATGAGCGGCCGGTCCACGTCCGAGATGATGATGTTCATTCCCGAGAGGCGGATGACCTCGTGGAGCTGGTTCTTCCGCTCGTTGATGCAGCCGAACCGGGGCATGAACGAACGGATCTCCCGCTTGCGTTCCTGGACGCCCTGGGGCAGGTAGCGGCCGATATTGGCGATATCGGACTCCGGCAGATAAGGATAGATCTCGGAGTTGACAAAGAGTATTTTCTGCTTAATATCGCTCATAACCACAAAGATAAGAATTTTTTTACAATTATTCGTCTTTTCACTATCTTTGAGGTCTAATTTGGAGGATTATGCCCCGACAGGAGAAACAGTCGATCAGGAAGCGCATCATCAACGCATACCTTTCCAGCGTGATCAGCATCAGCCTCGTGCTGCTGCTGACCGGCATCGCCGCCTTGCTCATCGTCAATGCAGGCAGCGTGACCCGGTATCTCAAGGAGAACATGCAGGTCAACGTCCTGCTCCGCGACGACGTCACGGAGGACCAGGCCCGCAGCTTCGCCGCCTCGCTGGAGGGACGTCCTTATGTTCATGGCGCGCGCGTTATCACGCGCGAAGAGGGTGCGCAGGAGCTCAAGGACATGCTGGGCGAGGATTTCCTGGACGTGTTCGAGACCTCCCCGGTCCCCATCTCCGTGGACGTGAACCTCCAGGCGGACTACGTCCATCCGGACAGCCTGGCGGCCGTGACCCGTGCCCTGGAAGCCTCCCCGCTGGTCGAGGAGGTCGGGGCGCAGCAGTCGCTGGTGGAGGCCCTGACGACCAACCTGGCCAAGATCTCGGTCGTGCTGGGCATCTTCATCCTGCTGCTGCTCTTCATCTCCTTCGTGCTGATCAACAACACGGTCCGCGTCAACGTCTTCGCGCGCCGCTTCACGATCCACACGATGAAGCTGGTCGGCGCGACCCGCGGGTTCATCCGCGCCCCGTTCATGCGCGCCGCCGTGGTGCAGGGCCTCGTGGCCTCCGCCCTGGCGGTCGGCATGCTCTGGGGCCTGCTCTCGGCGGTGCGCAAGTCCTTCCCGGAGCTGTTCTCGATCTTCGAGACCCGGCAGCTGCTGATCGTGTGCGGGATCGTCGTGGTCTGCGGCGTGCTCCTGTGCGTGGTGTCTACCTATTTCGTGGTGAACAAGCTTGTCGCCGCGTCCAAAGATGATTTATATTATTGATTTATGGATAAAATGGCCCTTACCCCGAAGGGGTTGAAACTGATGCTTGCGGGCGTGGTCGTGATGATTGCCGGGTACATCCTGATGATGGGTGGCGGCTCGGACGACCCGCAGGTGTTCAATGAAGCTATGTTTGACTTCCGCCGGCTGGTCGCCGCTCCCGTGGTGATCGTCGCCGGCATCGTGGTCGAGATCGTGGCAATCGCCGGTCTTTTCGGCAAGAACAAGAAGTCTGAGTGACATGGAGTGGTTTGAAGCGATCATCCTCGGCCTGGTCCAGGGCCTGACCGAGTTCCTGCCCGTCAGCAGCAGCGGGCACCTGGCCATCGGCAAGGCGCTGCTCGGCGTCGAGCCTTCGGGCGACCTTATTTTCGAAGTCACCGTCCACGCAGCGACGGTCCTGGCGACCATCGTGGTCTTCCGCAAGGAGATCTGGAAGCTGCTGTGCGGATTGTTCAAGTTCCGGTATAACGACGAGACGGACTACATCGCCAAGATCTGCGTGTCCATGATCCCGGTATTCGTCGTCGGGATGTTCTTCAAGGACCAGGTGGAGGCTGCGTTCAGCTCGATGCGGGTCGTGGGCGTCTGCCTGCTCGTCACCGCGGCGCTGCTGGCGCTCTCCGACTGGCTCGCGGGGCGCGTGAGCGCCGCCGTGAAGGCCAGCCGCAACGGGATTTCTTTCTGGCAGGCTTTTTTGGTCGGTGTCGGCCAGGCCTGCGCGGTGCTGCCCGGCCTGTCCCGCTCCGGCACGACCATTTCTACCGGCCTGCTGTGCGGCGTGAAGCGCGAGCACATGGCCCAGTTCTCCTTCCTGATGGTGCTGGTGCCCATCCTCGGCGAGACCTTCCTCGACCTGGTGGGCGGGGAGATGGCGGCGTCGACGGTCGGGGCGCTGCCCCTGCTGCTCGGCTTCGCCGCCGCGTTCCTCTCCGGCCTGTTTGCCTGCCGGGTGATGATCGCCCTGGTGCGCAAGGCCCAGCTCAAGTGGTTCGGACTCTATTGCCTGCTGGCTGGCCTGGCGGTACTGATCTTCCTGGCATAATGGCGGCGCAGGGCGACATCTACTTCGTGTCCGACGTCCATCTCGGACTCGGAATCAAGGATCCCGCGGAGCGCGAGGAACGTTTCATCGCCTTTCTGAAAGCAATCCCCGAGGAGCGGACCCGGGCGCTCTACCTGCTCGGTGACATCTGGGATTTCTGGTACGAATACCGCGACGTGGTGCCGCGCATAGGCGCGCGGGTGGTGGCGTTGCTGATCGGTCTGATGGACAAAGGCGTCGAAGTGTGGTTCTGTCCCGGCAACCATGACGTGTGGACCTATTCGTTCTTCGAGGAGCTGGGGATGCACCGTTTCGACCAGCCGTACCATGTGCGCATCGACGGCAAGGATTTCTGCCTGGGCCACGGCGACCTGCTGGGCGGGGCGCGCTGGAACTACAAGCTGATGCTGAACATCTTCCATTGCCGGCCGCTGCAGCGGCTCTTCAGCACGCTGCATCCCTGGCTGGGCTTCCGGATCGGGCTGGGCTGGTCCAATTCCAACCGCCGCAAGCACACGACCTACCATTTCCGCGGGGCGGAGGAGCCGCTGTACCGCTGGTGCGAGGCGGAGGCGGCGCGCAGCCATGTGGATTACTTCGTGTTCGGGCACTTCCACGACGCCGTGGACCTCACGCTTCCGTCGGGCTCCCGGCTGTTCGTCCTGAAGGACTGGGTCGACGGGGGGATGCCCTGCGGGGTGTTCAACGGTTCTTCCTTTGAACTTCGGAATCCAGCGTTTCCCGCTGAATGACCGTCTTGCGGGGCGGCTCCATGAAGATGGAGAAGTAGAAGGAGTCCCATTGCCCCGAGTCCCAGATCTTGCAGAGTTCCTCGATTTTGGCGTCTTCGCCTTTCGAGGGGTCGTAGCGTGTCTTGAGGTTCTGGGAGAAGATGCGGGCCACGAGCTGCCAGAAGTTGGCGGCGAATCCGTTTTCGTAGGTCTTGATGATGCTGAATGCGCTCATGCCGCATTCGCGGTCGACCAGGCGCATCAGCACGAGGCCCTGGGAGATCGTCATGTTGCGGATGTCTTTCTCGAACAGGCGGAAGAGCTCCTTCTCCACGTCGTTGATGTAGCGGTTGCGTTCGGAGCGCTTGGTGACGTCGGCGGCGAGGGTGCTGTCGACCTGGGCCATCATCTTGCGGCCCACGAGGGCGTAGGGGTAGACCTTGTTGAAGTTGAAGACGAGCTTGTAGAAGCGGCGCCAGTCCCCGTCGCGCATGCGGCGGCCCCGGGGGAAGATCCAGACGGGCTCGAGCGTCTCCATGAAGACGGTGTCGCCGTGTTCGTCCAGCTCGAAATACATCGGGGTGCCGCGCAGGGGGCGGCGGGCCTGCCGGACGGCCTCGCGGGCGCCTTCGCGCGCCTCCTGGCTCTGCGCACGCGCCGGCGCGCCCGCCAGCAGCAGGGCCGCCAGCGTCGCCAGCATCGGTATGAGCATCGTGCGTCTCGTCATCACAGCCTGCAAATATAGCAATTTTCGTGCGCAGACCGCTTCCGGTCCCCTCCCGTTCATAAGATCACGGGCGGCCACGGTTTTCCGGGGGTCATGCCTGTCTCACCATGATGACGGGACCGACAGGATCTGCAGGCAGGTTTGCCGGAAGACGGTGCCTCCGTCTCGGCTTCCGTCCTCGCTTCCCGCTGCGCGGGAACCGGATCCGGCGCCACGGATCCTGCTCCGGCCGAGCCTTCGCCGGAGGCACCGTCTCCCGGCAACCTGCCTGCGAGCCGTGATGACGGGACATGCGGGCAGGTGTGCATATGGGTCCAAACTTTGGGACGATATGCGCAAAAATGGCTTAAAATGCGCATATGGGTCCAAGGCGTGGGACGATATGTACGCCGGGTCCGGGAGGTCGGGGCGATCGGGGGCGATCGGGGGCGGGCGTCGAGTTACGGGGTTCGAGCTCCGGTCGAAAATGACGGAAAAAAGTTTTCAACGGGTCGTGTAAGTGATTGAGGAATCCGGAGTTGGGTGGTTGGATTCCGTGTCGAAAAAGTTTAAAATATTTTGCAAAACATGATGTTATTTCCGGAATTTTTACTAAATTTGCAGTCCCAAAAATCGGCTTCTTGCCGCGTATGAGGCTGATTCTGAGGGATTTAACTGATTTTTATTTTAAAAGTAATACTGAGATGTTACAACCTAAGAGAACAAAGTTTAGAAGGGAACAGAAGAACCGCATGAAGGGCAACGCCCAGCGTGGCAACCAGCTCGCTTTCGGTTCCTTCGGTATCAAGACCCTTGAAAATTGTTGGCTTACCGCCCAGCAGATTGAAGCTGCACGTCAGGCGATTTCCCGTAGGATGAACCGTGAGGGCCAGATCTGGATCCGCGTCTTCCCTGTGAAGCCGATCACCAAGAAGCCGCTCGATACCCGTATGGGTAAAGGTAAGGGTGACCCGTATGCGTTCGTCGCCCCGATCACCCCGGGCCGCATCATCTTCGAGGCCGAGGGTGTCTCCCTCGAGACCGCCAAGGAGGCCATGCGCCTCGGTGCCAACAAGCTCCCGATCGCGACGAAGTTCGTCGTGCGCAGAGACTATGTCGAATAATTAATGGAGAAAGAGTAATGAAAGCAGCTGAAGCCCGCGAAATGTCTGTAGCAGACCTGCGCGACCGCATCCAGATCGAGAAGGACAATCTCGACACCATGAAAATCAATCACGCGATTTCTCCGTTGGAGGACACTTCCAAAATCAGTAAGACCAGAAGGGATATCGCTCTCATGATCACTATCCTTGCTGAGAAAGAAAAACAGAACTAAATCAGAGCAATCTTATGGAAAGAAATCTTCGTAAGGAAAGAATCGGAGTGGTGGTCAGCAGCAAGATGGACAAGACCATCGTCGTTGCCGTTGAAAGAAAAGAGAAACATCCCTTGTACGGTAAATTCGTCAAGAAGACCACCAAGTTCGTTGCCCAGGACGACAAGAATGAGTGCGGTGAGGGTGATACCGTCCGCATCATGGAGACCCGTCCGCTGAGCAAGACCAAGAACTGGAGATTAGTTGAAATCGTTGAAAAAGCAAAATAGCATAGTATGATACAGCAGGAAACACGTTTACAGGTGGCCGACAACAGCGGTGCGAAGGAAGTCCTCTGCATCCGCGTACTTGGCGGAACCCACCATCGTTATGCGACGGTCGGCGACACCATCGTCGTCGCAATCAAGAGTGCTATCCCTGGCGCCGACGCCAAGAAGGGCACCGTCTCAAGGGCTGTCGTGGTCCGCACGAAGAAGGAAATCCGCCGTGCTGACGGTTCCTACATCCGTTTCGACGACAACGCTTGCGTCCTTCTGAACAATGCAGGCGAACTCCGCGGTACCCGTATCTTCGGCCCTGTGGCCCGCGAGCTCCGCGAGAACTATATGAAAATCGTTTCACTGGCACCGGAGGTCCTTTAATTCATCAGCATCATGAAAAAACTCCATATCAAGAAAGGCGACACCGTGTACGTCAATGCCGGTAACGACAAGGGCAAGACCGGTAAGGTGCTCTCCGTCGATCCGCAGGCCGACCGCGCCGTGGTCGAAGGCATCAACATGGTCAGCAAGCACACCAAGCCGAATTCCAAGCAGCCTCAGGGCGGTATCATCAAGCAGGAGGCTCCCATTCACATTTCCAATCTCAATCTTCTTGACCCCAAGACCAACACCCCGACCCGCGTGGGTTACCGGATGGACGGTGACAAGAAGGTCCGTTTCGCTAAAAAATCTGGGGAGGAGATCAAGTAATTATGGCAAAGAAAAATGCACCCGTAGAGGCTCAGAAACTGCCTGCAGGTTATGTCCCTGCCCTTAAGAAGGTCTACAACGAGGAAATCGTGGAGAAGCTGACCAAGCAGTTCTCCTATACTACCCCGATGCAGGTTCCCCGCCTGCTCAAGATCACGATCAACGAGGGTGTCGGCGACGCCACTCAGGACAAGAAGATCGTCGAGGAGGCCGCCGAGGAGCTCTCCATCATCACCGGCCAGAAGGCTGTCATCACCCTGTCCAAGAAGGACGTTTCCAACTTCAAGCTCCGTCGCGGCATGCCGATCGGCACCAAGGTGACCCTCCGCAATGTCAAGATGTACGAGTTCCTCGAGAAGCTCATCCGCGTCGCCCTGCCGCGTATCCGCGACTTCAACGGCGTCGCCGAGAACATGGACGGCCAGGGCAACTACACCCTCGGTCTCAAGGAGCAGATCATCTTCCCGGAGATCGACATCGACAAGAACCCCCGGATCCACGGCCTGGAGATCACCTTCGTGACCACCGCCCGCACGGACGAGGAGTGCCACGCGCTGCTCGCCGCATTCGGTCTGCCTTTCAAGAAACATAACAAATAAGATACTATGGCAAAAGAATCAATGAAAGCCCGCGAGGTAAAACGCGCGAAAATGGTTGCTAAGTATGCTGAGAAGCGGAAGGCGCTCAAAGAGGCCGGCGATTGGGCCGCCCTCGACAAGCTCCCGAAGAACTCCTCTTCCGTCCGCCTTCACAACCGCTGCTCCCTGACGGGTCGCCCGAAGGGCTACATGCGTGCATTCGGCCTCAGCCGTATCCAGTTCCGCGAGATGGCCAGCAACGGCCTCATCCCGGGTGTCAAGAAGGCAAGTTGGTAATATTAAAAGAAGAATAACGATATGACTGATCCGATCGCAGATTATCTCACCAGGGTCCGCAACGCCTATATGGCCGGCAAGAAGGTCGTGGAAGTTCCTTCCTCCAAGATGAAGGTCGCCATCACCCAGATCCTGTGCGAGAAGGGTTACATCCTCAGCTACAAGGTAGTGGAGGGCACCCCTTACAATACCATCAAAATCGCCCTGAAGTACCATCCGCAGACCAAGGCCGCCGCTATCAAGAAGATCGAGCGCGTCTCCACTCCGGGTCTCCGCCGGTACACCGGTGTCGAGGACATGCCGCGCGTCCTGAACGGACTCGGCATCGCTATCCTCTCCACGCCGAAGGGTGTCATCACCGACAAGGAAGCCAAGGAGCTCGGCGTCGGCGGTGAGGTTATTTGCTACGTTTATTAATCCACAAAAGAATTATAAATAATGTCACGAATTGGTAAATTGCCTGTAAGCCTTCCGACCGGCGTGAGCGTGGAGCTCCTCGACGGCAACGTGCTGAAGGTTAAAGGACCTCACGGTGAGATGTGCCAGAAAGTTGATCCGGACATCAAGGTGACCGTTGAGGACAATCAGATCAAGTTCGAGCGTCCGACCGACCAGCCCCGTCACCGCTCCATGCACGGTCTCTACCGCGCGCTGGTGCACAACATGGTCGTCGGTGTCTCCGAGCAGTTCACCACCCAGCAGGAGCTGGTGGGCGTCGGTTACCGCGTGGCCGTGAACGGCCAGCTGCTGACCTTCTCCCTTGGTTATTCCCACGAAATCCAGCTGTTGCTTCCGAAGGAAGTCACCGCCGAGGTTCCCGATGTCCGCAAGGGCGAGAACCCGAAGCTTGTGCTCAAGAGCTGCGATAAGCAGCTTCTCGGCCAGGTGGCAGCCAAGATCCGTTCTTTCCGCAAGCCTGAACCGTACAAGGGCAAGGGTATCAAGTTCGTTGGCGAGACGCTTCGCCGTAAGGCCGGTAAGACCGCCGCAGCTAAATAATAGGAGGATTGAATTATGGCACTCACTAGAATTGAAAGAAGAAGAAGGATTCATTACCGCATACGCAAGCACGTCAACGGCACTGCCGAGAAACCCCGCATGGTGGTCTTCCGCAGCAACAAGCAGATTTACGTGCAGGTGGTCGATGACGAGCAGGGCAAGACCCTTTGCGCTGCCGCTTCCAACGACAAGTCGCTTGCCGCGCAGTGCAAGGGCAAGTCCGGTATCGAAGCTGCTGCCCTGGTCGGCAAGGCCATTGCAGAGCGCTGTCTCGCTAAAGGTATCACCACGATCTGCTTCGACCGCGGCGGCTACCTTTTCCACGGTAGAGTTAAAAGTTTGGCAGACGCTGCCCGTGAAGGCGGCCTCGTATTCTAAGAGTTAAGACTATGGCAAATACTAATGTTAAGAGAGTAAAGACTTCTGACCTTGAGCTCAAGGACAGACTGGTCGCCATCCAGCGCGTCACCAAGGTGACCAAGGGTGGCCGTCACTTCCGCTTTGCTGCCATCGTCGTCGTCGGTGACGAGAACGGTGTCGTAGGCTATGGTCTTGGCAAGGCGAACGAAGTCACCGCCGCGATTGCGAAGGGCGTGGAGGACGCAAAGAAGAATCTGGTGAAGATTCCCGTCATCAACACGACCATCCCGCACGAGCAGGAGGCGAAGTTCGGTGGTTCCCGCGTGTTCATGAAGCCCGCAGCGCCCGGTACCGGTGTCAAGGCCGGCGGCGCCATGCGTGCCGTGTTCGAGTCTGCCGGCGTGCAGAACGTCCTCGCGAAGTCCAAGGGTTCTTCCAACCCCCACAACCTCGTCAAGGCGACCGTCGCCGCGCTGACCCAGATGCGCGATGCCTATACCGTGGCCGGTCTCCGCGGCGTGCCCATGTCCAAGGTGTTCAACGGTTAACGAGAAGGAGACACGACTATGGCAAAGTACAGAATTACCCAGATCATCAGCAGCAACGGTGAGACCCGCCGCCAGAAGGACAACCTTCGTTGCCTCGGCGTCCGCCGCATGCACAAGACCGTAGAGGTGGAGAAGACCCCCGTCACCGAGGGCCAGGTCGCCAAGATCGCCCATCTCTGCAAAGTTGAAGTTATTGACTAAGAGGAGGACCCAAGAGATGAAACTCAATAATTTGACACCTGCTACAGGTTCTACCCATACCAGCAAGAGATTAGGCCGCGGACAGGGCTCCGGCAAGGGTGGCACTGCCACCCGTGGTACCAAGGGCGCCCAGGCCCGCGCCGGCTATGAGCACAAGATCGGTTTCGAAGGCGGCCAGATGCCTATCCAGCGCCGTCTGCCGAAGTTCGGTTTCAAGAACCCGACCCGCGTCGAGTACAAAGCCGTCAATGTCGCTGACATCGAGGCCCTGGCAGCCGCTACCGGCTTGCAGGAGCTCGGCCTCGCCGAGATCGTCGCCGCCGGCCTCGCCGGCAAGAACGACCTCGTCAAGGTGCTTGGTAACGGTGAGATCAAGGCCACGGTCAACGTGACTGCGAACGCCTTCTCCAAGACCGCTGTCGCCAAAATCGAAGCCGCCGGTGGCAAGGCGGTCGTAATCGAATAGTACGATGAAGAAACTGATCGAAACAATCAAGAACATCTTCAAGATCGAGGAACTCCGTAAGCGTCTCGTCTACACGTTCCTGCTGATCCTTGTATACCGGTTCGGCTGCTTCGTGGTGCTCCCGGGCATCGACGCGACCCTGCTGGCCGGTCTGCAGAGCAGGACCCAGGAAGGCCTCGTCGGCCTCCTGAACATGTTCTCCGGTGGCGCCTTCGGTAACGCTTCGATCTTTGCGCTGGGCGTGATGCCGTACATCTCGGCATCCATCGTCATCCAGCTGCTCGGCGTCTTCGTCCCGTATTTCCGCAAACTCCAGATGGAGGGCGAGAGCGGACGCAAGAAGATGAACCAGATGACCCGTTGGCTGACCCTCGTGATCATCTGCATCCAGGGTCCGGCCTACATGGCCGCCCTGCACAGCCAGATTCCTGCCGCTGCCTTCGTGGCCGTGAACCAGCTCGGCTGGAGCAACTTCATGTTCAACATCGTCTCCACCATCATCCTGATGGCCGGTTCGATGTTCGTGATGTGGCTCGGCGAGCGCATCACCGACCGCGGTATCGGCAACGGTATCTCCCTGATCATCATGATCGGTATCGTGGCCCGTCTGCCGTACGCCCTCATGGCTGAGATCCAGGGCAAGATGACCGCCGGCAGCGGCGGCGCCATCCTGCTCATCGTGGAGCTCGTGCTCTGGTTCTTCGTGGTCGTGGCTGCGATCGCGCTGGTCCAGGCCGTGCGCCGCGTCCCCGTGCAGTACGCCAAGCGCGTGATCGGCAACCGGCAGTACGGCGGTGTCCGCCAGTACATCCCGTTGAAGATCAACGCCGCCGGCGTCATGCCGATCATCTTCGCCCAGGCCCTGATGCTCTTCCCGCTCATCTTCTCCCGCTGGGATGCTACCCGCGGACTTGCAGCGACGCTGGGCAACTACCAGGGTTTCTGGTACAACTTCATCTTCTTCATCCTGATCGTGATCTTCACGTACTTCTACACCGCCGTGACCGTCAACCCGACGATGATGGCTGAGAGCATGAAGCGGGATGGAGGATTCATTCCTGGTGTGAAGCCGGGCAAGAAGACCGTGGAGTACCTCGACAGCATCATGTCCAAGGTGACCCTCCCGGGCTCCATCTTCCTCGGCATCATTGCCATCCTCCCTGCCATCGCGATGATTTTCGGCGTCACCAACGCCTTCGCAAGCTTCTACGGCGGTACCTCCCTGTTGATCCTTGTGGGTGTGGTTCTCGATACGCTCCAGCAGGTGGAAAGTTATTTGCTGATGCGCCACTACGACGGCCTCATGAAGACCGGCCGGCTCAGCGGGCGCTCAGGTATGTAGTTCTTTGAATTAAATTGAACGGTTGTGATCAAGCCCAAGACTGAAGAAGAGATCGAGCTGTTGCGCGAGAATGCCATCATCGTCTCGAAGACGTTGGCCGAAGTCGGTAAAGCGGTTGCCCCTGGTGTGACAACGAAACAGTTGAATAAGGTAGCCGAGACTTTCATCCGCGACAACGGAGCGATCCCCAGCTTCCTCGGTTTCGAGGGTTTCCCCGCAGCCATCTGTGCCTCTGTCAACGATGTCGTGGTCCACGGATTCCCGTCCGACTATGTCCTCAAGGAGGGCGACATCGTGAGCGCCGATATCGGCACGCTCTACAAGGGCTACAACGGTGACTCGTGCTACACCTTCCCCGTGGGGGAGGTGTCGCCCGAGACCCGTAAGCTCCTGGATGTGACGAAGGAATCGCTCTATCGGGGCATAGCGGCGGCTGTGGCGGGTGCGCGGATCGGAGATATCGGATACGCGGTGCAATCGTACGCTGAATCATTCGGTTTCTCCGTGGTCCGCGAACTCGAGGGACACGGAATCGGCCGGGAGATGCACGAGAATCCGGGCGTGCCCAACTACGGGCGTCCGGGCCGCGGCACCCACCTGGTGGACGGAATGGTCCTGTGTATCGAGCCGATGATCAACGCCGGCGGCCGGGCGGTCTATCTGGACAGAAACGGATGGGCCGTGCATACCGCCGACCACAAGAATTCGGCCCACTACGAGCTTACGATTGTTGTCCGGAAAGGCCGGGCCGAGCAGCTCTCAACCTTCGATTTTATCGAGAAAGATGGCACGATTAAATTTTAAAGTGTAATTTTTAATGTCAAAACAAGTAGCAATAGAACAAGATGGGAAGGTCATCGAGACCCTTCCGAACGCGATGTTCAAGGTCGAGCTTGAGAACGGTCACGTCCTGCTCTGCAACATCTCGGGCAAGATGCGCATGAACTTCATCCATATTCTTCTCGGCGACAAAGTGAGAGTTGAAATTTCACCGTACGATTTAACCAAAGGCAGAATATCTTTCAGATACAAATAAAAACTCATAGATATGAAAGTCAAGACATCCATCAAGAAGCGCAGCGAGGATTGCAAGATCGTCAGACGCAAAGGCCGCCTGTACGTCATCTGCAAGAAGAACCCCAAGTTCAAGATGCGCCAAGGATAATCAACCAGTAACAAATTAAGTAAAGTATAATTATGGCAAGAATAGCCGGTGTAGATTTACCGAACAACAAACAGGGAGAGATAGGCCTGACCTATATCTTCGGTATCGGTCGCTCTTCCGCGAAGAAGATCCTCGAAAAGTGCGGTATCGACCCTACCATCAAAGTGGGTGACTGGAACGACGACCAGATTGCCAAGATCCGTACCGAGATCAACGAAGAGTACAAGATCGAAGGCGAGCTCCGTTCCACCGTCCAGATGGACATCAAGCGACTGATGGATATCGGTTGCTATCGTGGTATCCGTCATCGTCTCGGACTTCCCGTCCGCGGTCAGAGCACCAAGAACAACGCCCGTACCCGCAAGGGCCGCAAGAAGACCGTTGCCAACAAGAAGAAGGCGACCAAGTAAAATCTGATGAATTATGGCAAAGAAAACTACAACATCCAAGAGGGTTGTCAAGGTTGAAGCTTATGGCGAAGCCCATATTTCATCGACCTTCAACAACGTCATCGTGTCTCTTACCAACGCCCAGGGTCAGGTGATCAGCTGGGGTTCCGCAGGCAAGTGCGGTTTCAGAGGCTCCAAGAAGAACACCCCGTACGCTGCCCAGATGGCCGCCGAGGATGCCGCCAAGACGGCTTTCGACGCCGGTCTGCGCAGGGTCAAGTGCTACGTCAAGGGTCCGGGTGCAGGCCGTGAGTCCGCCATCCGCACCATCAACAACGCCGGTATCACCGTGACCGAGATCGTCGACGTCACTCCGATGCCGCACAACGGGTGCCGTCCTAAAGGCCGTCGTAAAGTTTAATTTTAAAGCAAGGTTACTATGGCAAGATATACAGGTCCCAGCACCAAGATCGCCCGTAAGTTCGGCGAGCCGATTTTCGGTTCCGACAAATATTTCGAGAAGCGCAACTATCCTCCGGGAATGCATGGCCTCGCCGCCAAGCGCAAGAAGGCCAAGGAGTATGCTACCCAGCTGAAGGAGAAGCAGAAAGTCAAGTACATGTACGGTGTGCTCGAGCGTCAGTTCCACAACACCTACGACAAGGCTTCCCGCATGTCCGGCCAGAAGGGTGAGAACCTCCTCTTCCTCCTTGAGTCCCGTCTGGACAACATCGTGTACCGCATGGGTATCGCCCCGACGCGTGCAGCCGCCCGCCAGCTCGTTTCCCATCACCACATCACCCTCAACGGCAATGTGTGCAGCATCCCCTCCACCCAGGTGAAGGCCGGCGACACCGTGGCCGTCCGTGAGCGCTCCAAGAGCCTGGAGGTGATCCAGAACAGCGTGGCTTCCGTGACCAAGTACTCCTGGATCGACTTCGATACCAAGACCCTCACCGGCAAGTATCTGAACGTCCCGACCCGCGAGGAGATCCCTGAGAACATCAACGAGCAGCTCATCGTCGACCTCTACTCCAAATAAAATCTAACACCACGAACAATATGGCAATCTTAGCATTTCAAAAACCTGACAAGGTGATTATGCTCGAAAGCACCGACACCGTCGGCCGTTTCGAATTCCGGCCCCTCGAGCCGGGTTACGGCCAGACGATCGGTAACGCTCTTCGTCGCATCTTGCTGGCCTCTTTGGAGGGGTTTGCTATCAGTCAGATCAAGATCTCCGGCGTGGACCAGGAGTTCCAGACCATCCCCGGCGTCATCGAGGGGATGCAGGACATCATCCTGAACCTCAAGCAGGTGCGTTTCCGCCGCATGGTCGAGACCGTTGACACCGAGACGGCAAACATCGTCATCAGCGGCAAGCAGGAGTTTACGGCAGAAGATATCTCCAAGGGATTGTCTTCTTTCATGGTGTTGAATCCCGAATTGCACATCTGCTCGCTCGAGCCGTCGGTCAAGCTTGAAATCACGCTCACCATCACCAAGGGCCGTGGTTTCGTGCCCGCCGAGGAGCTCCGCGACGAGAATACGCCGATCGGTACGATTCCCATCGACGCCATCTACACCCCGATCCGCAAGGTCAACTGGAGTGTGGAGAACTACCGCGTCGAGCAGAAGACGGACTACGAGAAGCTCAACCTCGAGATCGTGACGGATGGTTCCATCTCCCCGAACGCCGCCCTCCACGGCGCCGCCAACATCCTGATCTACCACTTCAAGCTGTTCACCGACGACAAGAAGATGTCGCTCGAGAACACGGTGGAGACCGAGAACAAGGAGCTGGACGAGGAGTCGCTGCACATGCGTCACCTCCTCCTCACGAAGCTCTCCGACGTGGGCCTCTCCGTGCGTGCCTTCAACTGCCTCAAGGCAGCTGAGATCGACACGTTCGCCGACCTCGTGTCCTATTCCCGTCCCGAGCTGATGAAGTTCCGCAACTTCGGCCGCAAGTCCCTCAACGAGATCGACCTCCTGGTCGAGAAGATGAAGCTCTCGTTTGGAATGGATGTCACCAAGTATAATATCGAACCCAAGAAAAAGAACGTTTAAAGATGAGACACAATAAGGCTATCAATCATCTTGGTCGTCAGAGCGGTCACCGCAAGGCGCTCCTCGCCAACATGGCTTCTTCCCTGATCATGCACAAGCGCATCAACACCACCGTGGCCAAGGCCAAGGCGCTGAAGAGCTATGTCGAGCCGCTGATCACCAAGTCCAAGGAGGATACGACCCACAACCGCCGCGTCGTGTTCAGCTACCTCAAGGACAAGAACGCCGTGACTGAACTGTTCCGCACCATCGCTCCGAAGGTCGCCGACCGTCCGGGCGGATACACCCGCGTGCTGCACACCGGTTTCCGTCAGGGTGACGCTGCCGAGATGGCGCTGATCGAGCTCGTTGACTTCAACGAGGCCGCCCTCGCTTCCGCTCCCAAGTCCGCCAAGAAGAACACCCGCCGCAGCCGCGCCAAGAAGGCCGAGGCCGCTCCGGAGGCTCCGAAGGCCGAGGCTCCCGCCGCGGAAGAACCCAAGGCTGAGTAAGTCTAAGCAGTACTAAAGCTTAAATTCCGGGAAGGATTTCCCGACACAAGCCTCATCGTCGATGACGATGGGGCTTTCTGTTCCCAGGGAGGCCACCTTGAGGGCCATGACCATGCGGTGGTCGTGGCGCGAGGTGTAGGCGCCGCCCTTGAGCAGGCGGCCGCCCAGCAGGCGGGCGCTGAGCGACTCGCCGAAGATGACGAGGTCGTCGCCTTCGATGCGCGCCTCGACGCCCATCTGGGTAAGCATCTGCAGGATCGCTTCGGCGCGGTTGGACTCCTTGCCCGCCAGGCGGCCGACGCCGCCGAGGCGGCTCTCTCCGGCGCAGAAGGCGGCCAGCACGGAGACAATGGGGAAGAGGTCGGGGGCGTGGTTCAGGTCCTGCCTGAATGCCTCCAGGGGGGCCTTGCGCACGCAGACGGTCCCTTCCTCGAGCTGGGAGACCACGGCGCCGGCCTCGACCAGGATGTCGATGATGGTGAGGTCGGCCTGCAGGGACTTGGTGTCCATGCCCCGGAGTTCGGCCGAGCCGAACACGGCGCCGGCCACGAGCAGGTTGGCCGCGGCGCTCCAGTCGCCCTCGATGGCGAAATCGGCCGCGCGGTAGTGCTGGCGGCCACGGACCCGGAAGGTGATGCCGGAGCAGGCGGACCAGTCGTCCGCTTCGAGCAGCTCGGCGTCGCCTTCCATCTCGCTGCGCGTCTGGATGCCGAAGTGGCGCAGGACGTCCAGCGTGATGTACATGTAGGGGATGCTCTTGGGGTCGCTGACGTGCAGGACGGAGTCCTTGTCGCAGAGCGGCAGGGCCATCAGCAGGCCCGAGATGAGCTGGGAACCGCCCTGGCCGGGCACATCGGCCATGCCCGGGATGAGGTGCCCCTTGACGCTGGCGGGGACGTAGACGTCGCGGCCCTCGCGGTCGGAGGCATTGGAGAGCAGGACGCCGAAGCTTGCCATGATGTCGGCGGCGCCTGCGAGCGGCCTGCCGGGCAGGGTGCCGTGTCCGTCCACGACGAAACGGCCGCTGCCGACAGCGGCCAGCACGGGGATGGACAGGCGCGTGAGCAGGCCGGATTCGCCCACGTCCAGGCGTTCGAGGTCGAGGCTGCCCGGACGGGCGCCCGTGCCGGTGATGGTGAGCAGGGCGCCGTCCTTGCGGACGGTGGCGCCGAGCGCTTCCGCCACGCGCAGGGCGGCCTCGGAGTCGCCGCAGGGGCTGTAGCCGTCCAGGTGCGAAGTGCCTTCGGCCAGGGCGGCGGCCAGGATGGCCCGCTGGGCAAAGCTCTTGGAGGCGGGCATGGTGCGGCCTTCCGCCCGGTAGGGCTGGCGGCCGCCGTAGACGGCGTCATGCATCTCGGCGACGGACCACTGGCCCGGCGCCGTGGCCTCTGCGTCGTTGAGGGCGGCGTAGCTGAAGGGGGCGCCGCGGCGCAGGCATTCCAGCCGCGTGCCGCGGCCTGCTTCGCCCATGCCGAAGGCGACGAGCCGGCCCTGCAGCGAGTCCACCTCTTCGAGGACGATGGTGTAGAGCGACTCGATCCGCGCGGCCTCTTCGCCGTCGCGGCAGGTGGTGACGATCTTGGCGATGTCCGCGCCGTAGCGGAAGCAGCGGGCGAGTACGCGCTGCAGGACCTCGATGTCCGGGGTCCCCGTGAAATCGTGGAAGGAGCGGATGATCTCGGTGCCGGTCTTGTGGCAGAGCTGCTGGAAGCGCTTGCTCAGCGGCGCCGGGGCCTCGATCTCGAGGTCCGCGAAGCGGGCCCCGGCCTCGATGGCGAGATGCAGGCGCCGCTCCGCTTCTTCGGGCGATGCCGATTCGGCGATGCGGCAGGTCGCTATGAGCGGGGTGTCGGACTCGCTGAAGAGTTCTTCGATCTGGTCGTCCGTGAGCGGACAGCGGTCCAGGCGGATCTCCGCCATCTCGACCGCCGGGTCTTCGAGGATCGCGAGGATCTGCTCGAAGGTCTTATTCTGCAGGCTGGTGCAAATCATCCAAGTCTTTGATTATCACCTTGCCGATCTTCTTGATCAGGACAAAGTGGATGATGCCTTTCTCGGCTTTCTTGTCTTTCCAGAGGGCGTCTTCGAGGGCTTCCGCCGGGCAGGGGAGTTCCGTGGGCAGACCGCAGGCGGACAGGTCCGCGCGGAGTTTGTCCGCGAGGCCGGGCTTGCAGGTCTCCAGCCGCTCGGAGAGCAGGGCGGCCTGGACGATCCCGACGGCGACGGCTTCGCCGTGCGTCATGGGATCCTCGGCGCCGTGGGTGTGCTGGTACCACTCGATGGCGTGGGCGAAGGTGTGGCCCAGGTTGAGGCAGCGGCGGAGTCCCTCCTCGTAGGGGTCCTGCTCCACGATGCGGCGCTTGACGTCCGCGGCGGCCTCGATCAGCGGCGCGAGCGCGCCGAAATCGATCTCGGGCTCGGAGAGGACCTTGACGGCCTTGTCGTAGTTGCCGCCCTTGTCCTCGATGATGAAGGTCTTGAGCATCTCGGCCGCGCCGGAGCGGAGCTCGCGCGCGGGCAGGGTCTGCAGGACCTCCGGGAGGATGCGGGTATAGACGGGGAACTTGGTCACGCCGATCATGTTCTTATATCCGTCGAGGTTGACGCCGGTCTTGCCGCCCACGCCCGCGTCCACCTGGCTGAGCAGGGTCGTGGGGTAGTTAGCGTAGCGTACGCCGCGCTTGTAGATGCTGGCGGCGAAGCCGGCCATGTCGGTCGTGACGCCGCCGCCCACAGCCCAGACCAGCGCGTCGCGCCCTGCGCCCTGCGCGAGCAGCCAGCGGCAGATGTCCAGTACGGTATCCATGGTCTTGTGGTCCTCGTCGGCGGTGATGGCGAGTGCGGGGCGTCCGTCGGCGAGTTTCAGCGCGAACGGCTCGACATTGCGGTCGTAGATGACGTAGACGGGTTTCTTCTCCATACAGTTAGCGAAGATACGCCAAAAATTTGATAAATCGTGTTTTTTGAATACCTTTGCACTCCACCCAGCCCTGATGGCGGAATTGGTAGACGCGCTGGACTCAAAATCCAGTGGCCTTTAAAGCCGTGCGGGTTCGATTCCCGCTTGGGGCACAAAGGAATGTTTTTGAAGGTTTTCAAGCATTTCTAAAGATTGGAAAAGTCTAACAATTAGCGAGTTGCTGTTGTTGGACTTTTTTAGCTGGTGCTTGCTATTTCGGAAAATAGCTTGTATTTTTGTCTTGGAAATAAAATTTACAAGCTATGGCTGTAACCTTCTATCTCTTCACGAGAGCGGACAAGAAAGGCGACCATCCGATCTACACTTCCATCTATCTGAACGGGAGCAGGTTCTGCTCCAGCATCGGGTATAGTATCAGCCCTGAAAAGTGGGATGACGAAAAGATGAAAGTGAAGCATGGCGCGAGCAATGCCCGCAAAGTGCCTTTCAATACCATCAATTCCAGGATCGCAGCTGTTTCGTCCAGGTTCGACACCCTTGAAGCGAATAACGCCAAGTTATCCAAGGAACAGATCAAGAGGCAGCTTGCAGAAGTGGTCGGTCGTGCAGCAAAAGAGTCGGACACACCAGAGAAGTATGGCCCTGTCAATTTCTTCCACTATTTCGATGCTTTCATCCTTGATGGTAAGTTGAATCATAAGTGGGCGCTGAATACGGTCAAGAAGTGGGGAACACTCCG
>JAFUWY010000002.1 GCA_017477245.1 Bacteroidales bacterium | reverse complement strand
GCCGCGGCCAGCGCGGCCGGCGGCGGCACGGTGGTCGTGCCGGCCGGACAGTGGCGCTGCTTCAGCATCACCCTGCGCGACAACGTCACGCTGCATCTCGAGAGCGGCTGCGTGCTCAGGGCCGCGCGGCCCACGGCCGAAGCGGGCTACGTGCAGGCCGGACCGGACGGGCGCTATCCGCGCTGGCACGGCTCGCTCATCTACGCCGAGGGCATCCACGACGCCGCGGTCACGGGCCCCGGGCTCATCGACGGGTCCGATGTCGTGACGCGCGGCTTCGGCTCCGACATCCCCTACCCCGTCCCCAGCCGGATCTTCACGGTCCGGGAGAGCCGGGGCCTCCTGTTCCGCGACTTCTCCGTGCGGATGGGCGGCGCCCGCGTGCTCTGGCTCGTCGGCGCCGACAACGTGACGCTGCACAACCTGAAGATCGACTCCAACCGGGACGGCATCGACATCGACTGCTGCCGGCACGTCCGCGTGTCCGACTGCACGGTCAACTGCCTCAACGACGACGCCATCGTCCTCAAGAGTTCCTACTCGCTCGGCCGCGTGCAGGCCTGCGAGGACATCACCATCACGGGCTGCCAGGTGTCCGGATTCGATCCCGGGACCTTCCTGGACGGCTCCTACGGACGCACCGTCGACGAGGCGCCCGATCTCGACGGGCCGACGGGACGCATCAAGATGGGCACCGAGTCCGTGGGCGGCTTCCGCGGCATCACCATCTCCAACTGCGTGTTCGACCGCTGCCGCGGCCTCGCGCTGGAGTGCGTGGACGGCGGCACGGTCGAGGACATCACCGTCTCCAACATCGTCATGCGCGACATCTGCACGGCACCGCTCTTCCTGCGGCTGGGCCACCGGGGCCGGGGCCCGGAAGGGCGCGGCCCCGGCGTGCTGCGCCGCATCAAGCTCTCGCACATCATCGTGGACGGCGCCGACGCCCGCTACGCCTCCCCCTTCGTCGGGATCAGCGACGCCTGGATCGAGGACGTGTCCGTCAGCGACGTGCTGATCCGCTACCGCGGCGGCCTGTCGATGGCCGACGCCGAGGACCAGCAGCTGAGCAACAGCTTCTTCACCGCCGAGGGCATCAACGGCAAGGGCGGCCCCAACACGGGCGGCCTGCCGACCAAGGCCCGCGCCGAGGACATCGCCCCGCGCGGCGCCTACGACATCCCCGAGTGCCGCACGGCCTACCCCGAACCCTCCATCTTCGGCGTCCTGCCGGCCTGGGGGCTGTTCGTGCGCTACGCCCGGCGCGTGGCCTTCCGCGACGTGCGGATCGAGACCATCGAGCCGGACACGCGTCCGGCCGTCGTGCTGATGGACGCGGAGGACATCCGCTTCGACAATTTCAGCATCCGCAACGGGGCGGACGCCCCCGCGTTCGTGCTCCGCGGCGTGCGGGACTTCCGACTGTCCGGCTCCGACGGACGCAAGGACCTCCATCTCCGCCAATCCAGCGACAAAACCTTGAAATGATATGGACAACGAAGTACTCAAGGCGCTCCGCGAGCGCCGCAGCATCCGGCGCTTCAAGCCGGAACAGGTCAGCGACGAAGCGCTGCAGGCCGTGCTCGAGGCCGGCACCTGGGCTCCCACCGCCAAGGGGCTGCAGGATCCCTGGATCGTGGCGGTGCAGCGCCCCGACCTCGTGGCGCGCATCGACCGCCTCAACGGCGAGGTCTGGGGCCATCCCACCCCCTTCTACGGCGCACCGACCATCATCCTCGTCTTCGGCACGGACCCGGAGGTCTGGCCCAACTCGCTCCAGGACGGCAGCCTGGTGCTCGGCAACATGATGCTCGCCGCCCACGCCGTCGGACTCGGCTCCTGCTGGATCAACCGCGAGCGGGAGATGTTCGCCACCCCGGAGGGCAAGGCCCTCATGCGGGAGCTCGGCGTGGACGAAAGCCTCGCCGGCATCGGCGCCCTGGCCCTCGGCTATCCCGCCTCCTTCCCCCCTTCGGTCAAACCCCGGAAGGAAGGCTATTGGCGGATTATCCGGTGAGCGTGATGAGCAAGTAGCTCAGTATCAATTAAAACAAAAATCTGTGGTACCCGAAAAGGATACCACAGATTTCAGTTCTTATTGCAAATCAATCACTTGCTCATCACGGCTACTATTCGGAGCGTCCAGCGACCGATGGGGTCTGGGGGAAACTCCCCCAGTCATCAAGGGCTCGTTATGAGCAGGAAGCGCGAAGGCGCTTACTGTTCGTCAGGGCCGTTGTTGCCGTAGTCCGGCTGAGGACCCTGCGGGCCGGCCTCGGGACCGCCCTGCGGACCCTGCGGACCGGCACCGGGCTGGCCACCCTGGGCGGCACGGGCCATGTCTTCGGAGGCAGCGTGCCAGGCGCTCTCCAGGGCGGAGTTGGCGCTGTCAATGGCAGCGATGTCCTTGGCGTCGACGGCCTTCTTGAGGTCCTCGCAGGCGGATTCGATCGCGGAACGCTTGTCAGCCGGGATCTTGTCGCCGTACTCTTTGAGGTTGCGCTGGGTCTGGAAGACCATGGCGTCGGCGTTGTTGAGCTTGTCGGCGCGCTCCTTCTCGGCGCGGTCGGCGGCCTCGTTGGCCTTGGCCTCGTCACGCATGCGCTGGATCTCGGCGTCGCTCAGGCCGCTGGAAGCCTCGATGCGGATGTGCTGCTCCTTGCCGGTGGACTTGTCCTTCGCGGAGACGCTCAGGATACCGTTGGTGTCGATGTCGAAGGAGACTTCGATCTGCGGGATGCCGCGCGGAGCCGGGGCGATGCCGTCGAGGTGGAAGATGCCGATCTGCTTGTTGTCCTTGGCCATCGGGCGCTCGCCCTGCAGGACGCGGATCTCGACGGAAGGCTGGTTGTCGGCCGCCGTGGAGAAGACCTGCTCCTTGTGGACCGGGATGGTGGTGTTGGACTCGATGAGCTTGGTCATCACGCCGCCGAGGGTCTCAATGCCGAGGGACAGCGGGGTCACATCCAGCAGGAGGACATCCTTGACGTCGCCGGCGAGCACGCCGCCCTGGATGGCGGCGCCGATGGCGACCACCTCGTCGGGGTTGACGCTCTTGTTCGGCTCCTTGCCGAAGAACTCCTTGACCATCTCCTGGACCTTCGGGATACGGGTGGAACCGCCGACGAGGAGGACTTCGTCAATCTCGGAGGCGCGCAGGTGGGCATCCTCGAGGGCCTTGCGGCAAGGCTCGATGGAGCGGCGGAAGAGGTCGTCGCAGAGGGTCTCGAACTTGGCGCGGGTGAGGGTCTTCACCAGGTGCTTCGGCATGCCGTCGACAGCGGTGATGTACGGAAGGTTGATCTCTGCGCTGGTGGCGTTGGAGAGCTCGATCTTCGCCTTCTCGGCAGCCTCCTTGAGGCGCTGGAGGGCCATCGGGTCCTTCTTGAGGTCGATGCCGCCGTTGTCGGAGGCAAACTCGCGGGCCAGCCACTCGATGATGGCCTGGTCGAAGTCGTCGCCGCCCAGGTGGGTGTCACCGTTGGTGGATTTCACCTCGAACACGCCGTCGCCGAGCTCCAGGATGGAGATATCGAAGGTGCCGCCGCCGAGGTCGTAGACCGCGACCTTCATGTTCTTGCTCTTCTTGTCGAGACCGTAGGCGAGGGCCGCGGCCGTCGGCTCGTTGATGATACGCTTGACCTCGAGGCCGGCGATCTTGCCCGCCTCCTAGGTGGCCTGGCGCTGCGAGTCGGAGAAGTAGGCCGGCACGGTGATGACCGCCTCGGTCACCTCCTGGCGGAGGTAATCCTCGGCCGTCTTCTTCATCTTCTGGAGGATGATGGCGGAGATCTCCTGCGGGGAGTAGAGGCGGCCGTTGATGTCGACGCGCGGGGTGTTGTTCTCGCCGCGGGCGACCTTGTACGGCACGCGGGCGATCTCGCGGTTCACCTGGTCGTAGGTTTCGCCCATGAAACGCTTGATCGAGAAGATCGTGTTGTGAGGATTGGTGATGGCCTGGCGCTTGGCGGGGTTGCCCACCTTGCGCTCGCCATTCTCAGTGAAAGCGACGATGGACGGCGTCGTGCGCGCGCCTTCGTCATTGATGATAACGGTCGGCTGGTTGCCTTCCATCACGGACACGCAGGAATTGGTGGTGCCCAGGTCGATTCCGATGATTTTTCCCATATTCAGTAACTTTTAAAATTTCACTTTCATCGCCTGCCAGGTCCGGCAGGCCGGGAAGCTATCATCAAAACCTTTGCCAGCCGCGAATCGCTGACAAATTGTCAATCGCTACAACAGCGCAGCGACGGCGGCAGCGACCTCCTGCATGTCAGCCGTGGGCTCGAAACGGGCCACGACGTTGCCCTTGCGGTCCACCAGGAACTTGGTGAAGTTCCACTTGATGTCGGGCTTGGCGGCATAGTCGGGATCGGAGCGCTTCATCATCCGGTCCATCATCTCGGCTCGCTGGCCTTCGCCGAAACCTGCGAAGCCCTTCTGCTCCTTGAGCCAGGTGAAGAGCGGGTCGGCGGCCTCGCCGTTGACGTCGATCTTGTCGAACTGCGGGAAGGTGACATGGTAGGTGCCGGAGCAGAACTCCTGGATCTCGGCGATGGTGCCGGGCGCCTGTCCGCCGAACTGGTTGCACGGGAAGTCGAGGACGCTGAAGCCCTTGTCGGCGTACTGCTCGTAGAGCTGCTCCAGCTCGGTGTACTGCGGGGTGAAGCCGCATTTGGTGGCCGTATTGACGACCAGCAGGACCTGGCCCTTGTACTGCGAGAGGGCCACGGGCTGCCCATCGGCACCGCGGACGGTGAAATCGGTGATGTTACCGTTGGAGGAACCGGTCGCACCCTTGCAGCCGGCAAGCATCAGGACAGCAGCCATGATGGCAAACAATTTCTTCATAACCAGATAATTTTTGCCAAAAATACATATTTTCCGGAGATTTCCCACCCCGTCATTTATCAGAGGCCCTTCCAGGAGGACGGAAGCGGGGCCGTGAGGTCCATCTCCGTCTGGCGGACCGGATGGACGAAGCGGATGCGGCGGGCGTGGAGGCTGATGCCGCCGTCCGGGTTGGACCGGGGGGCGCCGTACTTGAGGTCGCCCTTGATCGGGCAGCCCAGGTGCGCGAGCTGGCAGCGGATCTGGTGGTGGCGTCCCGTGAGCAACTCGACCTCCACGAGGTGGTAGCGGTCCGTGCTGCGCAGGTAGCGGTACCGGAGCCGCGCCAGCTTGGCTTCCGGGTACCGGGCGGGCTTGGGCGCACTCCCGGCGGCGACGATGAAGGACTTGTTCTGCTGCTCGTTGCGGGCAAGCCACCCCTCGAGCAGCCCTTCACGGGGATCCGGCAGGGCGCAGCAGAGCGCCCAGTAGGTCTTGTGCACCCCGCCGTCGCGGAACATCGCGGCGAGCCGCTCCAGGGCCTTGGAGGTCTTGGCCAGCAGGCAGAGGCCGCTCACCGGCCTGTCCAGCCGGTGCGGCAGGCCGAGGAAGACGCGGCCGGGCTTGGCGTCACGCTGCGCGATGAAGGCCTTGTAGGTCTCCGTCAGCGGTTCGTCTCCGGTCTTGTCGCCTTGCGTGATCTCGCCCGCACGCTTGTTGACGACCAGCAGGTGGTTGTCCTCATAGAGGATCCGGCCCGCCAGGTCGTCGAATTCTTCCTGGGTCAGCTGCCTGTATTCCATGGCGCAAAGATAAGCAATCCTGCGCATTTACGGATGCCCGTCCGGTTTTTCCCCGGCAGCGGACATCGCCTTGGCACGGGATTGCTGCGCGGTCCGCCACTCCAGCCGCAGGCGCTCCTGGAAGCGGGAGGGCGTCTCGCCCATGTTGAGCTTGAAGGCCATGTTGAACGTGACGACGGTATGGAATCCCGACATCAGGGCCACGTCGATGACCCGCAGGAAAGGGTCCCGCCGGAGCAGGTCGACGCTGTAGCGGACGCGGTAGCCGTTGACGAACTGGTTGAAATTGCGTCCGGAGATGACATTGATGGTCTTGGACAGGTAGGCCCGGTTGGAGAACACGGCCCCGGCCAGGTCCGCGATGGTGAACTCATAGTCCAGGAAAGGTTTCTTCTCCTCCATCAGGACGTGCACGCGGTCATACAGCTGCTGCATGCGCCCCATCTCCTCGGAGCGGTTCTCGACCAGCGTGGGGGCGTTCCGCAGGCTGCCCCGGACCAGTTCCTTGAGCTCCAGTTCCTTCCGGCGGGACAGCAGGAGCGTACGGCCCAGGATGACCCGCAGGGAGAGGAGCACGTACATGAGTCCGCACAGCACCAGGTATGCCCAGCGGAGGGCAGCCGAAGCCCCCGGCCCCGGGAAGAAGGCGGCCAGCATGAAGAGGGCCATGACATACGTGTCCCGGGCGTGGCACTCCACGTTGTTCCAGACCCGGGAGGGCCGGAACAGGGGCCACAGGTCCTCATAGCGCTCCTGGTTGCGGAACCAGAGGTAGCCGGTCTGGACCAGCAGCAGCGCCAGCACGCGCATCCGGCCCGGCAGGCCGGCGAGCGCGGCGGCCAGGGAGGCGATCCCCGCCAGCAGCGCGAAGCGGAAGGACCCGTCCGGGGACTCTTCGGAGAGCGGAAGCAGCAGAAGGAGGATGCAGCCTGTCAGCAGGGCCGCCGAAAGACCCGCGCTCCCGGGAGGCCCGCCCGTCTGCACGAACTCGAGCACCGGAGGCAGCAGGACGCAGCAGACAGAGAGGAGGCAGATGGCGTTGTAGCGAAGGAAGGCAGGTTTCATCTTCATGGCTTGCACACGGATTGACTGCCCCAAAAATAAGGAAAACCCCCGACCGGAGGGTGGTCCGGCAGGGGGTAAAAGGTAAAATTTGCGAATACTTATCGATACCTATCCCTTACCACCGCTCTTGAACCGGTCGAAACCCTTGCCGTAGACGCCGGTCACGGAAGAAACGGAGATGAAGGCGTTCGGGTCGATCGCATTGATGTATTTCAGGAACACGTTGAGGTCCGTCTTGCGGGTGATGACCATCACGACTTCCGTATCGTGCTTGGTATACCAGCCCTTCCCGTTCAGGACCGTCACGCCGCGATGCAGGTCGCTCGTGATCGCATCGGCGATCTCGGCATACTTCGGGGAGAGGACGAAGATCTGGACCGACTGGCGCGAGCCGGACAGATACAGGTCCAGCACCGTGCTGACGATGGTGATCAGGATGAAACCGTAGACCACCGTCGTGATCTTGTCCGGCCAGGCCATCAGCGTCCCGTCCGGCATGTAGGAAGGGACGAAGAGCGAGGACAGGATGATCACGGCGTCCATGATCAGGATCATACGTCCCGGCGACACGTTTCGGTACTTGTTGACGATCAGCGCGATAATGTCCGTACCCCCGGTGCTACCCCCCTGCGACATGGACATGCCGATGCCGATACCGACCATGATGCCGCCCATGATGGTGCACATCAGCTTGCCGTTGTCCAGGGCCAGGGTCTGGATGATTTCCTGCGGGAAGATTCCCTGTCCGACATTGAGGGCCACGGACGTCAGCAGGATGGCATAGACGGACTTGGCGCCGAAACTCCGCCCGAGGGTGAAGAGCGCGGCGACCAGCAGGGCGGCGTTGACCACGAAATAGGTGTAGCCGATCTTGATGGCGCCACCCGTCGCATACTGCACGATGGAGCCGAGACCCGTCACGCCGCCACCGATCATATTATTCGGAATCAGGAAGATAATCCACCCCACCACGTACATCAGCACGCCCAGGGTGATGAGCGTGTATTCCTTCACGCCCACCCAGAAATTTTTCTTAAGCGATGTCATCTTTTTTCTTTTTGGACAGGTGAACCCCCGTCTTGATTTCCTCGAACCCCTCGCCGTAGACGTTGTGCGTCGGGGAGATCGACATGAATGCGCGCGGGTCGAGTTCCTTGATCACCCGCGAGAGCCCGGACAGCTGAGCCTGGTTGATGAGGATCAGCAGGACGTTGCGGTCCTGCTTGGTGAACCAGCCCTGGGCCTTCAGCACCGTCACGCCGCGGTCCATCTTGTGGATGATGTGGTCGGCGATCTGGTCGTACTTGTCGGAGAAGACCAGCAGCTGGTACGAAGTGCGCTTGCCACCGACCACGATGTCGATGACCAGCGAGAAGATCACGACCTCCACCAGACCATAGCACATGTCGGAGAAGTTCTTTTCAGGGAGCGCCAGCAGCAAGGAACAGATCACGACATCCGACAGCAGGAAGACCGTGCTGAGCGAGACGGGATAGTACTTGTTGACCATCAGGGCGATGATATCCGTGCCGCCCGTGCTGCCGCCATAGCGGAGCACCAGCCCCAGGCCGACGGCCTCGAGCACGCCGGCTATGACCGGGATCAGGATGCGCTCCTCCACGAAGAAGAATTCTCCGGGGATGGCGTGCAGGGCACCCGTCCGGCCGATCAGGTCCATCGCAAGCGTGGACACCAGGATGCACCAGATGGTCTTGAAGCCGAAACCGATGCCCATCGCGATCACCGCAACGATGATCAGCACGGCGTTGATGGCGATATAGGAATACTGGGCCGGGATGGCGCCGCCCGTGGCATACTGGATCACGGTACACAGACCCATCATGCCGCCGGCGGACATGCCGTTCGGAATCATGAAACATTCCCAGGCCATCGCGAAGATGAAGCAGGCGATGGTCAGGGTGACATACTCCCAGACGAGATGAAGCCTGTCGTGACGCGTCATTTCACCACGATATTGATGATCCTGCCGGGCACGACGACGACCTTGGCGATCTGCTTGTCCCCGACCCACTTGGCCGTCTGCTCCAGCGCACGGACCGCGGCTTCGACCTCGGCGGGCGCCGCGCTCTTGGGCAGGTCGACGGTGAAGCGCATCTTGCCGTTGAACTGGACCGGATACGTCACGTTGTCCTCGACCGTATAGGCTGCCACATACTCCGGGAAGCGGGCGTCGGTCACGCTGTCATCGTGGCCCATCAGGTGCCAGAGTTCCTCGGCGATGTGCGGGGCGAACGGCGAGAGCAGCACGCAGAGCGGCTCGAGGATCGCCCGTTTGTGGCAGTTCAGCGCGGAGAGCTCGCCCACGGCGATCATGAACGCGCTGATGGTCGTGTTGAAGGAGAAGTTCTCGATATCTTCCTGCTCTTTGGCGATCAGCTTGTGGAGGGCCTTGAGCTCCTCCGGCGCGGGCTCCGCGTCCGTCACGGCGAGGCCGTCGCGGTCCGTGTAGAGGCGCCAGAATTTCTTGAGGAAGCGCGCCACGCCGTCGATGCCCTTGGTGTCCCAGGGCTTGCTCTGCTCGAGCGGGCCCAGGAACATCTCGTAGAGACGGAGGGTGTCGGCGCCATAGGTGTCGCAGATGTCGTCAGGGTTGACGACATTGTACATCGACTTGCTCATCTTCTCCACGGCCCAGCCGCAGATGTATTCCCCGTCCTCCAGGATGAATTCCGCATCCGCGAAATCCGGCCGCCAGCGGCGGAAGGCCTCGAGGTCGAGCCGGTCGCCCCGGACGATGTTGATGTCCACGTGGATTTCCGTGGTCTCATATTGGTCCTTCAGGCCCAGGGACACGAAGGTGTTGGTCCCGACGATGCGGTAGACGAAATTGGAGCGGCCCTGGATCATGCCCTGGTTGATCAGCTTGCGGAACGGCTCGTCCTCGCAGACATACCCCATGTCGTAGAGGAACTTGTTCCAGAAGCGGGAGTAGATGAGGTGGCCGGTGGCGTGCTCCGTGCCGCCGATGTAGAGGTCGACGTTGCGCCAGTAGTCATCCGCCTCGCGGCTGACCAGCGCGTTGTCATTGTGGGGATCCATGTAGCGCAGGTAATAGGCGCTCGAGCCGGCAAAGCCGGGCATGGTGCTCTTCTCGAGCGGGTATCCCTGATAGGTCCAGTCCTTGGCGCGCGCCAGGGGCGGCTCGCCGTCGGACGAAGGCTTGAAGGAATCGATCTCCGGCAGGCGCAGCGGCAGCTCGGACAGCGGGAGCGGGGTCGGGATGCCGTCCTTGTAGTAGATCGGGAACGGCTCGCCCCAGTAGCGCTGGCGGGAGAAGATGGCGTCGCGCAGACGGTAGTTGGTCTTGCGGCGGCCCAGACCCTTCTCTTCCACATAGTCCTTGGCGGCCTCGATGGCCTGCTTCACCGTCATCCCGTTGAGGAAGCCGGAGTTGCAGAGGATGCCGTCCTTGGCATCGAAGCTCTCCTCGGAGACATCGCAGCCCTCGATGATCGGGACGATCGGCAGGCCGAACTTCTTGGCGAAGACATAGTCGCGGCTGTCATGGGCAGGCACGGCCATGATGGCGCCGGTGCCGTAGCCCGCGAGGACGTATTCGGAAATCCAAATCGGCACCTTCTGCCCCGTGACGGGGTTGATGCCATAGGCGCCGGAGAACACGCCGGTGGCCGTCTTGGTCTCGGCGATGCGCTCGCGCTCGGTCTTCTTCTTCACGTATTTGAGGTACTCCTCCACCTCGGCCTTGCGGTCGGCGGCCGTCAGCTGCGGCACCAGGTCGCTCTCCGGGGCCAGGACCATGAAGGTCACGCCGTAGATCGTGTCCACGCGGGTGGTGAAGATCGTGACCGGCATCTCGCGGCCGTCACAGATGGTGTTGAAGACCATCTCCGTGCCCTCGGAGCGACCGATCCAGTTGCGCTGCATCTCCTTGAGGGAGTCCGTCCAGTCGAGCTTCTCGAGCGAATCCAGCAGGCGGCCGGCATAGGCCGACACGCGGAGCTGCCACTGGGTCATCTTCTTCTGCTCCACGGGGAAACCGCCGCGCACGCTCAGGCCGTCCTTGACCTCGTCGTTCGCGAGCACCGTGCCCAGGCCTTCGCACCAGTTGACGGAAGTCTCGCCCTGGTAGGCGATGCGGTAGCGCATAAGGATGTCGGATTTCTCCTTCTCCGAGGCGGATTTCCACTGCTCCGGCGTCACGTCTTCGTAGCCCGTGGACTCGAACTTCGCGATCAGCTCGGCGATCGGGCGCGCCTTGTCCTGCGCCGGATCGTACCAGCTGTCGAACATCTGCAGGAAGGCCCACTGCGTCCACTTGTAGAAGCCGGGGTCGCAGGTGCGGACCTCGCGGTCCCAGTCGTAGGAGAATCCGATGCGGTCCAGCTGCTCGCGGTAGCGGGCCACGTTCTTGTCCGTGGTCACCTCCGGGTGCTGGCCGGTCTGGATCGCGTACTGCTCCGCCGGCAGGCCGAAGGCGTCATAGCCCATGGGGTGCAGCACGTTGAATCCCTTCAGGCGCTTGTAGCGCGAGAAGATGTCGCTGGCGATGTAGCCCAGCGGATGTCCCACGTGCAACCCCGCCCCGGAAGGGTACGGGAACATGTCCAACACATAATACTTCGGCTTCGCGGGGTCCTCGACCACCTTGAAAGTCTTGTTCGCGGCCCACCAGGCCTGCCACTTGCTCTCGATCGACTTGAAATCGTAATCCATATGTTCTGTTATCTCTTTTTCTTCTTTTCGAGCCGGAACTCCACGTAGAGGGAGATCGCGGACTTCACTTTCTTGCCGCGCAGGATGCCCGGCCGCCAATCCGGCGAGGCGCTGATCACGCGGACCGCCTCGGCGTCGAGCCGGGGATCCGCCCCGCGGGCCACCTTCACGTCCGTCACCTTGCCCTTCTCGTCGATGACGAAATCCACGAGCACGCGCCCCTGCACCCCCTCGTCCACGGCGCTCTGCGGGTAGCGGAGGTACACGTACACCCAGCGCTTCAGGAACTCCGCCGGGTCGCTGGAGCGGAAGAAGGTCGGGCGGACGTCGCAGTCATAGAAGGAGATGACGTCGGGTTCCAGCAGGCCCCGCGACCGTCCCTCCTCGTCCTTCCGGAATTCCGGCTTGCCGCCGTTGACCAGGGCCAGGGAGAAATTGTAGAGGTACTCCAGCTCGCGCTCCATCCCGTCGTACTCGAGGATGGACGGCGTGTCGCGGTCGGAATTGTATTCGGGATACATCCCCGTCGTGAAGAGGACGGCAGGGATCTCCTTGTCGTAGAAGATGCGGCGGTCGGAGGCCACCGGCTCGAGGGTGACCAGCTCCGGACGGATCGGCTGGAGGGTCGCGTTGACCGCCTCCACGAGCTTGTTGAGGTCCGGATTGGAGGCCGTGAAGGCATAGAAACCGTTGGACTCCGTGCCGAGCATGTCGAGCTCGATCATGGCGTCGATGCGGTCCGCGGCCTGGAAGGAACGGTTGAGGAAATACCACGCCCCCGCCCCGGATTCCTGCGAGGAGCCGAAGGCGGCCAGGACGACGGAGCGCTTGAGCAGCACGCTGTGCGCGGACAGCATCCGGCCCAGCTCCATCAGCACGGCGAGGCCCGAGGCGTTGCCGTTGGCGCCGTAGTAGATCTTCTCGCGCTGCCCGCCATCGACGTTGACCGTCATGGAACCCAGGTTGTCCAGGCGGGCGCTGATCACGATGTAGCGGTCCTTCAGCGTGCGGTCATAGCCGGGGATATAAGCGATGACGTTGCGGGAGGTCAGGGTGTCACCCCCCTCCTGCTTCATGCCGAACAGTTCGCCGTCGGGGCCGCTCAGGACTTCCAGTCCGTATGAGGCGAGCTTCTCGGCGACGTATGCGGCCGCATCGGCCTCGCCTTCCGAGCCGGCCTTGCGGCCTTCCAGGGCGGCGGAAGCCAGGTAGGAGACGTGCTCCTTCATCGCGGCGACGGCCTCGGAGTCGTCCAGCGAGCGGTAACCCGCGCGGAACTGCGCGGATGCGGCCACGCAGACGGGCAGCAGCAACAAGAGGGTCAGCAGCTTTCTCATAGGCTCTCGTTGTTGAGGATCCAGGCATCCGCCGGGCAGAAGCGCTCCTGGCGGACCTTGCGCAGCGAGGCGAACACCTCGGTCAGGCTGTTGGACGGGCAGACGCCCACGGCATTGAAGCCGTTCTTGAAGGGGATGACCGTGGCGGGGTACCCGGCCGCCTCGACCTTGGCCGCCTGCCTGGCGGCGTTGGCCTGGCTGCTGAAGGCGCCGACCATTACATAATAACGGTATTCAGGCTGGTAGTCCGCGCGCGTGGCGAGCTGTTTGGTGGAGCGGATGGCATCCTTGGTCTTGCGCAGCGAGTCGAGGGTCGCCAGCGAATCGGAGATCTGCTTCTGGACCGCCTTGAGCGAGTCCAGGCGGCGCTGGTGCGCCTCCGCCTCCCGTTCGATCCGCTCACGCTTGGCCGCAATGTCCTGCGAAGTGGGACGACCGGCCAGCTGGCGGAAGAAATCACATCCCCCCAGCAGGCAGACCGAGACGGCCAGCGCGGAAATCATCAGACATTTTTTCATTCCGGCAAATTTACAAAAAGTCTTATATTTGTACAATCCTATGAAACCGTTCCGCCTCATACCCCTCCTGCTCCCGCTTGTCTTCACCTGCGCAAGCCTCGGGGCGCAGCCGGCCCGATATCCTTATTTCTCCCGACAATATCAAATCCCGTTCCCGAAAGCGATCCCGGCCGGACCGGACACCGTGACGGTCGCCGTGATCGGCGACGTGATGATGCACGCCCGCCAGCTGGAATATGACCACCACCCCTTTCTGGAGCGCATCAGCCCCGCCCTGCGGAAGGCCGATTTCGCGGTGGCGAACCTGGAATTCCCGCTCGGCGGGAAGCCCTATGCCGGTTATCCTTCCTTCTCCACGCCGGACTACTATGCGTGGTATGCGGCCGAAGACTGCGGCATCGACGTGTTCCTCACGGCCAACAACCATGTCCTGGACCGCGGGCCTAAGGGGCTGGAGCGGACCCTGGACGTCTACGCGCAGATTCGCGATTCGCTGGGGGTCCGGCAGACGGGCGCGGCCCGCGACGCCGGCGAGCGGCAGGATTCCTATCCCCTCTTCCTCTTCCGCCAGGGGATCCGGATCGCCCTGGTCAATTTCACCTACGGGACCAACTACGCCGCCCAGTCGGAGTGGCCCGCCGTCAACCGGATGCGCAAGGACGAGGTGGGCGCCGCCATCCGCCGCGCGCGGGAGCAGGGCGCCGACTTCGTCGTGGCCCTGCCGCACTGGGGCACGGAATACCGGCTGCGCCACGACGACGCCCAGCAGGAATGGGCGCAGTGGCTCGCCGGACAGGGTGTCGACGCCGTCGTGGGCGCGCATCCGCACGTGGTGCAGGACACGACGCATCTCCGGGGTGTCCCCGTCATCTATTCGCTGGGCAACGCCGTCTCCAACATGAGCGCCACCAACACCCGCATCGGCCTGATGGCCGTCCTGCGCTTCGTCCACGACCCCGTAAGCGGGGAGAAGCGGATGCTCGAGCCCGAGCTCCGCTTCACCTGGTGCACCCTGCCCGGGATGCTGCTTCCCGACAGCTATGCCACCCTCTTCGTAAAAGAGTGGGCCAACCGCCGCGGCGATTGGCTCACTCCTTCAGATTTCGACAATATGATGTCTACGTACCGGCGCGTACTGGAAGCCACCGGGATCGAAGACTGAACGACTAGCTGTTCATGTAGTTGTTGTACTTCTCGTACTTGGCCTGGAAGTCAGCGCTCTCGGAACGGAAGCGGAAGCAGGCGTTCTTGAGGTACTCGGCCACGGCCTTCTTCAGGCTCTCGTCCTTGGTGACCTCGAAAGCCTTCTCGAACGGCTCGATGCAGCCCTTGAGGCTCTTCTCGAACTCAGCCATCAGCGCCATGTACTTGGCGTCGTCGGACTCGGCGTTGGCCTTGTCCTGGATGTCGACGGCGCGGTCATACAGGAACTTGCCCTTGCCGATGTAGCCGTATTCGTAGGCCGGGTTGACCTGGGAAGCCTTGTCGTAGGCGGCCAGGGCTTCGTCGACCTTGCCCATGTCGGCAAGCGTGTTGCCCTCGACATAGTAGAGGGAAGCGTTGTTCGGCTCGTTCTTCTGGGCTTCGCGCAGGAGGGAGAACACCTGGTCGTGGTTGCCCTCGGTCATGTACTGGTTGATCAGGCCGATGATGATGGTCTGGCTGCCCGGGAACTTGGCGCGGCCCTCGTTGAGGATGTTCATGGCACCGGCCTTGTCGCCCAGCTTGTCGGCGATGTCGCCGAGCTTGGCATAGACCTCGCCGCCCTCACCGAAGTAGTTGTTCTTGAGGCACTCCTGGAAGAAACCCTGGGCACGGTTCCAGTTCTGGGCGGACCAGGCGGTGAAGCCGGCGTTGTACAGGGCGTTGGTGTCGATCTGGCTGAGCGGAGCGGTGGCGGAAGCCTTCGCGGCCTCCTCGAAGAGGGAGGAAGCCTTGGCCATGTCACCCATCGTGTAGGCGTTGTAGGCATCGTCCATGTACTTGGAGGCGATGTTGCCGATCGCGGTCTGGATGTCCTTGGTCTTCTGGCCCTTGGCATCGAGCTCGGCGGCCTTCTTGTAGGCGTCGAGGGCCTTGCCGAGGGCATTCTCCACCACCGGCTTGGTCACTTCGATGAGCGCGACCTGGCCGGCCTGGTTGAAGTAGATGTTCTTGTTGGCATACTCCTGCTTGAGCATCGGCTGGCCACCGACCACGGCCTGGCTCTCGGAGACGGGCTTCTCGCCGCCGGAGAGGACCTGGAGTTCCTGGGCGGACATGCCCACCCAGACGTTGCCGGCCGGGGCGTTGTATGCGTCGAGCAGGGTCTGGCCGTACTTGAGCCAAGTAGCGGTCTTGGTATTCTGCTTCGCATTCTCCACGGCAGCCTGGGCCTTGTCGACCGCGGCCTTGGCAGCGGCGACGCTCTTGGCGTTCTGGGCCTGTGCATTCACTGCAAACATGGAAGCAGCGATTGCGATGATTGCTAAGATCTTTTTCATTGGGTTATTCGTTAAAAGTTAAAATGCTTTGATTCATTGTCAATTATGCGGTTGCTTCCGCTTCGGGTGCCACCTCCGGGGTTCCTGTCTCATCCTCCGCCTTGGCGACCGGCGACACGGCGGCGATGGCATCTCCCTCCCGGATGTTGATCAGTCTCACACCCTGGGTAGCCCTGCCGGCGACCCGGATGTCGGTGACGGCCATCCTGATCGTCAGACCCGACTTGGTGATGATCATCAGGTCGTTGTCCTCCGTCACGCTCTTTATTGCAACAAGCGGGCCAGTCTTGTCGGTGATGTTGATCGTCTTCACGCCCTTGGCGCCGCGGGAAGTCAGGCGGTACTCCTGCGGGTCGGAGCGCTTGCCATAGCCGTTCTCGCTGACTACCAGGATGGTATGGGCGGAAGCATCGGGAGCTGACGGGTCGCACGAGACAGCGCCGACCACCTCGTCGTCGTCCTCGATGCTGATGCCGCGCACGCCGGAGGAATTGCGCCCGAGGGCGCGTACCTCCTCCTCGTTGAAGCGGCAGCAGCGGCCGGCCCGGGCGGCGATCATGATTTCGTGTCCGCCGTCGGTCAGGAGCGCGTCGAGCAGTTCATCTCCCTCGCGGATGTTGATGGCGATGATGCCCTTGTTGCGGCTGCGGCGGTTGGAATACTCCGTCAGGTTGGTCTTCTTGATGACGCCCCGCTTGGTGATCAGGGTCACGAAATGGTTGTCGGTATAGGCCGGATCCTCGATCGAACGGGCATTGAGGTAGGTCTTGATGCGGTCCTCGGGGTCGATGGACAGCAGGTTCTGGATGGCGCGGCCCTTGGAGGTGCGGGAGCCTTCGGGCAGCTCGTAGACCTTGAGGCGGTAGCACATGCCCTTGTCCGTGAAGAAGAGCATGGTGGAGTGCATGTTCGCCACGTAGATGTGCTCGATGAAGTCCTCGTCGCGGGTGGCGCTGGCCTTCTTGCCCACGCCGCCGCGGGCCTGGGTACGGAACTCGGTCAGGGCCGTGCGCTTGATGTATCCGAGGTGGGAGATCGTGATCACGACATCCTCGTCGGCATAGAAGTCCTCGGGGTTGAATTCGTCCTCGGACAGGGTGATCTCGGTGCGGCGCGGGTCGCCGTAGCGGGCCTTGAGCTCCTCGGTCTCGCGCTTGACGATGGCGAGCTGCTCGTAGTCGCTGGCAAGGATCTCCCGGCAGCGGGCGATGAATCTTTCCAGCTCGTCGTATTCGGCCTGGAGCTTCTCCTTCTCGAGTCCGGTGAGCTGGCGCAGGCGCATCTCCACGATGGCGGCCGCCTGGATGTCGTCGAAGCCGAAGGTGGCCATGAGCGTGGCCTTGGCATCGTCCACGCTGCGGGATGCCCGGATGATCGCGATGATCTCGTCGATCACGTCGATGGCCTTGAGCAGGCCTTCGAGGATGTGGGCGCGCTTGAGGGCCTTGTCCAGCTCGAAGCGGGTGCGGCGGACCACCACTTCGTGGCGGAAGTCCACGAAGGTCCCGAGCATGTCCTTGAGGGTCATGGTGCGGGGACGGCCGTTCACGAGGGCCACGTTGTTGATGGAGAAGCTGCTCTGCAGCGCCGTATACTTGAACAGGGTGTTGAGCACCACGTTGGCATTCGCTTCCTTCTTGACGAGGAATTCGATGCGGATGCCCTCGCGGTTGGTCAACTCGCGGATGTCCGCGATGCCCTCGATCTTCTTCTCGTGCACCATCTCGCTGATGCGGGAGAGCATGTCGGCCTTGTTGACCATGTACGGGACTTCGGTCACGACGATGGTCTCGCGGCCGTTGTCACCCTCCTCGATCTCGGTCTTGGCGCGGATCACCACGCGGCCGCGGCCGGTGTTGTAGGCGTCGATGATGCCCTGGCGGCCCATGATGATGCCGCCGGTCGGGAAGTCCGGGCCCTGGATGTGCTCCATCAGCTCCTCGGTGGTGATATCGGGGTTATCGATGTAGGCGCAGATCGCGTCGCAGACCTCGCCGAGGTTGTGCGGCGCCATGTTCGTGGCCATGCCCACGGCGATGCCCGCCGAGCCGTTGAGCAGCAGCAGCGGGAGCTTGGTGGGGAGCACGGTCGGCTCCTGGAGGGAGTCGTCGAAGTTGAGCGTCATGTCGACGGTGTCCTTGTCGAGGTCGGCGAGGACGTCCTCCGTCATCTTCTCGAGCTTGGCCTCGGTGTATCGCATGGCGGCCACGGGGTCGCCGTCCATCGATCCGAAGTTGCCCTGGCCGTAGACCAGGGGGTAGCGCTGGTTCCAGTTCTGCGCCAGGCGGGCCATGGCGTCGTAGACGCTGGAATCGCCGTGCGGGTGGAACTTACCGAGCACTTCACCGACTATACGGGCGGATTTCTTGGTCTGGCCGCTGTAACTCAGGCCCAGGCCGTCCATTCCGAAAAGGACCCGTCGCTGGACGGGTTTCAGGCCGTCCCGGGCATCCGGGAGGGCGCGGGACACGATGACGGACATCGAATAATCGATGTACGCCGTACGCATCTCATGGTCGATCTCGACCGGTTCGATAATCCCTGTCACTTCCTCCTGAATTTCTTCAGGATTCTTTACCTCACTATCCATAAAAAACACAATATATCTAAACACGCAAATTTAACACAAAAATCCGATTAAATTGCTATTTTTGTCCATAATCTTAGGCACATGCTCGTCAAGTTCTCACAAGAGATGCTGACCGTCATCGGGTATGCCCGGGACGAGGCGATGCGCACCGGAAGCTACGGCATCGGCGCGGACCACATCGTGCTCGGGCTGCTGCGCCACCGCGACAACGACGCCTGCCGCGCCCTGGAAGCCTGCGGGATCGACCTCCCGGAGCTGAAACTCACCGTCGACCGCTGCGTCTTCGCCGACCGCGCCGTCCCCTGGGCCGACCGCGCCCGGGTCCGCCCGACCCGGGCCGCCGGCGCCCTGCTGACCGTAGCCGGCTACGAGATGCTCCGGTCCGCCCAGACGGAGATCCTCTCCACCCATTTCCTGCTGGCGCTGGTGCGCTCCGGCCAGGGAGCCGCGGCAGACTACCTGCGGGCCCGGGGGCTCCGGTACGATGATCTGTATGCGCTCATGCGTGGACACGGGTTCATTCTGCCGCGGCAGGAGCATGAAGCACCGCTGCCCAGGCTCCAGGACATGCTGGGGCCGTTGGGCGAGCAGCTGACACACCTGCTGGGCAGCGTACAGGACAAAACCAATATCTACAGCTGAGATGAAACGGATCCTTCTCTTCCTCCTGCTGCTGGCCGTTCCGGCCGCGGCGCTCCGGGCCCAGGAACGGCATGACGGTCCCGGCACGGACCAGGTCCCCGACCCCGACGCGACCCTCTGTTTCGCACACCGGGACACCTGCGACCTCTTCCTGGATTTCTACGCGGCCAGGCCGGACGCCGGGCCGTGCGCGGACTCCCTGCGCAAGCCGGTGGTCGTCCACATCTTCGGCGGCGCCTTCCTGTCCGGACGGCGCGACTATCCGCGCGACCGCGTCTGGTTCCGCCAGCTCGCCGACGCCGGCTACAACGTCGCCGCGATCGACTACCGCCTGGGGCTCAAGGGACAGAAGATCCGCCCGGACCTGTCCGCCCTGCCGGCCCTGCTGCATGCGATCGAAATCGCCGTCGAGGACCTGTTCGCAGCCACCAATTACCTGATAGACAACGCCTACGACCTCGGGATCGATCCCGACCGGATCATCGTCAGCGGCTCGTCCGCAGGCGCCATGACGGCCCTGCAGGCCGAGTGGGAGATCTGCAACGGACGACCGCTGGCCAAGTCCCTCCTGCCCGGCTGGTTCAACTACGCCGGGGTGATGGCCTTCGCGGGCGCCGTCTTCTCGATGGACGGCCGCATCACCTACAAGCAGAAGCCCTGCCCGACGATGCTGCTGCACGGCACGGCCGACAGGATCGTCCCCTACGGCCTGATCACACTGTTCCGCAACCAGTTCGCCGGCTCGGACGCGCTCGCCGGCAAGATGGACATCACCGGGGCCAACGTCCAGATCTACCGCTTCAAGGACGCCGGCCACGAGATCGCCGCCTCCATGCTGCGCAACTTCCCGGAGGAGCTCCGTTTCCTGGAGGAGAATGCCGTCAAGGGCATCTACCGCCGGGTAGACGCCCTTGTCGATGATGCAGGAATCCAGGATATGGGATGGCGGAGCTTCTCCGCCCGCGACCTCTATAAACCCAAGGATTAGACGGACTTACGCCGTCAGCTTCTGCAAGGCCAGTTCGACAAGCTCCGCCACGCGGGGCTTGTAGTCCGTATTGGCGGCATGGTGGTAGCGGTGCGCGATGGCGCAGCAGACCGTGCCGGCGTTGTGGCCCAGCTTGGCGGCGAGGCCGGCCAGCGCGGAGCCTTCCATCTCGAAGTTCGTGATCTTGTAGCCGTCGAACTCGAAGCTCTCGAAATCCCGGAGCATGTCCGGCATCGCCAGCCCCTGGCGCACCACGCGGCCCTGGGGGCCGTAGAAGCCCGGGGCGGAGATGGTCATGCCCTTTACCGTGCAATCCTCGAAGATGCGGATCAGCTTATCGCTGGCGCGCACGAAATACGGGTCCGGAAGGTGGCGGTCCCAGTGGACGTGCTTCTTGAAAGCCTCCTCGAAATCCTGCAGGGCGATGCGGTCCCGGCCTTCATACCAGTTGAGCAGGCCGTCGCAGCCCACGGAGATGTGGGAGAAGATGAACGCGCCGAGGGGGACCTCCGGTTGGATGGCGCCGCAGGTGCCGATCCGCAGGATGTCCAGCGTGCGGTGTTCGGGCCGGACCTCGCGGGTTTCGAAATCCACGTTGGCCAGGGCGTCGAGCTCCGTCATCACGATGTCGATGTTGTCGGTGCCGATGCCGGTGGACAGGACCGTGACGGACTGGCCGTTGTAGCAGCCCGTGGCCCAGACGAATTCGCGGGAGGCGCCTTCGGCCGTGACCGCGGAGAAGTACGACTTGACCATGGCCACACGGCCAGGGTCTCCGACCAGGATGACCTTGTCGGCAAGCTGCTCCGGACGGATGTGCAGGTGGAACGCGGATCCGTCGCCGTTGATGATCAGTTCAGATTCAGGGATTCTCATACTGTGGTTATTGCGGGTTATTTCTTCTTGCGTTTGGCGGCGCGGAGCCGGTCGGCGCTGCGCACCAGCATCTCGTCCGCGAGGATGCTGCGGGCGGCCAGGAAGTCGAGGATCGCCGCGACGACCGGGAAGACGGCCGTGACGTGGAAGACCGGGTCGTTGTGCGTCGAGATGAAGTCCACGACCAGCCAGGCCTGCAGGCCGATCAGGATGATGGCGGCGAGCGAGGCGGTGCGCATCTGGAAGATGCGGTGCTTCCACGTGGTCGTGGCCATCACCTGCAGGAAGGCGATGACGATCAGCAGGATGGCATAGGGCCAGTATTCAGTATAGGTGATGTCTCCCGCCTTGGTGCAGAAGAACAGGGCGGCGACGAGGCCCGTCGCCAGGATCAGGTACAGGGTTTGGATTCTTTGCCACATAATCTATCGGGAATTGAAGCGGGCCAGCACGGCCTGCTCGTAGGTTTTCGAAATGGGGATCGGCTCGACCGATTCGATGCCGAAGTCGATCCGGTAGCCGTCCTTCGCGGATTTCAGGATGGACACCTTGCGGATGTTGACGATGTATTTGCGGTGGCAGCGGACGAGCTCGCTGTCCGCGAAACTGTCCTCCACCGTCTTGAGCCGGCAGCGCAGCATGTACTGCTTCATCTCGCCCGAGCTGTCCATGTACCACACCTTGATGTAGTTGTCGTCGGACTCGATGAAATAGAGGTTGTCGGAGCTGATGGAGAACTTCATCACGCCGTTGTTGTCGAACAGGGTGATGCGCTTCTCGGGATACGGCGCGGCGGGCCGGTCGCTGACCACGTTGCCGTAGTTCATCAGGCGGATCGTATTGTCCTTGTCCCGCAGGGCCGCCTGCAAGGAGCAGAAGGTGAAGGGGAAGCCCAGGCAGACCGCGCTGTAGACCAGGGCGGCCTCGAAGACCGCCCACGGGCTGCGGGCGGACGCCCCGAGGATCCCGTGGCGGGCGCCCTCGCAGGTGAACACCGTATAAAGCAGGGCCACGGCGAGGATCTCGACGATGATCCAGATGACGTAGCCGAGCAGGGTGAAGCCGGCGAGGCGGCGGCAGCGGAACATCAGGACCCGGCTGAGGATCACCAGCAGCGCGGCGGTCAGCACGAAAGCGAGCGTGTAATAGAAGGTCTCGCTGGCGCCGAGCCCGAACCAGGCATGCCCGGAGAACGGGACGCTGACCACGATGAACACCAGCGAGAACAGGGCCGTGTACAAGACGGTCGAGCTGACCTGGTTGCGGTCCAGCAGATAATGGGGAACCTGGTCTCTCAGGGACATTCGGATGCGGTCATAATACGATGAACTGCAAATATAAGAATTATTTACTACCTTTGCGAATCCAAAATTCATGAACTGATGGACAAAAGAGTAGCTGTGACCGGGCTGGGAGTCCTCTCCTGCATCGGCAACGACGTCCAGACTTTCTGGAAAAACCTCGTGGACGGTGTCTGCGGCATCGATTATATCACTGAATTCCCCACCGACAACCTGGCCGTCAAGATCGGCGGCATGGTCCGGGGCTTCAACCCGGAGGAGTACGGCATGGACAAGCCTTTCGTGCGCAAGCAGGATCCGTTCACCGTCTTCGCCATGGCATCTGCCTGGCAGGCGATGAAGGATTCCGGACTCGTCTCCGGAGAGAACATCGATCCGGACCGGCTCGCAACCTACGTCGGCTCCGGTATCGGCGGTTTCCAGACCATCCAGCGCGAGCTGCAGAAATTCTTCGAGGATCCGTCCGGCCAGTGGGTATCCCCCAACTTCGTCCCCACGATGATCAGCGACATGGCCGGCGGCCAGATCGCCATCAAGTTCGGCGCCCAGGCCTCCTGCATCGACATCGTGACGGCCTGCGCCACCTCCACGCACTCCATCGGCGAGGCGTACCGGGCCATCCGGCACGGCTATGCCGACGCCGTCATCGCCGGCGGCACGGACCACTGCACCATCCCCATCGGCATCGCCGGCTTCGCCAACGCCAAGGCGCTCACCCGCGCCACGGACCCGCAGTATGCCTCCCTGCCGTTCAACGCCAACCGCAGCGGCTTCGTGATGGCCGACGGCTCCGCCATCCTCATCCTCGAGGAGATGGAGCACGCCAAGGCCCGCGGCGCCCACATCTATGCCGAGGTCACGGGCTACGGCAGCACCTGCGACGCCTACCACGCCACGGCCCCGCGCCCGGACGGCACCACGCAGGCCGCCTGCATCAAGCTCGCCCTGGAGCAGTCCGGCTTCGACCCGGAGCACGACAACGTCTACATCAACGCCCACGGCACCGGCACGCTCCTCAACGACGTGGCCGAGACCAAGGCCTACAAGGTCGCGATGGGCGATTTCGCCTACAAGTGCCACATCAGCAGCACCAAGTCGATGCACGGCCACATGTTCGGCGCCACCGGCGCCATCGAGGCCGTCGCCACGGTCCTGGCCCTGCAGGAGGGCATCGTCCCCCCGACGGTCCACCTCGACACCCCCGACCCCGAGTGCGACCTGGATTATACCCCCAACGTCGCTGTCCGGACGGACGTCAACCTGGGACTTTCCGATTCCTTCGGCTTCGGCGGCCACAACGCCTGTTTAGCCTTCAGAAAATTTGAAGGCTAAACAGGCGTTGGGCCCTTGGCCCTAATTCATTGGGGGACGATTCCCCCAAACCCCCTGCGTCGCTACGCTCCGATCCGCCTTCAGAAAATTTGAAGGCTAAACAGGCGTTGGGCCCTTGGCCCTAATTCATTGGGGGACGATTCCCCCAAACCCCCTGCGTCGCTACGCTCCGATCCGCCTTCAGAAAATTTGAAGGCTAAACAGGCGTTGGGCCCT
>JAFUWY010000022.1 GCA_017477245.1 Bacteroidales bacterium | reverse complement strand
TGTCCGCACATGATGACGTTGCGAAAAACATTGTCGCCGGCGGCATCAAGATCAGTCTTATACCGGTCCTCTACGGTCTCATCGTGTATTTCGTTTCCCTGATTATCCGGGTTATCCAAAAGCCCAGGATCTGAATGGCGGCATCAAATGGGGTTCCATGCCCGGAACGGAGCCCCGTGCACAACGTCCTTAAAACTTGGACGTTATGCACGTTTCGCGCCGTTTTCGTGCACAACGTCCATGATTTCGGGACGATGTGCACACTCGGATGCGGTTTGGCGGCGCCGATCCTTGGAGATTTGGCGGAATGTAGCTATCTTCATACGGACAAAACGGAGTCGATATGATCATCGTTTACATACTCGCCGCCCTGTTTCTGATCACGGGCATCCTGGTCATCATGGGCAAGGGAGACAACCTGATTGCGGGGTACAACACCGCTTCCCAGGAAGAAAGGGCCGCATACAACATCAAACGGCTGCGCGGCCTGGTCGGGGGTTTGCTGGTCGCCGAGGCCCCGATGATGTTCCTGCTCGGCAAAGAATCGATGACCGCCAGTTTCTCTTTTACGGCATTCACGCTCGTCGCCTGCATCGTCGTGGTCATCCTCGCCAATACCTGGGCCAAGGACAAGTCCGAATGAAATTCCTGTACACCATCGATATGAAACATCTTCCACTGTTCAGCGCGATTGCGCTCCTCGCCTTCTCCCTCGGCATCGATGCCAGCGGAGCCATTGCGGACCGGATCGCCAGGGTCCGGATCGAGGGGAACCAGAAACTGACGTTCGGCCCGACGACCGACACCCCCCACGCCAACGCATTCAGCCTCACGGTTTGGGATGCCGACGGCAAGCCCGTCAGCGAGACGGCGCTCAAATCCGAAGGGTTCTCCGTGGACTGGGACGCGGCAGGCTTCCAGACCGAAAACGACCTGCCCGGGCAGTATTGCGACTCCTACGGCGCGTTCTCGGTCAACGGCAAGGCTTCCCTCGCGACCAGCTTCGACCTGCGCAACGTCCCCATGAATTTCTACGGCTCGCTCCGGGCCGTCCTGAAGGTGGGCGGCAAGACGTTCCGCGCCGAGATGCCCGTGGTCGCCCTGGGCAACGAACGGATCCCGAACACGCAGACGCTCCCGGAAGGCGGCTATCCCAAGGATTTCAACGGGTACCCAGACCAGCTCCTCGGCGCGAAAGTGCTCGCTGAGCGGTACGGGCAAGCCCAGGACATCGTGTTCGGGAAGTGGATCGTCGCCGGCAGCGACGACTCCCGGCAGGCCGAATTCTGCAAGGACCCGGACGGGACCCGATACATCCGCTTCAGCGCGCAGGAGACCGGCCAGTCGCACGTGTTCGCCAAATCCTTCACGCCGCCCGTCTCGGAGATGGTCTTCAGCGCCAAGGTGCGCTTCCACGGGCCCGGAGCCGTCCTGACGTTGAGCTCCCGCTTCCCGTTCCGCAACAACAACCGGCTCTACACCAATCCCGTCACGCTGCTGTTCGACGGACAGACCGTCACGCTCAACGACACCCCGCTGACCCGGAGAGGCAAGGCCGGCAAGGTCCGGACGGACCGCTGGTACACCATCACCCTGGAGCTGGACAAGAAAGGAGAGACCTGCCAGGCATCCGTAGCGGACGCCAGGGGCAGGATCATCGCGAAGAGCGGAGCGGTCAAGTGGAAGGAGACCTCGAATCCCGATTTCTTCAGCATCGGATTCGCCGACGAGGCCTGCGGGACCGTCGACATCGCGGCCTGCGAGGCCGTCTCGCCGAACGCCGATGCGGAGCGCTTCGAGGCCCAGGTCGAGAAAGGCCGCCTGTACCGGGTCGAAGTCACCTACCAGGGCGTCCTCTCCTCCGGCTACGTCAACAGCGACCTGGCCGGATACATCCTGGGACGACGCGACACGATGGGCACGGATACGCTGGTGGTGGCATGCCCGCGGGACGTGTTCGACCTGCGCATCGGCCCCGGCGCCGGGGGTGAAGCCAAGATCGAAAACGTCAAACTCACCCTGCTGCCGACGCCTGCGCGTCGCGCGAAACCCAAGGTACACCACATCGGCGACTCGACCTCGGCCAGCAACGGGTCGTGGGCCTGGCGCCTGGAGCGGATCTTCGGCACCGACTTCCCGGCCCTGGCCGAGCTGTGCGAATTCGCCAACCAGGGAGCCGGCGGCCGCAACCTCAGCACCTACTACCAGCAGGGCAAGCTCGCGGCCGTCCTGCTGGACATCTGCCCCGGAGACATCGTGATGCTGGGCAACAACGGGACCAACGGCCTGAATTCCACCTTCGAGGACGACGTGAACTACTACTTCGACGCCGCCGAGGCGATGGGGGCCCGCGTCATCCTCAACTCCTACACGCCCCACGGGGCCGTCAGCAACCACACGAAGGGTTACGACCCGCAGACCCAGACCTTCGACAGCTACCGCCGGGACACCTACGACGTCATCGTGCGGAAAGTGGCTGCACAGCGCGCGCAGCAGGACCCCGACTACCTGGGATTCGTCGAGATCGGTCAGCATGCCGACGCCATCTTCAACGCCTATGTCGCAGACTATGCGGCCAACGGATACGCGTCCAGGGAGGCTGCGGCCCGGGCCATCATCTCCTGCTTCCGGGACCACAACCACTACGACAAGGACGAACTGGCGTGCATGCTGATGCTGAAAGGGTATCCCGGCTGTCCTGCGCCGGGCATCGTGGAGCAGCTCGTCAAGCTGCTGAAATAGGAGGACGTCCTACTTGGAAGAGGTCTCGCCGCCGGGCTCCCCTGCTCCGGTCCGGCGGGCCTCTTCGAATTTGGCCTTCATCGTCGGATTCTTGTAGGTGAGCTTGCGGATGGTCAGCTCCTCGGCATCCTGGTTGGCCAGGCGCAGGTAGTTTTCGGACTGCTCGAAACTCTTCTTGACGGCCTGGAGCTTCTTGATGGTGTCGTCGATCTGCTTGATGGCGTCCTCGAACTTGCCCGCGGCGCGGGTATAGTGGTCGCCGAACTTGCTGCGGAACTCGAGCAGCTTGTTCTCGAAATTGGTCACGTCCACGTTCTGGCTGCGGGCCAGGGCGAGCTCTTTCTTGTATCCCACCGTATTCCTGGCTGCGTTGACCAGCAGCATGATCAGGGACTTGAAGAACTGCGGGCGGATCACGAACATCTTCGGATAGCGGTAGGACACGTCCACGATGCCGGTGTTGTACAACTCGCTGTCGGGCTCCAGCAGGGAGACCAGCACGGCGTACTCGCACTTCTTCTCGGTGCGGTCCTGGTCCAGCTTGCGGAAGAAGTCCTCGTTCTTGTGCTTGGTGGCCGTCTCGTCCATCTCGTTCTTCATCTCGAACATGATGGAGATATACTCCGTGCCGTCCTCGTAATCCCGGAAGATGAAATCCCCCTTGGAGCCTCCGGAAGCGTCATTATCCTTCTCGAAATAGGCGTTCGGGAACATCGGGCGCATCTCGCCGTTGAAGACGTTGCTGCAATGGGCTTCCAGCGTCTCGCCGACCATCTTGGTGGACAGGCGGACCTTGAAGTCCTTCAGCCGCTCGACCTCCTCGTTCGCGATGCGCAGCCGGGACTCGTAATCCTCCTTCATCCCCTTCTCCCGGACGGAAGCCTCGGATTTGGCCAGCCGGAGCTTGCCTTCGTAGTCACTGACGATGCTCTGTTCGCGGAGGTTCGCCTCCGAAGCCACCAGGCGCGCCTGCGACTGCAGCTCGGCGATCTTCTTCTCCTTCTCGGCCACGGCCACGCTGAGCTCCAGCTCGCGCCGCTCTCCCATGGCGGAGAGCTGCTCGCGGAGGCGCAGGATCTCGTTTTCCTTCTCGCCGATGACCTTGTCCTTCCGGGACAATTCCAGCTGATGGGCCTGCCCGGCCTTGGCCTCGCGGGCTTCCTGCTCGGCCTCGTGCTGCTTGTGGAGCTCGGCGATGCGGCGGGAGACCTCGGCGTCGAATTCGGCGCCCTTGACCTGGCTCAGGATGGCCGCGTAGTCGTCTTCGTTGACCGCGAACGGCTTCTTGCAATGGGGACAGATAAGTTCGTGCATATACATGCAAAGATAGGGATTTTCAACGGAAAATCCTTCCCGCCAGGCAGCGCCCGGACGGGAAGGATCTGCAGAATCAGTCAGGGACTTACTTGTTGAACTCCTTGGCGATGGCGTCGGCTCCCTCGGAAGTCAAGAAACCGCCGTCCTTGATGACCACCTTGTAGCAGAAGGTCACGCTCTGGCCGGGGTTGAGGCTGAGCTCGACCGGCTCGGTGAGGGTCTTGTCGAAGTCCTTGCCACCCATGCTGTTGACGGCGAAGAGGCCGTATCCGCGGGCATGCGACCAGGCCGGGAAGTTGGGGTTGCCCTTGCCGTCGATGATCAGGATGGAGATCGGATCCCCTTCCTTGGTGCCGTTGAGCATCGTCCACTCGGCACGCTTCGACCACACGTCGTCGCCCTTGTCGCCCAGGCTGTTGACATACTCGCCGTTGATGCCCTCGTTGTTGACCGTGGCCACCTCGGTCACGATCCCGTTGGCATCCGTGTAGCGCTCCGGACGGTTGGACGGCTTCTGGAAGGCGCGGTCGACCCGAAGGCCCAGCATACCCTCCTTGTTCTCCTTGAAGAGGACGGGCTCGACGGCCGTCAGCTTGGCCTCGCGGACGATGGACCGCTCATTGGCCGTGCCGGCGAAGGTGAACGTGGTCTCCTCCTTCATGAGGACCTTGCCGTCATTGTCCACCCAGTTGGCCAAGGTGACGAGTTTGTTGCCTTCGGCGGAGACGATCCTGTCGAAGACCACGGACCCGTACATCGGCTTGCGCTCGGCGGGGATGGCGAAGGAATTGTTCCAGAAGTCCAGTCCGTTGACGTTGCCGAAATTGAACCACAGGCCCACGTGGTGCGGGTGGTCCGTGCTCTCGAAAGCGCGCGGGGCGCGGGGATAACCGCGGGTGATGTCCTTGCCGGAAGCGGTCATGATCGGCCAGAGGACCTGCTTCTCCATGTCCTGCGGATAGATGTAGGACGTGAAATAGGATCCGTCGATGTTGACGTCCACCTTGCGGGCGGCATCGTCACGCACGAAAGTCACTTCGGCCTGTTTGGGGGCGTTGCCGCAGCCGGCCAGCAAGGCCAGCAGGGGCAGCAAATACAGGATTCTCTTCATGGTATCAATACTGGAAAGGCTTGCCGCCAGCCATCACTTCCTGCGTGGCGGGATCGAACACGGTGAACTCATGGGTACGCAGGGCAGCGGTGACCATGATACAGGCAATGGAATGGTTGTAACCGGCCATGTAGTTGGCGTTCGGCTGCTTGCGGCTGCGCACGCACTCCATCCAGTTGAGCATGTGGGCCGTGGTCATCGGGTCGCCGCCGGTGTTGGCGTCGGTGCTGACCTTGACGTTGGAGGCCAGGGAGAAGGACTCCAGTTTGTTCTCCGCCATGCCCATGGCGCGGGCGTTGCCGGCCGTCAGGTAACCGTTGGAGGTAACCATGTTGGTGTCGAGGTTGAGCTCGCCGCCGTTGGAGTAGTAGATCTCCTTGGTGCCGCCCGCACTGTTGGTGAAGCGGGAAGAGTAGATGACCTGGAAACCCTTGGCGGGATTGTCCTGGGGACCGTAGTCAAGCACCGCGGTCATCGTATCATAGTTGGTGCGGCCGTCGTTCCAAAGGTAGATACCGCCGTTGGCAGCGACGCTGCGCGGATAGTTATAGCCGGTGAACCAGTGCACAGTGTCGATCTGGTGCGCCATCCACTGTCCGGGGATACCGGAAGAGAACGGCCAGAAGAGACGGAACTCCAAGTACTTGCGCGGGTCGAAGGCCTGCCAGGGACGGTTCATCAGGTAGCGCTTCCAGTCGGTGTCCTCTTCCTTGAGGAGGGGAACGGTGTTGGGACGGCGCCAGCGACCAGGCTGGTTGACGTTCCAGGTCATCTCGACCATGACGATGTCGCCGAACTTGCCGGAGCGAAGGTAGTCATTGGCTGCATGGTAGTTGGGGGCGCTGCGGCGCTGGGAACCGATCTGGACGATGGTGCCGGCCTTCTCGATGGCAGCCTTGGCCACGCGGGCGTCGGCCATCGTCTCGGCGAACGGCTTCTCCACGTAGGCGTCCTTGCCGTTCTGGGCCGCTTCGGCCGCATGCAGGGCGTGCTGGAAGTCGGCCGTGGAGATGATCACGGCGTCGATGTCCTTGTCTTCGTACATCCGGTCATTGTTGACGTACGTCTTGATGGCATGGCCGAAGCGCGTCTCGAGCGTCGACTTGGCCTCCTCGCGGCGCAGGCGCCACAGGTCGGACACGCCGACGATGTCGAAATTCTGCTTCTGGCAGTTCGCCTGGAAGGCAGGCAGCAGGGACCCCTTGAAGCGGTCCGAATAGCCCACGACGGCCACGTTGACCCTGTCGTTGGCTCCCTTGATCCGGGCGTAACTGGAGGCGCTGAGGCCCTGTCCGCCGATCACGATTCCGGCAGCGGCATAACCCGCTTTCTTGAGAAATTCTCTTCTTTCCATATGAGTAATAATTGGTTGTTAGCTTCGAAGTGAAGACACTTCCTCTCCAAAGATAAGCTTTTATTCAGCCATTTCCAAACAATCGGCGTTTCTTCTGCCTGTCGTAATATTCCGCCGTCGCCGTGAAGAAGACATCGCTGCTGGAATTGAGCGCCGTTTCCATGGAATCCTGCACCACGCCAATGATGAATCCGACGGCCACCGCCTGCATGGCGATGTCGCCCGGGATCCCGAAGAACGAGCACGCCATCGGCACCAGGAGCAGCGAGCCGCCGGCCACGCCGGACGAGCCGCAGGCACCCAGCGTGGCGATCACGCTGAGGAAGATGGCCGAAGCGAAGCTGGCCTCGACCCCGACTGTGCGGGCGACAGCCAGCGTGAGGACCGTGATCGTGACGGCGGCGCCGTTCATGTTGATGGTGGATCCCAGCGGGATGCTCACCGAATAGAAATCCTCTTCCAGCCCCAGGTCGCGGCAGAGCTCCATGTTGATCGGGATGTTGGCGGCCGACGAGCGCGTGAAGAAGGCGCTCAGCCCGCTGGTGCGCAGGCAGCGCCACAGCAGCGGGTAGGGATTGCGCCGCAGCAGCAGGGCGGCGACGAGCGGATTGGTCACCAGTCCCGTGACCAGCATGCAGCCGACCAGCAACGCCAGCAGCTTGCCGTAGTCGACGAAGATGTCCAGGCCGTTGCCCGAGACGGAGGTGAACACCAGGCCCAGGATGCCGAAAGGCGCGAACTGGATGATCCATTCCACGACCCGCGACACCGCTCCCGCGAAATCGGAGACCATGCGGATCGTCGCGCCGCCGGCCAGCAGCCGGAGCGCGACGCCCAGCAGGATGGCCCAGAACAGGATGGCGATGTAGTTGGCCTCCGCGAGCGCCGCGACCGGGTTCATCACCATCCCCGTGAGCAGCTTCGTGAACACGTCGGCCAGCGAGGTCGGGCCGCCTGCGGACTCCCCGCCCGCCACGCCTTCCAGTTTCAGCGTGACCGGGAACAGGAAGCTGGCCGCGACCGCCAGGACGGCGGCCAGCAGGGTCGTGGCCAGGTACAGGATGATCACCGTCCGGAAACGGGGTCCCAGGCCGCCTTTCGCCCGGGCGATCGACGCGGTCACCAGCACGGCCACGAGGATGGGCGCAATGGCCCGCAGGCCGCTGACGAAGACCTGGCCGAGGATGCCGATGCCCGTCCATTTCGGGCAGAGCAGGCCGAGGGCGGCGCCGATCAACAGGCCGCAGAGGATCCGGAGCACCAGGCTGGTCTCCGTCCATTTCTTGAGGATTCGAGAGGCTTTCATGGGATGTCGGGATTGGGATCAGAGCGGCTCCCCGCCCAGGAAGACCCGGCGGATGAACGGCGTCTGGTGATAGTAAGGCAGCTTGGTCAGCGTCCAGCCGGGATGCGTCAGGATCAGGTCCGCGCGCTTGCCCGGCGTGACGGAGCCGGTCTCCGCGCCGAGCCCCAGGGCGTAGGCGCCGTTGAGGGTCACGGCATTGAAGGCCTGCACGGGCGTGAGCCGCATGCGGATGCAGCCCAGGGCCATCACGAAGCGCATGTCCCCGGCCGGAGACGATCCGGGGTTGTAGTCGGACGCCAGGGCGATCCCCAGCCCCGCCGCGATGAAATCCTTCGCGCGGGCGTAAGGGATGCCCAGGAAGAAAGACGTCCCCGGCAGCATCACGGGCATCGTTTCCGTGCCCCGGAGCGCGCCGATCTCCGCCTCGGTGGTCCGCTCCAGATGGTCCACCGAGAGGGCGCCCCGGACCACGCCGGCCTGCACGCCGCCGCTGACGGCGAGCTCGTTGGCGTGGATCTTGGGGCGCAGCCCCTGCCGGGCGCCGGCGGCGAGGATCCGGTCCGTATCTTCCGGGGTGAAGAACCCCTCGTCGCAGAACACGTCCACGAAATCGGCCAGCGGCGCGGCGTCGGGCATCATGTCGATGACGGCCTGCACGTAAGCCTCGTGAGTATAGCCGCGCCCCACGGCGTGCGCCCCCAGGAAGGTGGCGCGCACCTGCGCCGGCACGGCCTCGCGGATGCGCCGGATGACCCGGAGCATCTTCAGCTCGTCCGCCGGATTGAGGCCGTAGCCGCTCTTGATCTCGAGGGATCCCGTGCCCTTTGCCATCATTTCCAGGACCCTGGGCAGGGACTGCGCGAAGAGCTCCTCTTCGGAAGTCCGGTGCAGCAGGTCGGCGGAGTTGAGGATGCCCCCGCCCCGGGCCGCGATCTGCTCGTAGGACAGGCCCTCGATCTTGTCGAGGAACTCGCCGTCGCGGCTGCCGGCGTAGACCACGTGCGTGTGGCTGTCGCAGAAGGCCGGCATCACCATGCCTCCCTGCGCATCCACAACCTCTTCCCGGGCCCCGCCCGGCATCTCCCCCATCGGGCCGAATCCGGCGATCCGGCCGCCTTCGATGCGCAGCCAGGCATCGCGGAGGATGCCGGTCTGCGACATCTCCGCCCCCTGCCGGCGCACCATGCCCGCGGGCGCGATGCCGGCCAGTTCGCCGATGTTTATGATTTGCATAGGTCCTTGTAGTACTGTTCGCGGTGCAGGAAGCGGACGGACTTCTCGATCAGCGGGTGCATGTAGACGTCGTTGTCGATGAACGGCACCTCGGCCCGGTAATCGGCGAAGAGGGTCTCCAGCAGCGGGGACGAGTGCGCCGGGCGGCGGAACTCCAGCGCCTGCGCGGCGTTGAAGAGTTCGATGCCCAGCACGGTCTCGGTGTTGTCGATCACGCGCACCAGCTTGGTGGCGGCGTTGGAGCCCATGCTCACGTGGTCCTCCTGGCCCTGCGACGAAGGGATGGAGTCGCAGGAAGCGGGCCAGCACAGGCCCTTGTTCTGGCTCACGATCGAAGCCGCGGTATACTGCGGGATCATGAATCCGTTGTTGAGGCCCGGATTGGCCACGAGGTATTTCGGCAGGCCGCGGTGGCCGTGGATCAGGCGGTAGGTGCGGCACTCGGAGATGTTGGCGAGCTCCGACATCGCGATGGCGAGCGCGTCCATCGGGATGGCGATGGGCTCGCCGTGGAAGTTGCCCGCGGAGATGACCATGTCCTCGTCCGGGAAGATGTTAGGGTTGTCGGTGGCCGAGTTGATCTCGTTCTCGATCACGGACTTGACATAGAGGATATTGTCCTTGACGGCGCCGTGGACCTGCGGGATGCAGCGGAAGCTGTACGGGTCCTGGACGTGCTCCTTGGGGCGGCCGATGAGCTCGCTCCCCTCCAGGATCTCCATGAAGCGCTTGCCGGTCAGGATCTGCCCGACATGGGGACGGAGCTGGTGGGTCAGCGGCAGGAAAGGCTCGATGCGGCCGTCGTAGGCGTCCAGCGACATCGCCCCGATCAGGTCGGCCCAGCGCGACAGGCGCATGCTCTTGAGGATGGACCAGACGGCGTGGGCGCTCATGAACTGCGTGCCGTTGAGCAGGGCGAGGCCCTCCTTGGACTGCAGGGTGATGGGCTCCCAGCCCTTCTCCGCCCAGACCTCGGCGGCGGGGCGGACCCGGCCGCGGTACAGCACCTCGCCCAGGCCGATGAGCGGCAGGCTGAGGTGCGCCAGCGGGGCGAGGTCGCCCGAGGCGCCGAGCGATCCCTGCTGATAGACGACGGGCAGGATATCCTCGTTGAACATGTCGATCAGGCGCTGCACCGTGACGAGCTGGACCCCGGAATGGCCGTAGGAGAGGCTCTGCGCCTTGAGGAAGAGCATCAGCTTGACGATCTCGGGACGGACGGTCTCCCCCGCCCCGCAGGCGTGGGAGACGACCAGGTTGTACTGCAGCTGCGAGAGTTCGTCGGCCGGGATGGTCACGTTGTAGAGCGAGCCGAAGCCCGTGGTGACGCCGTAGACCGGACGGCCGATATCTTCCATCTTGCTGTCCAGGTACCTGCGGCATTTGACGATGGCTTCCACGGATGCGTCCGAGAGGACGAGCCGGGCGTGGTTGTCGATGATATCTTTCAGTTGTTCAAGCGAAAGGCGTGCGTTGGAAATGGTATGGATCATAGGTTTTCTAAGGTTTGTCGGATCAGGTTTTCGTCGGCCAGGGCGGGCAGGGTGACCCGCAGGCCGGGGGTACGGGCCATCTCGCGTTCGATGGCGGAGCGGGCGCCGGGATTCCGGGCCCAGGAGCGGCGGGCGATGCCGTTGTTGACGTCCCAGAAGAGCATCTCGCGGATGTGGCGGGCGGACGCTTCCGAGCCGTCGATGACCATGCCGAAGCCACCGTTGATGACTTCGCCCCAGCCCACGCCGCCGCCGTTGTGGATGGACACCCAGGTGGCGCCGCGGAAGGCGTCGCCGATGACGTTCTGGACCGCCATGTCGGCGGTGAACTGCGAGCCGTCATAGATGTTGGAGGTCTCGCGGAAGGGCGAATCGGTGCCGGACACGTCGTGGTGGTCGCGGCCCAGCACGACGGGAGCCGAGATCGCGCCGCTGCGGATCGCCTCGTTGAAGGCGAGGGCGATCCGGGTGCGGCCTTCGCAGTCGGCGTAGAGGATGCGGGCCTGTGAGCCCACCACGAGGTGGTTGCGGCCGGCCTCCTCGATCCAGCGGATGTTGTCGCGCATCTGGCCGGCGATCTCCGCGGGCGCCGTGGTGGCGATCTCCGAGAGGACCTGCACCGCCAGGGCGTCGGTCTTCGCCAGGTCTGCGGGATCCTCGCTCAGGCAGACCCAGCGGAACGGGCCGAAGCCGTAGTCGAAATAGAGCGGGCCCATGATGTCCTGCACATAGGACGGGTAGCGGAAGCGCCCGTCGGGCAGCAGGACGTCCGCCCCGGCGCGGGAGCTCTCCAGCAGGAAGGCGTTGCCATAGTCGAAGAAATACATCCCCCCGGCGGCGAGCCGGTTGATGGCGTCGACCTGGCGGCGCAGCGAGGCCTGCACGGCCTCGCGGAAGCGCTCCGGCTCCTCGGCCATCATCCGCTTGGACTCCTCCAGGCCGTAGCCGACGGGATAATAGCCACCCGCCCAGGGATTGTGGAGGGAGGTCTGGTCGGAGCCGAGGTCCACGCGGATGCCTTCGTCCGCCAGCCGCTCCCACAGATCTACAACGTTGCCCACATAGGCCAGTGAGACCACCTCCCGGGCGGCCATGGCCCGGCGGATGCGGGGGATGAGTTCATCCAGGCTGTCGTGGAGTTCGTCCACCCACCCCTGCTCGAAGCGCTTGCGCGCGGCGAGCGGATTGATCTCGGCGGTGACGCTCACCACCCCGGCGATGTTGCCCGCCTTGGGCTGGGCGCCGGACATCCCCCCGAGGCCGGCCGTGACGAAAAGCATGCCGCCGCGATCGTCTCCGTCCTGTCCCCGGGCCTGGAGCACCTTGCGCGCCGCATTCATCACGGTGATGGTGGTGCCGTGCACGATGCCCTGCGGGCCGATGTACATATAGGAGCCGGCCGTCATCTGGCCGTACTGCGACACGCCGAGGGCGTTGAACTTCTCCCAGTGGTCGGGCTTGGAGTAATTGGGGATGACCATGCCGTTGGTCACGATCACGCGCGGGGCGTCCCGGTGCGAGGGGAACAGCCCGAGCGGGTGGCCGGAGTACATCACCAGCGTCTGCCCGTCCGTCATCGTGGCCAGGTACTGCATGACCAGGCGGTACTGCGCCCAGTTCTGGAAGATGGCGCCGTTGCCGCCGTAGATGATCAGTTCGTGGGGATGCTGGGCCACGCGCGGGTCCAGGTTGTTCTGGATCATCGCCATGATGGCCGCCGCCTGCGGGCAGCGCGCCGGGTACTCGCCGACGGGCCGGGCGTACATCTCGTACGAAGGGCGGAAACGGTACATGTAGATGCGTCCGTACCGGCGCAGCTCCTCGGCGAACTCCCGGGCGAGCACGGCATGGTGCCGCTCCGGGAAATAGCGCAGGGCGTTGCGGAGCGCCAGCACCTTCTCTTCCTGCGTGAGGATGTCCTTGCGCCGGGGTGCATGGTTGACCGCAGGGTCGTATGGTTTCGGAGCCGGCAGCTCCTCCGGGATGCCGGCCAGGATTTCGCGAGCGAAATCGGAAAGCGGGTTCTGTTTTTCGCAAGTCATTGTTTCTCAGTCTTTTAATCAAACATACCGTCTGCAAGATGAACCGGTATGATCATACAAAACGTTTCTATTCAAATCAATACGAAAAACGCTATCCGATGTGCCTGTCCACCTCCGCCAGGACCTCTTCCTGCAGGGCGACGGCCTCGGCCTCGATCCCAGCCGCGCGGGAGAGCAGCGGGGCGGCCGGCGCCTTGTCGGTCAGGCCGGCGGCGTTGATGCGGACGTTGAGGTGGGCGCCGCGCACGGCAGCCAGGGCGGCCAGGGCGGCTACGCCGGCGTCGGACGCCGAGGCCGGATTGCCCTTCCGGGCCATCTCCAGGGCCAGCGGCAGGGCCTTCAGCGAGGCCTCCATCGTCTTGAGCGGCACCGAAGCGGCATAGAGCGTCGCAGCTTCGAGCGCGGCCGCCCGCTCCGCCTTCTCGGCTTCCGTGCCCTTGGGCAGCGAAAGGGCGTCCATGATGCGGTTGAAGGCCGCCGTGTCCTCGTCGACCAGGGCGGTCAGTTCGGCCACGAGGGCCTGCCCCTGCTCCGCCACGTCGGAGAACTCCTTCCAGCGGTCGTCCCAGCCGCGCTTGTGGGCAGAGAGGTTCGCGACCATCGTCGCAAGGGCGGCTCCCAGGGCGCCCATGCAGGCGGACACGGAGCCGCCGCCCGGCGCCGCCGACTCGGAGGCCGTCTCGGCGACGAAATCCTTGACGCGCATCCGGACCAACCGTTCGCGTACGGCGGTCTCGGCGGGGTCTTCCATCAGGTACTCGATGACCTTCTCCTTCGGGTCGAAGGGCTTCAGGTCATCCAGCGACATGGACTTGACGGCGATCCGGAGGATCTCCTCCTCGGAGATGCCCAGCGAGCGCTGCTGCTTCTCGAGGTAGAACCGGCCGGCCTCCAGCAGGACGCGTTTCGGCACCAAGCCGACGATCTCCGTGCCCGTGACGCGCAGCCCGCGGGCCGCGGCGGCGCGGCACACCTCCTCGAAGGCGACGTGCAGCGGCGTGGCGTCGATGTCGGTGATGTTCATCGACACCTGGGCGATGCCGTATTCGTCGATGTACCAGCCGATGGCCTTGCAGCCCTTGAGCGTGCCGGGGATCCAGATCTGTTCGCCGGCGGCATCCTTGAGCAGTTTGCCGGTCAGCGAGCCGCCCTCGCGGGCCTTGCGGCCCTTCTCGCGCACGTCGAAGGCCACGGCCATCGCCCGGCGCGTGGAGGTGGTGTTGAGGTTGAAATTGACGGCGATCAGGAAGTTGCGGGCGCCCACGTTGGAGGCGCCGCTGCGCGCTGCGGTCTCGTCGTACGCACCGCCGAAGTCCGGCTTCCGGGCGGGATCGGCCATCTTCTCGGGCAACGCCTCGTATTCGCCGGCCCGGCAGACCGCCAGGTTCTTGCGCTCGGGCTTGAAGGCGGCGGCTTCGTAGCAGTAGCACGGGATGCCGAGCTCGCGCCACATCCGCTCCGCCAGGGCGCGGGCGAGCGCGGCGCACTCCTCCAGGGTGATGCCGGATACGGGGATGAGCGGGAGCACGTCCGTGGCGCCGCTGCGGGGATGGGCACCGTGGTGCCGGCGCATGTCGATCAGCTCCTGCGCGGCCCGTGAGCCGCGGAAAGCCGCCTCGACGACCGGTTCGGGTTCGCCGACGAAGGTGACGACCGTCCGGTTGGTCGCCTCGCCGGGATCGACGTTCAGCACCCGGACACCTTCGACGGATGCGATGGCCGCGACGATGCCATCGATGACTGCGCGGTCGCGTCCCTCACTGTAGTTGGGGACACATTCGATGATTTTCTTCATAGATGTGGTTATCAGTTTTATGCCCAAATTTAGGTATTTTTTGGTGATTTTGCTTACATTTGGGAAATGCTTTGACCGACATGAAACGCATCTTGCTCCTTCTATCCGTCTTCGCGGCGCTCAGCTGCGCCGCCCAGACCGCCGTGCCCGGCACGGTCACCTGGTCCGCCGACAACCTCCCGCCCCTGCGCGACTTCTTCGGCCAGCCGCAGGTCTTCTGGACCGCGGCCGGGCAGGCCGTCCACTTCGGCGGCCAGGGCGACGCCGCCTTCGTGGACAGCGTCCCCGTGGCGGGTATGGAAGAGTTCACCCTGGAAGTGATCTTCCGCCAGGACGGCGACGCCGCCTTCGAGCAGCGCTTCCTGCACATCGGCACGATGGACAAGCGGATCCTGTTCGAGACGCGGGTCAACCCCGACGCCACCTGGTATTTCGACGCCTTCGTCAACCTCGGTACGCCCGAGGCCACGCCGGAGGACCCGCAGCCCAATCGCCGCAGCGCCACGCTGATCGACGACAAGCTCACCCACCCCGCCGACCGCTGGTACAGCCTCGCCCTCACCGCCTCCAAGGACGGCCTGGTGAGCTACGTGGACGGCGTGGAGCAGTGCCGCTCCGACCTCCCCTGGCTCCCGCTCGTCAACGAAGGCTTCACCTCCGTGGGCGTGCGCCAGAACATGGTCTGCTGGTTCAAGGGAGACCTCCTCAAGATCCGCGTCACCCCGAAGGTCCTCAAGCCCTCGGAGTTCCTGCAGGACCACAAACGCCTGAACGGGGACTGACGTGCCGGCGACCGCGAAGCTTGACCTGAGGCACCGCCTGGCCCTGGACATCGACCGGGCCCTCCGGCGCGACGTCCTGCGGGACCATCCGCTGGAGCAGCTCTTCTGGGAGTGCACGCTGCGCTGCAACCTCGCGTGCCGCCACTGCGGCAGCGACTGCAAGGCCGTGGCGGCGGCGCCCGACATGCCCCGCGAGGATTTCCTGCGCGTGCTGGACAGCGTCAACGCCCGGTGCGAGCCGCACTCCGTCTTCGTGATCATCACGGGCGGGGAGCCGCTGATGCGCCCCGACCTGGAGGCGTGCGGACGGGGCATCTATGAGAAGGGCTTCGCCTGGGGCATGGTCACCAACGGCTTCGCGCTCACGCAGGAGCGCTTCCGGCGCCTGCTGGCCGCCGGCATGCGCAGCGCCACCGTCAGCCTGGACGGCCTGCAGGAGAACCATGACTGGATGCGCGGGCGCGAACACAGCTTCGAGCGGGCGTCGGAGGCCATCCGCATGCTCGCCGCAGAGCCGGATTTCGTCTTCGACGTCGTGACCTGCGTCAACCGCCGCAACTACGCCGAACTCCCCCGCATCAAGGAGGCGCTGATCGGTTGGGGCGTGCGGTCCTGGCGCATCTTCACCGTTTTCCCGATGGGGCGCGCCGCGGACGACCCCGAGCTCCAGCTTCCGCCCGACCAGTTCCGCGGCGTGCTGGACTTCATCAAAGCCACGCGCCGGGAAGGCCGCATCCACGCATCCTACGGCTGCGAGGGCTTCCTGGGCAACTACGAAGGCGAGGTCCGGGACCACTTCTACAGCTGCGAAGCGGGCATCACGGCCGCTTCCGTGCTCGTGGACGGTTCCATCTCCGCGTGCGCGAGCATCCGCGCGGACTACCACCAGGGCAACATCTACCGCGACGACCTGATGGATGTCTGGGAGCATAGGTTCCAGCCCTACCGCGACCGGGAATGGATGCGCACCGGCGCGTGCGCCACGTGCAGGTTTTTCAAGTACTGCCTCGGCGGCGGGATGCACCTGCGCGACGGCGACGGGAAACTGTTATTTTGTCATTTGGAAAGAATTGCATAACTTTGGCCGTATGAAAAGACCTGTCAGATACATCCTCGGCGGCCTCTTGGCCGTACTCGGTTTCTCCTCCTGCTCGGCGCTGCGCGAAGCCCGGGAAGCCCGCGCGGAGCGCGAGCGCGAAGCCATCCGCCAGCAGCAGATGGCCCTGAAGGACCAGGTCCTCCAGGAGATGCTCGAAGCAGACGAGAACGACCCCGAGTTCCAGGCGCAGCAAGCCAAGCTGCGCGAAGCCGAGCGCCAGCGGCTGATCCGCGAACAGATGGAGTCCGATCAGCGCACCAAGCTCCTCTACGCCGTTCCGAACGTTCCCTACCGGGAGGTCAAGGAGAAATAACCGTCAGGGCCGGGTCTGCCCGTTGCCGTCGATCAGCCACTTGTAGGTGGTGAGTTCGGCGAGTCCCATCGGACCCCGGGCCCCGAGTTTCTGGGTGCTGATCCCGATTTCCGCACCAAGTCCGAACTGCGCGCCGTCCGTGAAACTGGTCGGCGCGTTGACATATACGCAGGCGGCGTCCACCTCGGCCTGGAACCGCCGGGCGGCCTCCGGCGAGGCGGTGACGATGCTCTCGCTGTGGCCCGAACCGTAGCGGGCGATGTGCGCCAGCGCCCCGTCCAGCGAGTCGACCGTGCGCACGGCCATCTTGTAATCCATGAATTCCGTCCCGAAGGATGCCGGCGTAGCGGGCTCCAGCTTCGGATAACGGCCCGCCAGGGCTGCGTAGGCGGCCTCGTCCGCATAGAGCAGCACGTCTTGCGCGGCCAGCGGCTCCACCAGCGCGGGCAGGTCGGCGAGGCGGCTCCGGTGGACGATCAGGCAATCGAGCGCATTGCACACCGACACGCGCCGCGTCTTGGCGTTGAGCACGATGCGACGGCCCGTCTCCAGGTCGCCTTCGGCGTCGAAATAGGTATTGACCACGCCGGCCCCCGTCTCGATGCAGGGCACCTTGGCGTTGTCGCGCACATAGTCGATCAGGCGGCGGCCGCCGCGCGGGATCACGAGGTCCACATAGCCCACGGCGCCGAGCAGCTCGCCGGCCGCCTCGTGCGTGGGCGGCAGGAGCGTGACGGCTTCGGCCGGGATCCCCTGCTCCGCCAGGACGCGGCGGACCAGCGCCACGGCGGCGCGGTTGGATGCGTCGGCATCGCGCCCGCCCTTGAGGACGCAGGCGTTGCCGCTGCGCAGGCAGAGCGAGAACACGTCGAAGGTCACGTTGGGGCGCGCCTCATAGATCACGCCCACCACGCCGAAGGGCACGCTCACCTTGCGCAGGCGCAGCCCGTTGGGGAGCGTCCGGTCCTCCAGCGTGCGGCCCAGCGGCGAGGGCAGCTGCGCCACCTTCCGCATGTCGGCCGCGATGCCGGCCAGCCGCTCCGGGGTCAGCTTGAGACGGTCGTACAGAGGATTCGCGGGGTCCATGCGCGCGAGGTCCCCTGCATTGGCGGAGAGCAGCTCCGCACCCTGCGCCTCGATGGCGGCGGCCACGGCCTCCAGCGCAGCAGCCCGCTGCGCGTCCGGGAGCAGCGCCACCTGCGCCGCAGCCCGCTTCGCTGATTCGAACACGTTCATCGTCTATGGGAGAAATTCCGTAAATACCGTATTTTCAGGGTCCTGGATGATATCCGTCAGGATCCTCTCGCGCTTGCCGTCCGCGATCACCACGCGGATCCCGCCCGCGGCCACGCGCCGGGCGGTGTTGTACTTGGAGAACATCCCGCCCCGGCCGAAGGCGCTCTTCTCCTCGAGGATGCAGCCGGAGAGGTCGTCCGCGCTCCGGACGGTGCGGATCACCTGCGCGCCGGGGTCGCCCGGGTCGCGGTCGTAGAGACCGGGGATGTTGCTGAGCAGGACCAGGGCCTGCGCCCCGACCATCTCGGCGATCAGTCCGGAGAGTTCGTCGTTGTCCGTGAACATGAGCTCCGTGACGCTGACGGTGTCGTTCTCGTTGACGACGGGCACGACGCCGTGCGCGAGCATCACTTCCATGCACGCGCGCTGGTTGTCACGCTCGCGCTCCGTCTCGAAATTGCGCTTGGTCGTGAGGATCTGGCCGACCTGCAGGCCGTAGTCGCGGAAAAGCCGGTAGTACAGGTCCATCAGGCGCACCTGTCCGACGGCGGAATACAGCTGGCGCTGCTCCACGCTGTCCAGGTCGTCGTCCAGGCGGAGCTCCGTGCGGCCGCAGGCCACGGCGCCCGAGCTCACGATGACGACGGCATACCCTACCCTGCGCAGGCAGACCACCTGGTCCACCAGCGCCGACACGCGCGTCATGTCGAGGGTCCCGTCCGGACGCGTCAATACATTGGATCCGATCTTGACAACCAACCGTTTCATACACTTGCTTCTAACCTTACCTGCAAATATAAGGAATCCCGGCAGATTATCCAACCTGCCGGGATTCCTATCTTCCGTTTCCGCGCCTACAGCCCGAACACGCGGGCGGCGTCGGCGGAGAGGAACTCCTTCACGTCGGCATAAGGGAGCACGAACTCCGGCATGCCGGCCGCATAGCTCGCGATCTCGTACTGCTGGTAGGTGAACACCAGGCCCGCCTCGGACGGATACGGGTCCCAGGTCGGGAGCGGGATGACACGCTCCTCCTCCAGCATCAGCTGCCCGAAGAGGTCCTCTTCCGTCAGGCCCGCCTCGAACTCACCGAAATACTGCATCAGGCCGCGCACCAGCAGGGGCTGGATGTCCTCGACGCAGTCCGGACGCAGCACCGGCGTGACCTGGTGGCCGTCCTGTAGGTCGAAGGTCGGGAAGCCGGCGCCGATGATGCCACCGTGCGCTCCGCCCATATAGACATACTCCTGGGCGCTGAAGACCAGGTAGCGCTCCGTCTCCGAAAGCTTCTGAAGCTTGTACTCATAGGACCACTTCGGGGCCTCGGCGACCAGTTCCGCCTTCTCGGCGTCCGTGAGCTCCGCATTCTCCCGGATCGAGCGCTCGCGGTCGTCGAAATCGGCCTGGGACAGGCCGTCGACGTGCCGGAGCGTCCGCTCCTCATAGTAGCCCATCAGCGCTTCCGTATCGTCCTCGTTGCCGGAGAACCGGGGGAAGGCCCGCTCCTCCTCGTAGGAGTCCGCATGGCTGAGCGACTGGTCCATCATCTCCACGAGCGAGGCACGGACGGCCCGCGCGGCGCGGCCGTCCGCCTCGGGCAGATCCACGTCCAGTGTAACGTAGGCATGCGCCGTGGAATCGGCAAAATGCCGCTGCTCGAATCCGATGCCGGTATTCTTGGGGGTACAGGCGGCAACGGCCAGCACAATCGCCACGGCAGCCGCCAAGTTCTTTCTAGTCATAAATTCGCGTATTATCAGTTCTAGTCCTCTTCTATCTTGCACCACTTTCCGGAGCTTCTTCTTCCTTGTCGTTCAGGAACGGGAAGGCCTCCCCCTTCACCAGCCAGGCGAAGCCGAAGAGGTGCAGCAGGATGATCTCGACGATCATGATGGCATAGCCCGGGGCGCCCAGCAGGCGCGCCACGACGAAGGCCAGCTCCATGGCGATCATCCCGTAGCCGCAAATCCGGTAGATCCGGTTGCGGATCTTCTTGCGGTCCGTCATCGTGGGGCCGGACTTGGTGAACTGGAAGATGCTGTTGCAGGCGATCGCCACGAAGAAGAGCGCCGCGCAGACCGTATGGATGATCTGCGAGGTCTCCACGGGCACCTGGAAGAACCCGACGGGCGTCCCGTCCGGGATCCAGCTCACCTTGCAGGGGAAGAGGACGATACCCAGGCCGAAGAGGCCCGCCGCCGAAGTCAGCAGGTTGTCGGTCAGGTCATAACCGATATAGGACATCAGCACGATGCAGGCCGGCACCAGCACGCCGACCAGGGCCGGGCTCTGGTAATACGTGGCGGAGATGCTCCACCACCACTCGCTGCTGGGATGCTGCGCGATACCGGCCGAGAACAGGGCCAGCCACGGGAGGATGATGCCGAGCAGGCCGCACAGGTTGCGGATCCGCAGGTACATCCGTTCTTCTTTCGTCGTCTTGACTTCCATAGGTTCCAGATGAATGATTCTCAAAGATACGATTATTTTTTCAATCCCCCACCTTTTGCCGTATCTTCGGAAGCCAAGCCGGAGTCTGCAGCGCTACAGCACGGAATAGAGCAGCAGCGCATGCTCGTAGCCCTTCGCGGCCAGCTCGTCCAGCTGCTTCTTCACCCGGCCCGGTTCATGCCCGTCCGAAGGCAGCGGGAGTTCCAGGACCGATCCCCAGCGATTCCCCTCGCAGACATCGGGCTGAAGCGGGTTGGAAGCACCTCCGACATGGAGGGAGGAGACGGCCTGACGCCGACCCTTCAGGTCGAGATACAGATGCAGCGGCGGGATGTCCGGGGCCGTCGCGCCGGTCTCGTCGGCGCGCCTGCCGCCGAAATACCAGAAAGCCAGATTCCTCCCCCGTAGCACAGGAGCATAGCACCCACTGGCGAAATGATCATGGGCCATGGCCTCCTGGTAGACGGCAGCCTTCTCCTCCGAGTAGTCTCCTTCCCAGAAATCCGGGGGCAGGAGTTCCGGACGGAAGACCAGCGAATCGAGCACGGTGTACCGGTCCGCTTCGACGTCTATGATCTTGATCGTACTCCCCGGGATGAAAGTGCGCAGCGCCCCGCGATCCTGCTCGAAATGCGAACCGGTGAGACCGACGCCCCCGAAGAATCCTCCGGCCGTCGGCACGGGGACCGTCAGGGAAGGAGCGTTCCGGCGGTGGTCCCACACGGTCGGATTCCTGCTGCCCGCATAGAAACTGTGGTGCTCATCCAAGGCCTCGAAACCGTTCAGGTAATCCTTGCAGTCCTGCATCGGGATCGTCCGGGTCCATTTCATGTCGGGGACATGGTAAGCCTTGATGGCACGCAGGATCAGGTCATAGACCAGGATTTCCTCCGTCTGCGGCAGATACGTGAAAGAATAGAGATTGAGGTATTCCTGCTCCGAGCGTCCCCGGGCATCCAGCTTTCCGACGAACTTGCCGCCGTCGAATACGGTCACGCTTTTGGCGTATTCGTGCAGCAGCAGCCGGTCTCCGAAAAGCTTCGCGGAATAGATTTCGGGGATCAGTCCGGCGCTCTCGTCGAGCGGGATGATCCGGATGTCCGACGCAATATCCTCCAGGACGGCGTCGGAAGGAGCAGATACATCAATGACGCGGGCGCCGGACGGCTCATGGCCGCACGACGCCAGCATCATCAGGGCCGCAGCAGCGGCAATCAGGATCCTTTTCATAAAAAACGTTTGCTATAATGACGACCCCGCCTGCGGAATGTTACAACGTATCCGGGTTATTTTTTCTTACCCTTCTTCGCTCCGGTCAGGACGATATCGGGCCGGGGGGCCTTGTCCACGCCGGCGCCCAGCCAGAAGCCCAGGTGGGGCGGCTGGTTGTAGCCGACGTTCTCCCAGGCGACTCCGTTGCGGTACACCGGGTCGTGCATCAGCGTGTACATCCGGTATTCCGTCGGGATGGTCGTGGTGAAGATGCGGAGCTCCTTGTTGTCCTCGGTGCGGAGGATCAGCTCCTCACGCCAGTCGCCCCAGATATCGGCCGTGAGGGCCGGGGTGGATTTGGAGCCGTTGTTCGAGCGGCAGCCCTCGGCCGTGAAGATCACGCCCTTGCCATAGCGTTCGATGCGGTTGCCGTCCAGCAGCTGGCGGGTCAGCTCGCCGTCCCACCAGATCAGGAAGTTCGTAGAGCGCGGGGCGTCGCCGATGCGTTCGCCCTTGGTGTTGAGCAGGCCGCCAGACCCGGAGAACCAGATCTCCGCGCCGCGGTTGCCGTCCCAGATGTCCTCGGCCACGCCGCGGCCGGCATCCTGGCCCTCGTTCATGCGGAAGAGCACCTTGCCGTCCCGGGCGCTGTACAGGGCGGCACCCGGACCGATGGCACCGTCCAGGCCTTCCGCCTCATTCTCATGGATGCCGAAGACCTCCAGTCCGGGCACGTCCGGATCCAGGTCGCTGACATGCAGCGCGTCGCCATGGCGGAAGCCGGTCGAGAACAGGCCGGTGCCGTCGTGGTCGACCACCATGGAGCCGTAGATGATCTCGTCGAAGCCGTCACCGTCCACGTCGGCCACCGACAGGTTGTGGTTGCCCTGGCCGGAGAACGGGTTGTCGCGGTCCTTGGAGTCGAAGACCCAGCGGGACGTGAGCTTGCCGTCGCGGAAGTCCCAGGCGGCCAGCACCGAGCGGCCGTAGTAGCCGCGGCACATCACCACGCTCGGGAGTTTGCCGTCGAGGTAGGCCACGCAGGCCAGGAAGCGGTCGATGCGGTTGCCGTTGCTGTCGTTGCCGCCGTTGCCGCCCCAGCCGCCCCAGCCGTCCAGGGCGCCGCGCGCGGGGATATAATCGACCGTGGCCAGCGCCTCGCCGGTCTCGCCGCTGAACACGGTGAAGTACTCGGGACCCGTCAGGATCTTGCCGTTGCGGTCGCGCCAGTCCTTGGTGCCGTCGCCGATGACGTTGCCCTTGGCATCCTTGGTGCCGTCACCGGTCTTGCAGGCGAATTCGGCCTTGCCGTCACCGTCCAGGTCGGCGACCATGAACTGGGTGTAGTGCGCACCCTCGCGGATGTTCACGCCCAGGTTGATCTCCCACAGGAAGGTACCGTCCAGTTTGTAGGCCTGGAAGATCGGGATATCCGAGAACCCGTTGGAGGGGTTGTCGATGCCGCGGCCGGCCATGTGGACGATGATCTCGTAGTCGCCGTCACCATCCAGGTCACCCACGCTGCAGTCGTTGGGCGCATAGCGGTCCGGAGTGCGCATCGGGATGGAGACATACTGCTGCACGGGCGCGCCCGCCGGCAGGGTGAACGCCTTGCTGGGCGCGGCTTCCTTGCGCTTCTGCACGGCGCGGACGTACCAGGAATTGGTCCGGGACAGGTCCGCCGTCTTGTCGATGAAGTGGGTGGGGCCCGTCAGGGGCTTGTCGTTCAGCTTGACCGCCTTCTGGCCTTCGGCCTGGCGGTATACGTTGAATCCCAGGTCGGTGGGCTCGGTCCCCAGCAGGCGCCAGGACACGAACACGCCGTCATCCTGCCGGATGGCGACGACGCCCCGGCTCAGGTTCTCCATCTGGCGCTGGGCGAACGCGCCCGCCGACAGGCAGAGGCACAGTCCCAGCATCAGGCTTTTCAGAACAAATGATTTCTTCATGCTATCGTAATAATTGGTGTTTGATGTCTCGTGGTCCGGAAATTCCGGAAGCCAAATTTAGGCAAGGATTTACAAAAATCCAACAGGACCCGGGCCCCCGCCGCCGTCAGCGGATCCGGACCTGCACCGTGGAGGGCTCCAGGCCGTCCGCGGTGGCCGTCACGGTGATCGTGCCGGAAGCCGCCGTCGCGCGGATGATGCCCGATATCTGCCCGCGGTAGGCCGTACGCCAGTCGGACTTGTAGCGCTCGTGCGAGTAGGCATCGTCGTTGTCGACGCCCAGCAGTTCGCCGGGGCCGCTGACCTGCAGCGTGATGCGGTGGTCGCTGTTGGGATAGCGCACGCCGTCGGCGTCCTCGATCTCGGCCCGGACGTAGACCACTTCTTCCCAGTCGTACGGGATGGTGGAGCGCTCGGCCGTCAGGTGCAGCCGGACCGGGACCGAGGCCGTGCGGAGCACATGCTCGGCGACCGCGCGGCCGCCGTTGAGGCCGACGGCCTTGACCGTACCGGGGACGAAGTCGACCTTGAAGACATTGGGAGAGTCGTCCTCGGGGACGGGCTGCCGGCCCATGCTGACGCCGTTCCGGAACAGTTCCACTTCCTCGCAGTTGCTGTAGACGGTCAGTTCGACGGTCTTGGTGTCGGGATTGGAGGGGGTGTAGTCCTCGACCATTTCCCGGGCGAAGGCGGTCCGGGGACCGTCGTCCGGACGGTAGATGCGCACCATGGGCTCGTCCGTCCACCAGCTGCGGCGCTGCCAGCCGATGCTCTTCCACGCGCCGCTGCGGTAGAAGAGTCCGCTGCTGGACCCGATCTTGGGCCAGTCAGCCTCGCCCAGGTACTCGAAGCCCGTCCAGATGAACTGGCCGGAGAAGGCGGGATTGTCCCGGACGAGCAGCCAGGACTCGCGCTGGCTGCCGTTCTCCGTGCCCATGATCTTGCGGGTCGGCTTGTCCTTCCAGGCCTGCAGGAGCTGGGTCTCGCGGTAATTGGTGCCCACGACGTCCAGGTTCTCCACGAAGCCGTTGTCGTACAGGCCGGACTCGGCGGGCCGGAACAGGGCCATCGTGACCGGCTTGGTGGGGTCGAGCCGCTTGGTCAGGTCCAGCAGGCCCTTGAAGGTCGCGAAGCCCTCGGGGCGGTTCACGTTGTCACGGATCTCGTTGCCGAGGCTGTAGATGAAGAGGCTGGGGTGGTTGCGCACGCGGCGGATCTGCTGCTCGCAGTCGTACGCCCACCATTCCTTCCAGTAGAGGTTGTAGGCCCGCTGTGCGTTGGGCTTGGCGGCCGTCCAGGTGTCGAAGGTCTCGTCGAAGAGGAGCAGGCCCACCTGGTCGCAGGCGTCGTAGAACGCCTGGTCCATCGGGCTGTGCCCGCAGCGGATGGCGTTGCAGCCCAGCTCCTTGAGGAGGGTGAGGCGGCGCACCCAGACGGACGCGGGCACCGCGGAGCCCAGGGCGCCGGCGTCATTGTGCAGGCAGGTCCCCTTGATCTTGATGTTGCGGCCGTTGAGCCAGAAGCCCGTGTCGGAGCGGAACTCGGTCTCCTTGATGCCGAAGTTGTCGGTGCGGCTGTCGATCACCTTGCCGTCCGCCTTGAGCGTGGTCACGGCCTTGTAGACGTTCGGGCTGTCGATGTCCCAGCGCGCCGGATTCCGCACCGTCGCGGTCTGGACGGTGCTGACCTGCTGGCCGGGAGCGGCCGTGAAGGTCTGGGGCGCCGTGCGCGTCTTCTTTCCCTTGGGCGAGATGAGGGTGGTCTGCACCGTCACCATGCGCGTGCGGTCCGAGCGGTTGGTGAAGGAGGACTCCACCCGGACCTGCGCCTCGGCGTCGCTGATGGCGGGGGTCGTCACGAACACGCTGCCTTCATCGATGTGCACGGGGTCCATCGCATGGATGCAGACGTGCCGGTAGATGCCGTCGCCCGCGTACCAGCGGGAAGCGGGCTGCTCGGTATTGTCGGCCCGGACGGCGATGACATTGTCCGTACCGTCCAGCTTGACATAGTCCGTAATATCATAATACAAAGGCAGATAACCGAAAGGCCTGTGTCCCAGCAGGTGCTCGTTGATCCACACGTCGCTGTTGGCCATCACGCCGCCGAACTCGATGTAGATCCGCTTGCCGGCCAGGTCCTTGCCGTCGAGTTTCAACGCCTTGCGGTACCAGCCGATCCCGCCGCCCAGATAACCGCCGCCCCGCTTGACGGGGCTGTCCTGGGCGTAGTCGTCTTCGATCCCCCAGTCGTGGGGGACGTCGAGCAGGCGCCATGCCGCGTCGTCGAAATCCGCGCGCCAGGCGCCTTCGGCATCGCCGCGCAGGAATCTCCACGATTTGTCAATGTTGATGGAGGTCCTGGGTTCCGCCGCATTCAGGGCACATGCTCCTGCCAGAAGCAGGATGCCGAACAATAGTTTCCGGAAAGACATACAGATAATAGGGGTTGGTTTTCCTTCAAATGTAAGAAAAAAAGCTGTTCGGCGTATCTATTTCCCCTATATTTGTAACAGTTATCGTGTTGCGGAAGGCAGACACGCAAACGCAAATGTTCCGTATATGAAAATAGTCTATGCCACCAATACCTGCCCGAAAGGACTGTGCGACTGCGCCTGGCGCACGATGAACCAATATGTGTTCGCGCTGTCCTCCGGCGTCAAGAAGTTCTACGGGGACGACTGGACCAACCGGGACGGCATCGCGGTCGTGACCTGCAACGACGGTTTCCGCCCCGTGACCTTCCTGCTGGAAGCCACCGACCAGGAAGCCGGTCCGTTCTACGACGCCGCGCAGGACGCGCCACGCGCGGAATAACGTCCCGCTATCCCTCCCGGCGACACCGGAAGCTCTACTCCTTTTCGGACTTCTCCAACCTGCCGATCCTGTCGGACAAGGCGACCAGTTGCATCAGGACCGCCCAACCGCCGACAGAAAGGAAGGTCCCGCCCAGTATGTATACCAGTGCCTGCGGGACGCTCATATCATCTGCGGATGCCAGGACACTGTGGCCACACAAGAGAGAGAACAAGATCCCGCCGACCAATCCGGTCCAGGCCAGGACAACGATAATCTTTTCAACGATGGTTCGTTTCATGATGCATGCGTTTTGGTTTACAACAAATATAAATCTTTTACAAAAAAATGCCATTTCCTTGCGCCCCGATAACGCCAGAGAGGATGGTGTTTTCTTCAAATGGCTGATAGGAAGAAGCTTAGCCAATCACACCGGTACGATTCAACGTCGGTATTATTGCATAAAACAATGATTTTTAGCCAATTACCAAAAACAGGAAAGCATATTCAATTATGAGAAAAATTTGTCCCTTGATGCTCCCCGAAACTGCGAAATGTTGAACCTGTGGCGGGATTTCCTCATAGTTGTGAAGTTCATTGACAAGAATCAGGAGTGGCTGATAACACTACTTGGAGATGCCAAGGCGCTGAAAGAATGATTTCTTCTTTGCCGCCTCTTCCTTTATTGGGCAAAAGGATTCAGTTTGTGTTATCAGTTCTGGCAGGTAAGACTGGTCTATCTCAAAACTGATATGAAGGAAGCCGTTGTACCCTTCAATTCCATCTTTGACATCAACCATAATATGACCACATTCTTCCATCGTCAATAAAAGTGTATCTCCTTCATATGTGGAAAGCTTGGCTTGGCCTTTCAGGTCGCGATGCATACACTTCATCCCTTCTATGAAAGAAGCTATTTCCCCCAGATGGAGTCCCCAGATATGCTCCGCATAAATAGTCCTTCCATAAAACTCGTACTTTATCTTTGCGAGATAATCCAAACCGTTTAAATCCAATTCATTGCCGTAGCAAAGCGCAAATGAAATGGTTGCATCGCCATTGTGTATCGCCAGCTGTTTCATAAATAACTTTGTCTAATGTTCAAAGATAGACATTATTTACCGACATCCAATCTGAGAATATCTTGAACCTGTCTCCAAGAACGAGTTCCTCTTTACATGCGGTTTGAATCAGGGAGTTAAAGAGAAAAAAGAAGCGGACGAACCGTCGTTTCCGATGATTCGTCCGCTTTGGCTCCCCTTCTAGGACTTGAACCTAGGACCCCCTGATTAACAGTCAGGTGCTCTAACCAACTGAGCTAAAGAGGACTGTTGTTCCCTTGACTTTCGTTTTGGGATTGCAAATATACGGCAAAAACTTGAAAGCGCAAAAATTTTCGCGTTTTTTTCGAGATAATTTTTCAATCGGGAGGGGTCTTGCCAGTTTTGGCAAGATTGATTACCTTTGTATGTTATGGATATCGATCTTCTGTCACGGATGGTAGGTGAACTGATCGTCGGGCACGACCAGGTGGGACTGCCCGGGGTCGGCACGTTCGTTGCCGAGATGGTCCCGGCGTCCTTCTCCGACAAGGGCTTCACCATCAATCCTCCCTACCGGCGTCTTTCTTTCAGTCCCAAATGCCTGGAAGACCAACTTCTGATCGACCTCTACGCCTCCTCGAACCCCATCCCCCGGGAGACGGCCGCCGCCTACATCACGCAGTTCCTTGCGGAGATGAAGTCCGTGCTGGAAGTCCGCAAGACCATTGTGCTGCCGGGGCTGGGCCGCCTGCGCGCCACGCGCGAGAACGCCATCTTCTTCGTCCCCGAAGAGGGGCTGGACATCTTCCCGGGCGGCATCGGCCTGCGGCCGGTCTCGCTCAAGAGCCATACGATGCAGTATGACGACCCGGTGGTCATCAACGTTCCGATCCCGATTCCGAAGCCCGAGCCCGAGCCGGAGCCGGAGAAGGAGAAGGAGATTCCGGGTCAAGCCCGGAATGACGTAGGTCAAGCCCGGAATGACGTAGGTCAAGCCCGGAATGACGTAGGTCAAGCCCGGAATGACGCCGGGCAGCCCGTGCAGGAGGTAAAACCGGAGACAATCGAAGGATCCCGCAGCGAGAAGCATTTCCGCTGGTGGATCCCGGTGGTCGCCACCGTCGGCGTGGTCGTGGTCGCGCTGGCCGTGTTCATGATCCTCGCCCGCGTCGCCCCGGACTTCATCGACTCCATCCTGTATACCCCCGAAGAATTACGGATCATAAACTACTGACGCCTTGCTTGAGCTGATCTATCCCGCTTCCCCGGCGCCGCTCCTCAGGGGCGGCCGGCGCGCCAAGGCCGTGGAGATGCTGCCGGTCATCGACGAGTACGGCAACGTCATCGCCCAGGCCGCCCGCGACCGCGTGCATCACCATGCGGACAAGCCGCTGCACCCGGTCGTCCACCTCCACATCATCAACCGCTGCGGCAACATCTACCTCCAGCAGCGCGGCGCGCACAAGGACCTCCTCCCGCTCCGCTGGGACACCGCCGTCGGCGGGCATGTCTCTTATGGCGAATACATCCAGGAGGCCCTCTACCGCGAATCCGACGAGGAGCTGCACCTCCACGATTTCCTCCCGCACGGCCTCTGCTCCTACATCTACGAGTCGGACAGCGAGCGCGAGTTCGTGAGCGTGTTCGCCGCCGTGGGCGAATATGAGATCCGCCCCGATCCGGACGAGCTCGCCGGGGGCCGGTTCTGGACCCCGGAAGAGATCGACCAGGCGTACGGCAAAGGGATCCTCACCCCGAATTTCGAGGGCGAATACGCCCGCATCAAAGATATGCTGCAAGCCCTGCTGTAATGCAAGAACTGCGAAAATTCATCAAGGACCAGCTGTCCGTGTGGCCGCTCGCAGCGGCCAATTTCCGGGCACTCAAGTCCGTCAGGACCAAGCACCTGACGGTCTGCGGCCTCCCCTGCTCCGTACAGTTCAACCCCGAGCGCGCCGGCTCGTCGACCGCCGACACCTCGCCGGAGGCCATCGCCGCGCGCCCCTGCTTCCTGTGCGAGGACAACCGCCCCCCGGAGCAGCGGCACATCAAGTTCGAAGGGCGCAAGGGACGCCTGTACAACGTCCAGGTCAACCCCTTCCCCATCTTCCGCGACCATCTGGTGATCGTCCGCGACCGGCACCTGCCCCAGGCCATCTGGCACCACCTGCCGGACATGCTGGACTTCGCCGCCCGCTACACTGACTGGACCGTCTTCTACAACGGCCCGGAGAGCGGCGCCTCCGCGCCGGACCACCTGCATTTCCAGGCCGTGCCCCGGCACAAGCTGCCCCTGGAAGAAGCCGTCGACGCTTTCCTGGACGAGCCCGGAGCACCCCTCGCCTCCGTCAAGGACGCCACCTTATATAAATATCCCGGCTACTGCCGCGGCGTCTTCGCCCTCAAGGCCACGACGTCCAAATCGCTGACCAAGCTCTTCTACCAGCTGCTGGACTGCACGGACCGCCGCCCGGATGAGACCGAGCCCAAGTTCAATCTCTACGCCTACAAGAAGAGTGAAGAGTGGCGCGCCTTCGTGGTGATGCGCGCCGCCAAGCGCTCGCACCACTTCGATGCCGCCGGCCCCGACCATCTCACCATCAGCCCCGGTGCCGCCGACATGGCCGGGGTGTTCGTCGCCCCCTTCCGGGAGGACTTCGACAAGGTCACGGCCGCGCAACTGGAAGGGATCCTCGAGGAAGTGACCATCCCCCGGCACGAGGAGGACATGATCCAGTGGCGCCTCACGCGCACGCAGCCCCGCGTGTCCGTGGGCATCCTCGCCGCGAAGGAGATCCGCTTCGAGATCATCTCCGACGGCGCCGGCCCGCAGAGCGTGCGTTGGTGCGACGGCAAGATCGACTACAACGGCACGCTCTACGACGAGCTCTACTTCGACTCCATCACCCGCTCCACCCTTTTCGCGGAGCCCTCGTTCGTACTCTACGACGTGGTGATCGGCATCGACTTCCACTGGGAGCAGAAACGCACGCTCAAGTATGCCGGCGGCCTGAAATTCATCGTCGAAGGCGACCTGGTGCGCGCCGTCAACCTCGTGGGCATGGAGGACTACCTGCTCAGCGTCATCTCCTCCGAGATGAAGGCCAGCGCCTCGCCCGAGCTGCTCAAGGCCCACGCCGTCATCTCCCGCTCCTGGCTCCTCGCCCGGATGCACGACCATTCTGCGCACAAACATTTCGATGTTTGCGCGGATGATCACTGCCAACGCTACCAAGGCCTCACCATGGCCGTGGGCGACAACGTCCGCACGGCCATCGACGAGACCTGGGGACAGGTGCTCCGCTATGACGGCGCCCTCTGCGACACGCGGTACTCCAAATGCTGCGGCGGCCGCACCGAACTCTTCAGCACCTGCTGGGAGGACGTCGACTACCCCTACCTGCAAAGCGTCGAAGACCCGTGGTGCGACTGCGAGAACGACGCGGTCCTGAGCCAGGTCCTCAACGACTACGACCAGACGACCCGGGACTTCCACGACTGGACCGTGCGCTACGGCGCCGAGGAGCTCGCCGCGCTGGTGCGGGAGCGGACCGGCATCGATTTCGGGGAGATCCGGGCACTGGAGGCCGTGGAGCGCGGCCCGTCCGGCCGCATCAAGTACCTGCGGATCGTCGGCAGCAAGCACACCGAAGTGATCGGCAAGGAGCTCCGGATCCGCCGCGCGCTGAGCACGTCCCACCTCAAGAGTTCCGCCTTCGAGGCGGAGCGCGACCCGGCCGGCGCGTGGATCCTCCGCGGCCGCGGCTGGGGCCACGGCGTCGGCCTGTGCCAGATCGGCGCCGCCGTGATGGCCGACCGCGGCTTCACCTACCGTCAAATCCTGCAACATTATTATCCCGGTGCAACGCTCGAATAAATCCCCCTGGTTCTGGGTGCCGACGCTCTATTTCGCCGAAGGCATCCCCTATTTCATCGTCAACGTGATCTCGGTGACGATGTTCAAGCGGCTGGGCATGTCCAACGGCGACCTCGCGATGTACACCTCGCTGCTGTATCTCCCGTGGGTGATCAAGCCGCTGTGGAGTCCCTTCGTGGACGTGATCCGCACCAAGCGCTGGTGGATCCTGCTCATGCAGGCGCTCTGCACGGCCGGCTTCGCCGGGCTGGCGCTCAGCGTCAGCCCGGACGCCTTCGGGCTGCAGCTCGTCATCTTCTACGTGATCGCGTTCGCCTCCGCGACGCACGACATCGCCGCGGACGGCTTCTACATGCTCGCCCTGGAGCAGAAGCAGCAGGCGGCCTTCGTGGGCATCCGCAGCACCTTCTACCGCATCGCCTCGGTGTTCGGCCAGGGCGTGATCGTGGTGCTGGCCGGCGTGCTCGAGGAGCGGCTCGGCGCCATCCCGCGCGCCTGGAGCATTACCCTCCTCGCCTGCGCCGTGCTCTTCGCGCTCGTGACCCTGTGGCACTGGCGCTTCCTGCCGGCGACGGAAGGAGATTCGCCGGTCAAGCCGGCGAATGACGGGAAGCAGGCGAATGACGGGAAGCAGGTGAATGACGGGACGCAGTCAGCACGGATTTTCCGGGAATTCGGACGGGCGTGGGTGACGTTTTTCCAAAAAACCGGCGTGTGGCTGGCGATCATCTTCATGTTGCTGTACCGCCTGCCGGAGGCGTTCTCCGTCAAGATGCTCACCCCCTTCCTGCTCGACCCGGCGGAAGCGGGCGGGCTCGGCCTCAGCACGGCGCAGTCCGGGCTGGTCTACGGCACGGTAGGCGTGATCGCCCTGACCGTGGGCGGGATCCTCGGCGGGCTCTACGCCGCCCGCATGGGTCTCCGGCGCTCGATGTGGCCGATGTCCATGGCCCTGGCGCTGCCCTGCGCGGTGTATCTCTTCCTTGCGGCCACGCAGCCTTCCGCGCTGTGGGTCATCTACCTCTGCGTGGCGGTCGACCAGTTCGGCTACGGCTTCGGCTTCACCGCCTACATGCTCTACATGATGCAATTCTCCGAAGGGGAGTTCAAGACCTCCCACTATGCCATCTGCACGGCCTTCATGGCCCTGTCGATGATGATCCCGGGCCTGTTCGCCGGCTGGATGCAGGAGCGGCTCGGCTATGTTGGATTCTTTATTGTCGTAATGGTATGTTGTCTGGCAACGGTATTCGTCACATTCTTTGCGCGGCGGCGCTGCTCCTCGTAGCCGCCCTCGCCGCGGCCGCCCCCCGGGTCAAGCCCGGCATCGAAGTCCTGCGGGAACGCAATTTCGCAGGCCTGGAAGGCAAGCGCGTCGGCCTGGTCACCAACCCCTCCGGGGTGGACAGCCAGCTCCGCTCCACCATCGAGATCCTCCACGATGCGCCCAACGTCAAGCTCGTGGCCCTCTACGCGCCGGAGCACGGCGTGCGCGGCGACATCTGGGCCGGCGGCAAGGTCGAGTCCGGCCGGGACGAGCGCACCGGCCTGCCCGTGCATTCGCTCTACGGCGACACGCGCCAGCCCACCCGCAAGATGCTCGAAGGCATCGACATCATGGTCTACGACATCCAGGACGTAGGCAGCCGGTCCTACACGTTCATCTCCACGCTGGGCCTGGTGATGCGCACTTGCGCCGAGATGGGCATCCCGGTGATGGTGCTCGACCGCCCGAACCCGCTGGGCGGGCGCAAGGTCGAGGGCTCCCTCGTACGGGACGGGTTCCACTCCTTCGTCAGCCAGTACAAGATCCCCTACATCTACGGCCTCACCGTCGGCGAGCTTGCCCGGATGATCAACGACGAGGGGATGAACCGCGGCCAGAACGGCAAACTGGAGCCGCTCAAGTGCAAGCTCACGGTCGTGCCGATGGAAGGCTGGGAGCGCGACATGCTCTTCAACGACACCGGCCTGCCCTGGATCCTCCCTTCCCCCAACATCCCCTACGCCGAGACGGCCATCTGCTACCCTTCCGCCGGCCTCTGCGGCGAAATGTACAACTACCTCAACATCGGTATCGGCTACACCCTCCCCTTCGCCACCTTCGCGGAGCAGTGGGTGGATGCCGACAAACTCAAGGACAAGCTCGACAGCTACCACGTCCCCGGCGTGGCGTGGCGCACCATCCATTACCAGCCGATCTCCGGCCGGCTGGCCGGGAAGCTCATCCACGGCGTACAATATTTCTATACCGACTTCGAAGCTGCAACCATCACACTGACACAGTTTTACGTGATGCAGGCCGTCTGGGAACTCTACAAAAAGAATCCTTTTTCGGGCGCAAACGACCGACTTTCGATGTTCAACAAAGTTTGCGGCACTGATTTTGTCAGTAAGAAGTTCGGACAGACGATGAAGGTCTCCGACATCTCCGGATTCTGGTCCGCGGACGTCGAAGCTTTCAAGGAGAAGTCCAGGAAATATTACATTTACTAACATCACACAATTATGAAACGCTTGACCACACTCTCCCTGATCGCAGTAGCCGTAGCGGCTATGATCGCGGTCCCTGTCGACGCTCAGACCAGGGGCGGTAGCAATTCCCGCGGTGGTTCGGGCGGCGGCAACTCCCGCAGCAGCGGCGGCAGCCGTCCTTCCTCTTCGATGTCAGCTCCGTCTACCCAGATGAGAAGCTCCGGCTCCGCCGGTAATACCAAGGGCCTCGGCTCCGCGACGCCTCGCAGCAGCCAGCCCTCCATGTCCAGTCAGAACCGCAGCGCCACGCAGACGCGCCCGAGCACCGGCTCGAGCGGCCAGGTCTCCCGCAGCGGGTCCAACACCCGCAGCAGCGGCAGCGCGACGCAGGCCCGTCCGACGACCCCTTCCTCCGGCAGCGTGAACCGCCAGACGGCTCCCGCCAACGGCAGCGGCACCACCGTCCGCCAGCAGCGCCTGCCCGCCACCGGTTCCACCGGAAGCACCGGCAGCGTGAGCGGC
>JAFUWY010000021.1 GCA_017477245.1 Bacteroidales bacterium | reverse complement strand
CCGCTTCCCCGTCCGCCAGGGGAACGGAGGCCTTTCTCCGCCCCTGGCAATCGCTTTCCCCATCTGCCCGGGGCGCTGCGCCCCTTCTGCGCCCTCGGCAACCGCTTTCCCCGACTACCAGGGGCGCTGCGCCTCATCTCCGCCCCTGGCAATCGCTTTCCCCGTCTGCCCGGGGCGCTGCGCCCCTTCTGCGCCCTCGGCAACCGCTTTCCCCGTCCGCCAGGGGCACGGAGGCCTTTCTCCGCCCCTGGCAACCGCTTTCCCCGACTGTCAGGGGCGCTGCGCCTCATCTCCGCCCCTGGGAGAGAGACGGGGAAATGTTCGAAACGTCTTTATTCGAGGTGCTAACTGCCGTACCGGATCAGCGCAGCGGCTCCAGATCCAGGTAGTCGATGTCCGGCATCGGGCCGCGGTCGTTGCAGAGCCGGAGGCAGTTTACGCCGGGCTCCAGCCGGAGCGTCAGCGTCACGTCCTGCCAGCCGGGCGCAGCCGGCACCCGGACCGTCTGGCCGGGCCCTGTCCCGAGGGAGAGATAGATGATCCGGTCCTCCGGGGAGAAGCAGCGCAGCGTGAGGCGGTACTCGCCGCCCCGGCGGCTGTAGATGTCCCGCCACTGCAGGTCGTTCGTGGGTTTGTAGCCCAGCTGCGTCACGGCCATCCGGCCGGAGCAGCCCTCCACGGGCGCATAGGTCGCCGTATGGAAGGCGACCGGGTTGTAAAGCTCCTGGTAATCACTCAGCCAGGCTGTCTCGGCTTCGTAGCGGCGGCGCTCGGTACGCGTTTCGGCGGTCAGGCGGAAGATGCGCACGCCATGCGCCGGGACTTCGGCCTCCAGGCGTCCCAAGACGGGGGCGAGGTCGCAGCGCCCGAACAGGTCCCGGACCTGGACGGTCCCGGCCAGCTCGATGTCCGCCAGGTCCACGCCGACGGTGCAGGGCCCGTCGGAGGGATTGTAGAAGGCCACGGCGCGCGTCCGCCCGAAGCGCTCCTGCAGGTCCTTGACAAGGACGTAGGTATCGCCTTCATGCGCCGCCACATAGGCCTGCAGGCCCAGCGGGTCCTGGTCCAGGGCGATCAACTCGCGGTTGGTGAGCAGGTCGAGCGTTTCCGGCCGCAGGGTCGTCAGGTCGCATCCGATCAGCAGCGGGGAGGCCATGATGCACCAGAGGCCGAAATGGGTCTTGTCCTCCTCGGGGCTCAATCCCCGGCCCACCTCGAGCATGTCCATGTCGTTATAATGTCCCCCGCCCGCATAGGCGGAAAGATAGAGGCTCTGGGAGATGATGCTCCGGACAGACCACCAACGGTCCGTGATGTCATGGGAGATGCGCCAGGAGGTGGCGATGTCCCGCACCCAGGTTCCGGGGAAATCCCAGCGGCAGACGTTCAGCCGCACGTCCCTGCGGCCGGTGGCGTCGATGGCCTTCCGGATGGCGGTGTAGCGCTCCTGCGGGTCCAGCGCCAGCCGGTCGGTATTCTGCGGAGCGTTGCCGCCGCAGAAATCCACCTTGATGAAATCAAAACCGAGCTCACGGAAGAAAAAGTCCGCATCCTCTTCGTCGTGACCGTAGAAGCCCACACCGCGGGCGATCGTGTCCCGGTCATAATAATTGCCGCAGGTATTGGTCCCGGCGTCGCTGTAGATACCCGCCTTGAGCCCCAGTCCATGGATATGGTCCACCACGGGTTTCAGCCCGCCCGGAAATCGCGTGGGATGGATCAGCAGCTTGCCGGTTGCTGCGTCGCGGCCGCCGAAATATCCGTCGTCTATGTTGATATGGTCATAGCCCGCGTCGCGCAGGCCGCTCGCGGCCATGGCATCCGCCTGCCGCATGATCAGGGAGTCGGAGATATGGACCCGGTAGGTGTTCCAAGAACTCCAGCCCATGGTCGGGAGGATCATGCCGGATTCTTCCGGGGATAGCAGGCCGGTGTGCGCGCACCCGGTGAGAAGGAGCGCGAGGAGAAGGGATAGGGGCTGTCTCATGGTTACTGTTTCTTCTCGTAGAGGAAGCGGCGGATCTTGTGGGTGGCCGTCTTGTTGAACGGCTCCTTCTGGATCTCGACGTCCTTGATCTTGGAGAACTTGCTGACCTTCTGGTTGACGAAATCGAGGACGGCCTGACGGCGTTTTTCAAGTTCCTCGATAAACTTGTCCTGGCCTTCCAGGTTCCAGTCGAGTGCGTTCTCGTCGTATTTCACGAGGGCGACCAGGCGGCCGTCGCGTTCGATGACGAGCGACTCGCTGATGCCGTCCATGCTGTTGATGACGTTTTCGATCTCTTCCGGGTAGATGTTCTCGCCGGAGGCGCCCACGATCATGTTGCGCAGGCGGCCGCGGATGGAGAAGCGACCCTTGGCGTCCATGCTGGCCAGGTCCCCGGTGTGGAACCAGCCGTCCTGGCTGAGGACGGACTGGGTGCGCTCGTAGTCCTTGTAGTACCCCATCATGACGTTGGGGCCCTTGACGGTGATCTCGCCCAGGCCGGTCTCCGGATTGATGTTGTCGAGCCGGATCTGCACCCCGTGGGTGCGGGGCCCGGTGGTGCCGATGTGCGTCTTGAACGGACTGGCGGCGCAGACGAGCGGCGCCGTCTCCGTGAGGCCGTAGCCGATGCCGTAGGGGAAGCTCGCACGGTGCAGGAAGGTCTCCACCTCCGGATCGAGCTTGGCGCCGCCGATGCCGAAGAAGTGCAGGCGGCCGCCGAAGGTCTTGCGGAGCTTGAAGCCCACCAGGGCGCAGAGCAGCCGGGGGGCATGATCGCGCAGGTAGGACAGGAACTTGCTGCCGCGCACGGTCGGGACGATGCTGGTCTTGTACATCTTCTCGATGATGAGCGGCACGGAGAGGATCGTGGTGGGGCGCACTTCCTTGAGCGTCTGGATCAGGACGGTGGGCGTGGGGACGCGCTGCAGGTAGCAGACCCGCGCGCCGACGGAATAAGGGTACAGCAGGCCGAGCGTCATCTCGTAGGTGTGCGCCATCGGGAGGATGGACAGGAAGACGGAGCGCTTGTTCTCAGGCTGGGCGTACCAGGAGTCGAGCACGGATGCGCAGAAATTGCGGTGGCTCAGCATCACGCCCTTCGGGCTGCCCGTCGTGCCGGACGTGTAGATGAGGGCGGCCATGTCCATCGGGTTGGGCGTGGCGACGCGGCCGTCGCAGGTGAAGGCGTTGTCGTCGTGCTTGATGAAACTGAAATCCTCGATGTCGATCACGAGGTTCAGCCGGTCCAGCATCTCGTTGCTGAACTTCTTGAGCTGGCGCCTGGACACGAAGATCGCCTTGGTCTCCGAATGGACGAGGATATTATCAATCTCGCTGGCTGACAGCTCGTTGAGCATAGGTACGGCGATGCGGCCGTAGGCCGTGACGGCGAAGAAGGCGATGCCCCAGTGGGGCATGTTCTCCGACAGGATGGCGACTTTGTCGAAGGCCCCGATGCCGAAATTGGACAGGATGCGCGAGAGGTTCTCGCAACTCTCCTTGTACTGCGCATAGGTGTAGGTCTGGCCGCCGGTCGTGAACTGGGCGGCCGTCCGGCCGGCATAACGCGCCGAGGCATAGTCGAACAGGTCGGCGAGGGTCTTGAAGTCGTGTCTCATCAGTGGGTGACGTATTTTTCGGGATGGCGGGCGCCCAGGTCCATGGATTCGTAGATCTCCTGGATCCGGCGGGTGTCGGCTGCTGCGTCGTCGGTCAGCTCGAACTTCTGTCCGCGGCCGACGCGCTTGCGCTTCCAGTCAAAGTATCCCAGGTAGACGGGCACGCCGGCCTCCCGGGCGATCAGGTGGTATCCGGTCTTCCAGCGTTTGACCGGCTTGCGGGTGCCTTCCGGGGCGATGGCCAGGTGGAAGGTGTCCCGGGTCTTCATCTCGGTGATCAGGCTGCGCACGAGGGCGCCTGAGTTGGTGCGGTCCACGGGGATGCCGCCCATCGCCCGCAGGATCCATCCCAGGGGCGGGAAGAACATCTCCTTCTTGATCATGCAGAGGCCGTCGCCTCCGATGGACTTGAAGTACAGGTAGGAGATGAAGAAGTCCCAGACGGTCGTGTGCGGGACGCCGAGCATGATGCACTTCTTCTCTTCGGGCAGCGGCTCGACCGCCGTCCAACCGAGGACCCGGAGCAGCCAGCCGCAGAATTTACGCCATCGCATAGCCTTTCAGTTTACAATAGGTCTTGAGTCCCTCCTCCAGGATGTGCAGGGCCTTGCGGAGCTCCGGCACTTCGAGGACGTAGGCGATGCGGACATGGTTGCGGCCTGCACCGGGGGTCTTGTAGAAGGAAGCGGCGGGGGTGACCATCGTCGTGGCGCCGTCCAGCCGGAAGTCGGTGAGCATCCAGCGGGCGAAGTCCTCCGCATCCTCCACGGGCAGTTCCACGACCGTGTAGAAGGCGCCGTAGGGCATCGGGGCGAACACGCCGGGAATGGCGTTGAGCATCTCCAGCGCGCAGTCGCGCCGGCGGATGTATTCGGCCTTGACCTCGTCGAAATAGCTCCAGGGCGTATCCAGGGCGCCGATCGCCGCATACTGGCCGAGCACCGGCGGGCAGAGGCGGGACTGGGCGAACTTGAGCGCAGCGGCCATCACTTCCTTGTTGTGGGAGACGATGCAGCCGATGCGGGCGCCGCAGAGGTTGTAGCGCTTGGAGACGGAGTCCACGAGGATGACGTTCTGCTCGCAGCCGGGGATGTTCATCGCGGAGAAATGCGGCTCGTCCGTGTAGCAGAACTCGCGGTAGACCTCGTCGGAGATGAGGAAGAGGTCGTGGCGGCGGCAGAAGTCGCCGATGGCGAGCATCTCGTCGCGGGTGAACAGCTTGCCGGACGGGTTGCAGGGGTTGCTGAGCAGCACGGCCCGCGTGCGCGGCGTCACGAGCTTCTCGAACTCCGAGATGTCGGGCACCTTGAACCCCTCCCGGATATCGGTGGGGACCGCCTTGAGGGTGATCCCGTTCAGGTAGGCGAAAGTCTGGTAATTGGTATAGTAGGGCTCCACGACGATGATCTCGTCGCCCGGGTCGGCGGCCACCTGCATGGCCACCGCGAAAGCCTCGCTGCCGGCCACGTCGACGAGCAGCTCGCTCACTTCGATGTCGATGCCGATCTTCTTGTAGTACTTCTCGACAAGGCCCTTGCGCAGCTCCATCAAGCCGGCGGAATTGGTATAGGACAGGTGGTGCATCCCCTGGCACCGGGAGACCACGGCTTCGAAGGCGCAGTCGGGGGATTTGATGTCGGGCGCACCGACGTTGAGGTGGTAGACCTTGACGCCCTGGGCCGTGGCGGCATCGGACAACGGGACGAGTTTCCGGATGGCTGAAGCCGGCATCGCCTGGGTCTTGGCGGAAATGTGCACGGACATAATACTTCTAACTTATACGATAATTCTTACAAAAATACCCTTTTTCTTTCAAATAGACTATATTTGCAGGAAACAAAAACCAAGAAAATGAAACGTAGTATCTCGACAATCGTCCTCCTGGTGCTCTCCATAGGCATCCTGGGCGCCGCTACGCCGGACAAAGTGGTGAAGAAAATCATCGAAACCGGCACGACAGACAACCGCACGATGGTGCATGAAGATTTCCTGGCCAACCGCATCGGTGGGCGCATCGTCGGCTCCCACGCCCTTGAGGATGCCGAGAAATGGGTGGCCGCCCAGTTCCGGTCCTGGGGCCTGGAAGTGCAGGTCCAGGAGGTCGGGCAGATCAATGTCGGGTTCACCCGCGGCCCCTGGTATGGCCGCAACCTGACGGACGGCGGCACGCCGCTGCACTTCGGGACGCCGTCCTACACGGCCGGCACGAAGGGCCCCCAGCGCGGCCATGTGGTGATCGCACCGAAGACGGACCGCGAATTTGACCGCATGAAAGGCACGGTCAAGGGTGCCTGGGTGCTGCTGGACAGCCCCTCGCGCGGTTTTGCCCTGAGCTTCCGCGATTCCACGATGCTCTCCCGGCTGATCGACGCCGGTGCGCTGGGATTCATCCAGGGCGCTGAGACGCCCATCCAGATCCACTATGACCGGGCCCACTGCTTCGACCTGACGATGGACACGCTGCCCACCGTCTGCGACATCAAGCTGGACAAGGCGCAGTTCGACGCCATCTACGCGAAGGTGCGCGCCCGCGGCCGGGTCGAACTGGAATTCGACATCCGCAACCATTTCTTCGAGGGTCCCGTCAAGTACCATAACATCCTCGGCATCCTGCGCGGAAGCAAATATCCGAACGAATATGTGATGTCCGGCAGCCACCTGGACGCCTATGACACCGCCACCGGCGCCATCGACGACGGCCAGGGCACGAGCGTCAACCTCGAGACGGCCCGCCTGCTCGCGACCTCCGGCGCCAAGCCCAAGCGCAGCATCATCTTCTCCATCTGGACAGCCGAGGAATACGGCCTGCTCGGGTCGAAGTATTTCGTGGAGAACAAGACCGTGCCCCTGGAGAAGATCTCCAACTACTTCAACCGCGACGGCGGTCCCGAAGTGGCGGTCTCCGTGACGGTCCCGCCGGCCATGTACGACGATTTCGTGCAGGTCTGCGAACCGCTCTCCGGCATCAACCCCGATTTCCCCTTCGAGGTGATCAAGCGGACGGCCGCGCCGGGGCCGCGCCCCACGCGCGCCGGCGGTTCGGACCACGCCTATTTCGCGATGAACGGCGTGCCGACCGTGTCGCTGGGCCTGCGTGACGTCAAGGGTTACGGATTCAATTACAGGGAGATCTGGCACACCGACCTGGACCTGTACGACAAGTGCATCCCCGAGTACATGGAGCACTCCGCCGTGGTGCAGGCCGTCGTCCTCTACGGCCTCGCGAACCTGGATCACCTGTTGTCGCGCGAGGGCTTGTATACCGACTAGATTTTCCGTATCTTTGCACGCTTTTTGCGGGATCCGCAGGCGTACGATACGATTATGGAAAGAATCTGCAACCAGGAATTCGGCGGCGAGCGGCCGCTGTACAACAAACACGGTCTTTATCTCGAGAACGTAACCATCCACAAGGGTGAATCCTCCATCAAGGAGGGATCCGACATCGAAGCGCACCACTGCCAGTTCGAGGGCAAGTATGTCTTCTGGTGCTGCGAGAACTTCCTCGCCGCCGACTGCGTCTTCACCGAAGGCGCCCGCTCCTCGCTGTGGCACAGCCGCGGCATGGAGCTGCGCGACTGCCGGCAGGAAGCCCCCAAGATGTTCCGCGAGAGCTCCGGCATCAAGCTGCGCAACGTCGTGATGCCGCACGCCCAGGAGACTTTCTGGGCCTGCGACGACATCGACATCGAGAACGTGGAGGCCCATGAGGCCGACTACATCTTCATGAACTGCAGCAACATCAAGGTCCGCGGCCTCAAGCTGTTCGGCAACTACGGCTTCCAGCACGCGAAGAACGTCGAGATCCGCGACAGCGACCTGCAGAGCAAGGATGCCCTCTGGGAGACGGAGAACGTGACGGTCTACGATTCCTTCATCAACGGCGAGTACCTCGCCTGGCACTCCAGGAACGTCCGCCTGGTCCGCTGCCGCATCGGCGGCACGCAGCCGCTCTGCTATGCCGACGGGCTGGTGCTCGAGGACTGCACCTTCGAGCCCGATGCCGACCTGGCCTTCGAGTACTCCGACGTCCGGGCCACGGTCAAGGGGCACGTCGTCTCGATCAAGAATCCCCGCACGGGCTCCATCAAGGTCGACTCCTGCGGCGAGCTGATCCTGGACGAGAACATCAAGGCCCCCGGCGACTGCATCGTCACCATCGGCTGATGAAATCCCTCCGCGAACTATACAAGATCGGCCGCGGGCCTTCGAGCAGCCACACCATGGGGCCGCAGAAGGCCGCGGCGGCCTTCGCCGCCCGTCATCCGGAGGCCGCCTCCTTCGAGGTGACGCTCTACGGCAGCCTCGCCGCCACGGGCAAGGGGCACCTTACGGACGTGGCCATCCTCGATACCCTGACCCCGGTGGCCCCGGTGGAGATCGTCTGGAAACCGGACGTGTTCCTCCCTTTCCATCCCAACGGCATGAAATACGTCTCCCGCGACGCCTCCGGCGCGCAGACCGACGAATGGACCGTCTACAGCGTGGGCGGCGGCTCCCTCTCCGAGGGCGGCGGCGTGTGCGACGAGGGTCCGGACATCTACGGCCTCAACACCATCTCCGAGATCGTGACCTGGTGCCAGGAGCGCGGCCGCAGCTATTGGGAGTATGTGGAGCAGTGCGAAGGACCCGGCATCTGGGACTACCTCAAGACGGTCTGGGATGCGATGAAGGCTTCGGTCGAGGCCGGCCTGGACGCCGACGGCGCCCTCCCGGGACCACTCTGCCTCTCCCGCAAGGCCGCCACCTACTACATCAAGGCTACGGGCTACAAGCCCAACCTCCAGAGCCGCGGTCTCGTCTTCTCCTACGCGCTCGCCGTGAGCGAGCAGAACGCCTCCGGCGGCACGATCGTCACGGCGCCCACCTGCGGCTCCTGCGGCGTGATGCCCGCCGTGCTCTACCACCAGTACAAGAGCCATGAGTTCTCCGAGAAGCGGATCCTGCATGCCCTCGCGACCGGCGGCATCTTTGGCAACGTCGTCAAGCAGAACGCCTCGATCTCCGGCGCGGACGTGGGATGCCAGGGCGAAGTAGGCGTGGCCTGCGCCATGGCCTCCGCCGCCTGCTGCTGGCTCTACGGCGGCACGCCCACCCAGGTCGAATACGCGGCCGAGATGGGCCTGGAGCACCATCTCGGCATGACGTGCGACCCGGTGTGCGGCCTGGTGCAGATCCCCTGCATCGAGCGGAACGCCTTCGCGGCCGCCCGCGCGCTGGACGCCAATATTTACGCATCCTTCTCCGACGGCTTCCACCGCGTCTCCTTCGACGAGGTGGTCCAGGTCATGAAGCAGACCGGCCACGACCTTCCGTCCCTCTACAAGGAAACGGGCACCGGCGGCCTCGCCCGCGGCTACAACCACAAGAAGAACGCCCGCTGACCTTTCGGGAAGGAGCAACGGGCATCTCTATTTCTGTAATCCGGAAGAAGGGGATTATTCCCTGACAATCTCGACTGCGACCGGCCGCAGGGCGGGCTCTTTCGACATGGCCTGCGGATTGGTGCCGGGAACGTCCTGCGGAATCGGCTGGCCGAGCCGCTCGAAGAGCTGCTGCCAGTAGACGGGGAAGTTGCCGTCCGCGTCCTTGAAGTTCATCGGGGCGGCCGTGAAGATGGGCTTCCCGTCCTTCTGGCGGTACGAGGAATAGATCAATTCCGTGCAATACAGGGCTTCGTTTTCCGGGAGGAAATAAATGTCGTAGGGGAGTCCGAGGAAACGTTTGGCATTCTCCACGGAGGGCTGTGCGCGCCGGCCGTCCCGGAGCCGCATGACCTCGAAGACCGGATAGGATCCGTCCCGGAGGGTGAAATCCCGCAGGAAAGTGTCCAGCGGGTGCCGGTCCACGCCGTGCTTGATCGTGGCGTCGATGATCCAGGCCCGGCCTTCCTTGTCCACCTCGGCGATGGCGGCGTGGATGAGGTTGAGCCCCTTGTCGCCGCCGGTGGCGGCCGTGATGGCGGCATCCATGGATAGGGTGTCCAGCCTGTAGTCGGCGGGGATGCCGACGAAGATGAGGTCGCCGGTCTTCAGGCGGTCGCCTGCGGAGCAGGCAGCCAGCAGCAGGAGGGCGGGGAGGAGGTATAGTAATTTTTTCATGTCAGGCCAGGGCAAAGAGGACCAGCAGCTGGGCGGCCAGCACGCGCAGGAACATCGAGAGCGGGTAGACCGTCGCGTAGTTGATGGAGGTGTAGTCCGTGCCGTAGGCGCCCTGGGCGAAGGCCAGGACAGCCGGGTCGGTGTTGCCGCCGGACAGCAGACCGCAGATCTGGTAGAAATTGAGTTTGAAGACCAGCCGGGCGGTCAGGCCGGTCAGCAGGACCGGGATGAGGGTGATCAGGGCGCCGTACAGGATCCACCAGTATCCGCCGTTCACCACGGCGCTGACGAAGTTCTCGCCGGCACCCAGGCCCACGGCCGCCAGGAAGAAGCTGATACCGATCTCACGGATCATCATGTTGGCGCTGACCGTCGTATAGGTCGTAATCTTCCATTTGGGGCCGAAGTGGCCCAGGAGGATGGCGATGATCAGCGGGCCGCCCGCCAGGCCGAGCTTGACCGGCTGCGGGATGCCCGGGAACCGGAGCGGGATGGATCCGAAGATGACGCCGAGGGCGATGCCGAAGAAGATCGGCACGAGGTTCGGGTGGCTGAGCTTTTCGGGTTTGTTGCCCAGGATGGCGGCCACGCGGTCGATCGCTTCGACCTCGCCGACGACCAGCACGCTGTCGCCCACCTGCAGGATCAGGTTGGGCCGGGCCACGAGTTCGAGGCCGGTACGCAGGATGCGGGTCACGGAGACGCCATATTGCTTGCGGATGTGCAGGTCGCGCAGGCGTTTGCCCGTCAGGGAGGAATTGGTGATGACCAGGCGGCGGGTGACGAGGTGTTCGTCCTTCCGGACCCAGTCGTCGAGGTGCATGGGGATCTCCTCGCCGAAGATGATGCGGACGGTATCGACGTTGGCCTGGGAGGTGACGATGAGGACCTTGTCTCCCTGCTGCAGGACCGTGTCCGGACCGGGGATGGAGATCACGCCGTCGCGCATGATGCGCGAGACGACGAACTTGTTGCTCATGTCGCTGACCACGTCGGCGAGCCTGCGGCCGAAGACGGCCGGGTTCTCGACCTCGCAGTGCATGCGGCGCGCCGTGTCCTGGGCGCCGACTTCTTCCTGCTCCAGCTCCGTCTTTTCCTTCTCGAGGTCGACCTTGAAGATTCCCTTGAGCAGGATGACGATGAAGATGACGCCGAGCACGCCGAGCGGGTAGGCCACGGCATAGGCGGAGGCGAGGGAGGAGGTGGCCGAGGCGGCGGCTTCGCGCGTCTGTCCGCCTGCGATCATGGCATCGGTCAGGGTCTGCTGGGCGGCACCGAGGCCGGGCGTGTTGGTCACGGCTCCGGACATCACGCCGACCATCGTCACGAGGCTCTCGCCGGTGATCCAGTGGATGGCGAGGGTCACGAGCACGGCCAGCAGGATCATGCCGGCGGCGAGCAGGTTCATGGTCACGCCTCCCTTCTTGAAGGACTGGAAGAAGCCGGGACCGACCTGGAGGCCGATGGAGAAGACGAACAGGATGAGGCCGAAGTCCTTCATGAAGGACAGTACGACCGGATCACCGCGGAAGCCGAAGTGGCTGAGCAGGATGCCCAGGAACAGGATCCAGGTGGTCCCGATGGACACGCCCTTGACCTTGAACCGTCCGAGCCAGAGGCCCGTGGCAATCACGAAAGCAAAGAGCAGGATGGTATGGGCGATGCCCGTACCCAGGAATAATTCTCGCATAGGTTCAGGACTTGACTTCTACCATACGAACTGGAAGCGGACATCGGTGGGGATGCCGGCGCGCAGCATGGCGGCGAAATCCTGGCTGAGGCTTTCTCCGACGGTGCTGTACTTCGCGACGAAAGCGTCGGCGCCCTCGCGGTCGCCCGTGGCCTGCAGGGTCAGGACCTGTCCGGCCAGGGAGGCGATGGCGGCTTCGGCCTTGTCATAGTCGATGTGGTAGAGGCCTGAATGGTTGTGCCCGAAGGCTCCTTGCTCCTTCAGGTAGTTGTAGCAGACGATGTTGGCGCGTCCGAGGGCTTCGGCGTTGCCGAAGCGGGCGGAGCGGATGAGGCCCGTGACGAAGGTGGTGATGGCGTCTTCGCGGGTCACGGTGTGCTCGACGAGTCCCTTTTCGATCAGGTAGAGGTTCAGGAAGACGCCGACCACGTCGCCCTTGATCTCCTCGAGGGTCAGGGCTTCATTGCCGAGGGCCTCGGCCACGCTGCCCTTGCCGTTGACGGTCTCCTTGACGCCCAGGCCATGCGCGACCTCGCGGAAGGCGATGTTCCAGAAGAAGGCGTCGACGTCGAGGTTGGGCTGCTGCTCCTTCTCGATGAGCAGGCGGCCGGCAGGGCGGACGATCTTGTTGAACTTGGCGCGGATGACATTGTTGAGCAGGGCGGTGCGGGTGCCCACCTCGGCCTGGACCTTCGGGTCATAGGGGAGGTTGAGGGCGATCTTCTTGATGCCGGCGTTGGAGGCTCCGGCATAGCTGAGCGCGTCGTAGGCGAAGATGTTGGAGGACGTGCCGGGGACGAAGGTCTTGTATTCGTCCGGGCAGGGGAGCGCCTTCTGGAGCTCCGGGATCATGGCGGTATATTCGCTGAGGACCTCGGTGAGGGCGAGGTTCTTCAGCAGCGCGTAAGCCTCGTAGGAGGCCTTGATGCCGTAGCGGCGGTCGTCCTTGGTCATGTTGGGGCCGATGACGAGGTCCATCTTGCTGTCGTTCATCTCGATCCAGGCCAGGTCGCTGTCGTGGTAGCTGTCGGTGCGGAGGGCATCGATCTTCTTGAGCAGGTAGTTGCGGACGCTGGGCTTGATGGTGTAGTCGGCGGCGGCGTGGAGGTAATTGGCGATGCGGTCGATGGACTCCTTGTAGGCGTCATGGTACCAGACTACCTTGAGCTTGCCGTCCTCGCCGCGGCGGATCAGCGTATAGGGGCTGAGCTTGTCCGGGTCGTCGAGGGCCTCGAACTCGGCATCCGTCATGTCGGCCGGGTAGAAGTTGGCCCCGAGCGGGCGCTCGCCGTATCCTTCCACGAAGGAAGTGCCGTCCAGGCGGTCCCAGGGACCGTAGTTGACGAGGGCGAAGACGCGCTGGGCGTCGGTGGGCAGTTTGGTCATCTCGGTGCGGTCGCCGAAGCTCTGGTCCCAGTAGATGTTGTCCACCTCGCCGCAGATGAGTTTATAATAGTCGAGGACCTGCTTGCCGTTGTCGGAGATGCCGGAGAAGGACTGTCCTCCGATCTCGACGGTTGCATACGCGTCCAGCTTGGACTTGACGGATTCCGGCTGGGATTGGCAGGCCGCGAGGGCTGCAAGACCCAGAAGGGGAAGTATGATTTTCTTCATAGAAAGATGAATTAACGTTTTGCGCCGCAAAATTCGCCATTTCCGGCCGCATATCCAAATTTCCGCGGTTTTAATTTTCAAAAAATCACGTATATTTACCGGCGATGACACCTTGTATCGCCATCATAGAATCCGACGTGCTGGCCGCGACGGGGCTGCGGGTCCTCCTGGGAGATATGTTCACCGGGGCGGAGATCCTGGCGTACCCGTCCGTGGAGGCGTTCATCGCGGACTCCAACCGCTATTTCGTCCATTTCTTCGTCCGCGATACGATCCTGTTCTCCCACGTGGACGAATTCGACATGTTGAAGGACCGGACCTTCGTGCTCTCCTCGGGACCCGGCACGGCCTATCAGGGAGCCGGTTTCCGCGTGCTGGACTGCACGATGGGGGAGACCGCCTTCATCCGCACCTTGCTGCAGTACCACCAGGAAGGCCACTGGGGCGGGCACGGCCGCGCCGTCCGCCCGCCGGAGCCGGACCTGCTCTCCGACCGCGAGAAGGACATCCTGGTGCTGCTGGTGCAGGGCCTGATCAACAAGGAGATCGCCGACCGGCTGGGCATCGCCGTCACCACGGTCATCTTCCACCGCAACAACATCTGCACGAAACTCGGCACGCGTTCCGTCGGCCGGATGACCATCTACGCCGTCCTGGCGGGACTGGTGGACGTGTCTTCGATCTGACCCACTCTCACAAATAAGGGTTGCGGGACGGACGGCGGCAGGCTATCTTTGTCCCGATGATTTCCGTAGTGTGTTCCTTGATCCTGCTGACGCTGGGCGGTCATCCCGCCGGTGGTGTTCGCGACACCCTGCAGGCATCCCGGATCACCGCGGACTTCAAACTGTCTGACACGCTGTCCCGCCAGCCGCTCGCTTTCACGGAGGTGAACCTGCGGCGGCTGGAGCGGGACAATATCAGGTCCGTGGGGGACCTGTCGGCCGTGGCGCCGAATTTCTACCAGCCCCGCTACGGGTCGCACATCACTTCCAGCATCTATTTCCGGGGTTTCGGCTCCCGGATCGACCAGCCGGTCGTGGGCGTGTACGTGGACGATGTGCCGCTGCTGGACAAGAATGCCTATGATTTTGATTTCCTGGACCTGCGCCGGGTCCAGGTGCTCCGGGGCCCGCAGGGCGTCCTGTTCGGCCGCAACACGAGCCTCGGCGTCATCCGCCTGGAGACGCTTTCCCCATTCGACTGGACGGGCGTCCGCACGGCCGTTGAGGCGGCTTCGAACGGTTCCTGGCGGGCTTCCGCGTCCGCGTACCGGCGCCCCTCGCAGCGCTTTGCGTGGAGCGCGTCGGCGGCCGTGGCGCGCGAGGGCGGCTTTTTCGTGAATGAATATACCGGGCAGCGTTGCGACACCGGACGTTCCGTGTCGCTGCGCGGGCGCCTGCAGTGGCGGCCCGAAGGCGGCTGGCACCTCGGGGCCAGCCTGCAGGGCGGGTGGCTCCGGGAAGGGGGATATGCCTACGGCCTGTGGGACCCGTCATCCGGGACCGTCCTGCCCGTGAAATACAACGATCCGTCGGGATACAGCAGGTTGCACCTGCTGGAAGGACTGACGGCCCGCAAGGCCTGGGACCGCGCGGAACTGTCCGCCGCCCTTTCCTGGCAGTATCTGGACGACCGGATGGAGATGGACAACGATTTCACGCCGAAGTCGTATTTCAGCATGGTGCAGGCACAGCGGGAGCACGGCCTCACGGCCGAGGTGCTCCTGCGCAGCCGTCCCGGCGACGGCCGGTGGCGCTGGCTGGCGGGGACCTTCCTGTTCGGGAAATGGCTCCGGATGAGCGCGCCGGTGACCTTCAAGCCGGACGGGATCGACGAGTTGATCCTGGCGAACGCCAATGCCGGGATCGGGAAGGCCTTCCCGGGGGAGGAAATCCGGATCGAAGAGCGAAGCTTCCTGATAAACAGTGATTTCCGTATACCGGCCGCCGGCGCTGCCCTGTTCGGCGAGGCCGCCTGGTCCGCTGGGCGCTGGACCCTGTCGGCCGGCCTCCGCCTGGATGCGGAGTGGACCGCCATGCGGTACGCCTCGACGGCGGATATCCATTACCTTTTCACAATGGTCATGCAGGACTACGCCCTGCTGGCCACGGAGTTCAGCGGCCGCCAGCGGCAGGCCTTCCTGGTGCCGTTGCCCAAGCTGTCCGTCAGCTATGCGCTGGACAAGGGACTGTTATACGCTACGGTCCAGCGGGGCCACAAGGCGGGCGGGTTCAACACCCAGCTCTTTTCCGATATCCTCCAGAACCGGATGATGGACGGCATGATGCGTGAACTCGGCGTGTCGATGGGCCGCGGCGCATACGACTCGGCGGCCGCGACGCAGTACCGGCCGGAATCCACCTGGAACTTCGAGGTCGGTGCGCATTATGCCCCGACGGCGAACCTGTCGCTCACCGCGGCGCTGTTCCGCATCGAGTGCGTGGACCAGCAGATCACCGTCATGGCGCCGGGGATGGGGACGGGCCGGATGATGTCCAATGCCGGCCGCTCCCGCTCGCAGGGCGTCGAATGCTCCGCCGTCTGGCACAAGGGCCCCTGGGACCTCGACCTGGATTACGGCTATACGCACGCCGTTGCGGACGGGCGGCGCCTGCCGTACGCGCCGGCGAATACCCTTTCCGCCTCCGCCTCCCGGCGGTGGGACCTGGGCGGAACCTGGCTGGACGAATTGACCGCCGGGACCCGCGTGCGGGGGATCGGCCGGATCTGGTGGGATGAGGAGAATACGCTCAGCCAGCCGTTCTACGCCCTGCTGTCCGCTTCGCTCAGCGTGCGCCGGGGAGCCCTGACGCTCACGCTGTGGGGCGAGAACCTCACGGATACGGCCTGCCGGGTGTTCTGGTTCCGGAGCCTGCAGCGGGATTTCTTCGCCGCCGGCAGGCCCATGCAATGGGGATTGAGAATCAATTATAATTTATAAGTTTATGAAAATCTGCAAACTGCTTTTTTGCCTGGCTTTGGGGGCGATGTTGTTCTCGGGCTGCCGTAAGGAGACCCCGGCCACGCCGCTTCCGGACGAAGCGGCCTATGTGGGCCGGCTGGATGTGATCGAGATCGGTGATGCGTTGTTCCGCATCGACGATTTGCGGGCTTCGTTCGTGCTGGATGCGCAGGGCCGCCTGGACATCTCCATGTACGATGTGTCCTTCTCTTCCAAGATGCCCGTGAAGCTCAGTGAGATGATCCTTCCCGACGTGCCGTATACCCGTAACGGCAATACGCTGACCCTGTCGGGCACCGATATCATCCCGATGATGGTGATGCGCGGGGAGCGCGTGCCTTATGACCGTTACAAGTGCACGGACCTCACCGGCACGATCGATCCGGAGCGGATGGTCCTGTCGATGAAGCTGGGCGGGTTCCAGACCGATTATACCGGTTCGTACACGGCCGCTATCTGAAAAGCATCGGTGCCATCTCGTAGAGGCAGCGGCGCCAGGTGAGGAACTCGTGCGCCGTCCCTTCGGAGACGTATCCCTTGGCATGGAACCCGGCGGCCTGCAGGTCGGCGGCGGCCTTCATGATCCGGTCCGGTCCTTCCTTGCTGCCGCAGCCGATGAAGATGCCCTTGACCTGTCTGGGGTCCTGGATCTCTTCCGGCGTGTAGACGCCACCGCTGAGCAGTCCGTAGTAGGCGAACATCTCCGGACGGGCCAGCGTGATGGCGTGCGTCTCCATGCCGCCCATGGACAGGCCGGCCATCGCGCGGCCGTCCTTCCTGGCGACGGTACGGAAGTGGGCGTCGACGTAGGGGACCAGCTCGTCGCAGAGTACGGTCTCGAAGTCCTTGTAGTTGAAGCCGCTCAGTCCGCCGATGCGGGTGTCGTTGGTCATGCCGTAGGTCATCACGATGATGAACGGTTCGATCCTGCCTTCGGCGATCAGGTTGTCCATGATGAGGTTGGCCTTCCCCTGGTTCCACCAGGCATATTCGTTCTCGCCCCAGCCGTGCTGGAGGTACAGGACGGGGTATTTCTTCCTGTCCTTCCCGTACTGCGGCGGGGTGTAGACGAAGGCGCGGCGCAGCTGGTCCGTGCTGGCGGACCGGAAGAGGATCTGCTGGACGTTGCCGTGCGGGACGTCGCGCTCCGCGTAGAAGGAGGCGTCGTGCGCGGGCACCTCCACGCCGCTTTCCCAGCGGGTGGAACCGAAGAAGTTGAGCGTTCCGGGGTCGTTGAAGACGCCGCCGTCGACGGTGAGGTGGTAGTAGTGGAAGCCCTCATCTTCCGGTGCAGCCGTCGTGCCGGTCCAGAACCCGTCGGCGTCCTTGTGCAGGACCGTTCCGGAACCCAGGCTGGCGATCACGGACCTGGCCTGTGGCGCGTTGACGCGCAGGCGGACATAACCCTGGGAATTGACCATCGGGTATTCCTGTCCGGGCTGGTTCAGTTCGGAGGGCTTGAAGTCTTCCTTGATGACGGCTGCATCCATCTTCGGGTCGAATCCCTTGACGGCGAGATAGGCCTGCTTGGGCCTGTAGTCCTGGTCGAAGAGGAGGGGGGCGTTGTTGACGCCGAGCCAGGAGTCACGGTCGCCGACGTTCCAGAAAGTGACGCAGTCGATGACGTCCTTGTGCTTGCGGAGCACCTTGAAGAGGTTCACGTACTGGTCCTGCTGGAGGGTGCGCTGCCAGTCGGAGATCCGGGCCTGGCCCTGGTTGAAGCGCAGGCCGCCGCCCATGTCCTCGTTGATGCGGATGTCCAGTTCGGTGATGTGGATGTGCTTGACCACCTGGGAGTAAAGGGTGATGGCTGCGTCGACGTCGCCCATGGACGGGCCGTAGATGTTGTAGTGTCCCTGCATGCCGATGCCGTCCACCGGCACGCCGGCATCCTTCATCCGCTTGACGAGGTTGTAGATGCGCCGGCTCTTGGCCGGTTCCGCATCGTTGTAATCGTTGTAGAAGAGAAGCGCGTCGGGGTCGGCTTCGTGGGCGTATTCGAAGGCCTTGTAGATGAATTCCTCACCGGCGATCCGGTACATCGGGGAGTCCCGCAGTTCGGAGCCGCCCGGACGGACGGGGCTGTCGGCCACGGCTTCGTTGACCACGTCCCAGCAGTAGACGACGTCCTTGTAGCGGTTCACCACCGCCTGGATGTGGTGCTTCATGTTGGCGTAGAATTCCTCTTTTGGGAGGAGTTTGCCGTCCTCGTCCTGGTACATCCAGGGGCCGATCTGGCTGTGCCACATCAGGGTGTGGCCGCGGAGCTTGATGCCGTTCCGGCGGCAGAAGTCGGCGATCCGGTCGGCATCCTCCCAGTGGAATTCGCCCTTGCGCGGCTCGGTGGGCTGCGGTTTCATGGCGTTCTCGGCGGTGATGCTGTTGAATTCGCGTTTGATCAGCGCGATCTGGCCGGCATCGGTCACGTTGCGGTTGTTGACGGCGACGCCGACCATGAAATAGTCTTTGTAGGCGTCTTTCAGGCCGTCGGTCGGTTCAGGGATGGCCCGCGGACCCCATTGGGCCCGGGAGGGAAGGGCCCCGATCATCAGGGCGCATAATCCCGCGAGGATTAATTTCTTCATGGATCAAGGTTCAGTTGGTTCACGAAGTTAGGTACAATCGGGGGTTTTCGCAAAGATTTCCGGACTGAAATGACCGGATAGCATGATTCCGAAAACAAATGGAACAAATGTGAAAAGCGGCCTTGCCTGTCCGGATCGTTTGCCACGTTTGCTTTGTTTGCCTTGTTTGCCTTGTTTGCCCCGTTTGCCTCGTTTGCCTCGTTTGCCCCGTTTGCCGTTCGGGGAGGGCCTGGCTCGGCTTCCATCCTCGCTTCCCGCTGGCGCGGGAACCGGGGCCGAGCCGACGGCCCCTGCTGCGGCTGAGCCTTCGCCAGACCCTCCCCGAACGGCTGCACGATCAGAAGACAGGTCCTACTGTCCCTGGCATCGTGGGGAAATGCCTGCCAGGGGCAAATCAAGGCCCCACAGCCCCTGGCAACGTGGAAAACCGCCTGCCAGGGGCAAATCAAGGCCCCACAGCCCCTGGCAACGAGGAAAATCGCCTGCCAGGGGCAAAGAGGCTAGTTTTTGCCCCTGGCAGAGAGGAAACCAGGTCGCCAGGGGCGGAGATAGGGCAGTGCGCCCCTGGTAATGCCAAAAAGTTTGTAGCCCGCAGCGGTGGGAAACAAGGATGCCGTTCTGACGGTCTCAGTTGGGCCCGGGTGTTTCCCAAGGGCCGGATTTCGGCCCTTGGGAAACACGGACACCCCGCAGGCCTTTTCTATTGGGTGCTCCTGTTTCCCACAACATACATTTGCCGCTGCCGACACTCTCTCGCTCTCCTCTCTCCTCTCTCCCTCGGCGACGAAGCGTGATGAGGAAGTAATTGATACTGTGCATCTTTTCGAAATCAGTGGTATTTTCAGCAATAGTAATTTTTAGTTCTTGTTGATAATCAGCGACTTCCTTATCACGCAAAAAAGGGCTTTGCGCACCACGTTGTCTGTCCCGGTCCCAGGGTTAGGAATCGAATCCGACAGGGGAGCCCGAGGGGAGAAGAGCCCCGCCCCGGACATCTTTGACGTCTTTTTATTATTAACCTGTCACCACCTTTCGAAACCGGTTTCAATCACGCGCAGTATGCGTGCTACGGAGATTACCTTGACCTGTCACCACCTTATCGGAACCAGTTTCAATAAAGTGGATATAAATGCAAATAAATCAAATGCTTACAGGGTGTTTTACCAACCGAAAATGTCAATTATACCGGATATCGCGGGAGCGACAGGGGGTTAGAGAGATTTGGGCGGCCAGAGGCCGGGACAGGGTAGTACAAAAGAAGCCAGTCTTGCGACTGGCTTCTTGCGGTGCGGACGAGGCTCGAACTCGCGACCTCCGGCGTGACAGGCCGGCATTCTAACCAAACTGAACTACCACACCAGGTGTTTTGCGTTGAATGCGGATGCAAAGATAGGCATAATTTGGAAAACCGCAAGCATATTTTCAAAAAAAATCTGAATTCGAGGACTGATTTGGTTCTGACGCGGAAAAGCAGTATCTTTGTATGTTTTATAAGTAATTGTCAAGAAATCAGTTTAGGCATATGAGAAAAAAGGGTTTGATTGCGGTCATCATAATGTGTTCCCTCTCCTTGGGTGCATATGCGCAAATGACCGATGACCAGGTTGTTAGCTATGTGAAGTCCAGCCTTGCTGCAGGTAAGTCCCAAAACGAGATCGGCAAGGAACTACTTGCTCGCGGTGTTACCCAGGCGCAAGCGGAGCGTATAAAGGCAAAATACGAAGCAGAGCAGACTTCGGAAGGGACGGTAACCGATCAAGCTCTTTCTCATGGGACGATATCCCGGGATTCACGGGCGGAAGCGGTCGCGCCAGGTGATGGTGTGTTAGACTCCGTGGCGGCCCAGGCTGCGGATCCCGAGGAAGGATCCGGGGTGCAGATTTACGGACACGACCTGTTTCGGGGACAGCGATCCTTGACGTTCGAACCGAACGAAAACGCCGCGACGCCGCAGGATTATCGCCTGGGGCCTGGTGACCAGGTCATCATAGACATTTGGGGATATAGCGAGGGAAGCTATACTCTGACGATCTCGCCGGAAGGGCGGGTCTATATCAGTCAGATCGGCCCGATTCAATTGAGTGGCCTTACCATTGCGGCCGCTACGGAGAAAATCCGGAAAGCCTTGGTTTCCAAATATTCGAGCATCGGAGGTAGCAAGCCCAATACTTCTGTCAGTGTGACATTGGGGTCGATCCGAACGATCCAGGTGAACGTGATGGGAGAAGTCAGAACTCCGGGCACTTTCCGCCTTTCTTCTTTTTCATCGGTTTTTCATGCGCTCTACCGCGCAGGTGGCGTGACCTCCCGGGGAACCCTCCGAGCCATCAAGGTCATCCGGGGCGGGGAACAGATTGCGAGCGTGGACGTATATGACTATTTGATCGAGGGTCGGACGGATACGGATATCGCTCTGCAGGAAGGAGATGTCGTCATGGTACCTCCTTACGTCAATATCGTGACTGTCAGCGGAAAGGTCAAGCGCCCGATGTCGTACGAATTGCTGGGGGGAGAGAGTCTGTCGACCTTGATCGATTATGCGGGAGGTTTCTCCAGCGATGCGTTCCGGGAAGATTTTCGCTTGATTCGGCAGACTGGTCCGGAACGTCAGGTCTTCAATGTCAAGGCAGACCAAATCGATGGTTTCCGAATGGAAGACGGTGACTACGTCACGGTTGGAGCCAGCATGGACAGATTCGCCAACAAGGTAGAGGTCCGGGGATATGTTTTCCGTCCGGGGATGTTTGAGCTCGGCAAGGAGATTGCGACGGTGCGCCAACTCATTGCCGGTGCCGGCGGTCTGAAGGAGGATGCCTTTACGGGCCGTGCCGTCATCATGCGTGAGAAGGATGATCTCAGCCTGGAAACCATCTCCGTGGACCTGTCGGGTATCCTCTCTGGAAAGGCGGATGATGTCCTCCTGCGGAAGAATGATATCCTGGTCGTCTCGGGTATCCACGAAATCAATGACCGGGGAACCCTGACCATCAATGGTGCCGTGGCCAGTCCGGGTGTTTTCCCTTTCTCCGAGAATACGACCGTGGAAGACCTGATCTTGCAGGCTGGTGGTCTGTTGGAAGGCGCTTCCTATTCCCGGGTGGATGTAGCGCGACGCGTCACCGACCCTTACAGTACGATGCCGAAAGATACGATTGGAGAGACATTCTCTTTTGCCATCAAGGATAACCTGGCGATTGACGGTGGGGAGAACTTCTACCTGCAGCCTTATGATGTAGTTTCCGTGCGTCGCAGCCCGGCCTACCGTACACAGAAATTCGTCCGGATCGAAGGGGAAGTCGCCTTCCCGGGTGAGTATGTCCTGCTGACCGAGGGTGAGCGTCTCTCAGACCTGCTCAAGCGTGCCGGCGGCAAGACCGACCGGGCATTCCTGCACGGCTCCACCCTGACCCGCCGCATGAATAAGGAGGAACAGAATCTTCAAAGAACCATCCGCCGGATTGCCTCTTCCAGCGCCATCCGGGATTCTCTCGACTTGGACCAAGTACTTGCTGACCAATCCTATACGGTTGGTATAGAACTGGACAAGGCGGTTACGAAGCCCGGCTCCGAGTATGATATGATCCTGCGTGACGGCGACCGGATCTTTGTGCCGGAAGAAATCATGACCGTACGTATCAGCGGTGCTGTCATGTTTCCCAACACAACGGTCTTTATCCCCGGCAAGAACCTGGATTATTACATCGATGCAGCCGGTGGTTATGGAGAACGTGCGCGTTGGAAAAAAACATATATCGTCTATATGAACGGACGTGTGAAACGAGCCTCTTCAATAGGCGCCAAGATTGAACCCGGTTGCGAAATCATTGTTCCGGCAAAACCGGAACGTGCTCCGATGTCTGCTCCCCAGGTGATGTCCCTGGGCACGTCGGCCGTTTCGCTGGCTACCATGGTGGCGACGCTTGTCAATCTGTTTACCCGATAAAGATTCCTTGCCTTATGATGGAAGAAGACAATAGGTCCCTCTATGTAGAGGAAGAATACGAAGAGATCGACATCATGGTGTTAGTCCGCAGACTCCTTCGGGAATGGAAGCGTATCCTGGTATGGAGCGGTATCGCCGCCGTGGTCGGACTGGTGATTGCCTTCAGCATCCCGAAAGAGTATACGGTATCTTCAAAGCTGGCACCCGAACTTGTCGCTAAATCCGGCACTGGCAGCCTGGGATCGTTGGCGAGCCTGGCGGGTGTCAACCTGGGATCCATCAGCACGTCCGATGCCGTCTATCCCGACCTGTACCCTGACATCGTCTCGTCCACGCCCTTCATCGTCGAACTGTTCCCTGTCCAGGTGGAATTCAAGGACGGGAAGGCGGATTATTACACCTACCTGAAAGAGCATACCCGCAGCCCCTGGTGGACGGTCGTAACTAGAGCTCCGTCTATGGCCATGGCTTGGATCAAAGGCCTTTTCCGAGAAAAGAAGGATCCCATAACAGGCTATGCCAACATGGATCCTTTGCGTCTTACCGCGGAACAGTCCCGGATTGCCAAAGTCATCAGGAACAGCATCTTCCTTACGGTAGAGAAAAAGACATCCGTAATCTCTCTTTCCGTCACCGCTCAAGATCCACTGGTGGCCGCCCGGATATCGGAAGAAGTAATCAACAAACTGCAATCCTATGTGGTCCGGTACCGTACGGAAAAATCCCGCAAGGACCTGGACTACTACCAGGGTCTTTATGACGAGGCCAAGGAGAATTACTACAGCGCCCAGCAGCGGTATGCCAGCTACGTGGACCGCAACCAGGGCGTCGTCCTCCAGCGGGTCAGAACCGAGCAGGAGCGCCTGCAGAACGAAATGAATCTCACCTTCCAGCTTTACAACAGCTGCGCCCAGCAGCTCCAGGCGGCCAAAGCCAAGGTCCAGCTGGAGACGCCGGTGTTTACCGTGATCAACCCGCCTCAGGTCCCGCTCAAGCAAAGCAAACCCTCCAAGGCGACCATCCTCGTTACCTGTGTGTTTCTCGGAGCGGTCCTCGCTATCGTCTGGGTGCTCTGGGGCAGGGATTTCCTGGCCGGCCTGAAGAAGAAGGAAGATGAGGAGGAAGAACCGGCAGCTCCCGCCCAGGCTTGAACGTGGAAGAATACATTGAAATCAAAGGCGCCCGGGTCAACAACCTCAAGAACCTGACCCTTCGGATCCCGCGCGGCAAGTTCGTGGTCATCACGGGCGTGTCCGGATCCGGCAAATCCTCGCTGGCCTTCGATACGTTGTATGCCGAAGGCCAGCGGCGTTTCTCGGAGAGCCTCTCCTCCTATGCCCGCCAGTTCCTCGGCCGCATGACCAAGCCGGACGTGGACGGCATTGACGGCATCCCGCCGGCCATCGCCATCGAGCAGAAGGTCTCCACGCGCAATCCGCGTTCGACCGTGGCGACGACGACGGAGATCTATGATTTCCTCCGCCTGGTGTACGCCCGGATCGGGCGGACCTTCTCTCCCGTTTCCGGCCGGGAGGTCCGCCGGGATTCCGTCCAGGACGTGCTGGATTTCCTGGCGGGAGCCGGGACCGGTACCTACTATATCCTGGCCGACCTGCGCTGGCAGGGCCGCCAGGACCGCACCGAACTGCTGCTCCAGCTTAAGGAGGACGGCTATAACCGTCTTTATTGTGCCGGGGCGCCCCTCCGGATCGATGACGCCCTGCAGCAAGGCGCAGATTCCCTGGAGGATGCCTGGCTGCTGGTCGACCGCGCCCGGCTCTCCGGCGCGCCGGAAGGCGATGCGCGCACGCGCCTGCTCGCTTCCGTCGCCGATGCGTTCGACCGGGGCTCCGGTACGATGGCCGTGGCTTCGGATACCGGTGAACCGCATCTTTTCTGCAACCGCTTCGAACTGGACGGCATCACGTTCCGCGTCCCGGATGAGTACCTGTTCAGCTTCAATTCCCCGCTCGGCGCCTGCCCGACCTGCGGCGGCCTGGGCAAGATCATCGGGATCAGCGAGGACCTGGTCATCCCGGACAAGACCAAGAGCATCTACGACGGGGCCATCGCTTGCTGGCGCGGCGAGAAGATGGGCTGGTTCAAGGACCACCTCATCGAGGTGGCCGGCCAATATGGGATTCCGGTCTTCGAGCCGTACTGCAACCTCTCCCGCGAGGCCAAGGACTTGATCTGGAACAGCAAATATGTCGAGGGCGACCCCAATTCGATCTGCGGCATCAACGATTTCTTCGCCTGGGTGGAGACCCAGCGCTACAAGATCCAGTATAAGTACATGCTCAGCCGCTTCAGCGGCCGCGCAACGTGCACGGCTTGCGGCGGCAGCCGCCTGCGCCGCGAGGCCCTGTGGGTCAAAGTGGCCGGGAAGACCATCCAGGATGTCCTGGAAATGAATGCGGAGACGGCTTTGGACTTCTTCCGGAAGGTCGACCTGACGGAAACGGAGCGGAGCATCGTGAAGGAGCCGCTTGCGGAGATCGTTTCGCGCCTGCAGTGCATCGTGGACGTCGGGCTGGGCTACCTGACCCTGGACCGGGCCTGCAACACCCTGTCGGGCGGCGAGAGCCAGCGTATCAACCTCGTGACCGCGCTGGGCTCCAGCCTGGTCGGTTCGATGTACATCCTGGACGAGCCGAGCATCGGCCTGCACCCGCGCGACACGGACCGGCTGATCGGCGTGCTCCGGCGCCTGCGCGACATCGGCAATACGGTGATCGTGGTCGAACACGACGAGGAGATCATCCGTGCGGCGGACCTGCTGATCGACATGGGCCCCTTCGCCGGCCTGCATGGCGGTGAGGTCATCTACAACGGGAAAGCATCGTCGGCCGGTCCGGCCGATATCGCCAAATCCCTGACGCTCCAGTACCTGAACGGGGAGAAGCACCGGTATGTCCGCGAGAAGCGCCCCTGGCATTACAATATCACCGTCCTCGGGGCGATGGAGCATAACCTGAAGAACATCGACGTCCGTTTCCCGCTGGGCGTCCTGACCGTGGTGACGGGCGTGTCCGGCTCCGGCAAGTCCTCGCTGGTGGGCGACATCCTGTATCCCGCCCTCTACCGGCGCATCCACGAAGCCGGCGACCAGCCCGGCACCCACCGGGGCCTCGCCGGCAACCTCGACCGGATCACGCGCGTGGAGTATGTGGACCAGAATCCCATCGGCCGCAGTTCCCGCTCCAACGCCGTCACGTACCTCAAGGCGTATGACGGAATCCGCAAGCTGCTGGCCTCCCAGCAGGCCGCGAAGATTGCGGGCCTCTCGGCCAACCATTTCTCCTTCAATACGGACGGCGGCCGCTGCCCGGAGTGCCAGGGGGAGGGGGTGGTCCGGATCGGCATGCAGTTCATGGCCGATGTCGAGATGGTCTGCGAGGAGTGCGGCGGCAAGCGCTTCAAGCCGGAGGTGCTCGAGGTCCGCTACCGGGGTCTGAACGTCGACGACATCCTGAACCTGAGCGTAGACGAGGCGATCCGCTTCTTCTCCGAAGGTCCGGAAGACGAGGCGAAGTCCGTGGCGGCGCTGTTGCAGCCGCTGCAGGATGTCGGTCTGGGCTACCTTAAGCTCGGCCAGAGCAGCTCGACCCTGTCGGGCGGCGAAAGCCAGCGCATCAAGCTCGCTTATTTCCTGTCCTTGAGCCGAGGCAAGGGCAGGTCCGAGCGGATCCTCTTCCTGTTCGACGAGCCGACGACGGGCCTGCATTTCTTCGACGTGGAGAAACTCCTCCGGGCGTTCGACGCGTTGCTCGCCGCGGGACATTCCCTCGTCGTCGTCGAGCACAATACAGATGTCATCCGTGCGGCGGACTGGGTCATCGACCTCGGCCCCGACGCCGGCGACCGTGGAGGCAGCATCGTCTTCGAAGGGACGCCGGAGGACCTGCTCAAAGCCGGTACATTCACCGCAAAATACCTCTTATGAAGAAGATAGCCGCACTGACCATGGTCCGCAACGACGACTTCTACCTGCGTAAATGGGTAGAATATTACGGTGCACAACTGGGCCGGGAGAACCTCTATATCTATTTCGACGGTCTGGACCAGCAGATCGCGGATTTCTGTGCCGGCACGCACGCCGAACTGCACGAGAAGATCGGATCGCAGGTCGTTTCCGCGGAGAAAGGCCGTTTGAAGTTCCTTTCGGCGCAGGCTGCGGGGCTCCTCTCGCAGGGGTATGACCTGGTCATCGGCGTCGACGCCGACGAATTCATCGTCGTGGATCCCAAGCTCGGACTCACTTTGCCCGAATATCTCTCGCGCCAGAAAATCGGGGTTTCCATCTCGGCGCTGGGCCTGGACTTCGGCCAGAAGCTGGGTGAGGAGGGCGATATCACCGACGCGGAGCCCTTCCTGCGGCAGCGGCATTATGCGCAGATCGGCACGCGCTACACCAAGCCGTCCATCGTGGCCAAGCCTTGTGTGTGGGGATCCGGCTTCCACCGGATCAAGGGACACAATTTCCATATTGCCAAGGATTTGTACCTGATGCATTTCGGCTACTTCGACAAGAAGCGGCTCGAGGATCGCTTCCAGGATGCCGACCGGGTCGGACAGGGCTGGGGGCCGCATATGCAGAAGCGGGCGCGCACCATCCGCTACGCTACGGAGCTTCCCGCCAGGGATTTCGACAGGTGGACACGCTTCGCCCGGATCTGCCAGACCCTCTGCCGTCCGCCGTTCGCCCTGAACAAGCCCGCCATGTTCGAGTTGAGAATCGTGGTCCGCATCCCGGATCGTTATGCGGATATCGTCTAGATGCGTATGCCGGTGAGTGTGAAAGTCGTTTCCGTAGTCAGGGATTATGAGATGTACGCGCGGTGCCTCTCCGGCAACCCTTGTTGCCGGGAGCTCACGCTGGTCCCTCTGGACAACCGTACCGGGAACCTTCCGGTCCCGGTCCTGTACAACCGCTTTCTCGATACGTGCACCGAAGACTGCTGGATCGTGTTCTGCCACGAAGACTGGCAGCCGGTATGCGACCTGCGTCCGGTGCTGGAACCGTTGGACAAGGACTGCCTGTACGGGCCCATCGGCATCTACCTGGAGACCTGCGACCGTGCGGACTTCCTGTATATCAGGGGATTCGTGGCGCAGTTCCGCAAGGATGGCCGCCACCACAAGACCATCCATGGCGTGCTCCCGGACGGTCCGGTGGACACGTTCGACTGCCAGTGCCTGATGGTCCATTCCTCGCTGGTCCGCCGCTACGGCCTGCGGTTCGACGAGCGCCTGGCATTCGACCTGTACGTCGAAGACTTCTGCGCAGCGGCGCGGGAGCGTTTCGACATCGAATCCAGGTCCGTCACCTTCCCGTGCCGGCATTATTCCTCCGGCACCATTGGGGAGCGGTTCCGCAAGACGCTGGCCTACATGCAAGAAAAATACCGCGGTTCCCGCTTCCGCCATGCCAGCATCGTGGGACACCTCAATACGTTCGGCGGGGATCCGCAGAAACCTGTGTATAACGTGCGCCGCTCCTGGCTGACCCGGGTCCGGCGGTATTTCAAGAAATGACGAACATGACCCCGGAAGTCCTTTGCTGTGTCTTCGACCATAACCAGCACGACGGTGCGGCCCGCTGGGCGGACCTTTTGTCCCCGCATTTCGATACGGTGATCCTGGACAGCGGCAGTACGCCGCCCTGTCCGCATCCCGCGGCGGTCCACCTGGACAATGTCTATTATTCCGGCCTGATGAACCAGGCCTATGACCTGCTGGTCGCGCGCGGATACCGCTGGCTGCTGGTCGTGACGGGGGACATCGAGATCGACGGCCCAAATGCGGAAAAGCTCGTCGCCGGGATCCGCGACATCCTGCGGACCTCCAACGTGGGTCTGTATCAGCCGAGTTGCGGCTGGAGCCTGCACGGACGAGCCTTGTACCAGAGCGTCTGCCACTTCACCGGCCGGATGCGGAAGGTCAATTTCCAGGAAGGCTGGTTCCATCTGGTCTGCCGCGAGATCCTGGACGAGGTGATGCCGATCGACCTGGCCAAGAACCGCCTCGGGTGGGGCGTCGACCTGGTGCTCTGCCACTTCGCCCGTCTGAAGCGGATGCTGGTGCTGGTAGACGACCGGGTGCGCGTGGTCCATCCGCGGGGCAGCGGCTACAACCGCGACGCGGCGCGCGAGCAGATGCAGCGGTGGCAGGCAGGCATCCCGGGGTATGAGTCGCCCCGTCATTTCCGTCCCCTGCGGGACGAAATCCGTTATTTATAGCTTTTCAGCTGCGTGTAGATCCGGTCGATGATCTCCGCGTCCACGCGCTCATCGAACTTGCGTCCCCAGAAATAGGGCGCTCCCATGAGCATGTCCCAGTCCCCGGCCCGGAAGACCCAGGGATGGCGGATGCTGGGACCGCGGGTCCAGTCGATGAGGCGAAGATTGCCCAGGTGCTCCGGGTCGATGACTTTCTTCTTCTCCAGGTGGACGGAAGCGTCGAACAGCCGGTCACGGAAGGGGGAACCCCAGAGCAGGGTAGGCATGAAGACCTCGTCGCATGTGCCCGTGTGCGCGAATACGCGCTCCAGCCAGTCTTTCCGGCTGATGGCATAGGCGGCGAAACCGTCCGAAATGCTGAACCACTGGGCCGCGAAGCGGAATTCGATATCCTTGTTGATGCTGATGTGCAGGGTGGACAGGACTGCTTTGACCAGACTGTTGATCCAGTGCGTCAGGAAGAAATGCTGCCCTTCGGGAAACACGGTATAATAGCGGAAACGCCGGGTCATGGCCGGCACGGTCGGCCAGAGCTTGAGGAACTCCCGGTCGGGATGGCTGTCGAAGAAGGCGTGGATCTCATCCTGGCTCTTGAGCGGGAGATCCATCCCGCTAAGCAGGTGATAGTAGGCATAATGGCCCGGGACAGCGGCTTCGAGCAGCGCCAGCGTGGCGCGCATGATGCTGACGCCGCCCCAGGAGACGCGCAGCCGCGGCTCGATGAAGCGGACGGTCGAGTGGCGGCAGCAGCCGGCCAGCGCATCGGGTCCGAAGGATGCCTTCCGGTCGATGTGGACGTAGAGGTCGTTGCGGGGATCATCGAGAAGTTCCAACAGTTTGCGCGCCTGGTCCGGACAGGCGTGGATAAGGAGGAGATATGCGTGTTTGTGCCCTGTCATGATGCACAAAGATACGGTTTTTATCTGACTTTATAGCGAAAGTCGTCCGGCCCGTCGATGACCAGCTCCACTTCGCGCGTGCTTCCCCTGGGGAGCGGGGGCATCGGGACCGAGAACGAGCAGGTCTCTCCGCGGATGCTGCATTCGAATTCGAGGCTGGGACGCGGGGCGCCCAGGACGTTCTCCGGCGTATCATTGGGGTAGCACCAGAGGGTGGTCCGCGGTGCCGCCGGGAAATAACCGATGTCATGCGGCAGGTCCTGCCAGGTCCCTGCATCGATCATCTCGCTGGGGCGGAATTCCTCTTCGCGGAGGATCTCCGCCGTATCGGGAATGTCCACCAGGCGGACGCGCGGCGACTCCAGGAGCTCGTATCCGTCCATCGTATTGGCTACGGATGCCAGGACGACGCGGCAGAGCAGCGGGCGGAGCCGGACGGTGCCGCCCGCTGCCGGCAGGGAAGACTGGCCGCCCAGGATCGGGGCCTGCGGATTGTCGTCTGCAAAGCTGTACCGGAGCTGTTTCATGGCATCCAGCCGCCCCAGCGCGGCCAGATTGAAGGCGTACGGGCTGTTGGCGATGCCGACGACCGTCTTCTCTCCTTCCGGGACCCGCAGGCGGACGGTCTGCGGGATGCTGTCCAGCCGCGTGTGCAGCTCCAGCGCCTGCGTGCCGGACGAGCCGTAGCAGAACAGGTCGAGCTTCCGGACCGTCTCTCCCGCCGTCTCGAGACGGAGTTCCATCGTCACGGAATCCACGGCCGCCGGCGCGCCCGGTTCCGGCGGCTCCGTGCCGCCCGCAGGCGGCAGCTTCCGACAGGAACCCAGCAGCGCCGGCGGCGAGAGTAAGTAGCAAAAGAACAGAAATGACCCCGCACCCCGCAGAATGCGGCGGCGCTGGACTAGGTCGGACAGGCAAGTATTCCGCCGGCGCCCGGGTTGATGTTCGTTTCTCATGCGGACAAAAGTAACGGGCGGCCGGCGGAACGGCAAGGAACCGAAAAAATCGTATGCGGATTTTTGCGATGTTTTATCCGTTTGCAGATCCTGCAAACGAAAAGAGACCTGCCGCGAAGCAGGTCTCTTTGCTGAAGGATTAACCTCCGAAGTTGTCGTAGAGGATGTTCTCCGGCGGGACGCCGAGCGAATCCAGCAGGTTGTTGACGGAGGAGACCATCATGGGCGGACCGCACATGAAGTACTTGATGTCCTCGGGGGTCTCGTGCTCCTTGAGGTAGGTCTCGTACATCACGTTGTGGACGAAGCCCGGGGTGTACTTCACACCGGCAGCGTCGGCTGCGGGATCCGGACGGTCGAGGGCGAGGTAGAACTTGAAGTTCGGGAACTCACGCTCGATCTCGGCGAAATCTTCCAGGTAGAACGCTTCCACGAGGGCGCGGGCGCCGTAGAAGAAGCTGACCTTGCGGCCGGTCCGGAGGGTCTTGAAGAGCTGCATGATGTGGCTGCGGAGGGGAGCCATGCCGGCGCCGCCGCCCACGAAGATGTACTCGAGGTTGTCCGGGTCGTCCTTCGGCAGGAGGAACTCGCCGTAAGGGCCGCTGATCATGACCTTGTCGCCCGGCTTGCGCGTGAAGACATAGGAGGAAGCGATGCCCGGGTTGACGGGGAGGAGCTTCGGACCCTGCTCGCGCGGGACGCTGCGGTCGAACGGAGGCGTCGCGATACGGACGTTGAGCTTGATGATACCCTTCTCGCCCGGATAGGAAGCCATGGAGTAAGCGCGGATGGTCGGGGTGGGGTTGACGGACTCCAGGTTGAAGAATCCGTACTTCTCCCAGTCGCCACGGTACTCGGGTTCGACTTCGATATCCTTGAAATACAGGTGATAGGCAGGGATGTCGATCTGGATGTACTCGCCGCTCTTGAACTCGAGGTTCTCGCCCTCGGGGAGCTTGACGGTGAACTCCTTGATGAACGTGGCTACGTTCTTGTTGGAGATCACCTCGCATTCGAGTTTCTTGACGGACAGGGCGGATTCGGCCACCTGGATCTTGAGGTTATCCTTGACCTTGACCTGGCAGCCCAGGCGCCAGCCGTCCTTGATCTGCTTGCGGTTGAAGAAGCCGACCTCGGTCGGGAGGATCTCTCCGCCGCCCTCGAGGACCTGGACCTTGCACTGGCCGCAGTTGGCCTTGCCGCCGCAGGCGGAGGGAAGGAAGATCTTCTGCTCGGCGAGCGTGTTCATCAAGGAATTGCCCGGATTGACGTCGAGCGTCTTCTTGCCGTTGTTGATATCGATCTGGATGGTCCCCTTCGGGGTGACCAAGGATTTGATGACGAGCAGGAGGACCACCAGCAGCAGCGTCACGAGGACGATGACCGCGATGGATGCCAAAATGGTAGGTGTCATGTTCATAGTGCGTTCCTCCTTATAATTGGATACCCATGAAGATCATGAAAGCCATGCCCATCAGACCCACCGTGATGAAGGTGATGCCGATGCCCTTGAGGGGCGCGGGGACATTGCTGTACGAAAGTTTCTCGCGGATGGCGGCGAGGCAGACGATGGCCAGGTACCAGCCGATGCCGGAACCGAGCGCGTAGACTGCGGACTCACCGAGGCCCGTGAAATCACGCTGCTGCATGAAGAGGGAACCGCCGAGGATCGAGCAGTTGACCGCGATCAGCGGCAGGAAGATGCCGAGCGAGGCGTACAGCGAGGGGAGATACTTCTCCACGATCATCTCGACGAGCTGCACGAAGGCGGCGATCACCGCGATGAAGATGATGAAGCTGAGGAAGCTCAGGTCCACGTCCGCGAACTGGGGGCCGAGCCACTTGAGGGCGCCGGGCTGCAGCACGAAGGTGTTGAGGACCCAGTTGATGGGGAGCGTGCAGAAGAGCACGAAGATCACAGCGAGGCCCAGGCCGTTGGCTGTCTTCACATTCTTCGATACCGCCAGGTATGAGCACATACCCAGGAAGTATGCGAAGATCATATTGTCAACAAAGATTGACTTGACGAATAAGCTGATGTATTCCATAGGGCTTCGCGATTATTTCTCCTGGAGGTCCTTGTCGTAGGCGCGGTGTACCCAGATGATGCATCCGAGCAGGATCAGCGCGAACGGCGGAAGGATCACGAGGTTGTTGGGGACGTAACCGGCAGGTAGGACCTGGAATCCGAACAGGGTGCCGCTTCCGAGCAGTTCGCGGAAGAAAGCCACGATGATGAGGATCAGGCCGTAGCCCACGCCGTTGGCCAGACCGTCCAGCAGGGAAGGGATGGGTTTGTTGCCGAGGGCGAAAGCCTCGATGCGACCCATCACGATACAGTTGGTGATGATCAGGCCGATGTAGACGGAGAGCTGCTTGTCGATGGCATAGGTGCCTTCGCCGGCCTTGAGGATCTGGTCGACCAGGATCACCATGAGGGCCACGACGACGAGTTGCACGATGATGCGCACGCGCATCGGGATCGTGTTGCGGAGCAGCGAGCAGACCAGGCTCGACAGGCCCGTGACGATGGTCACGGAGAGGGCCATGACAAGCGCGCCCTTGAGCTGCACGGTCACGGCGAGCGAAGAGCAGATACCGAGGATGAGGACGGTGATCGGGTTGCCCTTCAGGATCGGATTGAGGATGGTTTCTTTGAGTTTCTGGTCCATGATTAGTCCTCCTTCACTTTAAATTCAACAGGAGTTTCTTCCGGCTGGCCCAGGGCGGAGAGATGCTTCTCGTAGGCTTTGAACCAGACATTCAGGGCGTCGTTCAGACCTTTGGAGGTCATCGTGGCGCCGGTGATGGCGTCCACCGCATTGGCGGCACCGGTGGCTTCCGCGTTCTTGGCGAGGTTGAAGGGCTGTTCGGAACCGAAGGCGACCTGGCGGCCCACGAATTTCTCGCGGAACCAGGCCTCGTCCTTGATCTTGGCACCCAGGCCCGGCGTCTCGGACTCATGGTCGAAGTAGGCGCCGGCGATGGTCTTGCCGTCCGGCTGGAAGGCGATGTAGCCCCAGATCGGGCCCCAAAGGCCGGCTCCGTAGACCGGAATCACACAGACGCCGCTCTTGAAGACATAGACCGGAAGGGTGGCGTTGCCGCCGTCCTTGATGGCCTTGTTCTGCGGCTTGAGGTTGTCCACCAGCTCGATGGAAGCCTTGTCGGTGGAGAGCTTGCCGTTCTCCTGGCCGTCCAGGCCGATCGTGTAGGCCCGGTCGATGTTCTCGGCATACAGCTGGAGTACGCCGGCGTTCTTGGTGGCGTAGAGCTCGTCCGTAGGCTTGATCTGCGCGGCGGACATCATTTGGCGGAGGGTCTCCGCCTTGGCGTTGGCGTTCTGAGCCGGTTTGAGTTTCATGGCCGTGAAGGCCAGGACCGCAGCCACGACTACGACCACGAGCGTGGTGTAGATGATGGTATATACGTTGCTGTTGGTATTCATAGGGCTAGGCGGTTTTGAGTTTCTTGGCCTTGCGGGACATGTGCGCGCTGATGACGCAGTGGTCGATCAGCGGGGCGAAGACGTTGCAGAGCAGGATGGCGAGCATCATGCCTTCGGCGTAGCCCGGGTTGAAGAGGCGCACGGTGATGCAGAGCGCGCCGATCAGGAAGCCGTAGATCCACTTGCCGGCCTCGGTCTGGGCGGAGGTCACCGGGTCGGTCGCCATGAAGACGATACCGAAGGCGAAGCCGCCGTAGAGGAGCTGCATGTAGCAGGGGATCGTGGTGATGCCGGCGAGGTCGCCGATGCCGCCCACGAACAGGGCGCCGAGGATGCCGGCGCACATGATCTTCCAGCTGGCGATGCCGGTCCAGATGAGCAGGATGGCGCCCAGCAGGATGGCGATGACGGAGGTCTCACCCACGGAGCCGGGGACCGTACCGATGAACAGGTCCCAGAAGCCGGTGCCGTACTGGGCGGAAGCGCCGTCCAGCGCGAGCGGGGTGGCTCCCGTGAAGCCGTCGACCAGCTTCTCGGTGGGTTTGTAGGCGATCCAGCAGTCGGAGCCGGACATGTAGTTCGGGTAAGAGAAGAAAAGGAACGCGCGCGTGAGGATCGCCGGGTTGACGATGTTCATGCCCGTGCCGCCGAAGACCTCCTTGCCGAAGATGACCGCGAACGCGACGGCGAGCGCGAGCATCCAGAGGGGAATGTCCACCGGGACGATGAGCGGGATGAAGAAACCGGACACGAGGTATCCTTCGCTGACTTCCTCGCCGCGGATCTGGCAGGAGGCGAACTCGATGCCCAGACCGACGATGTAGGAGACCAGGTACAGCGGCAGGACCTTCAGGAAACCGTACCAGAAGTTGCCGAGGATGTTGAGGGAGGTGTCGCCGATGGCGAGACCGTGCTGGTAGCCGACGTTCCACATGCCGAAGAGGGCTGCGGGAGCGGCGGCGATCACCACGAGGATCAGGATGCGCTTGAGATCGATGGCGTCGCGCACGTGGGCACCCTTGCGGGTGACGGTGCCGGGGACGTGGAGGAATGTCTCAAAAGCGTCAACCGTGGAGTGCAGCCAGTAGAATTTGCCGCCTTTTTCGAAAATCTTGTTCATACTTTTAAGCCATTTCCTTGAGCATCAGGTCGATGCCCTGCTCGATCATTTCCTGGATATTGTTCTTGCTCGGGTCGACGAACTCGCAGGTGGCGAGGTCTTCGGGGAGCACTTCGTAGATGCCGAACCGTTCCATCTTGTCGATCTCGCCGGCCAGGCAGGCCTTGGCGAGGTAGACCGGGTAGATGTCCATCGGGAGCACGCGTGCATAATAGCCGTCGTTCATCAGGAAGGCGCGGGGACCGCCGTGGAGGTTGGTGTCCATGGCGTATTTCTTCTTGGGAAGCAGCCAGGAGAAGTAGCTGCGGTCCGCGCTGAACTGGTTGAAACGGAAGGGACGGATCCAGCCGAGCAGCTCCTGGTCGGTGCCTTCGCGCACGAGGGTGACCTGGTTGTCGAAGAATCCGAGATAGCCCTCCATCCCGACGGCCTTGCCGCTGAGGATGTCACCGCTGATGACGCGGAGCTGGTCGGCGGGGGTGTTGCCGCAGAAGGAGCGGATGGCCGCCATGGGCGTGCCGGGGAGAGCGTCGATGTAGGACGGCTGCAGGGCCATCGGACCGGTGACGGCCACCTTGCGGCGGACGTTGTAACGGCCGGTGGTGAAGAGCTTGCCGATCGCCACGAGGCCGGCCAGGGAGACGGTCCAGACGATGTCCCCCTTGCAGATCGGGGCGATGTGGCTGATCTGCACGCCGACGTTGCCGGCCGGGTGCGGACCCTGGAAGGTGTGGAGCTCACAGTGCTGGAGGGCCGCAAACGGAGAATCACCGGCGTTGCTGTCGAGGCTGACATGGACCTTGCCGGAAGTGAGTTTGGTCAGGGCGCACACGCCGGCCTGGGCGGCCTTGAGCTCGCTGCCGAAGCAGAAAGCGGCGTCCGGGGCGAGCGGGGCGGTGCTGAAGGTAGACACGAAGATGTCGCGCGGCTGTGCGGCGGGATCGGCGAGGATGCCGTACGGACGCTGGACCAGCCAGGGCCAGAGGCCGCTCGCGAGGAGGGCTTCCCGGACCTGCTTGCCGTCGAGCTTGGTAACATCCTTGACACCGAAATCTACGCACTGCTGCTGCACGTCGGCCTCCACGAGGACGGCGAGCAGCTTGCGCTTTTCGCCTCTGACGATCTCCCGGACCGTGCCGCTGACGGGCGAGGTCAGGAGGATGTCAGCGTTCTTTTTGTCCGCCATGACGGGGGAGCCGCAGAGCACGCGGTCGCCCTCCTTGACCAGAAGTCGGGGAAGGAAACCTTTGAAATCAGTTGGTTGTACTGCTACGATGCCCGGCGCTACCGTCTTTGAGACACGGAGTTCTGCTTCTCCCGCGACGGGGATGTTCAGACCCTTTTTCAAAACGTAGTTTTGTGACATTGAATATGACGTTAAAATATTTGGCAAATCGCGACGCGAAGATACCACTTTTTTTTGTATTTTCGTGCCGCTATGAATGATAAAGTGAACACGATCTTGGAAGAGTTGAACGACGAGCAGAAAAATGCCGTCTGTCAGGTGGAAGGACCGGTGCTGATCGTTGCGGGGGCGGGATCGGGCAAGACCCGCGTGCTGACCAGCCGGGTCGCCTATATCCTTGCGTTGCAGGAACATGCGCGCATCCTGGCCCTGACGTTTACCAAAAAAGCCGCAGGGGAGATGAAGGAACGCATCGCTGCGATGGTCGGCGACCGGAACGTGCGCCGCGTGGTGATGGGTACGTTCCATGCTGTCTTCGTCCGCTTCCTGCGCGAATATGCCGACTCCCTGGGCTATCCCCAGAACTTTACGATCTACGATACGTCCGACTCCCAGAGCGCCGTCAAGGCGTGCCTCAAGGAGATGGGCCTGGACGACAAGGTCTACAAGCCCCGCGACGTGCTGGCCCGGATATCCAAGGCCAAGAACAACCTCATCACGGTCACGGCCTACCTGGCGAGCCAGGAGCTGCAGGCCGAGGACTACCATGCCAAGCGCCCCCGGCTGGGCGAGGTCTACAAGCGCTACCAGGAGAAGCTCAAGCAGAGCGGGGTGATGGATTTCGACGATATCCTGCTCAACATGAACTACCTCCTGCGGGACAATCCGGAGGCGCTGCGCGCGATCGCCGGCCGTTTCACGCACATCATGGTGGACGAGTACCAGGACACGAACGCCGCCCAATACCTGATCCTCAAGAAGCTGGCGCAGTTCAGCCGCAATATCTGCGTGGTCGGCGACGACAGCCAGTCCATCTACGCCTTCCGCGGCGCCAAGATCGAGAACATCCTCAATTTCAGGAAGGATTATCCCGAGTGCAAGATCTTCCGCCTGGAGCGCAACTACCGCTCCACGCAGGTGATCGTGGACGCGGCCAATTCGGTCATCGCCCACAACGAGGGGCGCATCCCCAAGGAGTGCTACGCCGTGGGCGAGGACGGCGAACGGATCAAGCTGCTCAAGGCGTATACGGAGCAGGAGGAAGCCGTGATGATCGTCTCGGAGATCCTGGACCGGATGCGCACCGCCCGGGCGCAGTACCAGGATTTCGCGATCCTGTACCGGACCAACTCCCAGTCCCGCGCGCTGGAGGAGCAGCTCCGCCGCCGCAATATCCCCTATATGATCTATTCGGGCAATTCCTTCTTCGACCGGGCAGAGGTCAAGGACATGATGGCGTATTTCAAGCTGGTGGTCAACCTGCGGGACGACGAGTCGTTCCGGCGGATCGTCAACAAGCCCGCCCGCGGCATCGGCGACAAGGCCCTGCAGGCCGTGGAGGAGATTGCGCGCCAGCAGGGCTGGCCGCTCTTCCAGGCCGCGCGCGAGGTGCCCAAGATCAAGCCTTTCTGCGAGATGGTCGCGAAACTGTCCGCGCTGGTGCCGACGACGGATGCCTGCGAACTGGCCAAGCGGATCGCCGACGAGAGCGGCCTGTATCTTTTCTACAAGCAGGATACCTCGATCGAGGGCCTGTCCCGCGTGGCCAACCTGGACGAATTGATCAACAGCGTGGCCCAGTTCGTCGAGGAGCGCCGCGAGGAGGCGGAGGATTTCCTGGAGGAGAACGCCTCCGAAGGGGAGCCGGTCTTCACCCTGGACGATTTCCTCGAGAATGTCTCGCTGCTGAGCAATGTCGACGTGTCCGAGGACGAGGACACCAACAATAAGGTGGCGCTGATGACGGTCCATTCCTCGAAGGGCCTGGAGTTTCCTTACGTGTTCATCGCCGGGCTGGAGGAGAACCTGTTCCCGAGCGTGTCGATGCTGTCGGCCCGGTCCGAGGTGGAGGAGGAACGGCGGCTGTTCTACGTGGCGGTCACCCGGGCCAAGAAGGCCGTGGCGCTGGCCTTCGCCGGCACGCGCATGCGCAACGGCAAGCACGAGTCCAACGCCCCGTCCCGTTTCCTGAAGGAGATCGATCCGCAGTATATCGAAAATCCGCTTGACGAGGCGGACTTTGACAATTCCGGCGTCACCCACGAGTGGGGAGGATTCGGTTCCCGCTTCACCGGCGGGCGGCTGAACCGGTTCGGAATGGGAGGAAGCGCTTATGGCGGCTCGTCTCCTGTCCTGAGGTCAGGCGTTGCCGGAAGGTCGGGGAGCCGGTTGCCCCCGGCGGGCGTAGCCGCCCGTGGCTTCGTGAACGGGAGGGGCCCGCTGCGAAGCAGTGGGAGGGATGAGGGACGTAGTCCCGAACCCGTCCGGGGGCAACCGGCTCCCCGGCCTTCCGGCAGCGCAAGGTCCCTCCTGGCTGATGCGGATTTCGTCGGAGTGCCGATGACGGAATTGACTGTCGGACAGCGTATAGAACATAATCGTTTCGGCCCTGGTACCATCCTGGAACTGTCCGGGAGGGCGCCGGAAATGAAGGCCAAGATCCGTTTTGACGTGCATGGGGAGAAACTCCTCCTGCTCAAATACGCCAAACTCCGTCCCTTGAAACAATAGACCATGATGAAGAAGTTTTTCCCTTTGCTCTGCCTGCTCCTGCTGCCGCTCCTGGCGCAGGCGCAGCTCCGCCTGCCCGGCGTGTTCTCGGACGGGATGGTGCTCCAGCGCGGCAAACCCGCGGCCGTCTGGGGGACGGCGGATCCCGGGGCGCGGGTGACCGTGCAGTTCGCCCGGCAGACGGTCCGCACGCACGCCGCGGCGGACGGTTCCTGGCAGGTCGCCCTGGCTCCGATGGAAGCCAGCATGGAACCGCGCATCCTGACCGTACGCAGCGGGCGGGAGCGCCGCGAATACCGGGACGTCCTGGTCGGCGAGGTCTGGCTCGCCTCCGGCCAGTCCAACATGGAGTTCAACATGGGACCGGTCTGGCGCAGCGGATCCACCAACAAGGTGGACCGGCCGGCGCGCGGGGAGAATATCCAGGAGATCGAGCTCCGCAAGGCCGACCTGCCCCAGCTCCGGGTCCTGCTGGTGGAGAAGGTGCTGAACACCGATTCGCTGCCGACGCGGGGCTGGCGGCACATCGATACCCGGACCCTTCCGGAGATCTCCGCGGCCGCCTATTTCTTCGCCAAGAACCTGATCGACAGCCTGCAGGTGCCGGTGGGCATCCTTGAGACCTGCTGGGGCGGGACCCGGATCGAGTCCTGGACCCCGCTGGAGGCCTACCGGGAGGATCCTGCCTTCTCCGCCGGGCTGCAGGGCGGCAGCTATGACGGGGAGCCGGTGGGGCGCCGCTACGACCACATGGTCCGGGAGATGGCGCCGTATACCCTGCGCGGGATGATCTGGTACCAGGGCGAGAGCAACCTCATCGCCGGCAATACCGGGAAATATGCCGCCATGCAGGCGCTGCTGGTCCGCTCCTGGCGGGCGGCCTGGGGCGAGGAATTCCCGTTCTATTTCGTCCAGATCGCCCCGTACCTCTACTCGCAGCGCCGTACGGATCCGTCCGTGTCGGACTGGACGACGCTGCCGCAGTTCTGGGAGCAGCAGGAGCGCTCGCTGGACCTGATCCCGCAGGCGGCCATGGTCCAGGTGAACGACCTGGTGGACAACCTGTCCGACATCCACCCCACCTACAAGTGGGAGCTGGGACGCCGCCTGGCGCTGCAGGCGCTGCGGGGCGTCTACGGCCGGCCGGACCTGGTCGCCGACGGGCCCCGGCTGCTGCGCGCCGCGGCGGACGGTTCCGTGGTGACGCTCGAGTTCGACCAGCCGCTGGCGACGGCGGACGGGAAGGCGCCGCGCCACTTCACGCTGGCGCAGGCGGGAGGCGGTTTCCAACCTATATCGGAAGTCAAGATAGAAGGGAATAAAGTATTGATATCCAATTCGCGGGTGCGTACGCCCGTCGAGGTCCGCTATGGCTGGGATGAAGCCGCCGTGACCAACCTCTGCAATCCCCAGGGCCTGCCGGCCCGGCAGTTCCGGGTCCGCTTGCCCTTTGAAAAGAAATGACTATATTAGAAGATTGAAAATACCGAACACCATGGCACTGGAACAGCAAATACAGAAAGACCTGATGGCCGCGATGAAGGCCCACGACTACGAACGGACCAACGCCGTCCGGTCCATCAAGTCCGCCATCCTCCTGGCGAAGACCGCCGAGGGCGGCAAGAAGGAACTCGAAGACACCGATATCGTCAAGCTCATCCAGAAACTCATCAAGCAGCGCAAGGAAGCCGCCGAGCAGTTCGTCGCTGCCGGCCGCCAGGAACTGGCCGACAACGAACTGGCCGAGGCCAAGGTCCTTGAGGAGTATGTCCCCCGGCAGCTGACCCCGGAAGAGATCGAGGTCAAGGTCCGGGAGATCATCGCCCGCGTCGGAGCGTCCGCTCCTTCCGATATGGGCAAGGTGATGGGCGTGGCTTCCAAGGAGCTCGCCGGGCTGGCCGACGGCCGGACCCTGTCCGGGATTGTGCGTCAACTGCTCGCCCAGGGATGAAACTGCACGAAGTCGTCGCCGCGCTGGAGCGTCTCGCTCCGCTGCGGCTGCAGGACGAGTGGGACAACTCGGGCCTGCAGGTCGGATTCCCGGAGTCGGAAGTCCGACGCGTACTGGTCTGCCTGGATGTTACGGAAGAGGTTGTGGAAGAGGCGGTTGCGGAGCGATGTAACATGATTGTTTCGCACCATCCGCTCCTCTTCAAGGCCCTCCGGCAGGTCTCCGACAGCACCTACCAGCAGCGCTGCGTCGTCCGGGCGCTCGCTGCCGGGATCTCCATCTACTCCGCCCACACGAGTCTCGACAACGCGCGGGGCGGAGTCAATTTCAAGATCGCCGAACGCCTGGGTCTGCAGGATCTGCGCTGGCTCTCGCCCCGGGAAGGGGAGGATGCCGGTTCCGGGCTGGTTGGCGAACTGCCCGTCGCGGAGCGGGACGCTGATTTCCTCGCCCGCGTCCAGGATGCCTTCGGCGTGGAGTGTCTCCAGCATTCGGCCCTGGACGGCCGACCGGTCCGGCGCGTCGCCCTGTGCGGCGGCGCCGGGGCATTCCTGCTCGGTGACGCCGTGCGTGCCGGCGCCGACTGCTTCCTCAGCGGCGAATTCCACTATCACGATTTCTTCGAGAGCCGGGGCATGCTCCTGGCCGCGCTCGGCCACTACCAGAGCGAACAGTTCACGCAGGACCTGCTGGCGGACTACCTGGCCGCGCACTGCCCGGAACTGTCCGTCTGCAAGACCGCCCTCAACACCAATCCCATCCGCTATGAACGATTACCTCAAAGATAAGATCACCGAAGATTCCGTTGTCGCCTGCTACATGACCGACCGCTGGAAGCGCCTGCGGGCGGACGCCTTCCTGGACTTGGCACAGCACATGGCCGTCGTCGGGGCCGATACCCTGCAATTCGGCGACACCCAGCTGGCACCCTACGGCTGCGCCTGGGTGCTGGCGCGGCAGCACCTGCGCTTCGAGCGCCCCGTCCTGCACAAGGAGCGCATCAAGATGCTGACCTGGCACAAAGGCTTGGACGGGCTGTACTTCATCCGCGACTACCAGCTGCTGGATGCCGACGGGAAGCCGGCGGTCAATTCCACCAGTTCGTGGGTGATCATGAACATCGCAGAGCGCCGGATCGCCCGCGGCGATTTCCTGTCGGAGATCGTCTCCACGGATCCGCAGAGCCCAGACGATGCCATCGCCGAGCGGGCCGCCAAGGTCGCCGCGCCCCGGGGGGCGGAGCTGGAGCTGATCGGCTCGCATGTCGTCCGCTACTCGGACGTGGACTACAACCAGCACGCCAACAATGTCCGTTATACCGTCTGGGCGATGGATGCGCTTCCTGAAGAAATCGTTTATGAGAAGTTCCTTAAAGAGCTGACCATCAACTTCAACAAAGAAGCCCGTCCCGGCGAGACCGTTGAACTTTGGCACACTCTCGCCCCGGATGGCAGCCACATTGTTGAGGGCCGCACCGCCGACCACCAGGTCTTTATCGAGCGGCTCCTCTTCGAGTAGCCAAGCGATAAAGACCGTTCTATACGAGGGGGCGTTCCCCCTCTCTCTTGTGAGACATATTTGATAATCAGGTATTTACAAAATAACCTTCGGAAAAATCTCCGAAGGTTATTTTGTAAGTGATTGATAATCAGTGTTAGATTATTTCAACCAGCGGTCTAGCCAGTCGTAGACGACCCGGTGCCAGTAGAGGGAATTCTGCGGCTGGAGGATCCAGTGGGTCTCCTCCGGGAAGACCACCAGCTTGGAGGGGACTCCCATCATCTGCGCGGCGTTGAAAGCCGCCATGCCCTGCTCATAAGGGATACGGAAGTCCATCATGCCATGGATGCACAGGATCGGCGTATGCCACTTGGTGACCATGGAGGAAGGGGAGTTGGCATAATGGCGCTGCGCCTTGGGCGTGCTGGCGTAGGGGGCGCCGGCCTGCTGCATGCCGCCGAAGGTGATGCCGTCGCCGCGGGGACCCGTCTCGCCGGGCGTGTAGGCGTATTCGGTCAGGCCGCCGTTGTCCCAGTTGGCGAACCACATCTCCTCGGTGGTGTACCAGAGCTGCTTCTCGTCGAAGATACCGGCATGGGCGATGAAGCAGTCGAACAGGTCTCCGTGCAGGCCCTCGAGCATGTAGGCGGAATAACCGCCATAGGAGGCGCCCACGCAAGCCAGTTTGCCGACATACGGCTGGCTCTTGATATAACGGCCGGCACTCAGGTAATCCTGCATGTTGAGGCCCGGGTAGTCACCCGAGATCTGCTCCTTCCAGGCCTGGCCGAAAGCGGTCGTGCCGCGGCGGTTGGGCAGGATCACGATGTAGCCCTGCTGCGCCATCAGGCGGTAGCACCAGCGGTAGCTCCAGTCCTGGGAATTGGACCCCTGCGGGCCGCCGAGGACGATCTCGATGGCCGGATAGGTCTTGTTCTTGTCGAACTGCGGCGGGTACAGGACCCAGCAGAGCATCTGCTGGTGGTCCACCGTCTCGACGAACACGCGCTCGTCCGTGACGTCGGCGAGCTGGCTCATGATGTGCTCGTTCTCGTGCGTGATCTGCCGGAAGGTCGTCTCCTTGGCGGAGATGTCCACGGACACCAGCTCGGTGGGGAACTTCAGGCAGTAGTAGGACGCGAGCAGCTGTACGCCGTCCTCCTTGTCCAGGATCGCAAAGGGGGAGAAGAAGTCGTAGTTCCAGTCCGGAGCCGTGATACGCTGCACGTCACCGTTCAGGTCCGCGCAGAAGAGCGCCTGGACGCCCTCGCCGACGAGGGCGTTGAAGAACAGCTCTTCGCCGTGCCAGACCAGCCCGGCTACATCGTGGTCGAAGGAGGGAAGCAGCGCGCGTACATTGTTGACTTTCAGCCCGAAGCTCTGCCCGTCACTGTCGTTCGCCGAAGGGGCGTCCGCGAGCGAAGCGTCCTGCGGACCATCCCCCTTGGGGGATTGCCGGGGGGTGGAATCCGGCGTTTGGACATCGCAGATGTACAAACGCTGCTGGTCGGCCTCGTAACCGTCGCGGGCCATGGAGACCCAGGCGATGTGATTGCCGTCCGGGCTCCAGACCGGGTCGGTATCGTAGCCGCCGTCGGTCTTGACATCGAGCGTGGCGCCGGTCAGGATGTCGTAGATATAGATGGAGGTGTTGGTGCTGAAGGCATACTGCTTGCCGGTCTTCTTGCGGCAGGAGTAGACGATGTGACGGCTGTCCGGCGCCCAGTCCAGCTGCTCGGCGCCGCCGAACGGCTCCGTGGGCAGCTCGTAGAGATTGTCGGTGCCCAGGATGTCGATGGAGCTTTCCGGCGTGATCTTCCCGTTGACCAGGGTGGCGACATAGGTCCGGGGGACATCCGTCACCCAGTGGTCCCAGTGGCGGTACATCAGGTCCTCCGTCGCGTAGGCCTGGGCCTTGTCGAGGGCCGGGTCGCTGTCCGCAGGGGTCTGGAGGGCGGTGTTCTTGATGCTGCTCACGTACAGGACCTGCTGCTCATCCGGGGAGATCTTGTAGTCGCTGATCCCGTTGGGGACGTCGCTGAGCTGGACCTTCTTGCCGAGTTTGCCGCCCTTGAGCGGGGCCTTCCAGAGCTGCCCGCCCTGCAGGAAATAGATGCTCTGGCCGTCGGCCGACCAGCGCGCGGCGCTGACGCTCTTGGCGTAGCGCGTCAGCTGGACCTTGCCGGAGCCGTCCGGGTTGCAGAGGAACAGGTTGCGGCAGCTGCGGTTCTCCGCTACGGAGGTATAGGATACGCCGTAGAGGATCTTGTTGCCGTCGGGGGAGAGTTGGGGGTCGGACAGGCGGCCGAGCGCGAGGAGCGTCTCGGGCGTCATCACGCCGTCTGCGACCTGGATGTCGGACGGGCCGATGTAGCCGCTGTCTTCTTTCTGTTGTGCACAACTGATTGCCATAATCAAACAGGTGAATGCAATGACGATTCGTTTCATGATATCTTGCTGTAATCCTTGATTTCGTATTTGTCTTTCCGCAATTCGCGTACCAGCGGAGCGTTCTGCGGCTTCTCGAGGCCGGGATCCGCATCCAGGATCCGCTCGGCATAGAGGCGGGCTTCCGTGAGGATCTGCCCGTCCTTGGCCAGGGAGGCGATGTTGAGGCTGATGGGCAGGCCGCTCTGCTGGGTGCCTTCGAGGTCGCCCGGGCCGCGCATCTTCATGTCCTGCTCGGCGATCTCGAAGCCGTCCTCGGTCGCGCACATCAGGTCCAGGCGCTGCTGGGCCTCCTTGGAGGTCTTGACGTCCTTGACCAGGATGCAATAGGATTTCTCGGCGCCGCGGCCCACCCGGCCGCGCAGCTGGTGCAGCTGGCTCAGGCCGAAGCGCTGCGCGCTCTCGATCACCATCACGGAAGCGTTGGGCACATCCACGCCCACCTCGATCACCGTCGTGGACACCAGGATGTGCGCCCGGCCTGCGGCAAAGGCGGACATGTTGAAATTCTTCTCCTCGTTGGTCTGCTGCCCGTGGACGATCGCTACCTTGTAGTCCGGCAACGGGAAGGCCTTGACGATCTCCTCGTAGCCCTGCTCCAGGTTCTGCAGGTCCATTTTCTCGCTCTCGAAGATGAGCGGGAACACCACGAACACCTGCCGGCCCCGGGCGATCTCGTCGCGCATGAACTTGTACATCGCCGCCCGCCGGTTCTGGCCGATGCACATGGTCTGCACCGGCTTGCGTCCCGGCGGCATCTCATCGATCACCGACACGTCCAGATCGCCGTACAACGTCATCGCCAACGTCCGCGGAATCGGCGTCGCCGTCATCACAAGAACGTGCGGTGGAATACGGCCTTGGCCGGAGGAGTCCTGCCCCCCGGGACCGTGGCCACCGGCCAGAGGCCCTTTGGCCCACAATTTCGCTCTTTGGTCGACACCGAAACGATGTTGTTCGTCGATGACCGCAAGCCCGAGGTTCCGGAAGACGACATTATCCTCGAGCAACGCGTGGGTACCCACGATGATGCCGATGCTGCCGTCCTCCAGCCCGGCATGGATGCCGCGCCGCTCCTTCTGCGTCGTGCTGCCGGTCAGCAACGCACACTGCACGGAGGTAGGCTTCAGGTACTTCTGGATATTGGCATAATGCTGCTGGGCCAGCACCTCGGTCGGCGCCATGATGCAAGCCTGGCAGCCGTTGCCGATGGCGATCAGGCAGCTCAGCACCGCCACCATCGTCTTGCCCGACCCCACGTCGCCCTGCAGCAAGCGGTTCATCTGGTGCCCGCTCATCATATCGGCCCGGATCTCCTTGATCACGCGCTGCTGGGCGCCGGTCAAGGCATAGGGGAGCGCGTTGTAGCAGGCATGGAAATCCGGCCCGACCTTGGGCATCGGGATCCCCCGCTCGCCGCGGGAACGGATGTATTTCTGCTTGAGCAGCGAAAGCTGCAGGAAGAACAGCTCCTCGAATTTCAGGCGGTAGGTCGCCTTCTGGAGTGCGTAACTATCCTTGGGGAAATGGATGTTCTTCAAGGCGTACGGCAGCGGCACGAGCGCGCGCGCCTGCAGGATGTACTCCGGGAGCGTCTCCTGGATCTCCGGCAGGCAAAGCGTCAGGGCGGCGGACTGGAGCTTGCACATGACCTTGCCGGTGATGCCGCCGGTCTTGAGCTGCTCCGTGCTCGGATACACGCCCGTCAAGGCTCCTTGCGACATGGCGCCGTCCTGCGGCACATCCACCTCCGGATGCACGATGTTGAGCCGGCTCCCGAAAGCCTGCGGCTTGCCGAAAAAGAGGAACGTGCTGCCGGGGACGAGTCGCTGGAAGTTCCAGCGGATCCCCTTGAAAAAAACCATCTCCATCTGGCCGGAAGCGTCCTCGACGATCACGGACAGGCGCTTGACGGCCCCCCAGTGGATCGGCTGGGTCTCCTGGGACACGACCGCGCTGTTCGGCCCGTAGAGGGTCCTCTTGATGACCGTGGCCTGCAGCTGGACATGCGCCAGGTCCGGGGCGACCTGCGCGATCGGCGTGATGCCGCTGCGGTCGATATAGCGGAAGGGATAGAGGTGGATCAGGTCGGAGAGCGTCTCGATGCCGAGTTCGCGCCGCAGGAGCTCGGCCCGCTTCGGACCGACCCCGCTGAGGTACTGTATGCTCGTATTCAGCTCTCCCATATCTCCACAAAGATATGAAAATTTCTTGTAGCGCTGAAAACAATCGGAAACGATAGGTTAAGTGGGAGATGTAATCATAGAAGCATCAACGCTTTAGCAGAGTATCATCGTGTTTCCTTTGATTGCATCAATATCGGATGTTTTCATTCATTTTTTGCTGTTTCTGTCTTGTTTTTGTCCCGTTTAAATTATATTTGCGCAAGCGATGTAACTGCTTGTTACACAATATATTAACATCAGAAACGATACGAAAACAAAACGAAGGAAATGGCTAAAAAGAAAAAAGAAATCAAGGTGAAAGAACCGGTCCGTATCCGAGAGAAAGTCCTCGGGGACGGGACTATCAGTCTCTATCTCGACATGTACCACAAGGGAAACCGAAAGAAAGAGGGGCTCAAACTCTACATCATCCCGGAGACCACCCCGGCGGCGAAGTTGCAGAACAAGAATACCAGAAGGCTTGCCGAACAGATCAAGGCCCAGCGGATCCTCGATATTCAGAAGGATGGCCTCGTGGACTGGGAGAAACTGAAGAAGTCTAGGATAACGCTGGTATCTTGGCTGGAAGACTTTGTAACCTGCGAAGCGCAGCTGTCCCCGTCAGGCGTGATCAGCAAACGGAACGCGAAGGTACGGGTCGAAGAATACCTGGCTTCCATCGGAATGCCGGACCTGCGCCTGGCGGACGTTGACAGGGAGTTCTGCCGTGGTTTCGTCGCATTCCTCAGGACATGCAAATGCCACAGGGGGAAGGAAACGATTAGCGACACCACGGCCCGGCTGCTGATGTCCCGTGTTGCCGCGGCCATGAACAAGGCCGTGGTTGAAGGTCTGATCCCGACAAACCCGTTCAATGCTTTGGAAGCAAAGGAGAAGCCGAAGATCGCGGCCTCCAGACGGGAGTTCCTTACTGTTGAGGAACTGAAGGTACTGATCAATACACCATGTAGGTGTGACATAGTGAAGAGGGCTTTCCTCTTCTCCTGCTTCACCGGACTACGTTACAGCGACATGAAGTCCCTTCTCTGGAGTGAGATCCATACCGCCGCCGACGGGAAGACTCAATACATCGAGCACAAGCAGGTCAAGACTAAGAAGATGGTGACGATACCGCTGTCCGATGAAGCGCTCCGATGGATGCCGCAGCAGGAGGAAGGAAAAGACAATGTATTCCATGGACTGAAAGTCTGTACCAGCACGGTGGAGGCCGTCTTGAAGGAATGGATGAAGGATTGCAAGATAGACAAGCATATCACCTACCATTGCAGCCGCCATACGGCTGCGACGACGCTTCTCACCCTGGGCGCAAACCTCTATGTTGTCAGCAAACTGATGGGGCACAGCAGCATCCAGATGACCGAGGTGTACGCAAAGATCGTGGACCAGAAGAAGGTCGAGACCATGAATCTTGTGAATAGCCTCTTCACCACCCAGGCAGCAAAGCCTGATCCCCAAACCGCAAAAGCCATCTGACCATGAAAGTAGAGATCAAGGAAAGGGCATTGAAAGGAGGAAACCGGGGCCTGTATCTGGAATACTACGAGAAGGGCTTCCGCAAAAGGGAGAACCTTCATCTGTATCTGATTCCGGAAGATGCTCCAGATGCCAAGCGCATCAACAAGAGGACCTATCTCAAGGCCATGGCGGTCCGGTCCGACAGGCTCCTCAATCCTCCGGAATTCGAGAAGAAGCCTGAGACGGAGGATGGAATCGACACGACAACAACCTGGCTGGAATGGTGTGATGAATACATTCGGTATTCCGCCGATTGCGGCAACAGTGATTCGGCGATGCAGCATAAAAACAATGTCCGCAAGCGGATCAATGAGTATCTTGACCGTATCGGCAGGACAGACATCCTCCTAAAGGATGTGACGTCAGAAGTCATCAGCGGCCTGTATGACTATATGCGGAACGACTACCGGAATCCCGGCCAGATCAAGGTGCGGGAGGGCCGTCTGGCCGATTTCTCCCTGCTCCTGTTCGGAGAGACAATCAATGCCATCTTCAACAAGGCGCTCCGTGACGGCCGGATCGGGTTCAACCCGTTGCGGGGACTGAACAAACTTGAACGGTTCCACGCCCCGGACAAACACCGGGAGTATCTGACTCCGGAAGAGCTGGTCCGATTCCTGGCGGTGGCGCCGTCAACGGAGAATGAGCGTCAGGTTCAGAAAGCTTTCGGCTTCTCGTGCATGACGGGCCTCCGGCTGGGTGACATTCAGCGGCTCAGGTGGGGCAACATCAAGCCGCTGGGAGACGGATGGGCGGTGTCCATAGTCCAGCACAAGACGGGCAGTCCGGTGACGGTGCCCCTGAACGAGCTGGCCCTCTCCCTGTTGCCGCCACGCCCTGAAGACGAGGATGAGAACGTGTTTCGCCTGCCGAAAAGATCCGGCGTTATAACGAAATACGTCTGCAGTATCAGGGACAAGGCCGGCATAACAGGTAAGGAACTGACCTACCATTGCAGCCGCCACACGGCTGCGACACTGGCCATCTCCGCCGGTGCGGAACTCTACTCGGTGAGCAAGATCCTGGGACATCGGACCCTGGTTTCAACGCAGGTCTATGCCAAGGTGAATCTGGAGAAGAAGATCGAAGCGGTCAATCTGACCAAGGGACTGTTCGTTTAACGATGCTCCGCGATAGCAAGCTTATTCCAGTTGAATTCAGTATATTTGCATGCTTAACGCAATTGCCTTATGGACAAGATAGAACCCAAATACCTCCAAGCCGTCGAACAAATCAAGAAGGCTATTCTCCAGAGCCAATACAACGCCATTCGGCTTGCCAATCAAGAGCAATTACAGTTGTATTTTGCCATCGGCCGATACATCTCTGAGAACTCGCGCACCGGATATTGGGGAACTGGAGCCTTGGAAATAATCAGCGCTCAATTAAAAGAGGATCTCCCGGGGCTGATGGGCTTCGGTGTCAGCAGCCTCAAAAATATGCGTCTTTTCTATGAGGCTTGGTCAATCGAGGCGCCCAAATCGCCAACCGCGGTTGGCGATTTACAAGTATCAGATTCTGAACCGATTGCAATTCGCCAACCGGAATTGGCGAATTACGAGGGCTTTCCATTGGAAGAGTTCTTGGCCGTCCCGTTCACGCACCATATCCGGATTCTGGAGAAGGTAAAGGACCGCGACGCTCGATTGTTCTATATCCGCCACACGGCTCTGTCTCACCTTTCAAAAGAGGCGCTTCTCAAATCGATAGCAGAAGACGATTTCCATCACCACGGTGCCTTGCCGAACAACTTCCTTGCGACCATCCCGGACGCCAAGAGCGCCCGCCGTGCTCTCCGCGCTTTCAAGGATGAGTACCTACTGGATTTCATTAATACGGAGGAACTGGATGCGGGCGACTTCGAGGACGTCGATGAACGGGTGCTGGAAAATGAGATTGTTGACAACATCCGGGATTTCATACTCCGGTTCGGTCAGGACTTCCTCTTTATCAAGAATCAGTATGCCGTTGAAGTCAAAGGCCATACTTTCAAGATTGACCTGCTGTTCTACAATCGTGAGTTGGGATCACTCGTAGCGGTAGAACTGAAACGGGGACCTTTCAAGACGGCATATTTGGGTCAGTTGCACAGCTATCTGACCGTCCTGGACGACTATGTCCGTAAGCCGAACGAGAACCCTTCCATTGGCTTGATTCTCTGCAAGAGCGCAGACAAAGCCATCGTAGAATACCTCATAAAGGATTACAACAAGCCAATGGGCGTAGCTACTTTCCGAACGAAGGAAGACATGCCTGAGAAGTTCAGAAAGGCACTGCCGGACATTGAGGAACTCAAGAAACTTCTGTAGAAACTTCCCTTTGTTTTTCAACCGGAAGAATAATGAAGGACGCATCCCGTAAAGAGGATGCGCCCTTCAACGTTTTTCAACGGCCTGCGGCCGTTTTTCTGGGCTTCGCACAAGAATTGACTCCTTGATGCTGACCGCATGCGCAGTCAGCAGGACGGCTGGGCCAAAGGCCATTGCCGACATTATTCTGAGACGGGACGGACGGATTGGCCGTTGGAGCGGCCGTCGTTGAACCTATTGACATTACTCGAATCGGATTTCACGTAACATGCGCAGCCCGAGTCGGTCGAAGAGGAGAGTGAGGACGACCAATAGTACCCGTAGGAGCCGGCATTGTAGAGACCGGTACCGCCCCGGAAGCCGGCGGCGGGAAGGAAGATGCTGTTTCCTTTGTAGTCGGAGATAGTGCTGGTGACGGTATAACCATTCCTGGTAGGATCCCACTCCCAAGTGAAATTACTCTTATCCATCAACTGAGCCCACTCATCATCCGTGGGCATCCTCCATGTGCTGCCCCAATTCGCGGATGCAGCGTCATCGGTACTCTCCAGCTCGGTGATGCCGTCACCGATGAAGTTGTCATCAGAGTCATACCAGATCGCGCTTGTTATGCCGTCAGCATAAGTGTACTTTGTGATGTACATCCAGTCGGACTGGTCTTTCTGCATCCATTTGTAGGTCTCCCAGGAATAATTCTCCTTCGTCTTCGTTTCGCCCCATGCGAAGTATTCTCCATAATCCGTTTCGGATGTAGCCCCAACATTCATGGTCGCCCACTTAAGGACTTTGCCGTCCGCTGAGGTGACTCCCATCTCAACATAGGCATGGCCGTTGAGAGGGTCCCCGGAGACCACCGTCACCTCGCAGGTATCGGTACGTCCTCCGTCCTCTGTTGTGACCGTTATGATGGCTGAACCGACCTTCTTCGTCACGAGAAGGCCATTCGAATCTACCGAAACCACGGAATCGTCAGAACTGCTCCAAGTAATGTTCTGATTCGTCGCGTAGACAGGCCGGACGGAAGCACCGAGTTGGAAGTTATCACCGATATATAAGTGTAGCTCTTCATTTGACAATACTACTTCTTCCACGGGGACCGTCACAGTCACCTCGCAGGTCGCCGTGATTGTTCCGTTCACGCATGCCGCGGTTATGGCCGCCGTGCCTCCCCGGCAGTCGGCATCGGCTGTTATCGTCGCGACATGGCCGTCGTAGGAGGATATCTTCACGACGGAATCATCGCTGCTCGACCAAACTACTACCGGATTCGAGGCTTCCTCGGGAAGGGTTGTCGCGGTCAGGGTGGTGCTTGCTCCGGCAGAAAGGGAAAGACTGGTCTTGTCCAAAGACACGCTTGTGACCTCCACGTATTTTACCGTCACCTCGCAGGTGGCCGTGTGTTCTCCGTAGACGGTCGTCGCGGTAATGGTGGAAGATCCGTTCAACGCTAAAGCCGTGACCAATCCTTCCTCGTTGACAGCGACATCGTCCGGGTTGCTGCTGGACCATTTTACGGTCTTGACCGAGGCGTTCTCAGGTTGGACAGTGGCTGTCAGCTGGTACGTTTCACCGGGACCTAAGATCAGGGTTGTCTTATCCAAGGTTACACCGGTTGTCTGAACACCCGTGACCGTTACAACGCAGGAGGCGGAATAATCGCCGTCAACCGTCGTGGCTGTGATCGTAGCAGAACCGACTCCCGATGCTCCGATGGCGCATACGTTTCCGTTGGGAACAATGCTTGCAATGGATACGTCCGAACTTGACCAAAGGATAGTCTGGTTCGTGGCGTTTGCAGGCGACACCGTTGCACCCAATGTAAACGGGGAATCTCCAAGTTCCATTGTAAGTGAGGTTTGGTCAAGTTCGATCCCCGTCACAGACGTCGGCAGAGTACGAACAGCCCTGACAGGGAGACCCAAATAACGGTAGTTGGGAGTTTCCCCGTTCAGGATATCGTAGGTCTGGGAAAGACCGTTTGACTGTGCATAACCACTGTTCTCGCTATGAAGCGAAGACGTCCAATAGAACGACACCTTGCCCTCACCTTCTACCAAGGATGAGCCATCATAATACTTTGCTGCAGGAATGAAGATACTGTTGGTGGTATATCCGTCGATACGGCTTGTGAACTTGAATCCGGTCACGCCGTCAACCGTCTCAATGGATCTGTCGCAATTACTATAGAGCCACTGCCATTCCGACATGGTCGGAGTCCGCCATCCTTCGCCCCAAGAGGCAGTAGCGGCGTCATCAGACGAGCTAAGAACGGATAGGTTGTCCACTGTGCCATATGAACTCTGGAGGACATACTTGGTGAGGCTCGTCCCGCTTTCTCCCCAGGCATAATTGTCCCATCCATAGCTGGTCTTGGATTTTGTCTCTCCCCATGCAAAATATGCTCCTACCTCTGTCTCCGAGGCGGCGCCGATATTCATCGTCGCCCACAGTTGGCCTTCACCCATGTCTACATAGTCTCCATGCCAGTGTCCGCTGTCGACGGTGTGCTTACCGCGGAACATGGAGCGCTCGAAAACCGCTTCTTTGTTCACCACACAGTCGGTCGACTGGTTGCCCTTGTAAAGGGTGATGGTGTATCCTTTCGTCATGGTTTGCGGAAGCAGAACGATGCGGTATTCCTTGTCCTTGGCAAATGATCCGCCGTCCTCCGGAGTGACCGTGATGGACTTTACACCCTCGAGAACCTCAGCGACGGGCTTTCCGTCGGAGCCTATCGTGACCTTGACCTTGCCAGCGATGTCCTCACCATTGTTACCTTTGAAGGTAGCGGATGTGATGCCCTCGCTTCCGACCGTGAACACGAACCAGCTTCCCACGTTGTAGAACGATAGGGATTCCGTCTCTGAACGGGCCACGCTCGGGTTCAGCTTGTCCGCAAAGGTTCCAGGGACGCCCTTCTGCTCTGAGGGGATCACCAGGGTCACGCCGGTACCGTCGAAGCTGTTGGTTTCATTGTATGGGTACACGCCCCAATAGACGGTGGCATCCCCCGCGTCACCCTCCAGCGTTCCGGAGAAAGTGGCGGTGGCGGCTGGAGTGCTGATGTCCGTCGTGAACTGTCCCTTGGCGTTGCCGTGGAAGACATTGATGGCGTCGTCCTTCGACCACCAGATGCTGCCGTCTTCCTGAAGCGCTGTCTTCGTCCCGGGGTTGTCTCCCTGGGTCGCCCGGAACGTGAGCGTCGATCCCTGGATCGGTTCGGTCCCGACTATGTTCTCCTCCATCCTGGAGCAAGATCCGGCGAGCACCATTACGAGGGCCGCCAAAACGCAATTAATCCTTTTCATAGCGTTCTCCCCCTTATTCGTCATCATCCCAGTAACCACCTAGTTGTCTTTCGTTCTCCTGCCCGCTCACGGTCAGGATTCCTTCTTCGACACGGATGCGAATCTCTTCACACTCCGGTGCAATATACTTTTCGCGATTTACCATAGCTTATATGTATTGTTGTTAATCCTTTTCTCTAATTCGGAATCGCTAGGATCTCAACCTTTGTGTCCGGGGACATGACAATCAGATGCTGGACACCTCCCTTGAGGTAACGCTCGAACTTGGTGGCCTTCTCGAAGGCCTCTTTCAGGACAATCTCACAGGGAGTGTATTTAGGACGAGGCTTGGGACCGGAGACAATGATGATGATGACTCCGCCCACCTCGACCACGATCGGATAGTGGGGGACCCAGTCGGGGTTGGGCTTTAAAATCTTGTCTTCCGTGGCTTTGCTGGCAAGCGCATTAAGAAAAGCCGTGCGATTCTTGGCGCTGTAACGGTTGAAATTCTGGATGAACCTCACTCCACCGATGGCGGAAAAGTTTAAATCAGTTCTCATGGGTAGTGTTGTTATGTGGTTAGTAATTTTTAGAATATGACATAGTTATCCGCTCCTCCCCGAAATCAGGAAAGAGTGGATAATACCCGTAATCTATTGATTTTAAGCTACTTGACACCCCCCCCGATAGATTGTCAGGGTTTTAGAAGACGTGTATGAACGATTTCGGGACATCCGTGAGGTAATGGCGCATAATTTCACTAATTACAAAGTTAGTCGTTTTTAGGAAAAACGCAAATCAAGGTGAGCTGTATTTCAAGGCGTTACAATCCGTCAACGTCGGTCCAGTCTCACTCCGGCATTCCTCAGGATCCTTATCACCCGGGCTTGCCCGGGTCATGCCAACCACGGCACAGGGTGGGTAACTTAATACCCACTTCCCCTTGCGAGAAGTGGAGACTTGCCAAAGATCCAGCAAGCTGATGGTGGCAATTTTGCGCCCGTAGCTCTTTCCGGATTACCGGATTCTGCCGCTCTAGTTTTCCCCGTTTGTTAGGTGCTGGCCTATGACTGCCATTTTACCGACAAACAGTCCCACTTTTTGTTTAAAGAAGGGAGTCTACTCAGTTAGGGTGGGAAACAATTAAAAGAATGACCGAAGCAACAAACCAGGCACCCC
>JAFUWY010000020.1 GCA_017477245.1 Bacteroidales bacterium | reverse complement strand
GTGCTGACCGGCCAGTTGGGCGCCGGCGCCCTGGCCGCCGTCTACGGCGGTCCGGCCTTCCTCGAAGGCGACGCCGTCGCGGCGGAGACGGCCCTGACGGCCTCCGGCCGCGGGCGCATGGCCGATTTCCTCGAATACTACCGCGTCAGCTTCGCCGACGGCGACTACCGCGACTTCTGGCGCTGGCGCTACGGCTCCCAGCGCCGCTACACCCCGGATTACTACCGCGCCGGCTACCTCGCCGTGGGCGGCATCCGCGCGCATTACGGCGTGCCGGACCTGACGGCGCGCTTCTACCGGCGCATCGCCGACCACGGCGGCTTCGCCTTCTCCAACTGGGACAAGACGGTCCGCGAAGCCACCGGGAAATCCTTCCGCGAGGCTTTCGCGGAGGTGTCGCACGCGCTGCAGGAGCAGTGGGCGGCCGACGAGGCGGCCCGCGGCCCGTTCCAGCCGTCGGAGGCCGTCAGCGCCGTGCCGCGCCGCTACCTGGAATATACCTCGCTGACGGGCATCGGCGAGGACCTGTATGCCGTCCGCGGGGGCCTGACGCAGCCGGACCGCCTGGTGCGCATCGCGCCGGACGGGGCCGAGCAGCCGCTGACGCTGCTGGGCTCCGGCCTTTCGCGGCCGCGCTACAGCGTCCCGGCGGGCCGGCTCTACTGGTCCGAGACGGTGCGCGACCCGCGCTGGACGCTGCAGTCCTGGTCGGTCATCCGCAGCTCCGACGGCCGCAGCGCGCGCCTGCTGACGCGGCGCACCCGCTACTTCCATCCCGCCCCGGCGCCCGACGCGGCGCTGCTCTCCGTCACGGAATACCGCGAGGACGGGACCAGCCGCGTGGTCGTGCTGGATGCGGAGGACGGCTCGGTCCGGCAGGCCTTCCCGGCCCCGGACGGGCTGCAGGTCGTGGAGACCGCCTGGATCGGCGACGAACTCTACGCCAGCGGCATCACGGAGGAGGGGTCCGGGCTCTGGCGCGTGCGGGACTTCCGTCCCGTGCTGGCGCCGCGACCCGTGAAAATCAAGCAGTTGTGGAGCCGCGAAGGGCAGCTTCTGTTCACCTGCGACCTCACCGGGGTCAACGAGCTCTACGCGCTCCGTCCGGAGGACGGCCGCGCGGAGCGCCTGACCACGACGCGCTTCGGCGCCTCGGATTTCGAGGTGCTGCGCGATACGCTCTTCTACGCCGCCCTGCAGCCCGAGGGCCGGCTCGTCCGCAAGACGGCCCTGGGCGACCTGCGGCCGCAGCCGGCCGATTTCTCCGTGCTGCCCCGCTACCCCTTCGCGGAGGAGTTGGCGGCCGGCGAGCCGGCGCCGGCCGGGGAGGATGAACCTGTCGAGGTCGGCGACCCGCAGCCCTACGGCAAGCTCGCGCACCTGTTCCGCTTCCACTCCTGGGCGCCGCTCTACGTCAAGTACGACGCGGTGGGCGACCTCTCCTTCGAGACCCTCCAGCAGTCCGCCGGGCTGGGCGCCACGGCCTTCTGGCAGAACGACCTCGGCTCCGGCTACGGCACGTTCGGCTACCACGCGGCGCCCGTCGGGGGCCGCTGGCGCCACTCCGGCCACGCCACCTTCACCTACACGGGCCTCTACCCCGTCATCGAGGCCGGTCTGGACGTGGGCGACCGGCAGGCCCTGCACTACCGTCTCGAGCGGTCGGAGGACAAGAAGACCGTCTCGCTCAAAGGCACCCCGCGCGACGCCCCGTCGGTGTCGGGGTACCTGCGCGCCTACATCCCCTGGAGCTTCTCCTCGGGCGGCTGGCAGCGCGGCCTGGTCCCCTCCGTCAAGCTGCTGCTGAACAACGACATCTTCGACGAGGGCTTCTCCATGAACCGCACCACGGCCAGCCTGCGGGGCTACCTGGTGCAGCGCACGCCGCCGTCCCGGCTCTATCCCCGCTTCGGGATCGGCGCCGAGGCCGGCTACAGCTTCCGCTGGACGCGCGGGCTGATCGCCCCGGCCGCCTACGGCTACCTCTACGGCTATCTCCCCGGGCTGTGGGAGACGCACGGCCTGCGCTGGAGCGCCATGTACGCCCGGCGGTTCAACGACGGGCTCTTCAGCGAGAGCTTCGCCTCCACGGCGCCGCGCGGATTCGACCCCGACGTGATCCGCCTGCTCTCGGCCTTCCCGTCCCAGTTCAGGGGTTCGCTGGACTACAAGCTCCCGTTCATCCCCGTGGACAGGGCCCTGCTGGGCTCCGCGGCCTACCTGCGGAACTTCGAGCTCACCCTGCACGGCGACTGGACCGTCTTCTCCGACCCGGCCCGGTCCGGCAGCCTCTCCAGCGTCGGCGCCGACTTCGCCGCCGTGCTGGGCAACCTTTTCTGGATCCCCTACCGTACGCGCATCGGGGTCTCCTACGACTACAACGGCGGAGCCTCTTTCGAAAGCTTCGCCGCGCAGGGTCTGGCGGAGCGGCACCGGGTGTCGCTGCTGTTCAGTATCGAGATGTAGGAGATTCGCCGGTCAAGCCGGCGAATGACGGCAGGAGACCGGCGAATGACGGCAGGGGCCGGGCTGGCGATTGGGATCAGCGAATGACGTTTAATAGAAGAGGCTCCGGTCGATGCCGCGGCCCATCACCTCGTAGCCCTTGGCGTTGAGGTGGAGCCAGTCGTTCTCGAACAGGTACGCCGGGTCCAGCCGGTCTGGGGCAGACGGGTCGGCGACCATCCGGTCGAAGTCGATCACCCCGTCGAAGACGGTCGTGCTGCGGATCCAGTCGTTGAGCTGGAGCCGGCCCTTCTCGTGCTCGCCTTCGCGGGTGTAGAAGCTCCCGAGGGCAGGGGTGACCGTGGCGCCGATGACCTTGATGCCGCGCGCGTGGGCCTCGCGGGCGATCTGCGTCCAGGCGGACTGGATCCGCCCGGCGGTCTCGCGCCCGTCGCTGCCGGAGCCCAGGTCGTTGGTGCCCTCGAAGAGGATGATGTATTTCACGCCGCAGGCGCCGAAGAGGTCGCGCTCATAGCGGCTGAGGCCCGTCGGGCCCAGGCCGCCCTGCAGGATGCAGTTGCCGCCCAGGCCGTAGTTGAGCACGGCGAGCTGGCGCGTGCGGCGGTCCTGGAGCAGCGAGCGGGACAGCTGGTCGGTCCAGCGGTCCTGGCCGTTGGTCGTGGTGCCGCGGCCGTCCGTGATGGAGTCGCCCAGCACGGCGATGGCCGCCGCGCGGCCCCGCGGCTTGACGTCGATGGCGCTGATGGTGTACCAGTGGTCGGTCCGCGCGGCCGGCGCCGAGAAGTCCGTGGTGCTGCCCAGAGCGATGTAGGACGTGGTCCGGGAGCCCGGGTGGCTGGTCAGCGGCCGCGAGGCGATGCGGCCGTAGTGGATGGTGATGGCCAGGTTGTCCCGGTCTTCCAGCGCGAAGCGGACCGGGTCGGAGACGGCCTCGCCTCCCGGATACATCGTGACGGAGGGGCTGCCGCCGAAGGTCAGCGCCACGGCCGTGCCGGGCACGACCTCCGGGCTGGCGCCCGCCGTCGCGGCGCGCGCGATCTCCACGCCGAGGATCTCGGTGGGGGTCTCGTTGAAGAGGTTGGACAGGTGCAGCCGCAGCTGCGGGCCGCCGATGGACACCTGGACGATCTGGCGGAAGGAATTGCCGGCCAGGCCGGGTTCCGGCGGGAGGTTGTGGGGCTCGGCGACCTGCAGGGCCGTGGCCCAGGTTGTGACCCAGCCCTGGTTGTCGGGCTGCGCGTACCCTTCGGGCAGCGGCCGCTGCGAGAAGGTCCGGAAGTAGCCCACGCAGGCGTCGCGCCACCACTTCGCGTCGTGGAGCTGGATCTCCAGCTTGGACGTCACCTCTTCGTGGAGGGCCGGCGACACGTACGGCTGCAGGCCCGCCCAGGTCCGCTGGAAGCCCTCGACCGCGCGGACACCGCGCTCGTAGTGCAGGCAGATCTCATCCCAGAGGGTCCGGCCGGACTTCATCCGGTAGTCCCACGGGAGGTGGTGGAACCACAGCAGGAGGTTCTCCGGACAGGTCGCCGGGTCGTTGAAGGCGGACGCGAGCGGCTCGTTGTACTGGTCCACGTTGGCGGACCCGCCGCGCGTGCGGTCGAAGCCGATCCCGTCGGCGCCGGCCTGGTGGTAGTAGGCCGGTGTCCAGTCGGGGCGGGAGAGCCGTTCCCACGGGCCCGGGCCATAGTGCGTGCCGTCGAAGAGGTGGTGCAGGCCGAGGGGCATCTCATAGTCCACCACGGCCTCGCGGGAGGCCATCAGCATCCCGCGCAGCGGCGCCACGAAGCGCTCCGCGAAGGCTTCGTCCGACATGCCGGACGGCCGGAGGAAGGTCTGGCGGATCCATTCGTCCGCCAGCTGCTCCGCGCCGAGCTCCGGGTCCCAGGCCAGGCGGCCGAAGGCATACCAGTTGGCCTGCGCGAGGACGTAGCCGCAGAAATTGGGGTCCTGCCCCGTATTGGCCACGCCGGCGATGCCGCGCAGCGCCCGGGCCACGGTGGAGCCCGGGCCGTCGCGGTAGGTGTCGCTGTCCAGGCACTCCTCCCAGGTGGTGCCGTGGAAGGCCATGTGGTTGGAGAAGCCGAGGTATTCCTGCGTGATCTGGAACTCCATCATCATCTGCGTGTCGCGCAGCTTGCCGAAGAGCGGGCTGAAGGGCTCGCGCGGCTGGAAGTCCACCGGACCGTTCTTGATCTGGACGATCACGTTGTCCGCGAAGGTCCCGTCCAGCGGGAGGAACTCCTCCACGGCCTGGTTGGCCCGGTCGGGGCTGGTGGGGCTGTAGACGAACGCGCGCCACATCACGATGCCGCCGTAGGGCGCCAGCGCCTCGGCGAGCATGTTAGCGCCGTCGGCGTGGGTCCGGCCGTAGTCCTGCGGGCCGGCCTGGCCTTCGGAGTTTGCCTTGACGAGGAACCCGCCGAAATCGGGGATGGCGGCGTAGATCTCCGCCACCTTGGCCTTCCACCAGGCGCGGACCCTCGGATCGAGCGGGTCGCCGCTCTTCAGGCCGTCCAGCGCGATGGGGCTGGTCCACTTGATGGAGAGGTAGGTGCGGATGCCGTATCCGCGCAGGATGTCCGCGATCGCCCGGACCCGGGCGAGGTGCTCCGCGTCCAGGATCCGCGGGTTGGCATTCACGTTGTTGAGCACCGCGCCGTTGATCCCGACGGAGGCGCACAGCTCGCCGTAGCGGCGGATGCGCGCTTCGGGGACCTCCGGCGAGGTCCATTCCCACATCGAGGGCCCGGCATAGCCGCGCTCCACGGTGTCGTCGAGGTTGTCCCAGTGGTCGAGCAGGCGCAGGTCGTAGCGGGGCGCCTGCCGCACGTCCATGCCGGGACCGGCCTGGCCGAGCGCTTCGGCGCGCTGCAGGGCGTACACGCCGTAGCGCAGGCCCGCTTCGGACCCGCCGTCGACGTGGCGCACGCCTGCCGCATCGTAGATATGGTAGCCTTCGGCCGGCAGGGCCGGGTCGACGGCCGTCTGCACGGAGGCGCGCACTTCGGCGTAGGGCCGGCCGGCCGCGAGCCACAGCTGCGTGCCGTCCTGTGCGGCCGGGACGGGCCGGCTGCAGCCGGCCGCCAGGGCCGCCCAGGCCAGGATCATCGTGATCGGGAACAAGGGTTTGTGCATCATGATGGCAGGGTGTTTTGTACAAAGATAGCGTTTTTTGAAACGGGCGTCCTTCCCAGGGCGCCCGTTCCTTCCAACCAATAGTTTACTGTTTAACCAAAAAACCAATTCTGATAGAAATCATATGTCTTATTCGATAGGGTAGCCCGGGTTCTGGTAGGCCGCCTTCTCGGCGTCCGACATGTCCATACCGTTGAGCTGGCCCTGCGGGATCGGGCGGAGGTACATGTAGTCCTCGATCGTGCGGGTGTACTTCTGCGGGCTGTGGGCGCCCCAGTTGGAGCCGCTGATCGTGTAGGTGCCGGCACGCTCCTTCCAGGTCTGTGTGCGGACGAGGTCGAACCAGCGGAAGCCTTCGCCGTAGAGCTCGCGCATGCGCTCGTCCAGGATGTAGTCCAAGGTGATCGTCGCAGGCGTGGCTTCGGCCAGCTCTTCGCTGAAGTCGGCCTTGTACTCGGCGCGGAGGCTGTTCTTCCAGGTCCAGACACCGGCGCGCCTGCGCAGCACGAGCAGGTTCTCGCGGGCCTTGGCGTTGTTGCCCAGCTTGAAGGCGGCCTCGGCGGCGGTGAGGTAGAAATCGGAGAACTTCAGGATGTTGAACGGGCGGGTGCTGGCGGCGTTGGGGGATCCCAGACCGTTGGCCTGGTCGTAGTCGGTGCGGTAGCAACCGAGCTTCCACAGGCCCGGGTAGGCGATGCGGCTGATGCCGTTGAGGTCGAAGACGTAGTCCGCACGGCCCGGCACGGTGCCGGCTCCGACGTTGGCGCCGTCGGTGTTGGACTGCTTGTCCGGATAGCGGATGTCGTCGAGCACCTCGGGGATGAAGGAGAGCACGCGGCCGCCCTTCGGGATGGTCATGCCGTTGGCGCCGGTCACGCTTTCAGCCTTGATGCCGGCCTTCTCCCAGTTGCCGTAGTAGGCGGAGGTGAAGGTGCCCTCGAAGCGGGAGTCCTTGGCGATGTCCTGGCTGGCGAAGATGCGGATGGCCTCGTGGGTCGGAGCCATGCGGGTCCAGGGACGTCCGATCTCCTGGCAGGCCTCGCGCTGGATGACGCCCACGCCGCCGATGTTGACCGTGCCGTGGTTCCAGTTGATCATCCAGCCGGCGAAGTTGTCCGGCGCGCTGCCGCCGCTGTAGCTGAGGCTGGCGCCGTTGTACTGTTCGCTCTTCTCGGTGTGGTCCGCCCAGAGGAGGATCTCCTTGTTGCGGTCGTTCTGGGCCAGGTTGACCTCGCGGAAGGTGGTGCACAGGCCGTAGGGGCCGGGGTTGGCGATGGCCGTCTCGCAGACGGAGAGCGCCTGGGTGTAGAACCAGTTGGCGTCATGGCCGCCCAGGTCCTTGCGGTCGGCTGCCGGATAGGTGGGGATGTTGCCCGGGTTCTCCAGCCACCAGCCGAAGGTCAGGTAGGCCTTGGCGAGCACGAGCCGGGCCACGGTCTTGGTCACGCCGCCGACCACGCGCGGGTTGTCGGGCAGGTCGCTGACGGCGGTCGTCAGGTCGTCGAAGATGGCCTTGTAGACCTCGGGGACGGTGTTGCGCGTCGACACGCGCACCGGAGAGCTGTTGAAGGCGAGTTCGCCGGAGCCCAGGTCGAGGGGCACGCCGCCGAAGGTCTGGACCAGCTGGAAGTAGTACCAGCCGCGGAAGAACTTCGCCTCGGCGATCAGCGCGGAGGACAGGCCGACGGACTCGGCGTTCTCGATGATGCCGCTGGCGGTGTTGATGTAGGAGTACACCCCTCCCCAGAGCACGTCGCTGCGGGAGGACGAGGCCGTGAGGCTGCCGACGCCGGACAGGTCGGCGTCCTTGAAGTTGTTGTCGCCGGACTGGCCGTACGTGGCTTCGTCGGTGCCGGTCGTGTTGATGTTGTAGTAGTAGGCCTGCCCGTAGAAGTAGCGGAGCGAGGCGTACAGGGCGGTCAGGCCGCCTTCCACGCCGGCTTCCGTCTGGAAGAAGCCCGGCTCGAAGAAGGTGCGGGGCTGCTCTTCGAGCACCTTGGTGCAGGATGCCGTCAGCGTGGCGGCGGCAGCGAGCGCGGCGATGATATATGTCAGCTTTTTCATATCCGAGTCTGATTAGAAGGTGATGTTGATTCCGAAGAGGTAGTTGCGGGTGTTCGGCGTGTTGGTACCGACCACCTTCTGGCGGTAGAGGTAGCCGGCGGAAGCCTGGAAGCTGCCGTCGTTACCGCGGGCGTTGGGCTCGGGGTCGAGGCCGCTCTCGCGGTGGAACTGGGAGAAGAGCACGAACGGGTTCTGGGCCGTGGCGTAGATGCGGAGCTTGTCGATGCCGGCGCGGCGGAGCGCAGGGATCTTCTCGAAGTTGTAGCCGAGCGTGATCGTGCCGATCTTCAGGAAGGAGCCGTCGAAGTAGGACAGGGTGGAGCCGTAGAGCGGGTTGTCGTTGCTGTTGAGTCCGCCGGGACGCGGGTAGCGGGCGCCGGTGTTGCTCTCGGTCCAATAGTCGACCTTGATCTGGCCGCGGCGGCCGGTCAGCATGTTCAGGTAGCCGCTCGAGCCGTGGAGCGTGGAGATCAGGATGCCGCCGCACTGGAAGTTGCCGAGGACGGTGAGGTCCCAGTTGCGGTACTGGAGGCGGGTGTTGAAGCCGCCGAGGAACTTCGGATCCGCATTGATGGGCACCTGGTCGTTGGAGTCGATGGCGCGCTTCGGCATGCCGTTGCTGTCGTATTCACCGTGGTACTTGACCTTGATGTCGCCCGGGGCGGCACCCGGCTGGAGGATGTTCATGAGGGCTTCCTCACCCTTCTGCCACAGGCCGTCGTATTCGTAGTCGTACAGGCAGTTGATCGGCATGCCCACGAACCAGCGGTTGCCGCGGTCCTCGGTCTGGCCGGAGGCCAGGGAGACGAGCTTGTTGCGGTTGGCGTAGATGTTGATGCCGGCGTCCCAGCGCCAGTCGCGGGTGTCGATGATCGTGCCGTTGAGGGAGAACTCGACGCCGCGGTTCTGCGTGCTGCCGATGTTGGCGGTGTAGCTGCCCACGCCGGCGGTGGAGGGCAGGTTGAGGCCCAGCAGGATGTCGTGCGTGCTCTGCATGTAGTATTCGAGGGTACCGGTCAGGCGGCCGGTGAACAGGCCGAAGTCAAGGCCGAAGTTCCAGGTGTTGGAATACTCCCAGCCCAGGTCCGCGTTGGGGAGCGTGGACACGTAGTAACCGGTGGCGTAGGTATCGCCGAAGTTGTACGGGCGCGTTCCCAGGGAGCCCAGGGTCTGGTAGGGGTTGATGGCCTGGTTGGAGGTCTCGCCGTAACCGGCGCGGAATTTCAGCTCGTCCAGCCAGCCGCGGGTGTCCTCCATGAAGGACTCGTTATGGATGTTCCAGCCCACGGAGACGGCCGGGTAGGTGTGCCACTGGTGGCCCTTCGCAAGGCGCGAGGAGGCGTCGGAGCGCACGGCCGCGGAGACCATGTAGCGGTCGGCGTAGGAATACATCACGCGGGCCATGTAGGAGACCAGGCCGGCCTGCCAGTAATTGGCGGCGTCGGGTCTGACGGTGATGTCCTCGGCCAGGGCCTGGCCGATGTTGTAGTACAGGAACTGCTCGTTGGGGATGTTGCGGGCGGACAGGCCGTGCTGGGTGTAGGTGGTCTGCTCGGCGGAGAACATGGCCACGGCGTTGAGGTGGTGCTTCTCCGCGAAGGTGCGGTCGTAGGTCAGCAGGCTCTCGACGGTCCAGTTCTTCGTGTCGTTCTGGCTCGTGGAGGCGCTGTTGGGGTTGGCGACGTTGAAGCTGTTGACACCTTTGCCGGTGAAGCTGCCGCTCTTGTTGGTGCGGAAGTTGGCGCCGACGGTCTCCTTGAAGGAAAGACCCTCGATCCAGGGAGCCTTCAGCTCGACGTAGGCCGTGTTGTAGGAGCCGAAGCCGGAGTTGTCACTGACCCAGCGGTCGGCGTACTCCTCGATGTTGCGGCAGGTCGGGATCCACACGTCGTCGAGCGGCATGCTCGCGCGGACGAGCCAGGAGCCGTCGGAAGCCTTCGGATTCAGGATCGGGGTGAGCTGGAGGATGCCGTAGAGGCCCAGCTGGTTGCCGTGGGAGGTGTTGTAGTTGGTGTTGGTGGAGAAGCCGATCTTGAGCCAGTCGGTGATGTTCTGGTCGAGGCTGCCGCTCAGGGAGATACGGTCGTAGTCCTGCGTCGGGACCACGGCCTCGTCCTTATAATAGGACACGCCGAAGCGGTAGCTGCCCTTCATGGTGCCGCCCACCACGCTGAGTTCGTGGTTGCGCACCACGCCGGTGCGGTAGAAGAGGTCCTGCCAGTCGGTGTCGACGGACTCGTCCTCGAAGCCCACCTTGTTGGTGAACTTGCCGGCGGTCTTGCGCAGCGTGATGTAGTCGGCGGCGTGCATCATCGGGTACTTGATGGCGTTCTTGAAGCCGATGTAGTTGTTGAAGCTCACCTTCGGAGCCTGGCCGGACACGCCCTTGTACGTCGTGATGAGGATGACGCCGTTGGCGCCGCGGGAGCCGTAGATGGCGGTGGAGGAGGCATCCTTGAGGATGTCCATGCTCTTGATGTCGCCCGTGGCGATGTCGGAGAGGGACCCCATGAAAGGCACGCCGTCCAGCACGATGAGCGGATCGTTGGAGGCGGACAGGGAGCGGTCGCCGCGAATGCGGATTTCCATGCTCGCGCCCGGACGGGAGGAAGTCTGGGACATCTGCACGCCGGCCACGCGGCCGTTCAGCGAGCGGGTGAAGTCGCCGGCGGCGACTTCGCGGAGGCTCTCGCCGCCCATCGAGGCGATGGAGCCGGTCACATCCGTCTTGCGGGCCGAACCGTAGCCGATGACCACGATGGCATCCAGGGCCTGGGCGTCATCGGTCATGACGATATCGATCCGCGTGCGCCCCTGCACGGGTATGCGCTGGGTCGTATATCCCATACACGCGACTTCGAGGGTCGCGGAAGGGCTGACCTGGAGGGAATAGGTCCCGTCGACACCGGTGACGGCGCCGACCGTGGTGTTCAAGACCATCACGGCAGCTCCGATGACGGTCTCGCCACTCGCGTCCGTGACCGTGCCGCTGACGGTGATGTTCTGTGCGAGGGCGAAGAACGGGGCCGCCAGGGTCAGGGCTGCGACTGCGAGCGTTTTCTTGAGGTTAAATTGCATAGTGTGTTGAAATTGGGTTGAACTTTCGTGTCGGTGGGTCAAACGCCCGATACAAAAGTATGGGAAATAAAAAGAGTCTGACACAAGGGTTGTTACAGAAATTGTAATTTTTGTACCATCCCCTTTTTTGCATCTTTTGATTTTGTATTTTTGTAACAAACGACTGTAGAAATGAAAAATCGCCTGATTTATCTGCTTCTCGCCCTGCTGGTTGCGTCGGTTCCGGCCGCCGCCCAGGTCGCCCGGCTCTACACCCCGGAGGACGGCCTGATCAACTCGCAGGTCAACCGCGTCTGCCAGGACGCGCGCGGGTCCATCTGGATCTGCACCGAGGGCGGGCTCGTCCGCTTCGACGGCATGGGCTTCGAGACCTTCCGGCACGACCGCGAGAACCCCAACTCGATCCTGAGCGACTCGGTCCACGATTTCCTCGAGGACAGCCGCGGCACCAAGTGGGTAGCCACGGCGAGCGGCCTGGCCCTCTTCGACTCGGACTACAACCGCTTCCGGCCCTTCGACCTGCACGATGCGCGCAACGCTTCGTCCAGCCAGTTCATCGGCCAGGTGGTCGAGATCCCGGACCGCGTCTCCGGCAGCCATCTCTACGTGTGTACGAGCGGCAACGGTATCTATGTCATCGATCCGGCCACGCAGACCCTGCAGGGCGAGCGGCGGGAGCGGCTCTACAAGCAGCTGCCCTCCGAATATATCAATATGGTGTTCGCGGACGCCGACCGGCACCTGTGGGTCGTCCCCATCGGACCCGCCCCGGCCGTGGTCCTGGACGCGGACACGCTGGAGCCGGCCACGGACCTCCGGTGGAGTCCGGACCTGGCCCGCGAGGCCGGGCGCATCAGCATCACGGCCCAGGCCGAGGACCCCGTGAGCCACAATCTCCTGCTGGGCACGGCCTCGCACGGTCTGCTGGTCTACGAATCGGCCACGCGGACGGTGCGGCGCGCACGCGGAGCGGGCAGCGCCGCCGTCACCATCGCCGCGGCGATCTACAACAACCAGTCCGGCCTGGAAGAAGGCCGGAGCTTCCTGCTGGGCGACGAGGACGGCGGCCTGCTGCGCTTCGACATCCGGACGGAGTCCGTCCTGCCCGGCGGGCTGCCCTCCGTCCGCCGGGAAACCGGCGACTGGAAGGCCACGACCCTGTTTGCCGACAACCAGGGCAACCTGTGGCTCGGCCTCTACCAGACCGGCGTGCTGGTGGCGCCCCAGTCCATGTTCGGATTCTCCTACCTGGGCTTCAGCAGCCGGGGGATCCCCAGCGAGAACAGCGCCTGCGTAATGTCGCTCTACGAGGACGGCCAGCGCCTCTGGGTGGGGACCGACGGCGCAGGGCTCTTCTGCCAGCAGGGCCGGCAGACCCCGCGTGCTTATACCAAGGACAACTCCGCGCTCACCAACAATGCCATCATGGCGGTCACGGGCGACAGGCGCGGCACCATCTGGATCGGCACCTACCTCGACGGACTCTTCCTGATCGACCCGAACGGGAGTTTGCGCCGCTTCGCGGACAACGCACGGATCGGGACGGAGCGCATCCGCTCCCTGGCCTACGACCCGGCCCGGGACAAACTCTACGCCGGCACTTACGGCGCCGGCCTGGTGGTCATCGACCCCGTCAGGAAGGCCGTGACCGGCACCATCGTGGACGAGGACAGCCGCTGGATCAGCACCTTGCACGTGGACAACCGGGGGATGCTCTGGGTCGGGACCTACAACGGGCCGAAGTGCTATGACCCGCAGACGGGCCGGCTGGTCCCCTACAACCGCCTGCCCGACGAGTCGCAGCTACGCATCTATGCCATCTGCAGCGAGGAGGACGGCACCATGTGGTTCGGCACGGGCGAGGGCGTGTTCCGCGTCGGCGCCGACGACCGCGAAGTGCGGCAATACACCGAGAAGGACGGCCTGGCCAACAACGTGATCCGGGACATCCTGTGCACGGACTCCGGGGAGGTCTGGATCTCCACGGCGAACGGCCTGTCGCGGCTCAACGTGCGGACCGGCACCATCACCGGCTACCACGTCTCCGACGGCCTGCAGGGCAACGAGTTCCGCTCCGGCGCCGCCGTCCGCTCCCCGTCCGGCCGGCTCTATTTCGGCGGCACGTCCGGCGTGACCGCCTTCTCGCCGCTGCTGGTGGACAGCGGCGCCCACAAGGTGCCGCAGGTGTCCCTGTCGCGGCTGACCCTGCTGGACCGGCCGGTCGACTACGATCCCGCGCTCGGGAACACCAACTACATCGACAAGCACGTCTCCGAGGCCACGCAGATCTTCATTCCCAACGACGTGGACCTGTTCTCCGTCGAGTTCTCCGTCCCGGAATTCACCAATCCCCGGCGCATCGTCTACGCCTACCGCCTGCGCGGGTTCGACACCGACTGGAAGACGGTGCCCGCCCAGACGCGCAGCGCCACCTACACCAACGTGCCGCCGGGACGCTACCAGCTGGACGTCAAGGCCTATTTCGAGGGCACGCCCGAAGATTTCACGCAGCACAGCGTCGCGCTGCGCATCGAGGCCCCCTGGTACCGCAAGGGCGGCGCGTATGTCTTCTACGCCATCCTGCTGGCCGCGCTCGGCCTGCTGCTCGGCACCATCGTCCGCCAGCGGCGGCGCCGCGCCGAGGAGAAGCAGGACGCCGAGCTCAAGGAGCTCCGCCTGGGCCTGTTCACCAACCTCACGCACGAGATCCGCACCCCGCTCACCCTCGTGATGGGGCCGCTGCGCTCCCTGCGCGAGTCCGAGCAGGACCCCGCCCAGAAGGACACCTACAACCTGATGTACCGCAACTGCCTGCGTATCAACCGGCTGGTGGACCAGCTGATGGATATCCGCAAGATCGACGCCGGGCAGATGCCGATGCATTTCCGGGAGACCGACATCGTCTACTTCATCAAGGACATCATGCAGTCCTTCCTGAACCTGTCCAAGACCAAGCACATCAACTTCACCATCGCGCCCGCGCACGAGGAAGAGGTGCTCTGGATCGACCAGGGCAACTTCGACAAGATCATCTACAACATCCTCTCCAACGCCTTCAAGCACACGCCGGAAGGCGGGCACATCCGCCTGTCCGTGTCCGCGCCTACGCCCAACCGGGGCGAGCTGCGGCCGGTATCAGGGAATACGTGGAAGTCGACGTCTTCAACTCCGGCAGCCGCATCGAGGAGGAATACATCTCCCGCATCTTCGACCGCTTCGTGCAGGTCAACCCCTACGACGCCAACAGCGGTTCCGGCGTGGGCCTGAACCTCACCAAGCTCCTCGTCGAGCTGCACCACGGCCAGGTCAGCGCCCGCAACGTCGAGGACGGCGTGGAGTTCCGCGTGCTCGTGCCCGTGGGCAAGGACCACCTGACCCAGGAGGAACTCTCCGTCACCAGCCGCTACAAGGACCTCTATACCAAGGGGCCCGAGATCCGGCTGGACAGCCACGAGGACGAGACCTTCGCCCAGGAAGCGCCCGCGGAGGACAAGGCGGTCCGCACGCGCAGGAACCTCGTGGTCGTGGAGGACGACGCCGAGACGCGCGAGTACCTGCGCGGCCTGCTGCGGGGGTCCTACAACGTCACCGTCTGCGCCGACGCGCAGGAAGCCTGGCCGCTCATCACGACCTCGTTGCCGGACGCCGTGGTCACCGACCTCGTCATGCCCGGCATGAGCGGCAGCGAACTCTGCGCCAGGATCCGCCAGAACCCGGCCACCAACCACATCCCCGTCATCATCCTGACCGGCCAGGACGGCGAGCAGGAGCAGCAGGAAGCCGTCGACAGCGGCGCCGACAAGTTCCTCTCCAAGCCGGTGTCCGTGGCCCTACTGCTCGGCAGCATCGCCCAGGTCATCGCCGCCCGCGACACGGTCCGGGGCAAGTACACTCCCGGCCTGGAGTACGATTACTCCGGCATCAAGATGGGGTCGGCGGACGAGAAGCTGATGCGGCGCATCGTGGAGAGCATCCAGACCCACCTGGACGACCCGGACTTCGACGTGGCGGCGCTCTGCCTGGACGTCGGCATCAGCCGCGTGCACCTCAACCGCAAGCTCAAGGAGAACGGCAACGTCCCGCCCAGCGTCCTGATCAAATCCTACCGGATGAAGCAGGCCGCCTACCTGCTCGCGAACAATAAGGTCAACGTGTCGGAAGTCGCCTACCGCGTGGGCTTCTCCTCGCACTCCTACTTCTCGAGTTCCTTCCGGGAGTTCTTCGGGATGACCCCGCGCGAGTTCGTGACCCGCTTCAGCGACAATCCGGACGACGAGCAGCTGAAAAAACTGTTTGAATAGGCTCCAGGGCGGCCGTGTTACATATTTGAAAGGGTTTGGTCCCAAAATGGAACAAAAGCGCATACGGATTTGTTACATTTGCCACCGAACGAACCAACCCATCTACCGGATATGTCCGACCGCCAATCGCACCTCCGCTGCCTGGTTGCAGCCCTGATATTCCTCGCCGTCCTGCCGGCCGCCGCCATCGACCATCCCGGCATCACCGAAGCCCGCACGGCGCCGGGCCGGTTCCCGCTCATCGAGCGGGGCGTCCCCGCCGCCGTGGTCACGGACCCCGCCGACGCCCGGGGGATCCAGATCGCCGCGGCGACCCTGCGAGAGGACTTCGGCCGCGTCTGCGGCACGCAGGCAGCGGCTGCCGGACAGCGCGCCATCCTGGCCGGATCGGCGGACAGCCCGCTGATCCGCCGGCTCGCGGCGGACGGCCTCATCGACCTCTCGCCCCTGCAGGGGCAATTCGAAAGCTATCTCATTTCCACCCTCGGCCCGGCGGTGCCGGGCTACACGGACGCCCTCGTCATCGCGGGCTCCGACCTGCGCGGCACCATCTACGGCCTCTACGAGATCTCCGAACAGATCGGCGTCTCGCCCTGGTACGACTGGGCGGACGTGCCGGTGCGGCACCGGGAGGACCTCTCCCTCGCCCCCGGCACGTACCGGACCGGCTCGCCGGCCGTCCGCTACCGGGGGATCTTCCTCAACGACGAGGCGCCCTGCCTGACCTCGTGGGTCAGGAACACCTACGGCACCGACTACGGCGACCACCGCTTCTACGCCCGCGTGTTCGAGCTGCTGCTCCGCCTGCGCGCCAACTTCCTGTGGCCTGCGATGTGGGGCTGGGCCTTCTACGCCGACGACCCGGACAACAGCCGGACGGCGCGCGAGATGGGCATCATCATGGGCACCTCGCACCATGAACCCATGGCGCGCAACCACCAGGAGTGGGTCCGCCGGGGCGGCGCAGACGGCCCCTGGGACTACACCGCCAACCGCAAGGTCCTGGACCGCTTCTTCACCGAAGGCGTCGAGCGCGCCCGGGACACCGAGGACCTGATCACCATCGGCATGCGCGGCGACGGCGACGAAGCGCTGGGCCAGGAAGGCCAGGAAGCCCGCTACATCGGCCTGCTCGAGACCATCATCCGCAACCAGCGCAGGATCATCCGCCGGGTCACGGGCAAGCCCGCGGAGGAGCGTCCGCAGGTATGGGCCCTCTACAAGGAGGTCCAGCAGTACTACGACCTCGGCCTGCGCGTGCCCGACGACGTGACCATCCTGCTGAGCGACGACAACTGGGGCGACGTGCGCAAGCTCCCCACCGCCGCCGAGCGCTCGCGCCGGGGCGGCTGGGGCATCTACTACCACGTGGACTACGTCGGCGCGCCGCGCAACTCCAAGTGGCTCAACGTCACGCCGGTAGAGAACATGTGGGAGCAGCTGCAGCTGACGTACGCCTACGGCGTGGACCGGCTCTGGGTGCTCAATGTCGGCGATCTCAAGCCGATGGAATACCCGATCGACTTCTTCCTCGCCATGGCCCGCCGGCCGGAGGCCTTCACGGCCTCGAACCTCTCCGGCCACACCCGCGCCTTCTGCGCCACCGCCTTCGGCGACGACCAGGCCGACGAGGCGGCGCGGATCCTCGACCTGCTGGGCAGATACAGCGGACGCACCACCGCCGAGATGATGGACCGCACCACCTACGACCTCGCTTCCGGGGAGTTCCGCCGCGTCTGCGACGACTTCGCGCGGCTGGAGGCCGAGGCGCTGCGGCAGTTCCTCGCCATCGCCCCGGAGGCGCGCGACGCCTACCGCCAGCTCATCCTCTTCCCGGTCCAGGCCCTCTCCAACCTCTACGAGATGTACTACGCCCAGGCGATGAACCACGCGCTCTACGACCGGGGCGACCCTGACGCAGACCGCTGGGCGGACCGCGTGGAGCGCTGCTTCGCGCGCGACGCGGCCCTCTGCGCGCAATACAACAAGGAGATGTCCGGCGGCAAGTGGGACGGCATGATGACCCAGAAACACATCGGCTACACCACCTGGAACGACAACTTCCCCGCCGACCGCCTGCCCGAGGTCAGGCGGATCGGGGACGCGGCGCCGGGCGGATTCTCCTTCGCGGCCGACCCGCGCGGCTACACCGCCATCGAGGCGGAGCACTGGGCCGCCGCGCAGGCGCCGGCCGGCACCCGCTGGACCGTCATCCCCGGCCTGGGCCGCACGCGCAGCGGCGTGGCCCTGATGCCCTACACGCTGCCGGCGGAAGGGGGCGCGCTGCGCTACCGGGTCGAGCTGCCTGCGGGCACGACCGGCGTCAAGGTGCACGTGGTCACCAAATCCACCCTGGCCTTCAACAACACGGGCCACCGCTACGAGGTAGCGCTCGGCGGCAGCGCGCAGACCCAGCATTTCAACGCCCGCCTCAACGAGGACCCGCAGAACATCTATTCCGTCTACTACCCCACCGTGGCGCGCCGCGTCGTGGAGACGGTCTCCGAGCTGCCCGCCGCGGGCGGCTGGACGGAGCTCGTCCTGCGCCCGCTCGACCCCGGCATCGTCTTTGAGAAGATCGTCCTGGACTACGGCGGCTACACCCCGCAGTTCCTCTTCGGCGAGGAATCCCCCGCCACACGCACCGGCACCAACTGATAACTCATATCCCTTATGGCGAACAACGCTTCCGAAGCCAGAGGCTTCTACAAACTCTCCTGGATGCAGCGCATCGGGTTCGGCGCCGGCGACATGGCGCAGAACCTGATCTACCAGACCATCAGCATCTGGCTGCTCTTCTACTACACCAACGTCTTCGGGCTCAAGCCCGGGGCCGCGGCCGTGATGTTCCTGATCGTGCGCCTCGTGGACGTGCTCTGGGACCCGGTCGTCGGCACCATCGTGGACAAGGGCAACCCCAGATGGGGCAAGTACCGCTCCTGGCTGATCCTGGGCGGCATCCCGCTCGTCGGCCTCGCGATCCTCTGTTTCTGGAACGGATTCAGCGGCTCGCTCCTCTACGCCTACATCACCTACGTGGGCATGTCGATGTGCTACACGCTCGTCAACGTCCCCTACGGCGCGCTCAACGCTTCGCTCACGCGCGACACCGACGAGATCACCATCCTCACGTCCACCCGCATGTTCATGGCCAACCTCGGCGCCCTGTGCGTCAAGTCCCTGCCGCTGATCATCGCCATCTTCGCCCCGAAGGTGCTCGACCCCGCCACCGGCAAGGAGGTCGCCGTGTACAACACGCCCGAAGCCGCCCCGGCCTGGTTCATCACCATGACCCTCTTCGCCCTCGTGGGCATGGCCCTGCTCGTCTTCTGCTTCACGCAGTGCAAGGAGAAGGTCGTCATGGACGAGAAGGAGGCCGCCAACGTCAAGGTCAGCGACCTGTGGATGGAGTTCGTGCGCAACCGGCCGCTGCGCGTGCTGGCCTTCTTCTTCGTCACCGCCTTCGCGATGACGAGCGTGGGCAACGCGGCCGACGCCTATTTCATGTCCTACAACGTGGGCGCCACCCCGCTGCTGACCACCCTGTTCATGTGGCTCGGCACCATCCCGGCCTTCATCTTCCTGCCGCTGGTACCCGCCATCAAGCGCAGGATCGGCAAGAAGGGCATGTTCTACCTCTTCCTCGGCGTCGCCATCCTCGGCATGGCCCTGATGTACACCTTCGTGTCCATCCCCGCCACCAAGGACAACTTCGTGCTCCTGTGCATCGCCCAGTTCGTCAAGTCCACGGGCATCATCACTGCGACGGGCTACATGTGGGCGCTCGTTCCGGAAGTCATCTCCTACGGCGAATACACCACCGGCCGGCGCATCGCCGGCATCGTCAACGCCCTCACGGGCATCTTCTTCAAGGCCGGCATGGCCCTCGGCGGCGTGGTGCCCGGCCTGGTGCTCGCCTGGGTCGGCTTCAACGCCGACGCCGCGCAGCAGACGCCGCTCGCCGAGCAGGGCATCCTCTGGCTCGTGTGCGTGATCCCGGCCCTGCTGCTGGTCCTCGCCATCTTCATCATCAGCAAGTACGAACTCAGCGACGAGCGTATGGACCAGATCAACCAGGAAATCGAAGCCCGTCACCTGGCAGAATAGTTTTTAACGTCATCCCCGGCGCGACCGGGGATCCAACAACCACTGATTATGGCAAAGAAAGTTCAGAAACGCTACCTCTTCCCCGAGGACTATATGGCCGACCCGTCCGTGCACGTGTTCGACGGCAAGCTCTACATCTATCCCTCCCACGACTGGGAGTCCGCCGCTCCGGACGACGATTTCGGCAGAGAGTACGACATGAAGGACTACCACGTCCTCTCCCTCGAAGGGCCCGACCCGATGAGCTCGCCCGTCAAGGACTGGGGCAACGTCCTGGACATCAAGGACGTGCCCTGGGCCCGCCGCCAGCTGTGGGACAACGACGTCGTGAAAGGCCGTGACGGCCGTTACTATATGTATTTCCCGGCCAAGGACAAGACCGACATCTTCCGCTGCGGCGTGGCCATCTCCGACTCGCCCACCGGTCCCTTCGTCGCCCAGCCGGACCCCATCCGCGGCAGCTACTCCATCGACTACGCCGTCCTGCACGACGACGATGACGAGTACTACATGTACTTCGGCGGCATCTGGGGCGGCCAGCTCCAGCGTTACGAGGACAACCTCGCGAAGGACTGCGGCACCTCCTACCCCGCCGACGGGGAACCGGCCATCCCGGCCCGCGTGGTGAAGCTCGGCAAGGACATGCTCCAGTTCGCCGAGGAGCCCAAACCGGTCGTCCTGCTGGATGAGGACGGCACCCCCATCAAGGTCGAAGACAACAAGCGCCGCTTCTTCGAGGCCAGCTGGATGCACAAGCACAACGGCAAATACTACTTCAGCTATTCCACCGGCGACACCCACCGGATCTGCTACGCCATCGGTGACAACCCGTACGGGCCGTTTACCTACAAGGGCGTCATCCTGACGCCGGTCTTCGGCTGGACCACGCACCACTCGATCGTCAAGTACGGCCGCAGCTGGTACCTTTTCCACCACGACAGCGTTCCCTCGAACGGTATCAACCGCCTGCGCAGCCTCAAGGTCTGCAAGCTCTCCTACCGTCGCGACGGCACCATCGTGGCCATCAAGGGGCTTGACAAACCCGCCGAGCCCAGCGAATAAACAATAACTGTACTAAAACCGGAACGGGGACCGCGTGATGCGATCCCCGTTTTTCACGGACATCCGAGCCGCTTCCATCCACGCTGCAGGATAAGGAACGTGTCCCGGATTCCTTGTTAAAATACATATCCTATTCGGAAATTGAAGTTGCTGTTTCCTTTGTCGCATACATCAAACGTCAACGAGCAACGCAAATGATTCCAGACCTCTATGCCAATCCGCGGCGCAATAAACGGGGAAACTCTTTTTGCGACATAAAAAGCGTGCGTGTCAGCTACGACCCCAGGAAAACCATATGGATTTGCCCTAGAATTATAGTAGGACGTGTCATAAGAGACGGATATACCAGCTTCTATTCCTGCAAAAAAACATAGATCATGATTGAGATAGAAATTCTTATCCACAACGAAATAATGCTCAGAAGAAACATATAGCGGATGTCCCTCTGAATACTTTCGTTCGAAAGCCCCCACGCGGGAACCCACCCCCAAATCCCAACTTCCTTGAGACATAGTATATCGCAACTCGGCGCCTATCATATACCGCGGCTGATTTCGTATCGCACCAAGTTTGTAGACCGGAGCCCCTATGCCAAGAAACACCTCTCCTCTTAAGGAGCCTGTTGCCACCTTCGTCGAAGGCTTGTCTTGCGCCCATCCGCTTCCAGAAAAGGCAAAAAACAAAAGGGATAATAAAAGAATTCTTTTCATCGTCCTATTATATGTATCTATATCTTTTCAAAAAGCGGTTCCAACACGTAAAGCGCCGAAATTATTATTGTCATCCAGTGCCTTATACATATATTGGCCGCCAATAAGGTCCGGAATGCCTCCTCCCCACTGTTGTCCTATGGACATTTTAACTTCTTTTAGGTTCGTATCCCCATACGACCATGTCCCCAAGCGCCGCCCCAGATAATAAATGACTTTTTTCATGACTTTTGTGTTTTTTAAACAGCACAAAGATATCTGGAAAACCATCATTGATATCTGACGCAAGAAAGTCTTACTCCGCCTCTATATTATGTTGGTTATTAGCTATTTATAAAACCAATTACAAGTATCCTCAAATAATAAATCTGACGATTAACGGAAGAATCTTAAATATGTATTCTTATTCAATACGGCTGAAGAAGCAATCTCGTTTTTCATCCTGTATTTTCGAGAATACAGGACGTCCATATCTATTCCCATCAGCACGCTGATTGTTGGCATATCTATCCCGGCAAATAAATATCCGGCAAGAGTATACCGCTGTTGTTTCATCTTCGGGAAATCTCGCTTGAAATCAGCCATAATGTTGTTTAAATGACGGTTCAGGATGTTTTCAAACTCCTGTCGGTTATTCGTATTCCCCGTGAAATCGGAAATAATCCGATCCAACCGCCGCAAAATCGCACGATCTGACGCATTTGCTTTATCGAGTTTCCCCTCCTCATAATCTGCACAAATCTTGCCGAGCGTGTTATAATAATCATGGAACAGTGCGTTATACTGCTGTTGAAGTGCATTCTTTTCAAAAGTCAAATTATCAACGATGTGGCTAATCGTATCGATTGTTTGCTGAAGCCGGGCTTGCTCGTGCTGCGCTCTCCTAGTCCGATATCGAAAGTACACTAATGAAAGAAAAACAAGTAAGGTAAATAGAAAACTGCTTATCCATAGCATATCCGCCCTCTTTTTTGCCGACTGCTCTCCTGCAATGGCCCGATTCTCAAAATAACTCTTCTGAGCAAGCATAGTTGAGTGTTCCAACTGAATTCTCAATAAAGAATCTTGATATTCCATAGAGGAGCGATATAAGGAGTATGCGGTATTATGGTCTCCGCTTTCTTGTGCTATAATACTTCGCCAGTAATCAATTCTTTTATTATCCGGATACAATTGTTCCAATTGATCAAGGATACTGTTTGATTGCCAGAAATCCCCTTCTCTGAACAGGCATAAAGCATATGCCGCCCAATTATTTACAGAATAAAGCGTGCCGGCTTCGCTCAAACATTCGAGAAAGAGATCTTTCGCTTCCTTCGTCTTCTGATAATCATATTGGATAAGAAGCAGACCATATGCGGCCTTGATTCTTGACACAAGATCTTCAATTCCTGCGGGGCGGACAGAAGTATTTGATACAATCTCTTCGCCTGCGCCCACATCCGCAGATCTGTCAAACATAGAGCCTTTTTGTAAAGCGTTCGTTTTGCCAGAGAAGAATCTGGTATTTGGAGGAAAGAATCATACGCCAGGTCCAGATAGGGAAGCGCTTCTTTCTCTTGATAGGTTACGGAATAGGTGTCGGCGATAGCCTGGTTGACAAAGCCGGTGTATTTCGAATCTTTTGCCTTTTCCGTCACGGCAAGGGCCTCCGTGTAGGTAACGATGGCCTGTTGATAGTCTTTGGCATTATACTGGAGGCGCCCGAGATAATAAAGCGTCTTCAATCTCTCATCTGGGGAGCCATGCCAGCTATACCAGACTACGGCAGGAGCAATGATGCTGTCTGTCTGAAGGTCAATATAGCACTTGTCCAGCGCCATCGTGTGCAGCAGGGAGGCGCGGGCGCGCTGGGCGGGGCCGCGGTACACGGCCGTGCTGTCCAGGGCGCGGAGCACCGCCAGGGCGCTGTCCGGCCGCTCATTGATGTAGGACTCCACCTCGTCGAGGGTCGCCGCCACGCGGCGGCACGGCGCCGGGCCGCATGCGGCCAGGGAGAACACCGCCAGCATAACCCCGACTTCTTGAATAATTGTTTTCATCATTCTCCGTACTCGTTTCGCAACCAAAGACCGAACAGCCGGTTGGTGACGGAATAGACCGTCCCGTCCCGTGTAACAAGTTCCTTTTCGTACAGCGAACGTATTGCGCTTTGTGCCGTGCTGGGGCTTTTGAGTGCGTGTTTTTTGCAGAATGCGTACGAGGTGACACCCGGGACCTTTCCTTCCCTGGCCACGGCGATCAAGAGCCGTTTCTGACTTTCCGCCATCGTGGACAACTGTTCCTTGAATGCGCGGGCCCCCAGTTTGAGAAGGTGGTCCAGAACGGGCTGGACAAAATCTTCCGTGGCGGCATCTCCCGGCGGCGTCCAGGCATAGAGTTCATTCAACATACGCTGGACATACCAGGTATGGCCTTCAAACAAACCATAGATGCGGCGGAAAGCCTCGTGGGAGATTCGTTTCCCGGCTTCATTGAAATGACGGGAGGCGAACCGGAGGTACGCTTCCTGGGGGATGGCCTCCAGGTAAAGCGGGGAGCAGCTCATGTAAAACGGCTCGGAGGGGCTGTTGAACAACTTCTCCATCATACGGCGCTTGCTTCCGGCAAACACGAACCCGGTGTGCTTGCACTTCTGCACATAGCCCCGGAGCAGTTCGATGACGTTGCCCTCGGGGTATTCCGCTATCTGCTGGAACTCATCCATCGCCACGATGCAGGGCGTCCTGCTGCTTTCCAGATACTGGAAGATCTCCTTCAGGGACTCCTGCGGGAGGCGGATCTCTCCCAGGGCCAGGTCGAAGACGAACTGTCCCGAAACCGCATCCAGCTTGAAGCCAGGCCGCAGGGACTTGACGACGGACCAAAACCCTTCCAGCGCCTTCTTTCCGTGACTTTTGAGGGGACCGATGATTTCCTTGGCCAGCAGGAACACCATTTCGGACAGGGACGTGGTCGCGTATAGGTCCACGGAGAAGGTGCGGAAAGTATCCCGGACGGCCGCCTGGTCAAAAGCGTGGGCGATCAGGCCGGACTTGCCCATCCTGCGGTCGGAGACCAGGACCGTGTTCCTGCCGTTCAGGATATTGTCGGTCAGGACTTTCGTTTCGAACTCCCGGTCGCAGAAATAGGCCGATCCGAGGTACTCGCTGGTGATGATGAAAGGATTGTTTGGTTTCATATTCATTTGTTAATCAACGCAAAAATATTATTTTATTTTCAATTATTCAAATTATAATTATTTAACTTTAAATAATATCGGGAAGGCCTGTCAATACATAAAACGGGGACCGCGTGATGCGATCCCCGTTGATTATGCTTGCCGTCAGCAGTTTTCTAGAAGGCGGCGATGAGTTCGTCGTTGGTGTAGGCGTCAGCGCCGTAGCAGGTCTTCAGGTAGGCCAGGCCGCCGAGATAGTCTTCTTCAGTGAAGGAATTGGTCGCTTCCTTGGCGACGACCACGTCGTAGCCGAGGCAATAGGCGTCGGCGGAAGTGTGGCGGCAGCACATGTGCGTGTGCAGGCCCGTGATGACCACGGTCTTGACACCCAGCTCCTTGAGCAGGATGTCCAGGTCGGTCTGGAAGAAACCGCTGTAGCGGCGCTTCGGCACCACGAAATCGCAGGGTTGCGGCGTGAGCTCGGGGATCACCTCGGCGCCGGGCGTGCCCTTGATGGCGTGGTCGCCCCAGATCTGGAGCTCGCGGTCGATGCCGGGGAGGTGGCAATCATTGCAGTAGACGACAGGAACGCCCTTCTCGCGGGCGGCCGCCAGCAGGCGGGCGGTGGCAGGGACGATACCGACGGCGCGGTCGCAGCCGATGACGCCGGTCACGAAGTCGTTGAGCATGTCAACGACCAGGATGGCGGGATGATTGAGTTTCTCCATTTGCTTGATAAAAAATTACTCGCTTCCGAAGTCGGGAGCGAGCATAGGGGTACCAATTTCTATGCCAATCTCACAAGTGCTACTTCCGCCGGTCCATGCGGGTCCAGAGCCAGTACATCAGGGCGCCCCAGAGCAGGAAAAGCACGACGTAGACCCAGTACGGGAGCTGCGCCTGGTAGGTGTCCCAGTTCAGCCGGTGCTCGTAGTCGGGGATGTCGGCGTAGTAGTAGGCACCGGCGCCGAAGTCCAGCTCGGGGTTGAGCCCGATCCGGTGCACCATGATATAGACGGCCGCGGCCAGGATGGCCCCGCCCACTACGAGCAGGGCCACCCGTGCCGCGCGTCCGGATTTGCGCATTTCCGCTTAGGAAAGGTGCGGGATCGGGAAGATCACGCCGCTGAGCAGCAGCCAGACGGCGAAGAAGGTCAGGGCGATGTTGAAGGTCTGCCCCACCAGGTAGAGCCAGAGCGGCTTGCCGCCCTGCATCTGCTTCGCGAGATCCCGGAAATTGGTGTCCAGGCCGATGCTGACGAAGGCCAGCACGAAGGCCCAGTTCTTATACTGGTCGAGCACGCCGTTGATGGCCTTGACCTGGTCCGCGCCGGCGAGCGGCTGGATGATGAAGGAGGCCACGAGCGAGGCGATGAAGAAGCCGATGATGAACTTCGGGAAGCGGTTCCAGATCTCGCCGGCACCGACCTTCTGGCCCTTCTCGCGGTTGACGCTCGTCGCGAAGAAGAGCGCCACGAAGAAGGCGATGAAGCCGATGAGGATGTTCTGGATCATCTTGACGAGCACGGCGGCCTGCTCGGCCTCGCCGCCGAGCACGGAGCCGGCCACGGCCACGGCGCCGGTGGAGTCCACCGTGCCGCCGATGAGCGCGCCGCCCATGATCGGGGACATGCCCGTCCAGCGGATGATGATCGGCTCGAGGGCCATCATCAGGACCGTGAAGATGATGGAGATGGAGATGGTCATCGTGAGGTCATCCTTCTTGCAGTTGGAGGCCGCGCCCGTGGCGATGGCCGCGGACGTACCGCAGACGCTCGTCGCGGAGGCCATCGTGATGACCAGCGGCTTGTTGTCCATCTTGAGCACGCGCGTGCCGAACCACCACATGAACAGGATCACGACCGGGGTCACGATCCACGCGATGCCCAGGCCGTAGAGGCCGAACTTCGCGATGTTGGAGAAGAGCACGGAGAAGCCCATGATCACCAGGCCCGTCTTGATGTAGAACTCGGTCCGCACGGCGGGCTTGAGCCACGCCGGGGTCCCGACCGTATTGGAGACCAGCATGCCCACGATGAGTGCCCAGAAGGCCCACTCGAGGTAGCGGTTGAGGGTGAATTCGGCACTGATCAGGCGGACGATGACCGCCAGCACGAACACGCACAGGAAGGCGGGGACAAACTTCTTAACCTTCTCGCCGAGCAGCGCGACGCCGCAGGTGAAGAGCACGCCGAGCACGAGGACCGTGCGCAGCATCTTGCCCCAGAAGGCGCCGGAGGCGAACTGCTGGCCCAGGGGGACGACCTTGGCCATCTGGGCGTCGGTCAGGCTCTCGCCCCAGGTCCAGGTCTTGAACGTCAACGCAGAGAAATCAAAGGCTCCGGTCAGCACCGCCACGCAACCGATTGCGATCACGATGAATCCGATCCAGACGGCCAGCCAATCTTCGGTCTTCCAAAGCTTGGACAGGTTCTTGTTGTTTGCCATTATCTACAGGTTTTGGTACATTTTCAGTCTGCAAAGATAGGTATTTTTTCTAACTTTGTCTTTAGTAATAAACCTTTTGACCATGATGGAGAAAACCTGGAGGTGGTTCGGCCCCTCCGACAAAGTCACGTTGGAAATGATGCGCCAGATCGGCGTCGAAGGAGTCGTCACCGCCCTGCACCAATATGCCCCGGGAGAGTTGTGGCCCGAGGCGGAGATCCGCGCCGCGAAGGAGCGGATCGAAGCCGCCGGCCTGCGCTGGTCGGTGGTGGAGAGCCTGCCGGTCAGCGAGCAGATCAAATACGCGGGTCCCGACCGGGACGCGCTGATAGCAAATTATATACATAGTCTTGAGAACCTTGGCCGCTGCGGCATCCACACCGTCTGCTACAACTTCATGCCCGTGATCGACTGGGTGCGCACCGACCTGGAGCGCCCGATGCCGGACGGGACGCTCTCGCTGTATTTCGACTACGTCCGCTTCGCCTGGTTCGACATCAAGATCCTCGCGCGCGAAGGCGCAGCGGAGGATTTCCCGCCGGAGGTGGTGGAGAAAGTGGAGGCGCTGGACCGCACGGCCACGGACGCCGACCGCGCGCAGATCATCGACACGATCATCACCAAGACCCAGGGCTTCATCAACGGCCCGCTGGGCGGGGGCGGCTCGCCAGTGGAGAAATTCCGCGCCCTGATGGCGCCGTACGCCGGGATGACGAAGGCGCAGCTGCGCGAGAACCTCCGGTACTTCCTCGAGGCCGTGATGCCGGTCTGCCGGCAGTGGGACATGCGCCTGTGCATCCACCCCGACGACCCGCCGATGCCCGTCTTCGGCATGCCGCGCCTCTGCTGCGACGCCGACGACATCCGCTGGCTGCTCGGCGCGGTGGACGACTGGCACAACGGGCTGACCTTCTGCGCCGGCTCCCTCTCCGCGGGCGCGCACAACGACGTCGTGGCGATGGCCCGCGAATTCGCGCCGCGCACGCACTTCGTGCACCTGCGCTCGTGCGACGTGCTGCCGGGCGGCGACTTCGTCGAGGCGCCGCACACCGCCGGGCGCGCCGACCTCGTGGAGCTGGTGCGCATCTTCGAGGCCGAGGGACGGCCCCTGCCGATGCGCGTGGACCACGGCAAGACGATGCTCGGCGACGAGCGGATCGGCTACAACCCGGGATACTCCTTCCACGGGCGCATGCTCGCCCTGGGGCAGGTCGAAGGGATGATGGCCGCCGTGCGCCAAAGGACCCGAGCAAAGGATTGTTGATAATCAACGACTTACAAATTATCCTTCGGATATTTCTCCGAAGGTTAAATCATAATTGTCTGATAATCAAGCCCTGTCTTTTACCGGAAGAACTGCGAGAGCCAGGCCTGGTCGATCGTGGCGAGGCCGGTGACCGACTCACGGATGTGGGGGTTGCGCCGCAGGATGCCGGCGCAATCTTCGTAGACATTGAACCCGACGGCGACGAGCTGCATCTCGCCCCCCTCGGGATAGGTGAAGGTCATCTCGCCGTCCGCGCCGTCCAGCCGGACGAAGCGCATCGGCACTTCCTTCTTCAACTCCTGGCAGGTCACGAACTTGCACATCTCCACCAGCAGGTCGTTCAGGCCGGCGTCGAAGATCTTGACTTTCTCGATCAGGTCGCCGGGCGTGCGCACCTGGCGGCCGGTGTAGCCCTCGGGCACGCCCTCGGCACCCAGCGGCGTCTCAGAGAGCACAATCATCAGGTGCTCCGACGGGTCGTGGTAGAGGAAGGGGAAATTGAGGAGGTTGAGCGTGCCGCAGTGCGGGCAGCTCCAGGTGAAGAGCGCGCCGCTGCGCACCCGCTCCTTGAGTTCGGGGTCGGCCGCGGCGTTGACGCTCTGCGGCACCTCCAGGGTATGTCTCGCTCCGCACTTGGAGCACTCTATTGTTAAGCTAGACATTGAAAAGGAAGTGCATGATGTCGCCGTCCTGGACGACGTAATCCTTACCCTCGATCCCCATCTTACCGGCGGCGCGGACGGCGGCTTCGGTCTTGTACTGCACGTAGTCGTCGTACTTGATTACCTCGGCGCGGATGAACCCCTTCTCGAAGTCGGAGTGGATCACACCCGCGGCCTTGGGGGCCTTGTCGCCCTTGTGGATGGTCCAGGCGCGGCACTCGTCGGCGCCGGCGGTGAAGAAGGTCTGCAGGCCCAGAAGGTGGTAGGCGCTCTGGATCAGGCGGACGACGCCGGACTCCTGCAGGCCCATCTCCTCGAGGAACATCTGCCGGTCTTCGTAGTCCTCCATCTCGGCGATCTCGGACTCCGTACGCGCGGAGATCACGAGGATCTCGGCGTGCTCGTCCTTGACGGCCTCGCGGACGGCGTCCACATACTGGTTTCCGTTCACCACGGAGGCGTCGTCGACGTTGCAGACGTACAGGACGGGCTTGTTGGTGAGCAGGAAGAGGTCGTGGGCCAGGGCGGCTTCCTCGTCGTTGAGCAGCGCCACGCTGCGGCAGGATTTGCCCTGCTCCAGGGCTTCCTTGTAGCGGAGCAGCAGCGCGAGGAGTTTCTTCGCCTCCTTGTCGCCGCCGGTCGTGGCCTGCTTCTGGACCTTGGCGATGCGGGAATTGACCGTCTCGAGGTCCTTGATCTGGAGCTCCAGGTCCACGACTTCCTTGTCGCGCACCGGGTCCACGGAGCCGTCCACGTGGACGACGTTGCCGTCGTCGAAGCAGCGGAGCACGTGCAGTATGGCGTCGCACTCGCGGATGTTGGCGAGGAACTGGTTGCCCAGGCCTTCCCCGCGGCTGGCGCCGCGCACCAGGCCGGCGATGTCGACGATGTCGACCGTGGCCGGGATCGTGCGCTGCGGGTGGCAGATCTCCGTCAGCACCTCCAGGCGCTTGTCCGGGACATTGGTCGAGCCCAGGTTGGGCTCAATGGTGCAGAAGGGGAAATTGGCGCTCTGGGCGCCCCCGACGCTGACGCAGTTGAAGAGGGTGGATTTGCCGACGTTCGGCAGTCCGACGATACCGCACTTGAGGGACATGTTTCTTTCTTTTTGGTGGCGCAAATTTACGCAATTTTCGCCATATTCGCAGAATGAAACGGACTATGATGATTCTTCTTCTTTTGTTTGCCGGGTTCTCTGCCCGCACTTGGATGGTGTTGCCTCCGTGCCTGCCGGATCGCGTCAGCGATCATCCGGCCATCCCCCTCGAGGGGGTGCAGGGGGTGAAAACCTCCGGGAATCCGCAGGATTCCTTGCTGTTCATTTTCTGGAACGTGGAGAATTTCTTCGACTATCACTCCGACGGCAAGCCGCAGTACTGGACGGCGGGCCGGTTCTACGCCAAGTGCGACGGCATCGCCAAGACCCTGCTACGCATCGCGGACCGCTACGGGCGGCTGCCCGACGCGGTCGGCTTCGCCGAGGTGGAGAATGCCTTCGTGCTGCGGCAGCTGGTCAGCCGGACGCTCCTGCGCAAGCTCGACTACCGGATCGTGCACTTCGACTCCCCGGACCACCGGGGGATCGACTGCGCGCTGCTGGCGCGGCGCTCCACGCTGCCGCTGCGCGCCGCCGTGCCCAAGCACGTCCCCGACAGCGCCGGGGGCGTGATGGCGACGCGCGACATCCTGCTGGCGGAGTTCGACAGCCTCGCCGTGCTGGTCAACCACCACCCCTCGCAGATCGGCGGCAAGGCGGAGCGGCGCTCGCTCGCGCTCGGGCGGCTCGCCGCACTGACCGACTCGCTGCGCGGGGCCGGGGTGCGACGGATCCTGTCGGTGGGGGATTTCAATGAGGATCTGTGGGAGGAGGTTCCGGGTCAAGCCCGGAATGACGCAAGCGGCCACCGCGGGACGCTGAAGTACAACGGCCGGTGGGAGAAGATCGACGGGCATTTCGCCGAGGGCTTCGCCCGGGTGCGGGAGGAGGTCTTCGCCGATCCGGCGCTGCTGGAGGCCGACGCGGCGTTCGGCGGCCAGAAGCCCCGCCGGACCTTCGCCGGCCCCCGCTACCGCGGCGGCCTGAGCGACCACCTGCCTATTGTCATTGTCGTTTATTTTTGATACATTTGTGATTGCCTTGAATTGGATAACTCATACAATCACATAATTATGGAAATGAAGACCAGAATCCACGAGAAATTCCTCGCCCTCTACGGCGAAGGCGGCGCCATGTATGCGTCCGCCGGACGCGTCAACCTCATCGGTGAGCATACCGACTACAACGGCGGTTATGTCTTCCCGGGCGCCATCGACAAAGGCATCATGGCCGAGATCAAGCTCAACGGCACCGCCAAGGTCAACCTCTACTCCCTGGACTACGACGCCGCGACGTCCTTCGGCCTGAACGAGGAGGACAAGCCCGCCGAGGCCTGGGCCCGCTACGTCTTCGGCGTGTGCCGCGAGACCATCAAGCGCGGCGGCAAGGTCGAGGGCTTCGACGCCGTCTTCGCGGGCGACGTGCCCCTCGGCGCCGGCCTGAGCTCCTCCGCGGCCCTCGAGAGCTGCTTCGCATTCGCGCTCAACGACCTCTTCCAGAACGGTATCGACAAGTTCGAGCTCGCCAAGATCGGCCAGAGCACCGAGCACAACTACTGCGGGGTCAATTGCGGCATCATGGACCAGTTCGCCTCCTGCTTCGGCAAGAAGGGCAACCTCATCCGCCTCAATTGCAAGACCCTGGAGTACAAATACTTCCCCTTCGATCCGGAAGCCGCCGGCTACAAGCTTGTGCTGATTGACTCCTGCGTCAAGCATGAGCTCGCCTCCTCCGCCTACAACAAGCGGCGCGCCTCCTGCGAGAACGCAGCGGCCGCGATGCGCAAGCTCCATCCCGAGGTCGAAACCCTCAGCGACGCCAAGCGCGTGTGGCTCGAGGAGGTCCGCGCCGACATCCCCGAGGAGGACTTCCTCCGCGCGGAGTACGTCATCGGCGAGGTCCAGCGCGTGCTCGACTTCTGCGACGCCCTGGAGCGCGGCGACTACGAGACCGCCGGCGAGATGATGTACCAGACCCACTTCGGCATGTCCAAGCTCTACGAGGTGAGCTGCGAGGAGCTCGACTTCCTCAACAAGCTCGCCCGCAAGATGGACGTCTCCGGCTCCCGCGTGATGGGCGGCGGCTTCGGCGGCTGCACCATCAACCTCGTCAAGAAGGAGCTCTACAAGGACTTCGTGGACACCGCCGTGGCGGAATTCACCGCCAAGTTCGGCCACGCCCCGAAGGTCTACGACGTCGTCATCTCCGACGGCGCCCGCAAGCTCTAGGCGCCCTGCGGGATCCAGGAAGAACGGCCAGGTCCTTCGGGACGCTGGCCGTTCTTTTTTATTTCAGATGCAGTTTCGCGACGACGAAATTGCTGTTCTCATCCAACGTGTCGAGGACCTGCGGATTGGAGATTTTCGCCCGGAGGGCCGGGTCCATCTCCTTGAGCAGCAGCGGGTCCAGCAGGCAGACCAGCGCGTCGCCGTCAAGGCCGGAGACGCTGTGGGCGAACGGCGTGGCACCGATGTCGCCGGTGTTCACCCAGTTCCATTTCCCGTGGAGGAAGAGCCCGTAGATAATCTCCCGGTCGGGGAAAGGCGAACTGTCGTCTTTCTTCTCCGACCGCTGTGCCTCGACGACCCGCATCCGCTCGTTCTCCCAATAGGCGCCGACATTCGCATGGCGGGTCTCCAGGATCCGGAAAGCCGCATCCACGTCGCCGCTGAAGAGCTCTTCCCCAGCCGTGAAGCGGCCGAAATCCAGGTTCAGCCAGGTCTCCGCCTTCCCATCAGCGAAGGCATAGACCTGCTCTCCCATGGCATCCGGCATGAAGATGCGTCCCCCATACTCCGAGAAAGGCCGCTGCTGCATCATTGGGAAGGGTAACGGCCCCCGCTTCGGGACCAGCGACACGGGTTCCTGCCCTTCCGGGATCCACTGGATCATGTCATCACCCGGACCGACATAGCCGATATAGGCCAGATAACCGTCCTCCAGCGGGAAGAAAGCGTTGCAACCTTCGGCGGGCAAGTTCAGTTTCTTCTCGAACGAGCCGTCCTGGCGATAGACCAGCAGGTCCGATCCATTCTGATAGACATAAACCCGTCCGCCCGTGTACAGCACGTTGAAGAGCATGTGGTACTCCTCCGGGCCCCGGCCTTCCCGCCCGATCCGGTTCAGGAACTTCCCGTCCGGGCCGTACAGGTGCTGTTTCCTGTTCCCCTCGTCCACGAGCAGATACTTCTCGTCCGCAGGAATCAGGAAGGTCCCCTGCCCGAGGAAATCATCCCCGTGCGTCTCCAGCGGGACCAGGTCGATCGAGCGCACCAGCGGCTCGAGCGCATCCTGCGAGATATTCTCCGGCACCGTCACCACGCCCGGCGCGCCCTTCGGGCCGCACGCGGCGAGCAGCAGCGACGCCGCGGCGCCGGCCAGTCCCGCCAAACAACGGAATTGAATCTGTGCTGTTTTCATATCTGACTTACTATCAACTGTTTCTATTTTTGCTCCGGGACTATTTCCCCGGAGCAAAATACTATTTCTTTGTCGATCAAGCACTTACAAAAACGGCAGCCCGCGACGCGCCAGGCGCTTAGCGCCGCAGCGTGCAAAGGGTCAGTTGCCAGCCGTCCTCGGTGTCCTTGAGCCAGACGGCGCGGCCGTCCCAGACGCCTTGGAACCACCCGTAGAGATCGTCAGTCGCATACCGCACCCCGGCGGCGCGGTCCACGGCGAAGCTCCGATGCTTGCCTTTCTCCTGCAGCGAACCGAACAGCCAGGCCTCGTCCACGTAGGCGGCGTTGAACAGGAAACTCTTCTCCTTCAGCTCATCGAGATGGGGCTCCACGTCGATGCGGATGTCATCCGTGAGCGCGGCGGGCCCGAAATCGATGCGCACCGAGCCGATGTCATTCCCCGCCCGGTCGAAGCGGTGTACGCAATCCTCCATCGGCACGATGTATTGGAAGTCCTCCCCGGTGTCGCAGATCCCCACGTTCGAGAACGCGAAATTCGGATCCAGGTTGTGAGGATCCGGAATCATCCCGCTGCGGGCCTGCAGCAAGGTGTCGCAGACCACCACCCGGTAGTCCTTCCACGCGGATTCGTCCCAGAGGGTCGTCCCCACGAGCAGTTCGCCGGAGGGAAGGGCGGCCAGATAATACGGGGACACCGGATCCGGCCCTGCCGGAGAAGCCTTTCCGAGGAACGTCCCGTCCGGGCCGTAATGGTACAGCATCGCCTCGCCCCGGTCCACCAGCAGGATCCGGCAGTCTCCCTCCGGGCCCACGACGAAGTCCTGCGCCCGGGCGTATTCGCCCGGTCCCCGACCCCGGCGGCCCATCATCCGGACCGCGCGGCCTTCGTGGTCATATTCAGAGACATACGCTAGACGCATGTCCCCGCTATATCCCAGGATATATATCCGCTCCCCAGCCACGACAACCTTCTCCGGGAGCGCTATGGACGCGTCGTTCGGCTCCCGGTCCAGCAGGAACTGCTCCACGGACGAGAAGCACGGCAGCCCCGCCTGGGGCATCGGCGCCTCCTTCAGCTCCGCCATGCGGATCACCGACGGTTCCGCCGCCGGGCGGCTGCAGGAGACCAAGGCAGCAGACACCAGCATCCAGGGAAGAACAAGGCTTGCAAGAGTTGTTTTCATTGTTGTTTTCATTTTTGTTATACTGATTATCAATCACTTATATTTTAACCTTCGGCGGTTCTTCCGAAAGTTAATTTGTAACTTCCTGATTATCAACGCCCGCAACACAACGCCGTCGTCCTTACTTCAGATGCAGTTTCGCAACGACGTAGTTGCTGTATTCGTCGAAGGTATCGATCACCTGCGGGTTGGAGATTTTCGCCTTGAGGGCCGGGTCCATCTCCTTGAGCAGCAGCGGATCCAGCAGGCACACCAGCGCGTCGCCGTCGATGCCGGCGACGCTGAAGGCAAACAGAGCCTCATTGGGGCCGCCGGCGCTCACCCAATTCCATTTCCCATGAAGGAAGAGGCCGTAGAGGCATTCCCGTTCGGGAGACGGCTTGCCTTCCTTCTTCTCCACGCGCGAGGCTTCGACAACCCGCATCCGGTCATTCTCCCAATAAGCGGTCAGCGTGCCGTAGCGGGTCTGCAGGATCCGCATCGCCGCATCCAGGTTCCCGCCAAAGAACTCGTCTCCGATCGTGTAGCGGCCGAAGTCCAGGTCCAGCCACATTTCCGCCTTCCCGTCCGCGAAAGCATAGACGTCATCGCTCCAGGCGATGGGCATGAAAATGCGTCCCGCGTGCTCCGAGAAGGGCCGCTCCTGCATCAGTGCGACGGGGGCCTGCCCCGGCTTCCGGAGCAGCGATACGGGTTCCTGCCCCTCCCGGACCCACTGGATCATGTCATCGCCGGTATACGCGAATCCGACATAGTTCAGCCAGCCGTCCTTCAGCGGATAAAAGGCATTTCCCCCTTCGGACGGGAGCGTCACCGCCTTCTCGAGCGTACCGTCCGGACGATAGACCAGCATGTCGGAACGACCCTGATACACATGGACTCGTCCGTTGGCATACAGCGCATTCATCAGGCTATGGTATTCCCCCGGACCCCGGCCGACCCGGCCGATGCGATTCAGGAACTTCCCGTCCGGGCCATACAAGAACAGGTTCCGGTTGCCCGGGTCCTTGAGAAGATACTTACCATCTGCTAAATATAATACTGTCTGCTCTCCGAGGAAATCATCCCCGTGCGTCTCCAGCGGGACCAGGTCGATCGAGCGCACCAGCGGCTCGAGCGCCTCCGCCGAAATCTTCTCCGGCACCGGCACCACGCCCGGCGCGCCCTTCGGGCCGCATGCGGCGAGCAGCAGCGACGCCGCGAACAAACAGCAAACTCTTTTCATTCGATGATTGATTATCAATACTTTATAATTTAACTCTCGGGGATTTTGCCGAAGGTTAATTTGTAATTATCTGATTATCAACACCTGCAGCACAACGTCGTCACCTTTCACCGGGCACGCACATGCACAAAGGCTTCGTTGCTGTCGCGGGAGAAGCTGGGCAGGATCTTCGAGGTGTCAAAACGCCCCAGCTGGCACCAGGCATCCTGTCCGTGTACGAAGTTCGGCCACAGGTGGATCTCCCAGTCGTTGACATCCAAGGTCGGCGGCTCGGCGCCATGGTATAACAAGGATCCGGTCTGCAGATCGTACACCAGGTAATGGTCCCCGGACTTCTCCCGATCCATAAAAGCATAGAACAACAGGTCGGCCAGCACGAAGCTGTTCCGGTCCTCGAAACGGCCGACGCTTTTGCCTATGAAAACCGACCCGTCCGCATGCTGGCGCACCGGGGTCTCCGTCGGCTTGGGCGGCTTGAGGAAAGCAGCGACCGCCTCCATCCGGTCCGGCCGGAGGCGGTAGAGCGTATCCAGGTCGTCCCGCCTGAAATAGCAAGAGCCGGCCGTCCCGGCTTGGAAATGCCCGGCATGATAGGAAAACAGCGTATGGTCCTCCGGATGGGCCGGGGCCGCGTAGCGGACAGACCCGTCCGGGCCCAGGACCGAAAAGGCCGGATTCGCTCCCTTCTGTTCGTGCGGAAGCGCCATCACCGCCCGGCTTCCGTCCGGAAAGAGATGGATATCATACGCATACACATCTTCCTGCACCGACACGAACGTTCCGTCCTGCAGATAGGTCAGCGCGCGCTTCCGGCCGGTATCCAGCACCAGGATGCGTCCTGCAGGGTCCAGGAACGGATTCGCGGATATATACTCCTGCGGCCCCCGCCCCTTCCGGGAAAAAGAAGAAACGACGCGTCCGTCCGGTCCGACCATGGCAAGGGTATCCTGCAGACGAAGCAACAGGTTCCTGCCGTCGTAGCCTGACATCGGGGAATAACCCAGCGGCCGGTCCGGAGCCAGTTCGAAAAGATCTACCGCCCGGATAGCCTGGTCCAGGGTCCACGCCGTCTGGTACTCAGCATCGGCAAGCTCCGCCAAGTCCAGCGCCAGGATGTCCGCGCCGCCCCGGCGGCAGCCGGGCAGCAGCGCCAGGGCCAGAACGAACCAAACAAGATTTCCAATCGTTTTCATGACTATTTCTTCAATCGGAAGCAGTAGTAGTTGTCCGCAGTGTGGACATTCCGGCAGATCAACAGGTCGCGGGCGGCAAATTCGGGCCAGAGGAAAAGTGTCTGCCCGTCAAGTTCATACGGAATGCCGGCACGCTCCACTCTCGTATCATCGCTCAAATTTTCTGTAACAAAAAGCAAACGGCAGCGCTGCAGATCATAGACGGCACGAAAAGAACTTGATTCGCCATATAAGCTCGCCAAGAAAAAGGGTCCGGACACACTGAATCGTTCCAAAACCATCAGAGGAGAATCGGTCGGAGAGTAACGACCATAGTCGAATCTGACCCATGGAATATCCCGCTCTGGCAAGATACGATAAAGCGTCCTGTCGCGGTCTGACGGAACACCCCAGCCCTCGCCCAACGGGATGCTGTACCCTATCCGGATTCCTCCTCGTTGGGCAATCTCTTCGTTGTCGTCTTGCAGAGAGCTCTCACGGACCAGGTTCCCGGAACCGTCAATAATATCGAAAACCTGTTTTTTCCCAGCCGTGGAGGCATACAGGATCATCGAATAATCTCCTTCCAGCGGATAGAGGGCGCAGAACTGCTGTGCCTTGTCAAATAATGGGACGTCTTGGAGATGATGACCGTCGACGCCCTCATATACGTGATAGGTACTCATGATGTCATTTACGTATACCCTGCCGTCCCTGACAAAGGCAGAAAGTACCATCGTATATTCTCCGGGACCTCTTCCTTTGTGGCCGTACTCCCCTTGAAAAGAACCGTCAGCGAGCGATAACCGAATCACGCGATCTCCGGAATAAGCCAAGACCGTATTCGCATCATAGTACGCGAAATTCATTCCACGCATGAAGGTCCGCGGATCATCGGAGGGGAGGATCTCCCCAACCGGTTCGTAGTAGTCCTCCAGCCGGAAATCCGTCACCGGCTCCGTCAGGTCGGCCGTCGCCCCGACGGCGAGCGTGACCGCCCCGTCGGGGCCCTTGGTCACGAACCCGTCCGCGCCGCACGCGGCAAGCAGGGCCGCGGCGAGCAGCGACAGCAGCACGGCGCCGGGTCGGCCTGTCTGCCGGTTGTTGGTTTGAGTCGTTCTCATATCTCTTTCTCAACTCTTTCTGTTTTTGCTCTAGGGATAATTCCCCGGAGCAAATTCGTATCTTCCAAACAATCAGTACCCTGCAAAAACGGCAACCTCTCTTCCTGCAACTATTTCTTCAGGTGGAAGCAGTAGTAGTAATCCGTCTCCTGGCAGTCATTGCAGATCAGCAGGTCCCGGTCCGCCAGGACCGGCCAAATGTGCCTTTCTTCCCCATCGCGAACATAGGGGATTCCGAAACGGGCCCGGTCTTCCGGATCTGTCGAGGGAACCGTGACGGGTCCGCGCTGCGTGGCGACTGTCATGGACGTTTTCTTCAACGGGGCATAGAATACCGGGGTACCTGTCCTGACATCCACCACCATCCGGAAATCATGGCTGGCCGTGCTCGCCTGGACAAAAAACCAATTGGACATCTTCTCAAAGTGGATTCCCTTCGTTTTCTTCTTCGCGAAATACCAATACGGGCGGTCCTTCTGCGGCGTCACGCGGTAAAGCGTATCGCCCGACATCACGCAATCCCGGTCGTCAAAACGCAGAGAGGCGCCCGGACGGATTGCCCCCTTTTTCAGGTCCGAATCGTCCGGATGCAGGGAACCTTGCCGGACAAGCTTCATTCCGGCATCTACGACATCGAAATAACGGTCTTTCCCGGAGAGCGAAGAGTAATTCAGCAGATAAGCCTCTCCGCCGAGCGGGGCCAGTTCGCAGAATTGGACGGCGGGAACAAGCAGCAGGAAATCCTTCACGGACGTCCCGTCCGCTTCATAGACATGTACCTGGCTGCCTGTATCCGTGACATAGACCCGGTCAGCCTGGCCGAAACACGATTCCACTTGCACGAACTCTCCGGGACCCCGGCCTTTCCGGCCATACTCCTGCAAGGGAGTCCCGTCGATGACCGAAACACGCAGGACGCGGTCCAGGCCGCTGACCAGGACCGACCCGGCATCATAGTACTTAAACTCCTTCGGGCCGTCGATATAATTCTCCCGCGTGTCTCCAAGCCGGAATTCCCCGACAGGCTGGAACCTCCTGGCCAGATCGAATTCCGCCACCGGTTCCGTCCATTCCGCCATCGCCTCGATCTCGACCCGGACCAGCCCGCCGGACTCCCGGCTGACCAGCGCGTCCGCGCCGTCCCGGCGGCAGCCGGGCAGCAGCGCCAGGGCCAAGACAAGAACAGTCAAATAATTATGTGCGTTCATATTGGCAAAGATATGAAAAAAATCTTGAGTGTGAACTAAATTTTTCTTTTTTGCCCGTCACAGATTATTCTTTCCTGCGGAAGCAGTAGAAATGATCCTCCGCGAGGACATCCCGGCAGATCAGCAGACCGCCGTAAGCCAGATACGGGGCCAGCGTCACGCTCTCCCCTCCCCGCGAATAAGGGAAACCCGGCACAACCACATCCCCTTCCGACAAGTCGACCGCGGAGCAAAAGACCAGACGGCCCGACTGCACATCATACACGGCCTGACGATAGTTGTCCAAGACCTGGATGGAAAGAAAAACAAACCGTCCGCTTTCGAAGATTTGCGACACCACGATCCGGTCCTTCCCCGTCAGGGAATAATGCCCCGGATCGAAGCTAAGCCAAGGCGACGCTCCTTCTGCTGTAATACGGTACATCCCGCCTGTGTCGCTGGTTAACAAGCCATAACCATCTCCCGTCTGCCGGATGTAGCGCACCGCAATCCCCTCTTCGAGAGAAGTTCTCTGCCCATCGCCCGAAAGCTTGCCCTCACGGACAATCCGTCCGGAAGCGTCCACGATATCGAACAACCGGGGATTTCCAGACATGGAGGAATGGCAGACAATGCCGAGGCCGTCTCCCAGCGGGGTATAATTGCTGAACAGGACGGTTTCTTCTTCCAAGGGCATGTCCCGGAGCCAGGATCCGTCTGCCGCTGAGTAGACATGGCAGATGCTCCGCATGTCATTCACACAGACCTCACCGTCTTTTGCGAACACAAAGAGCGGAGTCACATACTCTCCCGGCCCGCGTCCCGAACGACCGAATTCACCCAGGAATGATCCGTCCTTGAGCGAAATCCGGATCACCCGGCCCGGACCGTCGGGAGAAAAAGCCAGCACCGACTCCGAATCGTAATACGCAAAAATCATAGAGGTCATGAACGTCCGCGGATCGTCAGACGGCAGGATCTCCCCAATCGGTTCGTAATACGCCTCCAACCGGAAATCCCAGACCGGCTCCTGAAGGTCGGCCGTCGCCCCGACGGCGAGCGTGACCACCCCGTCGGGGCCCCTGGTCACGAACCCGTCCGCGCCGCCCCGGCGGCAGCCGGGCAGCAGGCAGCAGAGTGAGATGATTACGACGAGAACTGAACCTGTCTTTATCCTCATTGATTATCAGTGATTTATGATTTAACTTTCGGGGATTCTTCCGAAGGTTAATTCGTAACCTTCTGATTATCAGCCTTCGTTTTGACAGCCAATTTACCGAAGCACATCGTGCCATCCCCATCCCAGAGCAGCGCAAGGAGCGTGCCCTCCTGCTCGTCGTAGCTGATGGGGGTGGCGCTGTATCCGCTGAGCTGGATACAGCGGAGGCCCCGGCCTTCCCAGTCAAAGAAAGCAATGCGGTCGCAAGCGTACCTCCCGGAATCAAAATCCTTTTCCCTGCTATAAAAGGCCGTAATGAATCCGCTGTCCGTTGCCAGGATCCGGGACGTACCTACGCGGGACGTTGCTGCGGGCTTGCCCTGGACGAATTCGGGATCGACCCAATACAGGCAGTGCTCCCGGACAATCTCCCCGTCCGAGAGGCGGAACAGCTCCACGGTACTGCCCCAGGAGGTCGACAGGACAAGTTTGCTGCCGTCCGGAGACAGGGCGAAATATGGGTAGGCCGTGGAATACTGGTTCCAGATGAGCTTTCTGTCCTCGTACGGATAGGCATCATACGTGGCGACCGGACCGTCCGGCCCGGTCCACAGGATCCGCGGCGCATGGTCCGGTCCGTCCACCGGAGACAGGGTGGACACCACGACCATCCGGTCCGGGGCGACGGCGGCCCAATGCATGCTCCGATCGCTCATCGGGATTTCTCCCAGAAAGACTTCCGACATCGGTTCCCGGGCCAGAAGCGCCGGCAGCAGATACTTTTTCAGGCGGGGCGGATTGTTGTCGAACACATACAAGGTATCCCCCATCACCTGGATGTCCGTGGCAAGCGTGATCTCCCCGGCTGCCCGTCCGACCGGAAGCGCACTCAGTTCCCAGGCTCCCGTGCGTTTGCTGTAGATGTGGATGTTGTTTCTGGTGGCCATGTCGTCCGACAGCAGGATCAGGTGGTCCCGCCACGCGGCCTCGCCGCCCACGACCGAGAGCATCAGCTCCTCGCCCAGGATGGTGAAATCCCGATGCTCGACCTTGCGGAAACGCGGCTCGGCGAATTCCCCCTCCTTCGGGGCGCAGGCTGCCAGGAGCAGCGCCACGGCGAGGATGCCGAAAGATTTCACAAAACCAACACGCATTGATTATCAGCGATTTACAATTTTACTTTCGGGCCTTTTACCGAAGGTTGATTCATAACTAATTGATTATCAATAGCGCCGTGCTCCTGTTCGACTACTTCTTCAGGCGGAAGCAGTAATGGTTGTCCGGCGCAGCGAGGTCATGGCAGACCAGCACCTCCCGGTCGCCGAAATCCGGGATGAGATAGAGGGTCTGCCCGTCGCGGGTGTAGGGAAGGCCGTACGTGCGGTAAGATTCCGCATCGACGGCGGCCTTGTACAGCGCCAGCGCCCGGCGCTTGAGGTCATAGACGGCGATGGCGGAAGGGCCACCCTTGCGCCGGAGGGTCACGTAAAAGAACGGGCCGAAAGACATCCATTCGTCTTCAATCAGCCAGTGGTCGCCGGTGGAGGAATAAGGCGTGTATGACCCCTTGTCCATCCGGAACCCGGGCGTTTCTTTCCCAGCGGAGACCTGATACAGGACCAGGTCCGGTTCTTCGTACGGAACGTACAGCTTTCCGTCCATCCGACGGGCGAACCCAACACGGACCGCTCCCTGGCCGCTTTGGTGGGGTTCCAGGGGCAGTTCGCTCTCGCGGACCACCTGCCGGGTCCCGTCGACCACGTCATACAGGTGGTCTTTGCCGGACAGCGAAGAATAACACACGATCCCGTGGTCCTTGTCCAGCGGGGCATAGATGCTGAACTGGCTGTTCTTCTCGAAGAGCGGGAACTCCCGCAGCAGGCGCCCGTCTTCGAGCGCATAGACGTGGCACCGGCTCATGATGTCGTTGACATAGACCTCTCCGTCCTGGACAAAGCACAGCAGCGGCTGGGTATACTCCCCGGGGCCGCGCCCCTTGCGTCCATACTCGCAGATGAACGAACCGTCCTTCAGCGACAGGCGCACAACTCGGTCCCGGGATTGCACCAGGACGGTCTCGTCGTCGGCATGGAAGAACTCCATGGAGGTCATGAACGTCCGGGGGTCCTCATCGTCAGGAAGGATTTCGCCGACAGGATCGTAATAATCCTCCAGCCGGAACTCCGTCACCGGCTCCGTCAGGTCGGCCGTCGCGCCGACGGCGAGCGTGACCGCCCCGTCGGGACCCTTGGTCACGAACCCGTCCGCGTCGCCCCGGCGGCAGCCGGGCAGCAGCGCCAGGGCCAGGGCCAGCTGGGCCAGGCAGCTAGTCTGCAAAATTAGTCCCTTGTTTCTCATTCTAGCTATCGTTGATTATCAATAATTTACATTTTAACTATCGGTTATTTTGCCGAAGGTTAATTTGTAACCTCCTGATTATCAGCTATCATCCAGTGGCGGTCCATACGGGACGCATGTACCTCTCGGGGCGGGCGGCAGGCACCGGAGCCTACACCGCCGACCAGAAGAGCAGGACGGTCTCGACGCCCTGCGCAGCGAGTTCGCGCAGGCGCGGATACAACTGTCCCTTCGGCGAGGGGACATCCTCCAGCAAGCCGGGCTGCAGCACCGTGCACCACTGGCCCTCGCCCGTCCCGACGATCTGCAGCGGCTCGGGATAACCCTCAACCCGCACTTCGGAATAGGCCTTGCCTCCCTCCGGAGAGGACACCGCCAGGCGGAACGGGAACCGGGAAGAATAGCCCGTATTGTACCAGAAGGCCACCTTCTCGCCGTTCACCTGCGGAGCAAAGGCACCGACGGCCACGTTCTGGCCCTTCTCCATCACCGCGCTCCACGCTTCCACCAGGGTCTCGAAATCCTTCTCCTCCCACACGGCCGGACCGAAGGCGTCCGGCACCAGGGCTACTTCAGCCACCTGTTCGAAGCCCTTGGCTCCGACCCGCATGATCCGGGTCTTCGGTCCCGTGAGGCCGAAAAGCATCGCCCCGCCGGGCTCCCGCGACATAGACTGCTCCGTCATGGTCAGGGCCTCCACGAAAGAAGTCTCCCATTGGTCGGACGGCGTGCCGGCCTGGTGGTCCCAGACCTGCACCTGCCCGCCAACGGCTACATCTTCTTCATCGGGCTCAAGGCTGAACAGGCTGTGGGTTGCATCCACGGTCTCGAAACTCCCCACCTGGAAATCGTGTTTCTCATCCCGGACCCAGGTCATCTCCGGCACTTTGTAGATCCGGAAGCCCGGGAGACTCCGGTCGTTGACCAGCAGCTCGGAAGTCGCTTCGCGGAAAGCGAAATCCTCCATATCCATATACTCGCCCGGCCCGCGGCCGTAGGCACTCAGCACGCCGGCGAGCGTGGTCCCTTCATACATGAAAAACCGGTGATCCCGACGGCAGCCCACGAAGGTCTTGTCCCCGTAACGTTTCACCATCGACACGCTTCCCAGCGGCGTCTCGCTCTCGTCGAGCGGGAGCAGCTCCCATCCGGCGGCGACTTCTTCCAGGTCCGCCGGGGCGGCGGCCGCCACGTCGACCGTCCGAACGGACGACGGGCCGCCGCAGGCGCACAGCGCCGCGAGGCAGAAGGTCAGCAGGATTCCCTTTGTTTTCATTTTTGTTTTCATTTTTGTTATATTGATTATCAATTACTTACGTTTTAACCTTCGGCGATTCTTCCGAAGGTTGATTTGTAACTTCCTGATTATCAACCCTCGCAGAAAAAGCCTCCGCATCAAGGCCCGTCGGGAGGGGCTCCGGGAGCCGGGAAGAAAGATTTTTCCGGCGAGGCCTCTTCGCCCGCGGAGGACGCGGCAGCACGAAGACCGGGAGGTAGAAGAGCAGCGCGAGGATCGAGAAGAGCAGGCCCGCGATGGTGCCGATGGCGAAGGCGAACCAGAAGACTTCCGACGGGCCGTCGAAAAGGAACGGGATGAGGCCCAGGACCGTGGAGAGGATGGTCAGGGAGATGGGCTGGACCTTGTGGTCGAAGGCCCGGAGCCAGGCGGGAAGGGCCTCCTGGCCGTCCCGGGGACGACGGGGATGACGGGCCTCTGCCAGCCACTCGGAGATGAGGTAGATCCCGGCGTTGACCGTGATGCCGCAGAGCATCACGAAAGCCGCGAAGCCGCCCTTGTCGAAGGTGAAATCGCTCACGCCGAAGGCGAGAAACAGCCCCACGAACGACAGCGGGATCATCAGGATGATCGCCAGCGGCAGGCGCAGCGAGTTGAAGTGGATCGCGCAGATCACGAAGATGATCGCGATCACCAGCAGGATCAGCCAGGTGTACTTCTGCTTGGCGTTGTAGAACCACCCGCTCCGGCCGTTGTCGCAGCGGAAGCCGATCGGGAGCACCTCGGCGTTCATCCAGTCCACGGTCTCGTTGATCAGCTTGTTGGACAGCTGGTAGGAGCCGATGAAGTTGAAGCGCACCGACAGGGCGTAGGACTGGTTCTCCTTGCGGATCGGCAGGCCCGTGCGGTCCTTGGAGATGCTGCCCGTCTCGGAGAGCTTCACCTTGTGGTCCGCGTCCACGCTCACGGCCGAGTTGTCGATGTGCCAGAGGTCCAGCTCGTCCTTGGCCGAGGAGACGAGGCGCACGCGGACGTATTTCCCGTCGTACGGGAGGGTGCGCAGGGTCGCGTCGTAGAGCGGCGACTGGAGCGCCGCGTAATAGGCGTAGGGACTGATGCCCCGGGCGCTCAGCGCCTCGAAATCATAGCGCAGGTTGAATTCCGTCCGGGGACGGTCGCTGTATTCCGAGCCCCAGATCTCGGGCTCGGAGACGCGGCGGTTGGTCTTGAGCCGCTCGATCAGCCGCTCGGCGTAGCCGGCGAGCTCGTCGTAGTTGTAGCCCGTCAGGTTGATGGTGTTGGACTTGCTGTCCGTGCGGATGTTGTTGTTGAAATAACTGTCGTCGATGCCGGTGACGCTCCAGTTGGCCCCGCCGAAATTGGTGGCCATCGAGATGACGTCCCCCTTGATGCGCGAAGGCAGCCAGGTGCCTTCGTATTCGGGCTTGAACCAGACCGTGATCGAGCCGTTGCTGTAGGAAGTGATGCGGGTCTCGAACACGTCGATCTCGTCGAAGTGCGCCAGGTAGTTCTCCATGCTGCGCATCACCTCGTCGAGCTGTTGGACGGTGCAGCCCTCGGGCATGCCCGCCCGGATGCTCAGCTGCGGGCGGGCCGGCTCGCGGTAGAAGTCCGAGCGGCTCATCGCCTTGTGGAACAGGCCGAAGGTGGAACTGAGGATCTTGTCCACCGTGCTCTTGTTGTCGGCATAGGGCCGCCAGCCCACGATCTTGTTGAGCACCACCTCGTATTTCTTGAGCGGGACGCCCTGCTGCTCCTTGCCGAACTTGCTGGGCAGCAGGCAGGTCGGGATGCCGAACAGGGCCACCAGCACCACCCAGTACACCCAGCGGTGGCGCAGGCCCCAGCCGATGTAGCGGCCGTAGGCGGCGCGGCGGCGCGACAGGCGGCGCAGCCGCCGCGGCGTGCGCGCCGCCGCCCCCGCCACCGGCACCGGGAAATAATCCAGCAGCGCCGGCACGAACAGGTAGGCGACCAGCAGCGACACGCTGAGGTTGATCACGATCACCCAGATGAAATCCGTCAGGTTGGCCTTCTCCTGCTCGGGCATCAGCAGGATCACGAGCAGCGCCGCGACCGTGGTCATCACGGCGCAGAGCAGCGAGGGGAACACCCGCCGGTCGCCGCAGCGCGCGTAGTGGTCGATCATCACGATGCTGTTGTCGATGATGATGCCCAGCGACACGGTCACGCCCGCGAGCGTGTAGATATGGATCTGCAGCCCCAGGAAGAAGTACAGCGCGACCGAGATGAGCAGGTTGACCGCCAGCGTGATGGCGATCACCAGCATGTAGCGCCACGAGCGCGCCATCACGAACACGAACACCAGCAGGATCAGCAGGCAGAGAAGCGTGCGGAAATAGATCTTGTCCAGCTCGTCGGAGATGTACTCCGAATAATCGTAGGTCACGGAAATGCCGATCTCCTCCGGGAATCCCTTCTGGAGCTCGGAGAGGCGCTCCTTCACATCCTCCACCACCCCGAGCAGGTTGGCGTCGGCCGACACCTCCACCGACAGGGTCAGCACGTTGAGTCCGTTGACGCGGTAGTACGACCCCGGCAGCGCCTCCTGGTAGCGGAAGGTCGCGAGGTCGCCCAGGTGCACCACGCGCCCGTCCACCCGCGCCACGGGGATCTCCGCCATCCGCCGCTGCTCCGCGCCGGTGTCGGCCCCGGCGCTGCGCAGCCGCACGCCGTAGGCCTGGCCGCCGGTCTGCGTCACGCCGACGACCTGCTCCGCGTAGTAATTGGCGAAGGCCGAGCGGATCTGGGACGCCGTGATGCCGCTCGCGGCGGCCTTGTCGGCGTCGAAGGTGATGACCCACTCGAAGGGCGTCTGTCCGTAGAAGCTCACGCTGCTCACCCCCTCCACGATGGAGAGCGGATAGAGCAGCTCCCGCTCCACGAAATCGGCGATCTCCTGGGAGGGCAGCGCACTGCGGATGCTGTAGGTGATGGCGGTCTGGGTCTTCTCGCCCCGCGCATTCAGCGAGATGGAGGGGTAGGAGCAGCCTTCCGGCAGCTTGGAGTAGATGTTGCGGATCTGCGAGGCCACCTCGAAGCGGACGGCCTGCAGGTCGGCGCGGCGGGCGGCGCGCACGGTCACGGAGCCGCTGCCGTCGCGCGAGATGCTGCTCGTGGCCTCCACGGCGCGGATCGTCGAGAGCGCGCCCTCCAGCTTGGAGGTCACCTCCGCCTCCACGATGCGCGCCGAGGCGCCGGGGTAGCTGAAGCTGACGGTGATGTTGCTCGTCGCGGCGGAAGGGGTATACTGCACCTTCAGCCGCGGGAAGCAGGCGATGCCGATCACGGCCGCCACCGCCATGAGCAGCAGCACCGAGAACGACGATATGCCCCGCCGCTCCGCCATCAGCGCGTGCGCTTGTGGTAGATGGCGGCGTAGACCGTCGGGACGTAGAAGAGGCTGACGAGCGTGCCGGCCGACATGCCCACGATGACCACGAGGGCCATCGGGAACTGCAGGTCGGCGCCCATGTTGCCGCGCGACAGGAAGGGTGCCACGGCAAGGATCGTCGTGAGCGAGGTCATCAGGATGGCCTTGAGGCGGCGGTGGCCGGCCTCATGGACGGCCGCCTCGACCTCCCAGCCGGCCCGGACGAGGCGGTTGATCGTGTCGATCTTGAGGATGGAGTCGTTGATCACGATACCCGTGATCACGATCAGGCCGATCAGCGACATCATGTTGATGCTCACCCCCACGAGCCACAGGAACGCCAGCGACACGGCGATGTCGATCACCACTTCCGACAGGATGATGAACGGCTGCACGAGCGACTCGAACTGCGAGGCGAGGATCAGGAACAGCAGCGCCAGGGCCACCAGCAGCACCAGCAGCATCTGGCGGATCATCTCCCGGTTGGAGAACCAGGCGCCCGTGAAGGCCGCGTCGAAGCGGCCGTCGCTGCGCAGGGCGCTGCGGACGGCCGTCATCGCGGCCGGCACCTGCCGCGCCGGCAGGTCCAGCTCCACGGGATAATAGGCCCCGTCGTCGCCGGAGACGAGCGTCTTGAAATCCTGCTCGAAGGTCTGGCGCATCAGCGCCGCGGCCGGGATCTCCGTGCGTCCGCCCGGCCGCTCCGCGTCGGGCACGGAGACCGTGGCGCGCGCCAGGATCCGGGACAGCTCCTCGGCGTCCGTGCCCAGCACGACGGGCACGGACCGGGCGCCCTGGACGATCTCGAAGAGGCGGTTGCCGTTGAGCGCGTTGCGCAGCACGGCGACCAGGTCGTTGAATCCGACCCCGTAGAGCGCCATGCGCTCCGGGTCGGACACGTACAGGACGTCCTGCTTGAGGGGGATCTCGTCGACCTGCACGCCCGGGAGCGCGGTGCGCAGCGCGCCCAGCGCCTCCCGGACCCCGCCGACGGTCAGCCCTTCGTCGGTGTCCGGACGCAGGCGCACCAGCAGCTGGGGTTCGCGCTCCGCGAAGACCATCTCGAAAATGTTCCCCGAGGAACCCCACGACAGGATCGCCGCCGGGTAGCGCTCCCGCAGCTGCGCCGAGAGGCGCTCCTGGAGCGCCGCGAGCTCGCGGGCGCTGCCGCAGCTCACGTAGAGCGAGGCCTCGCTCATCGCCTGGTCCTCGCTGTGGCTCAGCACGAACTGCTGGACGCCGACGAGGGCGGTGGTCTGTGCGGCGGAAGCCGCGTCCTCCAGCGCGATGATGCGCGCGCGGTTCTCGTCCAGGGTGATGTGTTCGTTCCAGTCGATCTTGAGGATGGCGTCGGTGTAGGTGATCGGCGGGAGCTTCTCCTTGCGCATCCCCCACACGCACACGGCCGTGAGCGCGGCGCAGAAGACCGGCAGCGCCCAGCCGATCCACTTGTGCGAGAGGCACCAGGAGACCGTGCGGTCATACCAGCGCATGGCCCCGTCGACGCGGATCTTCGCCAGGAACGCGCTCGGCCGGAAGGCCGGAAGTTTCTTGTACAGCGCCCAGTAGTAGACCGGGAGCACGATCACCGTCACGGCGTAGGAGACCAGCAGGACCGTGGTCACGGCGATGGCCTGGTCGTAGAAGAGCTGGCCCGCCAGGCCGTTGAGGAAGATCAGCGGGATGAACACGGCGCAGGTCGTGAGGACCGAGCTCAGCATCGCCCCGCGCACCTCCTTGGTGCCCTCGATGACGGCGCTGCGCAGGGCTTCGCCCCGCTGCCAGCGCGCCGTGATGTTGTCGGTGAGCACGATGGTGTTGTCCACCATCATGCCCACGCCCAGCAACAGGCCGGACAGGGAGATGATGTTGATGGACAGGCCGATCGCGAAGAAGACGAAGAAAGAGATGATCAGCGACACCGGGATCGTCAGGGCCACCAGCACCGGCGAGCGGAAGTCCTTCATGAAGAAGAAGATCACCACAATGTCCAGCAGGATGGCCATCAGGATGTTGAGCAGCAGGTTGCGGATCGAGTAGTCCAGCAGCTCGGTCTGGTCGCGGGACATCGAGAATTCCATCTGGGGATAATCCCGGCGGAAGTGGTCCAGCTGCTCCGCGATGCCCTTCTTGAGGTCGGACATGCGGGCCTCCCCCTGCTTGATCACGGCGAGGGTCACCGCGTCGCGCCCGTCGCTGCGCGCCAGGCCGGTGCGCGGCGCCTCGCGCTCCTCCACCGAGGCCACGTCCTTGACCTGCAGCACGCGCTCCCCGACCTTGAAGTAGACGTTGCCGATGTCCTCGCGCGAAGTGGCGAAGGAGTGGAACTTGACGTTGTAGTGGTATTCGCCGTCGCGGATGGTGAGGTTGGAGAGGTTGACGTTGGCGGCCGAGACGCTCTGCTCGAACTGGCTCATCGACAGGCCCAGGCGCGCAAGCGCTTCCTGGTCGGGGATCACGAGGATCTCGCGGTCCACCGTGCCGCTCAGGTCCACCATCGCCACCTCGGGCAGCTGCTCGATGCGCCGGGCGATCACGTCTTCCGCGAATTCGCTCATCCTCAGGAAGTTGCCTCCTTCCTCGCGGAGCGTCATGTTGATATAGAACGCCGGGATGTCCGTCGCGCTGGCCTTGAAGACCTTGGGACGGTCGATGCGGGGCAGGGACCCCATCGCCCGGTCGATGTTCTCGTTGACCTCGATGTAGTAGTAGTCGATGTCCTGCCCTTCCTCGAAGGAGAGGGTCATCGTGGCGCTGCCGTCCCGCGCCTCGGAGCGGATGTCCTTGAGGTGGGCGATCTGCACGAGGCGCTGGCGCAGCGGCGAGACGACCGCGTCGTTGAGCTCGCGCGCCGACATCTCGGGCGCGGACGCCTGGATGGTCACATACGGGATGTCCACGTCCGGGATCAGCGACACCGGCAGGCGGCCGATGCCCACGAACCCCAGCACCACGAAGACCAGCAGGATCATCGTGACGGAGACGGGACGGTCCAGGAGCTTGCCTAGCATAGGGCGCTACTGCTTGACGACGACGCGGGAGCCGTCGGCGAGGTTGAGGTTGCCCGAGACGATGACCTGGTCGCCCTCTTCGAGCGTGGCGCCGCGGTCGGTGTTGGCCGTGACGGCGTAGCTCTCGCTGTTGGCGCGGAGCGTGTGGACGTAGACCCATTCGGCCTTGCCGTCCCTGTAGCGGAAGAGGACCTCCAGTCCGTCGCGGATCACCACGGCGCTCTTGGGCACCACCAGCTGGCGCGGCTCGTTGCGGTCCACGACCACCTTGACGTTCATGCCGTCCAGCAGGCCGCGGCCGCCGGGAATGGTGGCCGTGACGGCGATCTGGCCGTTCTTGTCGATGGTCGGGTTGATGGTCTTGATGCGGCCGGCAACCGTGGTCTCGGAGCCGAACGGCGTCACGCGCACGGCCTGGCCGCGCTCGAGGAAGCCGTACTCCGACTCCAGGGCGGAGAAGGCCACGTCATACGTGCCGTCGGAGATCAGGGTGCAGAAAGGGTCGGACCCCGTCCGGTCCCATTTCTTGAGGGTGAGGTCGGCCACCTTGCCGGCGAACGGCGCGCGCAGCACGGTCCCGTCCAGGGCGCGCTGCGCCTTGGCGTAGCTGCCCCGCGCGGCGGTGTAGCCGGAGCGGATGCCGGCGAGGTCCAGCACCTCGGCAGGGACCGAGGCCGTGTCGCGGGCGGCATAGCCCAGTCCGGCCAGCACGTCGTAGAACTCCAGGCGGGTGCGCTCCAGGTCGATGCGCGCCGTCTCCAGGGCCGCGCGCTGCTCGGTGTCGTCGAGGCGCGCGAGCACCGCGCCGCGCGCCACGGCGGAGCCGTTCTGCACCGGCACCTCGACCAGCTGCCCGCTCTCGCGGAAATACAGCGCGCTGCGCTGGGCCGCGGACAGCTTGCCGTTGGCCACGAGCTGCATCGGGAAGGTCTGGCGCTGGAGCGTAATCACCTCCACCTCGTTGACTTCGGGGGCGTAGGCGAACTTGGACGCGTCTTCGGGGTCCGCCGCCGGCTTCTGCTTGCAGCCGGCCAGGCAGAGGGCGGCGCACAGGACCGCCCAGGCTATCTTCTTCAGTGTCATATTACTGTGTCATTTCTTCGTAATCGACCTCCAGGTCGTCTCCGGCGAGGAAGTCATAGAGCGTGAGCTTGCGGAGCGTGTAGTAGTAGTTCCAGAAGCTCGCGATGTCGCGGACATACTTCTGGGTGGCGTTGTCGCTCTCGGTGCGGGCGGTGTTGAGGTCCGTCACGCTGGCGGTGCCGCTGCGGAACTTGTCCATCACCAGGGTATAGCGCTCCTGGGCGATGGCGGCGGCGCGGCGCGACACGTCGCACAGCTGCCGCTGGTTGTTGAACTGGCCCACGGCCGTGTAGAGGCTGATGCGCTTGTCGTTCTCGGCCTGCGCGACCTGGGCCTTGACGACCTCGGCGGCCGCCTCGGCCTTCTTGACGCGGCCCCGGCCCTCGCCCCAGTCCAGGATCGGCACGGTGAAGGTCAGGCCCACGACCTCCTGGTCGAGCAGGTCGCGGTAGACGCCCTGCAGCTCCGGCGCCGTCTTGGAGAGACCGAAGCGGGCGTTGAGCTGCATCGTGATGCCGCGCTCGGCCTTCGCCTGGGCGATGGCGGCGTCGGCATTGAGGACGTTGATGTCGTTGGTGAGGTTGAAGGACGAGTTCTCGGAGGCCTTGCGCAGCACCAGGTCGTAGTCCATCAGCACGGCCGGGAGGTCCTCCTCCAGGACGGTCTGCACCTCGCGGGTCTCGTCCAGGCCCAGCAGCGAATTGAGCTGCATCCGGGCTTCGCGCAGCGCGACGTAGTTCTCGTTGACGGCGATGCTGTCGGAGAGCATGCGGAGCTCCAGCTGGAGGTATTCGTCGCGCTTGACCGAGCCCAGCGACAGGCGCTCGCGCGCGATGTCCAGCAGGCGGCTGGTGTTGTCGTAGTTGGTGCGGGCCACGTCGTAGAGCTTCTGCGCCTCCATCACGCCGAAGAAGCGGTCCACGGCACGCAGGGTCACGTCTTCCATCGACTCGAGGTAGGTCCGCTTGGCCTTCTCGTACTGCTTCGGGGAGATGAGCTTGTCCCACTTGAAGCGGTTGTAGGCGAAGAGGGGCTGGCTGTAGGAGAGCGTCACGGGCTGGGCGTACCAGGTGGTGCCGCCCGAGCGGAACTGGTCGATGCGGGTGAGGTCCGTATAGAGCGAGAGTGTGCCGCCCGTGAACGTGACGTTCTGGCGGGCGCGCAGGCCCAGGCTGTTCTCCATGTTGTAGTTGGAGGTGTAGAGCAGGTCGCCCGACTGGGGGTCCTGCAGCAGGCGCAGGGACCGGTCGAAGCCGCCCACGGTGCCGTAGAGCGACAGCGAGGGCAGGCGGCTCGCCTGGTAGGAGCGCCAGGCCCAGTAGTCGGACACGAAGGCGGCGCGCGCCTGCAGCGCCTGCACGGACTGCGTCCGCGCCTCGCCGATGACCTCTTCGAGCGTCATCGGCTGCGCCGCCGCCCCGGCGCACAGCCCCAGCAGCCCCGCCGACAGGATAAGGATTCGCTTCTTGATCGTATTCTGCATCTTTCCCTGTTATTTCAAATGAATCTTCACGATGACGTCGTTGTCCTCCTCGGAGAGACCTTCCAGTACGGACGGGTCCGCCAGCTTTTCCCGCAAGGCCGGATCCAGCTCCAGCAGGTCCGACGGCGGGGCGCTGCACACGAGCGCATCGTCCTCCAGGTACAGGATCCTCCAGTGGATCAGGTCGTCCTCCGTCTGTCCGAACCAGATCCATTTCCCGTTTAGGAACAGACCGCACTTGCTTATGCTTTCCACCTGACCGTTCCTTTCCGGCTGACGCTCGTGTGAGCAGATCACCAGCCGCATCCGGTCGCTTTCGAAGTACCGGTACACGTAGGAGAAACCGGTTCTCATCTTCTCTCTCACGGCTTCACTGACGTCCGCCGCGCCATAGACCTCGTCCCCGATCCCCTCCGGACCGAAATCCATCTTCAGCCGGGGCTCGACGGCCCCGTCCCGGTAGCGATATACCTCCTGCGCCCAGTCCGGGAAGAAAAAGACGTCCCCGCCGTTGGCGGAGAACACCGTGCCGCCGATGGTCACGATGAGGTCCTGCACGGGCCTGGGCACCAGTTCTTCCTGCGTGCCGTCCGGGCGCAGCAGCTTGAGCAGGGCGGTCCCCGGCGTATAATAACCCATGTACAACAGGCTCCCCTCGGGCACGGTCAACCAGTGCATCGCGCTCTCCGGGAGCTCCTCCTGGCTGACGAAGGTTCCGTCTTCGCGGAAGGTTGTCAGCCGCTTTGTCCGGAAGGAGAACACCCGCACCAGGCCGTCCTGGACCTGCAGGGTCGCAAGGTCCCCGTATTCCTGCGGGCCGCGACCGCGCATGCCGACGGTATTGAGGAAGCGCCCGTCCGCCGCGAAATGCAGCAGCCGGTTATTGCGCCGGTCCACGGCGATATAGCCGTCCGAGGCGGGATACAGGTCATTGAGCGCCAGCAGGGACTCCTCCCGCGTCTCCAACGGGATCAGCTCGACCGAACGGACGTGCGGCAGCAGGGCATCCGGCGCCATCTTGTCCGGCACCGTGACGGCGCCCTCCGGTCCCTTGGGCGCACAGGCCGCCAGCAGGAGGCCCAGCAGTATGATGGATTTCGACTTCATATTCAGTTCCTCAATTATCAGACGTGATTTTGTCCGGAAAGTTACATGTCCGCGGGATTATTTCTGCTCCTCGGCTTCCCGGACCTGCCGGATGAGGTCCTCCAGTTCGTCCACCGTGATCTTGTCGTCGTGTACGAACGAACTCACCACCTCGCGGTAGGAATTGCCGAAGAAGTTCCGCACAAACCCCGTCAGGAACTCCTTGCGGTACTGCTTCTCGCTGAGCACCGGGAAATACTGGTGGCTTCCGCCATAGGACTTGTGGCGCAGGAAGCCGTCCTTCTCGAGGGTGCGCACCTGCGAGGAAATGGTGTTGATGTGCGGTTTGGGCTCGTCGTAGAATTCGTGGAGGTCCTTGACGAACTGCCCGCCGGGATGGTGCCAGAAGAGCGTCATGATCTCCAGCTCCTTGTTGGTCAGTCTTCTCATATTCATTTCATCGGGCATTTATCCCGATGTTTACAAATATAATGAATCTTTCCGACAAACGAAGTTCTTCGTTTATTTATCTGTCATTCCTTGGTAAATAGCCAGAAATGCTCGTCGTAGAGATCCGAGCAGATCAGGAAATGCTCATCCGAATAGACCGGCCAGACGTACCAGGTCTTCCCCCCGTGCTCCACCGGCAGGCCCAGGATCGGATCTTCCTCGCTCGTGATCTTGATATTGAACAGGATCTTGCCGGTCTTCAGATCATAGATGACCTCATGGAGTCCACCCATGAAATAGCGGACGAACGCCAGGCCGCCCGACACGATGACGCGGAAGTCCTCCCGGCTGATATACTTGTCCCCCTCCAATCGCTTGAGTTCCAGGTCCCATAGGACCTCCAACGGCTGCGCGTACTGACCGGTATGCACATGGATCCAGTGCGATTCCTCTGTCTCCGTGACAGTATAGTAGTCGTAGTTCAGCTGGGGCTGGATGACATTCCTGCCTTCCATCTTGAGGCATCCGTTCAGCTGGACAATCGGGTTCTTCGCCTCGACCGGCGGAATCCGGGAGGTTCTGTACACGGTCCCTTCTTCATCCACGATCTCATACAGGCAGCCCTTCTTGTGCCCGTTCGGATATCCCCGGAAGAACTTTCCCGGCGCGACCGGATTCTGCAGGGTGAGTTTTTCGAGCTCCAGCGACCGCAGGGGCCGTCCTTCCAGATCGAAGACAAGTTCTTTTCCGACACGATGGTCCGTAATGAACACCTCCCCCTGCATCCGGTCCATGGTACCTACTGTGGTATATTCCATGGGGCCCCGGCCGGGGCGGCCGTAGGTGGCGAGGATCTTCCCGTCCGGTACGCCCACGCGGAAGACCTGGTTGTCGGCGCACATCAGCAGGGACTGTCCGTCGAACGGGCAGAAGTAGGCACTGCGGAACAGGGTGTCGACTTCGAACGGGCCCTCGAAGCGGCCTAGGCGGGACAGGTCAAAATCCGTTTTGAGGGACCGCACCGGCACGGAGGCCGTCAGGTCCAAGGTGTATTCCGCCCCGGCGGCATCCGGGTCGTGCCGGCAGGCGGACAACAGGCAAAGGGCCACCGGGCTCAGGATGGCCAGCAGGAAAGAGAGAGAGATTCTTGTCGTTTTCATGTGCGTATTTGTTTTTCCGGCCGCAATGATAGAAAGAAAAGCCCGAAGGCCGGACAAACAAGATTTACCGCTTTTAATTAACTATATTTCAATTATTTATACTGTAATTTGCCGCAAAATGAGCCCTTTTCCGTCCGAAAACGGTAAATCTTTTTCCCTATTCCCCCGCCAGGATCCGCTCCGAGAGGATCGTATAGAGCGTCCGGCGGTCCTCCCGCAGGCCGAGTTTGCGGCGGACGGCGTTGAAGATGTTGTAGCAGCGCTGCACGGACAGGCCCGTCTGCGCCGAGATCTCCTTGGTCTGGGAGCCGAGCAGGAGCAGGGTGCAACAGGTCATTTCCTGTTCTGTCAGGCCGTGCTCTTCGAGGAAGGCCGTCAGGTCCGGATGGAGGTAGCGGAACTGCAGGCGCAGGTCCCTCACGAACTGCTCCCGGTCGGCGTGGGAAAGGCTCTGCTCGAGCGCAGCGGCGGCGCGCGTGTCCTGCCGGGAGAGTTTCTGGAGCGCGTAGCGGTTCAGAACCTCGACCCGCTCGGAGATCAGCGCTTTCACCTCCGCAGGGACTTGTCCGCGCTGCAGCAGGCGTTTCCATTGCTCCGCTTCCTCACGGGCCCGGGCGGCCTCCTGTTCTTTCGTTTCGATCTGGCGGACCAGCGTCTCCTGGGTCCGGCGGCTTCTGCGGCGGAGCCCCCGGAAGCCTGCGGCCGAAGCTGCCGCCATCGTCAGGATGACGGCCGCCCAGAGCACCCGCCAGCGACCCCGGAGGAAACGTTCGCGGCGGATCTGCGCCTCGTCCGCGGCATCCCGTGCGCCGGGCGTCCGGTCCAGGATGGCTTTCCGCGCAGAGGTCCGGACATACTGCCGGTACGTGCGCTGCTGCCGGGCCGTCAGGTCCAGGGTGGATTCCGTGCGGAACAGGCGGCGCAGGAAGTCGAGCTGATCCTCGAGGGGAAGGTGCCGGCGGTGCACCCGGTCCAGCGCCTCCAGCGTCAGGTCCGGTTCTCCAAGAGACTCATACACCCGGGAAAGCAGGAACCAGTCCGTCTCGGACGCCGGCGCCAGGGCCCGGTAGGTCTCCGCCTGCTGCGCCAGGAGCACCGAATCCCCTTCCGCAAGGCTCTCCTGCAAGGAAACGGACAGACTGCGGCTCTTCTGCCGGTCCGAAAGTGCGTCCCAGTGGGTTTGCAGCGACTCCCGGATCTCCTGATACTGGCGCATCTGTCCGTTCGAGAAATAATGCTGCGACAGCGTGATGAGATCATCATTCCGCGTCTCTCCGGCCGGCTCCCGGGCGGGGCTGCAGGCGGAAACCGCCAGCAGGACCGCCAGCAGCAGGACCGGTAAGGACAGGATGATTTCTCGGACGCGCATACGGAAGTAAAGATACAGAAAATATCCGGTTTATTCTTTCTTTTCCCCACGATGCCCTCCGACAATCCCGGATCAACGCCCGTCAGGATTCCGGTCCTTCTCTTGTCTCGTTCCGGGGCCTCCACCCATTTCGCTCCCGGGCCGCCACGCATACCCTGGCGCGGCGGTGAGCACGGCTCGCCGGGAGCGTGATGATTAACGGATTGAATATCAGTGTTTTATACCTCACGCCATCCTCTCTCGCCGGGAGCGTGATGACTAATAGATTGAATATCAATAAAAACGTAAAAACGGGGTGCTCAAAACGAGTACCCCGTTTTTCGATTATTGTTGAGTATCAACGTTTTATGCCTCACGCCATTTGCGGCAAGGAGAAGAGATAGAATATGCGATGCGGGCGAATCACAGCCGCGCGATACGCGGCGCGGCTGTTCCCTGCGGCGAGACTTTTTGGTGTGTAATCCTTGGATGGCGGGATGTGATGGTGCACCACCGCCGCGCATAACCCTGCGCGACGGTTAGCGCGGCTCGCCGGGAGCCTTGGGAGCTCCCGGCGGCCCCGCTTGCCCGGTGGCAGTATACGAGGTAAAGAAGTCGAGCCGGAAAAGGCCTGAATCCGGCTCGATCCCCCATCATAATGACAGGTCGAGCCGTAAAGGACGGAAATCCGGCTTGACGCCACCTAACCTTCGGCCTGGATGAAGGCCATATCTTATCCTAACCTAGTCTATCCTATCCTCCAGCAAGTTCTCTCCGATAGTCTCTGTCTTTGTACTCTGCTGACGGACTCGTTGTCGTGCCGTGCACAACGTCCCAATCCTCCGGACGTTATGCACGTTTTTGGCCGTTTTCGTTCATAACCTCCTTTTTTTTCGGACGTTGTGCACGCTCATCAGTCCTCTCAGGTTTCTTTTTCGGTCTCCAGCACTTTAGCGGTTGGAGAATCCGGCTACCAGGGGCACAGAAGCATCCCGGTGCCCCTGGCAGCACAGAAAAGACGTTCCCCGGGGCGGAGAAGGGTCCTGGCGCCCTTGGTAACAAAGAAAAACAGTTGCCGGGGGCAGAAATGGGTCCTGGTGCCCCTGGCAGCACAGAAAAGACGTTCCCCGGGGCGGAGAAGGGGCTCGGTGCCCTTGGCAGCAAGGAAAAGACTACCAGAGGCAGAGAGGGATCCCGGCGCCTCCAGCGGCGGTTATCTTCACACCCAGCTTTCCATCCCGACTTTCCCTTCACGGCGGCTTCGAGAAAAAGAAAAGTGGCCACCAGGGGCAGAGAGAGTCCCCAGCGCCCCTCGCAACAAAGAAAAATAGTTACCAGGGGCAGAAATGGGTTCTGGTGCCCCTGGCAGCACAGAAAAGACGTTACCAGGGGCGGAGAAGGGTCCTGGCGCCCTTGGCAACAAAGAAAACCGGTTGCCGGGGGCAAAGAAGCGTTCTGGCGCCCCTGGGAGCACGGAAAAGACGTTACCAGGGGCGGAGAGGGGGTTCTGGGCCCCTGGTGGTGTCAGAAGATGATTGTTCGAGGCGGTGGGAAACAAGAGACGTGGCCCTAGGGGCTTTTGATGGGGGTGGGTGTTTCCCATGGTACTGTTTTCGGCCGGTGGGAAACAAGGGACGTGGCTCCAGAGGCTTCTGATGGGGGTGGGTGTTTCCCATGGCTCCAATTTGGGCCTGTGGGAAACATGGATGTGCCACAGAGCGCTTCTGTTGGGTGTGGCTGTTTCCCACTCCGTCGATGGTGCTGCCGAGCGGATGGGGGTAGCACGCAAAGACCGGCCTGCGGGGTGTGCAGGCCGGTTTGGGGTCAGGGGCAGGGGCAGAGTCAGGCCTGGCTCAGGTCAGGACCAGGGGCAGGGGCAGAGTCAGGCCTGGCTCAGGTCAGGGTCAAGGACCTGGGACCAAGGGCCAGGAGTCTGAGCCCGGGAGGATTGCGGATCAGAAGTCGAACCAGAGGCGGATGTGGTAGCCTTCGTCACCTTTGTTCATCTTGACGGAGGCGGTGCCGCCGTCCGTGCCCTGGGAGTTGACCGCGGGGATGTCCAGCAGGAAGGAGATGTCGCCGGTCGGGAAGGCGGGCCAGGAGTTGCCGCGGCCCTCCTTGTCGCGCGGCTCCTCGGGGGTGAGCACACGCAGGAACAGGCCGTCCGTCTCGGTGTGCACCGTCACGGGGCTGGCGTCCTCGGAGAGGAGCGACACCCAGTAGAGGTCGGCGAAATAGCCCTTGAATTCAGGATAGACGAGGGGCTCGTAGTACTCGCCCGTCACGGTGTTGTTCTTGGTCTTCTCCCAGATGTTGTAGTTCGGACCCTTGAGGCGGTTCTTCCACACGCGGTAGGGGCCGCGGCCCAGGTAGCGGATGCCGCTGAGCTGCTCTTCGGGGAAGTCGAACGAGAAGCCGAGGTTGCGGACCTCACGGTCGATGGCACTCCCCCGGAACTGATTGTCCGTGCGGTAGTTGAGCACGAGTGCATCCAGGCCCAGGCGGCCGTCCGGCGTCATCTTCCAGAGGAGCGAGTCGGCCGCGCCGTCGTACTTGAGGGCCAGGACGGCCGTGTCGCCCTGCATGCGCATGTGGGCGTCGCGCAGCTGCATCTGCATGCCGACGGCCACGGGACCGTTGCGCAGCGGGAGGGTCTTGCCGCCCCTGCGGAGCTCGGTCAGGGTGCCGTCCTTGGCGCTGATCCGGGCGGTCGCGCCGGCGGCGGAGAGCACGTAAGTGCCGTCAGCCGCCTGCGAGACGGACGCCTTGCCCGCATGGGAGCGTGTAGGCGCATGGTCCGCGTAGTATTCCGCCGTGTTCTTGATGGGGAACGTCCAGGTGCAGAGCGTATCGCCCGCGGCGCTGTAGGCCTCGAGTTCGAGGATGTCGCCGTGGTAGTAGTTGGCGGAGATCTCGAAGTGCGCCAGACCCGTCTCGCCGGGGCCGATGGCGGGCAGCCGCACGGACCCGGCTTCGAGCACGGCGGGAGCCTGCGAGGCATCCGGCGGCAGGCTCAGGACCCGCCAGCGCATCCTGTTCTCATTGAGCATGGAGAACAGGAAACCATTCTCCACCAGGAACTTGCCCGTGAAATTGGCATTCGCCACGAAGGGCTTCACCTGGATGGGCGACCAAACCTGGCGGACAGTGTAGAAACTGCCCTCCGGCTGCCGGTCCGCGCTCACGATGCCGTCCGGCGCGTTGGGGCCGTAGGTGTCCAGCTTGCCGGTATCGGTGCGCAGCAGCGCCTCGTCCACGTAGGCCCAGAGGAAGCCGCCGGCGAAGAGCGGGCTGCGCCGGAACTTCTCCCACAGGCCGTCCAGGCCGGCGCCGTGGCCGCGGTCGTAGAGGCCGTGCAGGAATTCCGTCGGCATGAAGACCTTCTGTCCCCGCTCCTGGCGGTAGGTATTGTCCGCCGCGTTGGGATAGTGGCGGGTGTCCAGCCCGTCGAAATCGGCCCAGGGGTGGATCACGTGACGCTTTTGGGGATCGTATTTGGCGAAGTCCTTGTCGATGGAGGTGTTCCATCCGCCTTCGTTGCCGTTGCTCCACAGGATGACGCACGGGTGGTTGACGTCGCGCGCGATCATCTCGGGCAGCAGGCGGGCCGCGACTTCGTCGCTGTAGGAGTTCTGCCAGCCGGCCAGCTCATCGATATACATCAGGCCCAGGGAGTCGCAGGCCTCCAGGAAATGGGTGTCCGGCGGATAGTGCGAACGCACGGCGTTCATGTTCATCGCCTTGATGAGCTTCGCGTCCTTCAGGCTGGTCTCCCGGCTGAGGGTGCGGCCGGTGCGCGGGTCGAAGCAGTGGCGGTTGGTGCCCTTGACCAGAAGCTTGACCCCATTGAGGTAGAGGCCGTCCTGCGGACGGAACTCCAGGGTCCGGAAGCCGATGCGCTCCTCGGTCTGGTGGAGGACCTTGCCGTCCCCGGAGAGCAGGCGCAGGCTCAGCTTGTAGCGGTTCGGGTGCTCCGGGTCCCAGGGTTTCACCACAGGCCAGTTGGTGGAAAGGCTCTGCGCTTCCTGCCCGTCCAGGCTGAAGGTCTTGGTGCCGATCTCCTTCCCGGAGGGGATCTCCTCGAGGCTCATCTCGAGCCGCTCGGCACCCTTGAGACCGGCGAAGCGGAGGTCGGCGCGCAGGGCACCGTCGGCTCGTGCGTCGAGGGCCACCTGCGCGATATGGCGCTCCGGAAGGGCCTCCAGGTACACGGGCCGGTAGATGCCGCCGAAGAGCCACCAGTCGGCCCGGCGCTCCGCGGCGTTGACCGACTCGTCGGCCGACTGCTTGTGCACGGTCACCTCGATCTGGTTCTCCCGGCCGTATTTGACCAGATTGCTGATATCATAGGAGAAACGGTAGAAGCTGCCTTGGTGCATCGCCCCGGCGCGGACGCCGTTGACCTTGACCTCGGCGTCCGTCATCACGCCCTCGAAGACGAGACGCACCTGCTTGCCGCTCCAGGAGCGGGGCACGTCGAAACGGCGGCGGTAGATGCCGTATTCTTCGGTGAAGGCGTGCTCGCGGTAGTCGCGCCAGGCCTTCTCGGAGTCGCGGTCATAGATGTAATAGCGGCCGTAGGTGTAGCCGCCGAATCCCTGCTGCTCCCAGCAGGAGGGGACGGCGATCTGGCTCCATTTGCGGGCATTCATCCCGTCGGAGACCCAGAAATCCCACAGCACGGCATCATCCGGCCCCGTGCCGGAAAGATAACGGACCTCGGTCTGCTGGGCGTTCGCGGCCCACACGGAGGCAAGGAGGAGGGAAATACAAAGGAAACGCTTCATATCGGATAATAACAGGTAATTCTCTATCCAAAGCTACGAAAAGTCACCCTAAAATGCAAAAATCCGCCCGCAGTGCGTGAAAAGTTGATTATATTTGTGCAAATGGGTCTGCTGATCTACACACTGAAAGCGGCTGTCCTGCTGGCGCTTCTGTATGCAGGCTGGCGGGTGCTGCTCGCCCGCGAGACGTTCCACCGGCTGGGCCGGTGCGTGCTCGCGGGCGGCGCCGTGCTCTGCTGCGTGCTGCCGGCGTGTGTGGTCACCCTGCACCGGACGGTGGCCGTGGAGCCGCGCGAAGCGGCTTTCCAGGCCCTGGAAGGGGGCGCCCGGCAGACGCTGGAGCAGGTGTCTGCGGCGGCGCCCTGGTGGCCCGCCGTACTGGTCGGAATCTACCTGGCCGGCGTCGCTGCCGTGCTGCTGCGCTGGCTGGTCGGCGCCGCCAGCGCCTTGCGCATCGTGCTGGCCGGCGAACGCGTCGGCAGCGCAGACGGGCGCCGGATCGTGGTCTCCGACCACGCCGGGGCGCCGTTCAGCTGGATGCACCGCATCGTCATCCCGCGCGCCGACTGGGAGCGCGGATGCCCGGAGATCCTCGCGCACGAGCAGGCGCACGTGCGCGCCGGCCACGCAGAGGAGGACCTCCTCCTGACCGTGATCACCGCCTTCCAGTGGTTCAATCCCGCCGCCTGGGCGCTGCGCCGGGACCTCAGGACCCTGCATGAATACGAGGCCGATACGGCCGTGCTAGCGTCCGGCGTGGACCGGCAGGCCTATCAGCTTTCGCTCATCGGCCGCGCGGCGGCCGCACGCGGATTCGCAGTCGGCTCGCCGTATGGTGGCGAACCGCTGGGCTCGCGCATCGCCATGATGCGGCGTCGCCGCTCGCCGGCGCTGCGCGCCCTGCGCGCGCTGTATGTCCTGTCGCTGGCGGCGCTCTCGCTGCTCGCGACGGCGCGCACGCAGACGGATTTCCTGTACGCAGCGGCCCCGGCGGACGCCCGGATCGCGGCGCCGGCCGAAGCCCGGGCCGTGCCGTACGCACAGACGGACATCAAGCCCGGCACGCGCATCGTCGAATACTACGGACAGACCCTGGAGCGGATCGCGAAGGACTATGTCCTCTCCTCCTTCTCCCTGCACGACCTGGACGATGTCCGCGGGCTGGTGCCCGTGCGGATCGTCCTCACCGCATCCGGCTGCCTGGATTCCGCGCAGATCCTCACCGACCGGCTCACGCCCGCGCAGGAAGCGGCCGTGATGACCCTGCTGACCCGTTCGCCGTTCTGGCGCGCCGGCGTGCAGGAAGGCCGCGCCGTGCCGGTCGAGTTCATCCTTCCCCTGGATTTCGGTTGGAAATAGGCCATGGCGCGCGGGCGGATCCTTCTCCTGATGACCCTGGCGGGGCTGCTGGGCGCCTGCCGGCCGCAGCTGCCCGCCGCGGTGGACTACCCTTACTACGCCTACCGCAATTCCCTGTCCCTGGAGCTGCTCCGCGTGGAGCGGACCGACACGGCGACGGTCCTGTCGCTGCGGGGCTACTACCGGCCGGGCTGGTGGATCACCATCGACTCGCTGTCGTTCCTGTATGCCGACGGGCGGCGCTGCGCACTGCACGGCGCCGAAGGGATCGTGCCGGGGACCCACAAATACATCCGGGAGGCGGAGACGCCGGGCGAAGGATGGGTGGCGTTCCGCCTGTTCTTCGACCCGCTGCCGGCGCAGGCCGTGCGATGCGACTTCCTGGAGGGAGAATCCACGGGTGCGTTCCAGATGCTCGGCATCGACCTGACAGGGCGCCCGGTACAGATCGCCGCGGGCGCGGACGGGAATCCGGCGGAGGACCGCCTGCCCGCTGCTTCGCGGGAGCCCGGCACCACGACGATCCGCATCCACCTCCCGGTGGAAGGACCCTGGACGGAGACTATCTCCGGAGACGTCCTGGTGGAGGGCCGCCGGCCGGGCGTGGTCCGGCAGCTGCCGGTCTTTTTCGACCGCGACGGCGTGGCCGAAGTCCGGTTCAAGCAGACACACACGTCGGCAGCGCGGATCTCGCTGGGCATCGGCACGAGCCAGGTTTCGTGCTGGACGAAGCCGGGCGAGACGGCCGATATCTATTGGGTCCCCAACAGCCGTTTCCTCACGATCCAGCGTCTGGACCTGCAGGAAGCCGAGGTCCCGCACATCCGCTATGAAGGCGCCTACGCGGCCGTAAATGCCCAATACGGGCAATTTCCGGCGTATCGGCTGGACCTCTCTGCCCCGGACCTCTTCCGGGGCGTGCGCACGGGGGCGGAGTTCTCAGCGCGCGTGGAGCGGCGCTACGCTGCGCTGCGCGCCCGGCTCGACGCCGACACCGCGCTGACTCCCCTGCAGCGCGACCTCTCGGAGGTCCTGCTCAAGGGGGATGTCCTGCGGGCGATGTGCACTGCCGAAGATATCCTGCGCCTGCAGTACGCCCTGGAGCACGGCACCGATGCCGGCTACCGTCCGGTGGTCCTGACGGACGCGGACTTCGCCTGGCTCTCCGCTTTGGACCTGTCCGACTCCCGCCTCCTTTTCTGCGACGCCACCGAACACCTCGCCGACCCCCGCATCCGCCGCCTCACTGACAGTAAATAAAAAAGACCCGCGACTTGCGGGCCTTTTTCTAGTACTCTATTCAGAGCGGAGAGACTAGAAGAAACGGTCTCTGTTGTCCTTGACATTGTCGTAATCCTGCATCACGGCGAGGATCAGCTGCGAGAGGTACTGGGCCTTCTGAGCGGAGAGGTTCTTGGCGTCGTCCTCGGTGTAGAAGGAACCGGTCTCGCGGTTGCTCACGCTGACGATGTAGGAGCCCATCATGCCGGCCACGGGGCCGTAGAGCTCGCCTTCCTTGGCGGAAGCGACGGCACCGATGAGCGCCGGCTCGACGCTGGAGGAGCCCAGCGACATGGCGTCGCGGTGCTCAACCTGCACGCCGAGGCGCTCGGCCACCTCTTCGATGGTCTTGCAGCCGGCGATCTTGTCGGCCAGCTCCTTGGTCTTCGTCTCCTGCATCTTCTGGGAGTACAGACGGTCCTGGATCTGGGAAGCCACCTTCTCGACCGAGGCGTAACCCTCCTTGTTGGCCTCCTTGAGGGCCACCACGAAGAAGTAGTTGTTGTCGACGGTGATGATGTTGGAGGCCTTGCCGACCTTGGCGTCGAAAGCCCAGCGGGTCACTTCCTTGGCGTTGTCGATGGCGCCGTAGTTGGCGGTCGCCTCGGTGATGGTGGCCGGGTGGGAATAGACCTTGGTGGAATCCAGGGCCTTCTTGTAGCCTTCGTAGGTGCCGCCGGCGAGGGTAGCGAAGGTGTTGGCCTGGGAATAGTAGTTGTTGAAGGTCTCCTTGCTGGCCAGGGCGGTCTTCGCGAGGATGGCGACCTGCTTCTTGGCCACCGGCTTGGTCTTCTGGCTCACGAGCACGACATGGGTGCCGTACTGGGTGGTGAGCACGAACGGCTCGCCCACCTTGGCCTCGAAGACACCCTCGAAGCCCGGGATCATGTAGGTCTGGGTCATCCAGCCGATGCTGCCGAGCTCGCCGTCGGCGGCGGAAGCCTGGTCGACGGAGTAAGCGGCGACGAGGTTGGAGAAGTTGCCACCCTTCTTGATGACGTTGACAAGGCTGTCAGCTGTGTGGGCAGCCTTCTCGTCCTGGAGAAGGATGTGCTTGACGAAGGCGGAATCCGGGATCATGCGGCTGTCCATCTCGCGGGCGGCGTAGAAGGAGTTGCCGGCGGTCACGACCGGGGTGATCTTGGCGCCGCCGAAGATCTGGTCGTTGATCTCGCGGTTGACGGTGCTGAGTTCGCCGTCCTTGTACCAGTAGGTACTGAGCGCCTGGTCGGAATTCTTGGACAGGAAGGAGCGCATGTTGTCGGTGGTGGCGAACTCCTCGTAGAGGTTCGTCATCTCCTCGCTCGCGGCGGCGACGTCAGCAGCGGACGGGACCACTTCGTACACGACGTACTCGATCTCGCGGTTGGCGCGCTGCTTGAAGAACTCCTTGTGCTTCTTGTAGTAGTCGCGGATCTCGGTGGAGCTCACGGTGATGGTGCTGTCGGGGACCACCGGGTAGAGCGCGAGGACATAGTCCACGTCGGCCGTGGTGTTGCCTTCCTGGATCGCCTGGGCGAGCTGCAAGGCATTGTCCATGCCGCTGGCGTTGAACAGCGAACCGTACTTGGCGTAGAACTGCTGGTTGTGGACGGTGTTCTGGACATAGTTCCAGTAGGTGCGCAGGCGGCCGCTCTCGTCGCTGTCGACCTCCGAGATGAAGGCCTTGAGCCGGTCGGCGGAGAAGTTGCCCGTCTCGTCCATGAAAAGGGGGTTCTGGGCGATGGCCGGGGAGACGTATTCGCCGCCCATCAGGGCGACCATCTCATCCTGGCCGACGGTGATGCCCGCTTCCCTGGCGTTCTTGACAAACATGTACTTGTCAAGGAGTTCCTGCCAGGCGGCGTTGCGGATCTGCTGCTGGGTCTGCTCGTCGCGGACGGTGCCGGACATCAGTTCGTTGATGGCCGTGTAGCGGTCGATGTCCGACTGAAAATCCGTGTAGGAAATGTTCTTGCCTGCAATCTGTCCGACGTCGTATTTGGAAGACATCGTGTTGAGTGCAGACTCGAGCGTGCCCGGGTCGATAATGAAAGACAGAAGGGCCAGCGCGATGATGATCGAGATCACGAGGCCAAACTTAACGCGTATTTTTTCAAGTACCGCCATGATTATTTATTTTTTAAATTTTCCGATAAGGGGCTGCGAATTTAGTCATTTTTTTGGAAACGGCCCAATAAAATTCACAGAATCAATGATTACCGCCGTACTATCCTGTACCACCACCCCATAGCCGTCGAAAGGACGGTAGAGGATGGAGTTGCGCACATGGTCGTCGGAGCGCATCCCGAAGCCCTGCAGGAAGCCCTGCCGGGAATACAGCTTGACATAGCAGTCCGTATAGACTTCCCGCTTCACCTGGTCCCAGTAGACCGTGTCGGTCTCCATCGTCTCCTGCTCGATCACGTTGTGCAGGATGACGTTGCCGAATGCTTCCCATATCTCGTCCTTGTCCCGGGCCTTGGGCACGATGTGCCGGGCGTCGTCGGCCACGATGACCGACTCCAGCAGGCCCTCCTCGTTGTACCCGTACACGGAGATGCCGTGCGGGAAGGAGTCGAACGAGGCCGTGTCCGTGTCATAGTGCTCCATCAGGTCGGACTCGAGCCGCATCGCGACCAGCCCGTTGCGCGTCTGGACGGCGAACATGTCATAGGTGCGCTGGGTCGGCGTCTTGCTCAGGTCCAGCCGGTCGGCCTCCCCTATCTGGCTCTTGCAGGAAACGACAATGCTGGCAACCACGGCCGTGGTTGCCAGCATGCCGGAAATATTCCTGCGAATGTTCAAATTAACGGGTGCGGACCGTGGTCGTGGCGCGCATGCCGCCGCAGACGACCGTGTAGGACTGGCCGCGGGTGATGTCATACATGAAGGCCTCGGCGGTCTCCGGGAAGTACACGCTGTACTGGCTGATGTAGCGGTTGGCCTCGTCCGTCAGGGTCGGATCGGCGGCCTTGGCCTTGTTCATGTAGTCGCAAGCGACCCAGTACGGGGCGCGGCGGGTGATCTCGTCGCCACCGCAGCGGGTGCTGCCCCAGATGTTGCCGATGAGGAAGTAGGCCTTGCCGGCCAGGTTCTCGTTCTCGGCGGCCACCTTGGAGGCGTACTCGAAGGCGCGGGCGCTCTCACCGTTCTTGAAGCAGAACGTGGCGAGTTCGTAGGTCCAGTCGGCCTTGCGGGAATCCTCGACATCGCTGCTGGCGAGGGCGTTCTCCATGTAGACGATAGCTTCCTTGACGTTGCCGCGGGCACCGTGGAGACGGTACAGATAGTAGGCGGAGTTGGCGGAAGGATCCAGCTTGTTCATCGTGGTGACGGCGTTCAGGAAGAGGTCGTTGTCGTCGCAACCCTCGGTCATGCTCATCGTCTTCACGATGCTCTGGGCGAGCTGGAGGTTGTCCGGATCGGCGGCCAGGCGCGGGGTGTAGAGTTCGATGAGGCTCTCGCAGCTCGCGACCTTGCTGGAAGCGAAGAGGCTGCCCATGTCGTTCTTGACGCTGGCCACCTGCTCCTTGTCGGCGTCGTTGGCCGGATTGATCTTCTCGAGGATGTCGCTGTTGCGCTGGTAGGCGTTGATCACGGTCTCGGCATCGATGCCTCCGTTCTGGTAGAGGTCGATGGCAGCCTGCAGGTCGAAGAGCAGGATGGTCGGACGGACCTTCTCCTGGTTGGCGGTGATGATGCCCTCAAAGCCGTCATAGAGCTTTTTGGGATTGTTCTTCACGTAGTTGAAGAGGTCCTGGCCCTTGTTGTTCAGCGCCGTGACGGCGTTGGCCGGATAGTATTGGGCGCGGATGTCATGGATGGTCAGCAGGGAGTCCACCAGGGCTTCGCGATAGGTAGCGTTGTTCGCATTCTTGTTGATCAGCTGGCGGAGCAGGGTCGTACCGTTGATCAACAGGTTCTGGCTCGCGGTAGGCGGGCAGAGGTGGTAGGCCTTGCGCCAGCTGGGAAGTGCCTCATTGTAATTCTTGGCTTTGAAATACTCCGAGTAGAAGGAGAGATTCGTGACGCACTGGGCGCTGTCGGCGCCGTACTTGCCCTGCGCGGAAAGTTTGGTCCCGCCCAGCATCATGGCGAAGGTCAGAATGACAAGGGTAAATTTTTTCATATCGCTTTAATGTTATTTTGTTTCTTTATTTTTACTGATACTGGAACTTCTGGAACCAGTGGTCGTAGAGGTTAACTCCTATCGAGAAGTTGATGTAGCGCTCGCGGATCATCGATCCGGAGACGGAGCCCCTTTGTCCGAAGTCCACGCCCAGTGTGACTCCATTGTAGCCTCCCAGGTACATGATGTAGATCGGCAGGGTGACTCCCAGTGTTATGCCGGTAGCTGCAACTTTCTTGCCATCGAGCAAAAAGTAGTCGTTTTTGTGGTACGCACCGACCCTGTAGGCCACCGTACGCATATATTTGATATCATTCCGGTTAGGAATGAATTCGAAACCGAAGCGGTAGGCGTCGGCCACGGTGGCGGCAAAAGCCTTGCTGGCCGTGAAGCCCCGCGCACCGTCCAGGCCGCACTTGGTCCAGTCGGCGCGGCTGTAGTCGAATTCGGCCATCCAGCGTCCCGGATTCTTGAGGGTGATGCCGAAGGCCATCTCGCCCGCAAGCTTGACGACGGCGTCCTTGCCGAGGTTGTCCATCTTGTAGTAGAGCGTGTCGGAAGCGGCGCTGCCGGCCGAGAAGCGGGAACTCTCCATCGTGCCCCCGAGCTTGGTCGGGGTATTGTAGGTCGCGCCGAGCCCAAGCGTGAGCTTGGGTCCGAGCGGCTGCTCGTACTGCATGCCGACACGGAGGGAATGGCCCGTCAGCTTGGCCGAGGTGCCGTTGCGGATGCTGTTGTACGACGCATCGTTGAAGGTCGTATAATAGGTCTTCTCGATGTTGCCGAAGTAATAGTTCCACTGGGCGCCCAGCGAGAGGTGGCGGCCCAGCGAGAAGCCGAAGGCGGCGAAGCCGCGGTAGAGGCTGCCGGTGCCGTCCGCCGAATAGGTGATGTTGCCGGTGTGGCCTATCAGGTCGGGGTCGGTGTAGTTGAAGCTGTAGCCGAAGCCGGTGTCGGAGTAAGGCATGATGCCCACCATCATCGCCGTGTGGCGCCAGAGCGGGAAGGACATCACCAGGTCGTTGATGTTGAACGTGTTGCTCGCGGACCTGATCCCCTCCTGATGGAAGATCTTGTTGTCTCCGTACAGGGAGAAGTCCGACATGAACGTGATGCTGTCCCGTGCCGTGACGGAGGCGGGGTTCAGGACGTTGATGTATCCGTTGTTGCGCAGCGCCACGCCGACGCCGCCCATGGTCTTGTTGTACGCGGTGCCCGGCTGGCTCAGGTCGCCGACACCGTAGATGGAATAAGGCGTAAAGGTGCCCGCAGCCTGTCCGCGCGCGCTGAAAGCAGCGCACACGGCGAGCACGGCCGCCGCCAGCATCTTATTTAAGATTCTTCTTGACATAGTCGTCCGTTATCAATGCCAGGCCCATCAAGACCAGATTGCAAACTACAAATATGGAGTTTTTCATCTTTTTGGCAAAATAAATTGCGTCTCCACCCGTAAAAATCACGATGTTTTCCGGTCGGAGCCTGGTGTACCCTTCAATTTCAAACATTATGCCCGAAATCACGCCGGACTCGATCGATGACTGGATCGAATGGCCTTCCGGGGTGATCCGCTCCGGCGTATCCACGAGCGGAAGCGACTTGGAATAGCGTTCCAGCGACTTGAAGCGCGTGCGGCAGCCCGGGGAGATATTTCCGCCCAGGTACCGCCCTTCCCGGCTCAGGAAATCCACGGTAAGCGTGGTGCCGAAGTCGAAGACCGTCACCGGCTTGTCCTTGAACAGGAAACCCGCGGCCACCAGGGCGGCGGCGCGGTCGAAGGACAGGTATTCCGGCAGGTCCTGCCGCAGCAGCAGGCCGGTGTGGGCCCTGTCCAGGATGAGCAGGTGCCCGCAACGGGCGCGCAGCAGCGCCTCCTCCTCCGGGGAAACCCCGTAGGCGGAAGCCACCGTGAGCACTTCGGGCCGCTCCCGGTCCAGCAGCGAGAGCAGATAGTCCATCATCTTCTCGCCCTGGTAACGGAACGTCTTGCCGAGGGTCGTCCCCTCGGCCCATGCGGCTTTCAGCGCGGTATTTCCAGCTTCAACTAATAGGTAAGCCATGGTCGCAATCCTGCAAATTTACAAAATTATCGCAACTTGCTCAACAGTGCGTGCGCATCTTTGAGCGTCGGGACCCCCCGCACCACGATCTTGAGCTTGTTTTCCGTCTGCTTGAGTTCGTAGCGCGGCATCGCCGCTGTCTTCTCCAGGATGGACGCGAACACCTGCGACTTATAGTAGGGCGACATCGGGTTCGCGATGAAGAAGGCGATCATCAGCCCGTTCTTGACGATGACCTTCTCGAAGCCAAGGGCGGCGCCCAGGTTGCGGACCTTGACCACCTCGAAGAGGTTGTCCAGCTCGGGCGGCAGGGCGCCGAAGCGGTCCGCGAGCTGCGATGCGTACCGGTCGATCTCCTTGTCGGAGGACATCGCGTCGATGGTGCGGTAGATGCGGATCTTCTCCGCGGTCACGTCAATGTAGTCGTCCGGAATGTGGGCCGGCTGGTCCGTCTCTATCGTACAGTCCGTCACGAACTTGCCCCGGTCGTTCCGGGCGATGACGCCCGTCTCCACGCCCAGCTCCTCCATGGCTTCCGCCAGGATCTTCTGGTAGGTCTCGAAGCCCATGTCCGTGATGAATCCGCTCTGCTCGGCGCCCAGCAGGTTGCCGGCGCCGCGGATGTCCAGGTCCTGCATCGCGATGTTGAACCCGCTGCCCAGATCGGAGAATTCCTCGATGGCCTTGAGCCGGCGGCGGGCTTCCTCGGTGATGCTGACCAGCGGCGGGACGATCAAGTAGCAGAAGGCCTTCTTGTTGGAGCGTCCCACGCGGCCCCGCAGCTGATGCAGGTCGCTCAGGCCGAAGTTCTGGGCCTGGTTGATCAGGATCGTGTTGGCGTTGGGAATGTCCAGGCCGTTCTCGATCAAGGTCGTGCAGAGCATCATGTCGTAGTCTCCCCGGATGAAATCCAGCATCTTGGATTCCAGTTCCTTGGACTCCATCTTCCCGTGCGTGACGCATATCTTCATGTCCGGAATCAGCCGGTGCAGGATGTCGTGGATGGCCGGGAGTTCCTCGACCTTGTTGTGCAGGAAGAAGACCTGCCCGCCGCGGTTGAGTTCGTAGTTGATGATGCTCCGGATCTCCCGCTCGTCGAAGAGGATGATCTCCGTCTGCACCGGGATGCGGTTGGGCGGCGGCGTGTTGATGATGCTGAGGTCGCGCGCGCCCAGCAGCGAGAACTGCAGGGTGCGCGGGATCGGCGTGGCCGTCAGCGTGAGCGTGTCCACGGAAGTCTTGATCTCGCGGAGCTTTTCCTTGGCGGAGACGCCGAATTTCTGCTCTTCGTCGATGATGAGCAGGCCCAGGTCCTTGAATTCGAATTCCTTGCCGAGGATCTTGTGCGTACCGATCAGGATATCTATCTTGCCCTCCTTGAGGCGCTTCTTGATGTCCGCGATCTCCTTGGCCGTGCGCAGGCGGCTGACATAGTCGATGTTGCACGGGAGGTTCTGCAGGCGTCCGCAGAAGGTGTTGTAGTGCTGCAGCGCCAGGATGGTCGTCGGCACGAGGACGGCCACCTGCTTGCTGTCCGTGACGGCCTTGAAGGCCGCCCGGACGGCGATCTCCGTCTTGCCGAACCCTACGTCGCCGCAGACCAGCCGGTCCATCGGGCAGCTGTCCTCCATGTCCCGCTTGACGGCCGCCGTGGCCGTCTCCTGGTCGGGCGTATCCTCGTACATGAAAGAGGATTCCAGCTCTTCCTGCAGGTAGGTGTCGGGCGAGAAGGCGAAGCCCTTCGAGGCCCGGCGCTTGGCGTAGAGTTGGATGAGGTCCTTGGCAATGTCCTTGACCTTGGACTTGGCGCTGGTTTTCAGCGTGATCCAGGTCTTGGACCCGAGCTTGTTGATCCGCGGCGCCTCCCCTTCCCTGGAGCGGAAACGGGAGATCTTGTGCAGGGCGTGGACGGACACGAAGACCACGTCCCCGTCCTTGTAGGTGATCTTGACCACTTCCTTGAGGCGGCCGTAGTCGTCCCGCATCCGGACCAGTCCGCCGAAGATGCCCACGCCGTGGTCGATATGGACCACGTAGTCCCCGATGTTGAAGGAATTCAGGTCGTTGATGGTGAGCTGCTCGCTCTTCTCCACCGTCCGGCGGAGGCTGACCCGGTGGAAACGGTCGAAAATCTCGTGGTCCGAGTAGCAGCAGATGCGGTCCTGCAGGTCGATGAAACCGTTGTGCAGGTTCTTGCCGGAGACGAACTGGGGGATCAGTCCCCCGTTCTGCGACAGGATGGAGCGGACGCGCTCCAGCTGGGATTCCTTCTCCCCGTAGATATACACGTCATAGCCGGTCTCGATCCGGTTGCGGATATCCTCCGTCAGGAGTTCGAAATTCTTGTTGAAGGTTGGCTGCGGGGCAATCTGGAACCCCACGACATCGTCGCCGGCGTAGGACAGCGGCGTGTCGATGTAGACCTTGCGGAAAGGCTCCAGGTCCTTGAAGAAGGGCTCCTTCGAATACATGTCCGAAGAGTCCAGCCACAGGCGCGTCCCTTCCGGGAAGATCCCGGTCAGCGGCTGCCCGGACACGGCCCCTTCGCTCACCACGTCGGAGACGATGTCCGCCTGCTGCACCTGCCCGCGCGACAGCTGCGTGTTGCAGTCGAAGGAATGGATAGACTCTATCTCATTGCCCCAAAAGGAAATACGGTAGGGATAATTGTCTGCGAAGGAGAAGATGTCCACGATGGATCCGCGGATGGCGTACTGCCCCGGCGCGGAGACGAAATCCACCCGGTCGAAACCCTTGGACGAGAGTACCCCGATGATCTGGTCGTGGGACAACTCCTTCCCTACCTCCACCTTCAGGACGGCGTCCCGGATCGTATTCTCCGAAGGGATTTCCTCGGAGAGGGCTTCGGGATAGGTGACGACCAGGAGCAGGTCGCCGGCGTGGCCGAGGATCTTGCCGATGGCGGCCGTGCGCTGGACGCCCAGCGTGGATTTGTAGTTGCTCCGCTCCACGTTGCGGCCCGACTCCGGGAGGAAGAATACCCGGTCCCCCTCGACGAGGTGATACAGGTCCGCGGCGCAGTACTCCGCCGCTTCCCGGTTGGGCAGCACCACCACGTGCATCCCCTGCTCTGCCACCTGGCTCAGCACGAACCAGCGTGCAGACAAAAAGAGCCCGCGACAGAACACGTCCGATCCGGACCGCATCCTGTCCCGCAGCGCTTCAGATGATTTTGAACTTATCAACATCCGCTCTCCAAAACCTGTTCAAAAGCCTGTTGAAAACCTGTGCAAACCGTCCCTTCGGATGTTGATTCCGGCAGCCGGCATCTTTTCAACAAGCGAAAAAACAGGGTTTCAACATACTTCTCAACTTGACTCTATTCGTATATCGCTTTGATATTCAACGTGGTAAAATATTTATCAACATTTCAACACGCTATAATAAAACATCAAATTTTCAAAATAAAAGAACTATATTTGTAATCTGATTGTCACAGACTTTATGCCAGACTTCGACCCTCATAATACAAACGACGGCAAAGATAAGGAATTAGACGGAATTATCCGGCCGCAGGAGTTGGAAGATTTCACGGGTCAAGGTGAAATCGTGTCCCGCCTGCGGATCTATATCCAGGCCGCCAAGATGCGCGGGGAGTCCCTGGACCACACTTTGTTCCACGGTCCTCCCGGTCTGGGCAAGACTACGCTCGCCCATATCATCGCGAACGAGATGGGGGTCAACATGAAGATCACTTCCGGCCCGGTGCTGGACCGCCCGGGCGACCTGGCAGGCCTGCTGACCTCGCTCGAGACGGGCGACGTCCTCTTCATCGACGAGATCCACCGCCTCTCCCCCGAGGTCGAGGAGTATCTCTACTCCGCCATGGAGGATTACGTCATCGACATCATGATCGACAAGGGCCCCGGCGCCCGGTCCGTGCGCATCTCGCTCAACCCCTTCACGCTCGTGGGCGCGACGACGCGCGCCGGCCTGCTGACGGCGCCGCTGCGCGCCCGTTTCGGCATCACCGAAGGGCTGGAATATTATGATACCGCCGACCTGGTCCGGATCGTCACCCGCAGCGCGGGCATCCTCCAGGTAGAGATCGAGCCCGAGGCGGCCCGCGAGATCGCCCTGCGCAGCCGCGGCACGCCGCGAATCGCCAATTCGCTGCTGCGCCGCGTGCGCGACTTCGCCCAGGTGATGGGCGACGGCCACATCGACCTGCAGATCGCCCGCTACGCGCTGGACAAGCTCAATATCGACAAGCGCGGCCTGGACGCCATCGACAACAAGATCCTCCGCACCATCATCTCCACTTTCAAGGGCGGCCCGGTCGGCGCCAACACGCTGGCGACCGCCATCGGAGAGGACCAGGGCACGTACGAGGAGGTCTACGAGCCGTTCCTGATCAAGGAGGGATTCATCGTGCGCACGCAGCGCGGCCGCGTGGCCACCGAACTCTCCTACCACCACCTGGGGCTGGACCCCTACCAGAACAACGCTTCCGGATCGCTCTTCTGAGAAAAGAAACAATATATACAAACACCTAACAATGTCAGACAAGTTAATTTCTAAAATCCCTGCAGGACCGCTTGAGAGCAAGTGGACCCGGCGCAAGTCGGAAATCCGCCTCGTGAGTCCGAACAACAAGAGAAAACTTGAGATCATCGTGGTCGGCACCGGCCTCGGCGGCGCCTCCGCAGCCGCCTCCCTCGGCGAACTGGGCTACAATGTCAAGATTTTCTGCATCAGCGACACCCCCCGTCGGGCGCACTCCATCGCGGCCCAGGGCGGTATCAACGCTGCCAAGAACTACCAGAACGACAACGACTCCGTCTACCGTCTGTTCTACGACACCATCAAGGGCGGCGACTACCGTGCCCGCGAGGCCAACGTCTACCGTCTGGCCGAGGTGAGCGCCTCGATCATCGACCAGTGCGTGGCCCAGGGGATTCCTTTCGCCCGCGAGTACGGCGGATACCTGGCCAACCGCTCCTTCGGCGGCGTGCAGGTCAGCCGCACGTTCTACGCCCGCGGCCAAACCGGCCAGCAGCTCCTCCTCGGCGCCTATGCATCCCTGAACAAGGAGATTGCGGCCGGCACCGTCAAGTCCTATCCCCGCCACGAGATGCTCGACCTCGTCATCGTGAACGGGCAGGCCAAGGGCATCATCGCCCGCAACCTTGTCACGGGTGAACTGGAGCGCTTCGGTGCCCATGCCGTCGTGATCGCGACCGGCGGCTACGGCAACACCTATTTCCTCTCCACCAACGCCATGAACAGCAACGGATCGGCCGCCATGCAGTGCTACCGCAAGGGTGCCTACTTCGCCAATCCCTGCTTCGCGCAGATCCACCCGACCTGCATCCCGGTCCACGGCGACCAGCAGTGCAAGCTGACCCTCATGTCCGAGTCCCTGCGCAACGACGGCCGCATCTGGGTGCCGAAGAAGAAGGAAGACGTGGAGAAGCTCCGCAAGCACGAGATCAAGGCTTCCCAGATCCCCGAGGAAGACCGTGACTACTATCTCGAGCGCCGCTACCCTGCCTTCGGCAACCTCGTCCCCCGCGACGTCGCTTCCCGCGCCGCCAAGGAGCGCTGCGACGCCGGCTTCGGCGTCAACGAGACCGGCAAGGCCGTGTTCCTCGACTTCGCCGACGCCATCCAGCGCCTGGGCCACCAGCGCGTGGCCGAGCGCTACGGCAACCTCTTCGAGATGTATGAGAAGATCACGGCCAGCTCCCCTTGGGAGGAGCCGATGATGATCTATCCGGCCATCCACTACACCATGGGCGGCATCTGGGTCGACTACGACCTCCAGACCACCGTTCCCGGCCTGTACGCCATCGGCGAGGCCAACTTCTCCGACCACGGCGGCAACCGCCTCGGCGCCTCGGCCCTGATGCAGGGCCTGGCCGACGGCTACTTCATCCTGCCCGTCACGATCGGCGACTATCTCTCCCACAAGTTCGCAGAGCCCAAGACCGACGTCAGCACGCCGGAGTTCGACGCTGCCGAGAAGGCCGTCCAGGCCCGTATCGACCGCCTGTTCAGCATCAAGGGCAAGGAGACGGTGGATTCCATCCACAAGCGTCTGGGCAACATCATGTGGGACAACGTGGGCATGGCCCGCGACGAGGCCGGCCTCAAGAAGGCCATTGCCGAAATCAAGGCCCTCAAGAAAGAATTCTACGAAAATGTCAATGTTCCCGGCACCCAGTTCGAATTCAACCAGGAGCTCGAGAAAGCCCTCCGCCTGGAGGATTTCTTCGATATCGGCGAACTGATGGCGCGCGACGCGCTCAACCGTACCGAGTCCTGCGGCGGCCACTTCCGTGTGGAGAGCCAGACCGAGGAAGGCGAGGCCAAGCGTGACGACGTCAACTTCATGTACGTAGCCGCCTGGGAGTACAAGGGTGAGGATGTCGAGCCCGAACTCCACAAGGAGCCGCTCAAGTACGAGTTTATCGAGGTGAAAACGAGAAATTACAAAGACTAAGCGAGATGGAATTCAATCTGAAAATCTGGCGTCAGAAGAACGCCAAGACCCCGGGTCATTTCGAGACCTACCATATAGCCGGCATTGAGGAGGACGCCTCCTTCCTGGAGATGCTCGACATCCTCAATGAGCAGCTGATCCGCGAGGGTTGCGACCCCGTGGCGGTGGAGCGCGGCTGCCAGAGCAGCGGTCCCGTGTCGTTCGACCACGACTGCCGCGAGGGCATCTGCGGCGCCTGCGGCCTGTATATCGACGGCCGTGCCCATGGTCCGGACAACCATGTGACTACCTGCCAGCTCTTCATGCGTCACTTCAAGGACGGAGCGACGATCACCGTAGAGCCTTGGCGCAGTGCGGGTTTCCCGATCATCAAGGACCTGGTGGTGGATCGTTCCGCCTTTGACAAGATCCTCCAGGCCGGCGGCTTCATTTCCGTGCGCACGGGTTCGGCGCAGGATGCCAACAACATCCTGATCCCGCACGACCAGGCCGAGGAGAGCATGGATGCAGCGGCCTGCGTGGGTTGCGGCGCTTGTGTGGCCACTTGTAAGAACGGTTCTGCGATGCTGTTCGTGGCTGCCCGCGTGAGTTCCCTCGCCCTGCTGCCTCAGGGTCGTCCCGAGGCGCATCGCCGCGCCAAGGCGATGGTGGCCAAGATGGACGAGCTGGGCTTCGGCAACTGTACGAACACGCGTGCCTGCGAGATGGAGTGCCCGAAGGGCATCAATGTCTCTCACATCGCGCGCCTGAACCGCGAGTTCCTGAAAGCCAAATTCTCGGACTAATCAGGATCGGATCTAAAAAGTAAGTGCCCTCAGAACGCAATCGCTTACGCGACCCTACCCGGGCAAATGCGTTCTGAGGACACTTACTTTTTATAATCCTCCTTGATTTATAATTTGTTATATTACAGATATTATAGAGAAGTTTCCAGAAAAGCAATATCTCCAGCATGCATTTGCCCGGGTAGGGTCGCGAAGCGATTGCATGCTGGAGATATTGCTTTTTGGAAACGAAATAAGTTTACCAGAGGAAGTTGTTGAAGGGATAGCGGCCGGCGTGGATTTCCGCGACCATCTTGTAGATGTCGTCGCGGAGTTTTTCGATATTCTCCTTCTTGATGGCCGAGATGAAGATGCAGGGGATCTTGCGGCCGTTGATCCACTTGTATTTGACCTCGTCGAGGGTGAAATTCTTCTCGGTCTTGGGCTCCAGTGAGAACTCGTCGTAGGGTTCGTAGCTGTAGGCGTCGGTCTTGTTGAAGACCACGTAGACCGGCTTGTCGGCGGCGGAGATGTCCTTGAGCGTCTTGTCCACGACTTCCATCTGCTCCTCGTAGTCCGGATGGGAGATGTCCACGACGTGCACGAGGATATCCGCCTCACGCACCTCGTCCAGGGTGCTTTTGAAGGCCTCTATGAGCTGCGTAGGGAGTTTGCGGATAAATCCGACCGTGTCGCTCAACAGGAACGGTACATTGCCGATTACGACCTTTCTGACGGTGGTATCCAGCGTGGCGAACAGCTTGTTCTCGGCGAAGACGTCCGACTTGGAGAGCAGGTTCATGAGCGTGGATTTTCCCACGTTGGTGTAGCCCACCAGCGACAGGCGCACCAGCTGTCCGCGGTTGCTGCGCTGGGTGGCCATCTGCTTGTCGATTTTCTTCAGGTCTTCCTTGAGTTTGGAGATGCGTTCGCGCACGATACGGCGGTCGACTTCGATCTGGGTCTCACCCATGCCGCCGCGCGTCCCCATGCCGCCGCGCTGGCGCTCCAGATGGGTCCACATGCCGGCGAGGCGGGGGAGCATGTAGTTGTACCGGGCCAGCTCCACCTGCGTCTTGGCATAGGCGGTCTGGGCGCGCTGGGAGAAGATTTCGAGGATGAGGCTGGTGCGGTCGATGACGGCAGCGGTCTTGATAACTTTCTCAATGTTACGCTGTTGCATGCCGGTCAGCTCGTCGTCGAAGATGACATAGTCGATGCAGTTCTGCTCGCAGTAGTCGGCAATCTCCTTGAGTTTGCCGCTGCGGATATAGGTGGCCTTGTCCGGGCGGTCCACCCGCTGGACGAATTTCTGGTCACCCACGGCGCCGGCTGTCTCAGCCAGGAACTGCAGTTCGTCCAGGTATTCGTAGATCTTGCGTTCGTCGTCGTCCTGCCGGATGATTCCGACGAATACGGCTTTTTCTTCTCTCTTGTTTTCCATTCAGTCAGCGTCAAAAAAAGGCCATCCGCGTACGGACGGCCTCTCGTTTGGTGATAGCTGGATTATCGCAGCTGGAAGATCACAGGGAACTGATAAGTGACCTTGACGGCGCGGTCGCGCTGCTTGCCGGGGGTCCACTTCGGGGAGCTCTGGATCACGCGGACAGCCTCCTTGTCGAGGGAAGGATCCACACCACGGAGGACCTTCACGTCGGAGACGGTGCCGTTGGGGTTGACGGTGAACTGGACCATGACGCGGCCGGACACACCGTTCTCCTTGGCGATCTCAGGATACTCGAGATGGGAAGCCACCCACTTGGAGAAGTTGTTGGCGTCGCCGCCCTGGAACTTCGGCTTCTCCTCGACGAGGGCGAACGGAATCGCTTCCTCTTCGACGGCCTCTTCCTGAACTTCCTCTACGTAGTCCATGATCTCAACACCCAGGTTGGAGTCATCCTCGAGGTTGAGGATGTTGTCATCCACCTTGATGTTGTCGTCCACGATGTCGATCTGGTCCGACAGGATCGGGATCTTCGGGGTCTCGGGGGGCGGCGGGGGAGTCTCCTGGGTAATAGGAATGATCTCTTCCTCGATAAGTTCGGTGTTCTCCTGTGCGAAGACACTCTCTTGCTTCTCCTTGGTCTTCCACTCGAAAGCACCGAGCGTAACGAGGAGGGCAAGTACTAAACCAACCTCGACGAACAAGAGTTTCTTGTTGTTCAGATCGGCCTTGGGTGATTTCTTGACTTCCATATCTGTGGTTATTTAATAATCCATTCGAGTTTCAAAGATAGAAATATTTATTTTGAATTCCAATTTTTTAATTTAATAGATGTAAATTTGCAAAAAATATCCGCTATGATCCGCTATTTCCAGGAAGATATACGCTTCGAGCTGAAGCAGAAGATGCAGAATAACCGCTGGCTCAAGATGGTAGCCGGGAGCGAGATGCGCCGCATCGGCGCCATCAACATCATCTTCTGTTCGGACCGTTACATCCTGGATGTCAACATGAAATACCTCCAGCATGACTACTTCACGGACATCATCACCTTTGATTATTGCGAGAAGGACGTCCTGTCCGGAGATCTGTTCATCAGCATCGATTCCGTCCGGGAGAACGCCCTTTATTATGGTACGGAGTTCGCCGACGAACTCAACCGGGTGATGGTGCACGGACTGCTGCACCTGATCGGCTACGACGACCACACGGAAGAAGATATAGCTGTGATGCGGCAGAAGGAGAACTACTACCTCGAGATGAAGGCCGCGCTGTGATGGAGAACAGGTACGACATCATCGTGGTCGGGGGAGGGCATGCCGGATGCGAGGCGGCGATGGCCGCCGCGACGCTCGGCTCGTCCGTCCTGCTCATCACGATGGACATGACGGGCTTCGCCAAGATGTCCTGCAACCCGGCAGTCGGCGGAATCGCGAAGGGACAGATCGTCCGGGAGATCGATGCGCTCGGCGGCTGGACCGGCGTGGTCACCGACCGGTCCACGCTGCAGTTCCGGATGCTGAACCGCTCCAAGGGGCCCGCGATGTGGAGTCCGCGCGCGCAGTGCGATAAAATACAGTTTTCGTCGAACTGGCGTAAAATTCTCGAAAGTGCCTGTAAATTAGATATTTACGCGGATTCTGTGATTTCTTTTCTCTTTGAGAATTCAAAAATTTGCGGCGTCCGTACACTGACAGGGGCAATTTTTAAGTCTCAGGCGGTTGTTTTGACCGCCGGGACCTTCCTGGCCGGCCGTCTCTTCATCGGACGCACGGTGATGGAAGGAGGGCGGATCGGCGAGCAGGCTTCCTATGGTCTGACCGAGCAGCTCATCGAAGCCGGGATCCGGTCGGACCGGATGAAGACCGGGACGCCGCCCCGGATTGACATCTCCTCGGTCGATACTTCCCGGCTTGCACTCCAGCCCGGCGACCCGGACCCTGCACGTTTCTCTTTCCTGCCCGAACCTTCCGCCGTCCAGTCGGAAGGGGAGTCCCAGATGCAGTGCTATATCCTGCATACGAACGAAAGGGTGCACGAGATTCTGCGTACGGGTTTCGGAGATTCGCCGCTCTTCACGGGGATGATCCACGGTCGCGGACCGCGCTATTGTCCGAGCATCGAGGACAAACTCCGCGTCTTTCCGGACAACAGCGCCCACCAGCTTTTCCTGGAACCCGAGGGGCGCTGGACCCACGAATACTATCTCCAGGGTTTCTCCTCGTCGCTTCCGCTGCAGGTCCAGCTCGACGCCCTCCATGCCATCGAAGGACTGGAGCAGGCGAAGATTTTCCGCCCGGCCTATGCCGTCGAATATGACTACTTCGATCCGACGCAGCTGAAACATTCCCTCGAATCCAAGGTGGTGGAGAACCTCTTCCTGGCCGGGCAGGTCAACGGCACGACCGGATACGAAGAGGCCGCGGCGCAGGGATTGATGGCCGGGATCAACGCGCACCGCAAACTCCGGGAGCAGGATCCTTTCGTCCTGCACCGGGACCAATCCTATATCGGAGTGCTGATCGACGACCTGGTGATGAAGGGGGTGGACGAGCCTTACCGGATGTTCACTTCGCGTGCCGAATACCGCATTCTGCTGCGGCAGGACAACGCCGATGAGCGCCTCACTCCGCTGGGTCATGCCATCGGACTGGCAGGGGAGGAGCGGTACGCTGCTACTATGCGGAAATATGAGCGTGTCCGCGATCTCCGCGCCTGGTGCGAGACCAAGAACCTGACCCGGGAGCAGGCGAATCCTTACCTGGAAGCCGTCGGTTCGAGCCCCATCACGGAGTCGAAAAGGATAGCGGATCTGGCTACGCGTCCGGAGGTAAAACTTTCGGAATTGCTGAAAATCGTTCCACGTGGAACTTATTCACAAGAAGAAATCGAATCTGTCGAAATCTCGGTCCGCTACCAAGGTTATATCGACCGGGAACTCGCGATGGCCGAAAAACTGCACCGGCTCGAAGACCTGCGGATCCCGGAGGATTTTGATTTCGACCGGGTGTCTGGCCTGACGATCGAGTGCCGGCAGAAGCTGGCAAAATATCATCCGCTGACCATCGCCCAGGCTTCTCGCATCTCCGGGGTCTCGCCAGCGGACATCTCCGTGTTGTTGGTCTATTTCGGACGTTGATCCTACAGCCGCTTGAGGGCTGCCTTGATGATCTCCTCGACGCTTGCGCCGGGGGATTGCTTGAGGATGGCCTGGATGGCCTTCTGGACGTTGGGCTTGGAGAAGCCGAGCATCTGCAGGGCCGTGGATGCCTCTTCAGCCGCGGCACCGCTGTCGGTGCGGCTGAAGAGCTGGTCCGTGGAAGCGGATTCGCCCTTGAAGACCTTGTCCTTGAGTTCGAGCACCAGGCGCTGGGCCGTCTTGAGTCCGATGCCCTTGACGCTCTTGAGCCGGTTGACATCTTCGCTGAGGATGATGTTGCGCAACTCCTCGGGGGAGAGGGACGAGAGGACCATCCGGGCCGAGGCCGCGCCCATGCCGGATACGCTCGTGATCTGGCGGAACAACTCACGCTCGTCCTGCGTCGCGAAACCGTAGTCGACTTCCGTGCCGTCGCGCTGGTTGACCTGGCGCTGGATAAAGACGGTCGCCGTGGATTTGCCGTTGAGGGCGTCATAGGTCTGGAGAGAGATTTCGACGGCATAGCCGATCCCCTGGTTGTCGATCACGGCCATCGTGGGCGTGAGCGTGGCAAGCTTTCCTGAAATATAGTCAATCATATCACAAAAATAATGTTAAATTTGCATTTCCCTATGATGCAGGTTGAAAAAATAAGGCAGGAATTCCCCGAACTCGGAGAGCAGGTCTACGGCAAGCCGCTGGTCTATCTGGACAACGCGGCCACGTCGCAGCGTCCGCGCTCCGTCATCCGCAAATGGACGGAGATGTCCGAGCGCCGCAACGCCAACCTCCATCGTGCCGTGCACCGCATCGCGGACCTGGCCACGACGGAGTACGAAGCCACGCGCGACGCCGTGCGGGCGTACCTGAATGCCGAGTACCGCGAGGAGATCATCTTCACCTCCGGCGCCACGGCATCGATCAACCTGGTGGCCTTCAGCTTCGGCGAAGCCTTCGTCCGCGAGGGAGACGAGATCCTCGTCTCCGAGGCGGAGCACCACTCCGACATCGTGCCCTGGCAGATGCTCTGCCAGCGCAAAGGCGCTGTCCTCAAGGTCCTGCCGGTCGACGATTCCGGCCGCCTGTGCACGGAGCAGCTGCCGGCGCTGCTGACGCCGCGCACGAAGCTGCTGTGCGTGGCGCATATCTCCAACGTCCTCGGGATCGTCAACCCTGTAAAAGAAATTGTAAATATTTGTCACTCAAATAATTGCAAGGTTCTTGTGGATGGAGCGCAGGGGATTGTGCACCAGCGGGTGGATGTTCGGGAGCTGGGCTGCGACTTCTATGTCTTCTCCGGCCATAAGGTTTATGCCGCGCCGGGCACCGGCGTGCTCTACGGGCGGCGCGAACTGCTGGAGCAGATGCCGCCGTACATGGGCGGCGGCGAGATGATCGGCACGGTCCGCTGGACCGGCACGACCTACGCCCCGCTGCCGCAGAAGTTCGAGGCGGGCACGCAGAACATCGCCGGCACCCCGACGCTGCGCCTGGCGCTCGAGATGGCAGCGCAGATGCGCGAAAGCGGGGCCGAACAGGAGCTGGACCGGGTTAAATCTTTTCTGTTCAAGCAGTTGCAGGACAACCCGAAGATCCGTCTGTACGGTGTCCCCGACTCCCTTGAGCAGAAGATTCCCCTGTTTTCGTTCTCCGTGGAACATTGTCACCACGAAGACCTGGCTCTCATCCTGGACAAGATGGGGATCGCCGTACGCTCCGGCCAGATGTGCGCGGAGCCGCTGATGGACCGCTTCGGCGTGACCGGGATGCTGCGCGTCTCGCTGGCCCCGTACAACACGATGGCGGAGGCGGAATATTTCATGGAATCGCTCGCAAGGGCGGTCAAAATGCTGGAAGGATGAAAACATTGCAGGAAATCCAGGCAGAGGTCGTCGAGGACTTCTCGATGTACGACGAGTGGCTGGACAAGTATGAATATCTGATCGACCTGGGACGGCGCTTGGAGCCGTTCCCGGAAGAACTGAAGACGGAGGACCGGCTGATCAAGGGATGCCAGTCCCGCGTGTGGCTGGACACGACCGTGGAAGGGGAGCGGCTCTTCTTCCGCGCCGACAGCGACGCGATCATCACCAAGGGCATCATCTCCCTGCTGGTCGGCGTGTATTCCGGCCGGACGGCCCGGGAGATCGCGGAGGACGACTTCTCCTTCGTGGAGCGGCTCGGCCTGCGCGAGAACCTTTCGCCCACCCGCGCGAACGGCCTTGCCTCGATGATCGCCACGATCCGTGAGACGGCCCGCAAACATTGTTGAGACATGGAAGACAAAGAAATCCTGACCCCCGAGGACGTCAAGGAGCTGGCGCCGCTCTATGAGGACGTCGTGCTGGCCCTCAAGCAGGTCTACGATCCGGAGATCCCGGTCAATATCTACGACCTGGGACTGGTCTACGAACTGCATATCGACAAGGCCCGCAAGGTGTATATCAAGATGACCTTCACCGCGCCCAACTGCCCGATGGCGGACGAAGTGATCGCCGAGGTGCAGCATAGCGTCGAGGATACGCCCGGCGTGTCGGGCTGTGAGATCGAACTGGTCTGGGACCCGGTGTGGGACCAGAGCATGCTCTCGGACGAGGCCCGCGTGGCCTTGGGCTGGGACCCCGAACTGTAGCGATGAGACAGGTCCCCGTGTATCTCTCCCTCGGGACCAACCTGGGGGACCGGCGCGCCCGCATCGACGAGGCGCTGCGGCGGCTCGACGCCGCCATCGGCCGGCCCTACGAAGCGCTCTCCAGTATCATCGAGACCCCGGCCTGGGGGTTCGAAGGCCCCGATTTCCTCAATTGCGTGGTGCGCTACCGCACGGGCCGGCAGCCGCAGACGCTGCTGCGGATCTGCAAGCGCATCGAGCGGGCGATGGGGCGCCGCGACGCGCCGGAATACGGCGCGGACGGGCGGCGGATCTACCACGACAGGCCCATCGACATCGACATCCTGCTCTACGGCGACGAGCGCATCGATACGCCCGAACTGCAGGTCCCGCACCCCCTGATGGGGCAGCGGGACTTCATTCTGCGCCCGCTGGGGGAGATATTTGAGCAGAAATGATTACCTTTGTCAGATTGACAATAAGTTAGTACAAAAGATATGACACAAGAAGAATTGTTCAAGGTACTCGTGGCACACTGCAAGGAGTACGGTTTCATTTTCCCGTCCAGCGAGATCTATGACGGCCTGGCCGCCGTGTACGACTACGGCCAGATGGGCGTCGAACTCAAGAACAACATCAAGCAGTACTGGTGGAACGCGATGACCCGCCTGAACGAGAACATCGTCGGCATCGACTCCTGCATCTTCATGCACCCCCGCATCTGGGAGGCTTCCGGCCACGTGAGCGCCTTCAACGATCCGCTCATCGACAACAAGGACTCCAAGAAGCGCTACCGCGCCGACGTCCTGATCGAGGACTACCTCGGCAAGATCGAGGAAAAGATCAACAAGGAGGTGGAGAAGGGCCGCAAGCGCTTCGGCGAGAACTTCGACGAGGCCCAGTTCCGCGCCACCAACCCCAACGTGCTGCGCGAGCAGGCCAAGTACGACGAAGTCCACAACCGCTACGTGGCCGCCGAGCAGGCCTCCGACTTCAAGGAATACCGCCAGATCATCATCGACTGCGGCATCGTGTGCCCGATCAGCGGCACCTGCAACTGGACGGAGGTCCGCCAGTTCAACCTGATGTTCAGCACCTCGATGGGCAGCACCTCCGAGGGCGCCAACACCATCTACCTGCGTCCGGAGACGGCCCAGGGCATCTTCGTCAACTACCTCAACGTCCAGAAGACCGGCCGCATGAAGATCCCCTTCGGCATCGCCCAGATCGGCAAGGCCTTCCGCAACGAGATCGTCGCCCGCCAGTTCATCTTCCGCATGCGTGAGTTCGAGCAGATGGAGATGCAGTTCTTCATCAAGCCGGGCACCGAACTCGACTGGTTCGCCAAGTGGAAGGAGAACCGCATGAAGTGGCACGTCAACCTCGGCATGGGCGCCGAGAACTACCGCTTCCACGACCACGAGAAGCTGGCCCACTACGCCAACGCCGCCACCGACATCGAATTCAATTTCCCGTTCGGCTTCAAGGAGCTCGAGGGCATCCACAGCCGCACCAACTTCGACCTGGGCAACCACCAGAAGTTCTCCGGCAAGAAGATAGAGTACTTCGATCCCGAGGAGGGTGCCGCCTATACCCCGTACGTGGTCGAGACCTCCATCGGCGTGGACCGCATGGTCCTCGCGGTGCTCTCGCACTCCCTGCATGAGGAGAAGCTCGACAACGGCGAGACCCGCGTCGTGATGAGCATCCCGGCGCCGCTCGCCCCGGTCAAGGCCGCGGTCCTGCCGCTCGTCAAGAAGGACGGCCTGCCCGAGCTCGCCCAGGAAGTGATGGACCTGCTCAAGTACGATTTCAACTGCCAGTACGAGGAGAAGGACAGCATCGGCAAGCGCTACCGCCGCCAGGATGCCATCGGTACCCCGTTCTGCATCACCGTGGACCACGAGTCCCTGAACGACCGCTGCGTCACCGTGCGCGACCGCGACACGATGCAGCAGGAGCGCGTCCCCATCGACAGCCTCCGCGCGATGATCGACGCCAAGGTCAATCTCAACAACCTCCTGCGCAACCTCTAGGATGGCGCAGACCTTTACAGACCTGGGCCGCATCGAAGCGATCCGGCAGCTCTTCGAAGGGACGGGTTTCCGCCCCTTCGAAGAACCGCTGTGGTTCGAGGCCAAACCCCAGGAATGCATCACCACGGCCTCCGGCCTGCTGCTGGAGGGGATCGATTTCAACCTGGTCTATTTCCCGCTGCAGCACCTCGGCCGCAAGGCCGTGCTGCGCGTGACGGGGGAGCTGCACGCCGTGCTGGCGCGCCCCGAGACGCTTTCCGTCCAGCTCGGCGTGTCGGCGAAACTGGATTTCCCGCAGGTGCAGGAGCTCTGGAAGGGTGTGGCGGCGACGGCCAAGGAGTTCGGCTACAAGCACCTGAGCCTGGACCTGCAGCCTTCGCGCAACGGGCTCACCATCGCCCTTTCGGCCACCGGCCGCCACAGCGCCGCCGTCTCGGCCGCCCGTCCGCAGCCGCAGTCCAAGGACCTGGTCTGCGTGGGCGGGGCGCTCGGCGCTGCTTTCCTGGGCCTGCAGGTGCTGGAGCGCGAGCGCGTCAAGTTCGAGCAGGGGAGTACGGACCAGAAGGTGCTGGAGCAGTACCGGATGCTGGTCGGCTCGTACCTGCGTCCGGAGCTGGACCCGCGCATGCCCGTCCAGCTGGAAGAGTCGGGCATCAGCCCGTCGTTCGGGTATTTCGTGACGCGCGGCCTCGCGGATGCGCTGCTGCGCCTGCAGCGCGACAGCGGGCTCGGCGTCAAGGTCTACGCCGACAAGATCCCTTTCGAGGGCGGCAGCTTCGCATTGGGCAAGGAAATGGATGTAGACCCCGTTTCCGCGGCCATGAACGGTGGAGATGACTACCGGCTCCTCTACGTGGTTCCGATCGCCCAATTCGAACGTTTCCGCAAGGATTTCCAGACTTTCGACATCATCGGCCACCTCGCCCGCCCGGAGGTCGGCGCCGTGCTCGTCTCGCCCGACGGCCTCGAGCACCCCGTCTCCGCCCAGGGCTGGACATAGTTGGAGGGGACTCCCGTACTGGAGAGGATGGCGACCTTCTATGCAAAAACACCCGGCCTTCAACGGACCGGGTGTCGATTGTTGATAACTTTTTGGTGTAGCCTTCAAAACATGGTTAGGACACACTGGATGGGACGCTACCCGGACTGACATATTTATGGACACCTCGTCGGGAGAGAATAGCAGACTTCACACCAGACACAATAGTGCCGCCCATGAAGCAGCGAGGCAATCACGGGCGGCTATGAAAGGATACCTCGTTCTGGATAAGCGGGAATCAGGCGGAACGAGTCGGCTTTGTTTGGGACCTGAACCTTGGTGCGGTCGAAGCTGTTGGCATAGGCCCAATGCGCGAGAAGAAAAAAGGTCTATTGTTGCAAGTTTTATAATCTAAAGTGACGTATGGTTACTTCATCTTTATGTTCCAGTAAAATTTGCTCCATCTTCTCCACTTGATCCGGATCCCAAACACTATTTAAGTATGAACTTATGGGGCGTTTCCAAATACTTTTTTTCATGAAAGAAACCACAGTATTGTTCTTCCTGATGTCAACAATCAGTTCAGAATACTTGAATGTCTGGACTCTCTTGAGGAATAAGACTTCATAACAAACCGTTACATGTGAATCATAAAAGATAACCTTTCTTAATGCACGTAAATAATCCAGAGCAAGCGACTCGACACCTATAAAGATAACGGCGAAAAGGCTCTTTTGAATATGATTCACCGTGGACAATCTGAGAATCTCTACCAAAAAAAATATCGTAAAAGCTGAGAAGAAGAGCCCAATAAATGGACCTATAAAAACTACTCTTCTGGGTATAAAAACTTCAATTCTGGGTCCGGATTCCATAAATAAGGTGATTTATTGTTTTGTGCGTCGAGAATGTAAACATCGTTAGCTTCGACACCGTTCCGTTTTTCTTCCATGAAGGAATCGTATAATGACTTGGTTTGTGCTGAGAAACCTATTGCCGTAGGAACAATGGGCCTCGGCCCCCAAACGCCAATTGCAAAAACACCAATCCCGTAGTCAATAATACTTCCCATTTTCTTCCCTATGTGGTCAGATTCTCCGGATAACGCGTCGTATGCAACTCCGCCCATCTCAGGGATGCTCGTAGGAATGTCCTGCGCTTTCTCTGTAAGCTGAGCATCATCTATAAAGCCAACTGTCATGAGGGTCATGCCCGTTCCAATTGAAACTATACCATCTGAAATGAGGAAGGCTGAAAAAGCAGCCATAGTGCCACCGGTGCCTCCTGCCATCACAGCGCCTCCGATCGTTGAGGCAACGCCTCCTGCAACAGCATAAACGCCTTGAAGTACTTTTTTCCAATCTGTCATCCCGTTTGGATCGACTCGATTCACCGGATTATTCTTGCAATACACATACTGGCTCACTGAGTAGTATTTCTCCGCGAAGGGATCAATGGCCGTCCAGGCAGCGGAGCGGTCGTAGAACCGTGCGCCGAAATCGGAGTAGGCGATGCCGAAGGCGGCATCCTGCTCCTCCTTGCCGCTGAAGCGCCAGCGGTTCGCAGCGAGCTGGGTCAGGCCGTTGGGGTGACGCATGCCGAAGGGATAATAGTCGTTCTGCTCGACCACTGTTCCGCTCGCATTGACGATGGCCCTCACGCTGCCCAGATGATCCGAGATGTGGTAGTCCACGGCATAGGCGTTGTTCCCCGTCCTGCGGATGCGCCCGCCGCCGAAGGCGACGCTCTCGAGGGTCTTCGATCCGTTTGAAGCATGGGAATAGGTGAAGGAGCCGGCATAGTCATACCCTGCTCCCGAGGCATTGAGCGCCTTGGTTTTCGTCCCGTCGGAGAGGTATGTGTAGTTGGCTTTCACGGTGGCCCCGGACTTGATCTGTGAGGGCAAGTTAATCAAATTGTACGACGATTGCAAGGGCCGGGTGCTGTCGAGGGTCCAATCGTTGGACCCTCGACAGCATTATAAGCCCATTTTGCTGTTGAGGGTCCAGCAACTGGACCCTCAACAGCACCTGGTATCGAGAAGATGTCCGTCTGGCTATCGCCTGAACCCTTGATGGACGTGCGGGAGCTGAGCCAGCCCTGGATTTTGAAGGTGTTGGTGGATCCGTTGGTCTGGCGTGAGAGGACGGTACGTCCGAGCGCGTCGGTCAAGACGGAGACTGAGTTGTCCTCATCGGTGGTAGTAAACTTGTGGAGTGTTCCTGCTCCGTAGTAACATCCGGAGAGGATGAGTTGTCCGGAGGAGTTCACAAATTGGGCCTGCTGTTGGGAATCAGGAATATCAATTCCTACACCAGCCGGGGGGAGGAGGACTCGCCGTTTAAGGCTCCTATTAGGAAGATGTTTGAAAAGGTCGATTTGCCTTGGCCTTAGAACACGGGTCTAAATTACAATAAGCAGGAACATATTCCCCTACCCCGGGCCCTGGGTCGACTCAGAACGAGAAGGTGTAGCCGATTCCGACGGTCGTGTTGAATTTCTGGTCGTAGGTGAGGCTCTTGAGCTTGGTGCCTTCCTTGTTGGTGTCGATGTTCTTCTCGTAATAATAGTCGAACAGGCCGTAGAAGTTAAGGGCGTGCTGCTTGCTGATCTTCCATTCGAGGCCCAGGCCGCCGCGGTAGCGGGTGATGTAGGCGTCCGTATAGCCGGTGAACGAATAATTGCTGTAGCTTGAGGTGGCCGTGTTCCAGGTCGCGGTGCAGGCCGGGTCGTTGAGGACGGCCTTCAGCTCCAGCAGGGCGTAGGGCTCGATGTTGGCGAATCCTTTATACTGGACCTTGAACCGGGACTTGAGGGCCAGGTAGTTGCGGGTCTCCTGGTAGATGTTGAGGTCCTCGGTCTTGTGGGTCATCTGGAGCATCTCGCGGAGCGAGAAGCGCCAGTCCCCGGCGCGGTAGGCGAAGGTCAGCGAGCCGGAGAGGCGGTGGCGGGGCTCCCAGCCGGCCGTGGTGCCGTAGCGGTCGAAGAAGGTGTAGGACAGGCCGCCCTTGAGCCAGGGCGTGAACTTGTAGCTCAGGCCCAGCGAGAGCTGGTGGCGGTCGATCTTGGAGAGGGCGTTCTCCGTGCGCAGTTCATATTCGGCCTCCAGGTGGAGGCCCGGAGAGAGCTTCTTGTCCAGGGCGAGGGAGGTGCGGGTCGAAAAGTCGTTTTCCAGGGCATTCACGGTACCCTGTGCCCGGGCCAGCACCGGCAGCAGGGCCAGTGCCGCAAGCAGGGGGAGATGTATTTTCATAGGGGAGGGTCTCTTTTATTGTTCAACGAAATCCTTGGCCTTCGTCAGCATGTCGATGGTGTCGGTCTGCCCCTTCTCCAGGGTATAATAGACCTTGATGAAGGCGGCATCCTTGAGGAAGTCCACGTGGCCGACCTCCAGGTTGTCGACCTTGAGCCCGAGGCGTTTCTCCAGGTCGGCGACGAGCTCGGCCCGGCGCTCCGGGACGATCAGCTCGATCCGGTCGTAGAGCACCAGCTTGGTGGAGGTGTGCGCGAGGAAACGGCCGCTCTCCAGGATCCAGATGAGGCCGATGACCAGCAGGTTGGCCAAAGCCGTAATCCCCAGGGAACTGCCGGACAGGACATAGTGCGGATGGTCCGTGACATCGCCGACGAGGTGGTAGATGGGCGACAGGCCGTTGAGGGCCGCGAGCGCGATGATCACGAACAGGTAGGTCATCTCCCGGATGGGGACCGTCTCCGTGCGGTAGCGGATCACGCCGAAGATGGCGAACAGGCCCAGGGTCAGTCCGATGCCTACCTCCGCATTGCCCATCATGTAGAGCAGCAGCACCATGGCGGAGGAGAACACCATGAAGGTGAAATAGTAGTCGCGCCGGCGGCTCTTGCGGTAGTAGAAGAACTGGACGATGATCCAGCATACAAGCAGGTTGAGGAAGAACCGCAGTCCCAGTTCCGTCAGGCTCTGGGCCGGGGTCATCATGGCGTCCGTAATCGTCTGGACGTCGAACACATCTTCGTCGGCGAGGTTGAAATCGCCCAAAAGGTCGTCTTGTATCATATTACGTTCAGTTTTTTGTCGATGGTTTTCTCTATCATCCTGACTTTCGGTTTGAAGCGGTTGCTTTTGACGGCCCCGTCAGTGAGGGTGGTCCCGATGCAGTACTTGCTGAGGCGGGCCGGTTTGACCCGGTGGTCCAGCAGGATGTCCTTCATCTCGCTGGCGGCGCGCCCGTCCTGCTTGAGCTCGATGATCACGGCGTCCAGCAGGGAGGCTTCCCGCCCGTTGCGGGCGTTGTGGAAGCACAGGCCGGTGTCGATGGTCAGCCGCTCGGTCTTGGCCGCATTGACCAACGTGATGCGGCGGAAGCGCGTTTCCAGGGCCGGGGACAGAGCGTCGGCGGGGAAGGCGGAGTATTTCTCCAGCAGCTCCCGGGCAGCCGGCTCCGCCGAGAAATCCCGGAAATCGGCCGGCGGGATCCCGGTCCGCTTCTTCTTCGTCCGTCCGTGGTTGTTCTTGCGCTTGATCTCGAGGAAGGTCTGGCCGCTGCCTACGTAGGTCCGGGTGCGGACCTTCTGGCGGACCAGCCGCCGGTTGTGGTGGTCCAGGAACATCTGCAGTCCGGGGGTGTCGTAGTACAGCGTGTCATACGCGCTGATCTTGGTGCCTTCGGTCTCCAGGGCCCGGTAGCCGCGCGCCGACGCGTCCTCCAGCACATGGACCAGCGTCGCCTCCGTCGTCAGGAACTTCGTGTCGATCCGGTTCATGAGCTTGATGGAATCCATCTCCCCGAGCAGGATCGGGGAGATGGTGTCCAACACGGACTCAAGCGTCTTCGGCGATGTATTCATAGACCTTGATGGAGATGAGTTTGCCTTTGGGGTTGTAGGTGTACTGGGTTTTCTTGCGCCCGAACTCGTTGTATTCAAACTTCTTGTAGTTGTCCAGCTTGTTCTTCTCGTTGTAGACGGATTCCAGGGTCACCCGGCCGGCGGAGTCGTACTCGAAGCGTTTGCGCCATTTCTGGGCCGAGGTGGTGTATTCGATCTCTTCAATCTTCCTGCCGTCGGCGTTGTAGGTGGTCACGTGGTCCAGGACCTTCTTGTTGGTCGCGGTGTCCGTGTTCCACTCCTTGATGACCAGGTTCTTCTTGTTGAGGGTCTGGGTGGCGGTCTGGGCGTATGCGCCGAAGGCCGTCAGCAGCAGCGTGGCTGCGAGGATTGCTATCTTTTTCATGATCTTGCTTTTAGGAGTTTCAATGTCCGCCGCCCGGTCCGCCGTTGCCGCCGGGGCCTCCGCTGTTGCCGCCGGAGTTTCCTCCGCTGTAACTGCTCAGCGATACGGAGGTGCCGCCGGAGATGCCGGATGTGGCCCAGGTCCCGTTGCACAGGGAAGTGCTGACGCTCACGCCCTTGTAGCCCTGCGAGAGGGAAGGCGCGGAGACGGCTACGGTCGAGACGCCGGAAGGAGCCTTGAACGCGGCGATGAAGGCGTTGCTGCCGTAGAGGGCGTTCCAACTGCCGGCCGTGCAGCCCATGCTGTAGATGGTCTGCGATGCGGAGTATCCGCTCTCGAGTCCGCCGTAGGCCACGACCGTGGCGCCGCTGTTGATATAGAGCTTATAACCGCCCTCCGTGTTGGCGTCCAGGGCCACCTCGGGGCTTCCCTTGGTGGTGGCGGCGAAGACGTAGCCGCCGGAGAGTTTCATGTTGCCGTTGGTGTCGATGGCATCGTTGGCGGTGGAGTATCCGTAGACGTACCCGCCCGTGACATTCATCTCTCCCTGGCTGTTGATGGCGTCGTCTCCGGTGGAGTAGGCATAAACCTCGCCGCCAGAGATGGTCAGCGTGCCCTTGGTCTCGAAGGCTTCGCTCTTGGAGCAGGTCACACTGACGGCCCCGCCCGAGACCTTCATGTTGCCGGCATAGATGTAGCTGCTGCCGGATTTCTGCTTGAATCCGATCTTGATGCCCTTGGAGGAGACGTCATTGGATTCGCTGCCGGTGGTCTTGACGGTCAGCGTGCCGCCGGAAACATAGCTGTCGGTCAGGGACTTGTTCGAGTAGTAATAGTCGTAGCTGCCGGCGCTGACCCCCTTGCCGCCCGAGCCGGTGTTGGTGATGGAGACCGTGCCGCCCGTCATGGCAAAATAGTTGTCGGCCTTGATGCCCGCCGTTCCTTTGTATTCGGCGTCGTCGCTGTCGTAGGCTACGCCGCCGGAGACGGTGATGGTCGTTGTGCCGCCCTCCACCAGGACGTAGTCGTCGGAACCGATGCCTTTCTTCATCGCCGCGGAGGTGGAGACCGTCAGCGTCCCGTCGGAAAGCTGGACATATTCCTTGCCGCGGATGCCGTGTCCGGCGGAACTGCCGGCCGTGACCTTGACGGTCGGGCTGGACATCATGCGGACATAGTCATCGGAGACGATGGCGGACTTGCCCTGCTTGTTGTTGGCGGTGACCGTCAGCGAACCGCTGCCGCTGAAGATGAGCTGGCCTTCGCTGAAGATGACCCCCTTCATGTCTTCGTCCCCGGTGGTGCTGTAGGCGGCGGAAGAGCCGTCAGCCACCGTGTTGGTGCCCTCCACGTAGATGAAGGACCGCTTGCCGCTCTGGTTGTTGATCGCGGCGCCGCTCGTGCAGGTGAGGGACAGTCCGCTCAGCCAGATGGCCTGTTTCTTCGAACTGTAGAGCTTGAAATAACCGTCGGAGGCGGATCCGGTCAGCTTGTAGGCGACGTTTTCCGAACCGTTGTTGGTGATGGTGACACCGTTGCCGCTCACGGATACAGAGATGTCGGAGGAGGCGGCATAGCCGGTGACCGTGGCTCCGCCGGAGGCGTAGGTGACGGTGATCAGGCGGGTGAAGGTGGTGTTGGAGATGTCGTCCTCCGAGGAGGAGTCTCCCGCGGAGTCGAAGGTCAGCGTCGTGGCTCCGTCGTCACTGCCGTCCGTGACGGTCAGGGTATACGAAGCGGACGCGGCCGAATAGGTCTCGTTGCCGTCAAAGGTGGCGGATATCGTGGTCGTGCCCTTGGCTACCGGAGTGACGGTGCCGCTGGCGCTGATGGTCGCGACCGACGTATTGGAGGAGGAATAGCTCACCGAGACCGCAGATACCGCGGGATCCACCGTCAGCGTCGGGTAGGTGTTGTCCGTCACCGTCATGTTGACGGATGCCGAGCTGGCCGACCAGGTCAGGGTGACCTCGTGCTTGACGACTTTCAGCGTGTAGGTGGCGGTGCAGGAGGCGTAAACGTCCGTGGCTTCCGATGTCGCGGAGATGGCCGTGGTGCCGACGCCGACCAGGGTGACCGCCCCGTCCTGGGCAACCGTTGCGACGGTCTCGTCCGAAGAGGCATAGCTGACCGTCAGCTGGTGGTCGTTGGTCAGGGTCGGGAACGAGTTGCCGTCCGATGCCAGGGTAGCTTCGCAGGCGGTGTTGCTCCAGTAGATGCTGCTGCTGTTCTTGACGACGGTGAGGGTATAGGAGGCGCTGCCAGCCTCGTAGGCGGCCGTCTCTTCAGAGGCCGCGGTGATGGTCGTGGTGCCGGCGGCGACCAGGGTGACGGTGCCGTCGGATGCGATGGTCGCGACGCTGGTGTCGGAAGAATTGTAGGTTACGCTCACCGAGTGCGTGTTCGAAAGCGTGGGGAAACTGTTTTCAGCGCCCAGGGTCGCTTCGAATGCACTGGCGCTCCAGGCCAGTTCCGGATCGGCCAGCACGACCTCCGTGGTCTCTTCCTCGTCTACGATGGTAATCAGGTCTCCGACACACCCCCCGGCGAGCGGGAGGAGTGCCGCGAGGACCAGAATCCCTGTTCTTTTTTTGATCATAGTCATGCTTTTATCATTTAAGTGATCAAAATAAGGACTAAACATAAACAAACGCGCACTAATTCAGTAAATTCGGGCAAATATCCAACAAATCCAATCACCAGCCGGGGCCGAAACCGCCACCGCCGAAACCGCCACCGCCGGAGTAGCTGGACAGGCTGACGGACGAGCCGCCGGACACCTCGGGGGCGATCAGGCCCATGCCTTCGAAGATGCTCTCTCCGCCGGAGACGCTCACGCCGGATTTCAGTTCGGGCTTGGAGGCTGCCGAGACCACGAGGCCGTTGCCGCCGGAGGAGGGGGTCTTGAAAGCGTAGGTCTTGTCTCCGACGCTCACGGCGTACCAGCTGTTCTTGTTCCAGGAAGCGGAGTAGCAGTTCTGGGTCAGCTGGGCGCCGTTCTCGAGCCCGCCGACGGCGAAGAGCGTGCCGCCGCTCACGTAGAGCTTGTAGCCGCCTTCCGTATTGGCGTCGAGCGCGACCTCGGGGCTGCCCTTTCCGATGGCGTAGACCACGCCGCCCTTGATGTACATGTTGCCGTTGGCGTCGAGTCCGTCGTTGCCGGTGGAGTACGCGCACACGTATCCGTCGGAAATGGTCAGGTGGCTCGCGGCGTTGATGGCGTCGTCGGAGGACTGGGCGAAGATCCGGCCGCCCTTGACCTCGATGGTGCCCTTGGATTCGATGGCTTCGTGGCTCTTGGCCGTGACGCTGACCGTACCGCCGGCGAAGACGAGGTTGCCGTCGAACTTGATGCCCTTGGCGGCGACGCTGTTGTCGGAGGACGAAGAGGAGGACCCCCAGCCGCCCCAGCCGCCCCAGCCGCCGGGACCGCCCATGCCGGAGGAGGAAGAGCCGTAGTTGCTGCCGGAGACTGTCACCTTGACCGTGCCGCCGTTGAAATAGCCCTGCAGGTCGCTGCTGATGCCCTTGCCGCCCTGGCCGGAGTTGGTGACGGTGAGGACGCCGTCGTTGATCGTGAAGATGCCGTCTGCCTTGATGCCGGCCGAGCCGGAGAGGTCGCTGCTGTCGGAGGAGTCCACGCCGCCGGAGACGGTGATGGTGGTCTTGCCGCCGTCGATCTGTACGGGACCGTCGGAGCTGATGCCCTTCTTGCCTGCGGCGCTGACCGTGATGCCGAGCGTGCCGTCGGTGACGACCACGGCGTCCTTGCCGCGCACGCCGTGGCCGGCCGTGCTCTTGACCGTGACGGTCGGGCTGGACAGGAAGCGGACGTAGTCGTCGGAGGTGATGCCGGCCTTGCCGGTCGCTGTGACGGTCAGGGAGCCGCTGCCGCTGAATACGAGCTGGCCTTCGCTGAAGAAGGCGGCCTTCTCGTCCTCGTCGGACGGGGTGTCGGAGTAGGAGCTGCCGTCGGCGAGCTGGTTGGTGCCGTTCACGACCACGAAGGTGCGTTTGCTGCTCTGGACGTTGATGGCGGCGCCGTTCTTGTTGGTGAGCGAGAGGCCGTCCAGCTGGAGGGCCTGCTTGTTGGCGCTGTAGAGTTTGAAGAAGCCGTCGGAAGCGGTGCCGGAGAGCTTGTAGAGGACCTTTTCGCCTGTGGCGGAATTGTCCACGGTCACGTCGTTGCCGCTGACCTTGACGATGCCGTTGGCGTCGCCCGTGACGGTGGCGCCGGAGGCGGAGAAGGTGACGGAAATGGTTCGGTCGAAGCTGACCAGGCTGATATTGTCGCCTTCGTCGTCCATGACATAGTCGCTGGCGGAGGAAGAGGAGGAAGAAGAACTGCTGCCGGAAGTGCTTCCGGAGTCATCGGACCCGCCCTGGACCAGGGCCAGCGGGTCGTTCACGCTGCTGCATGCGAGGACCAGGGCCAGCGGAAAGCTGAGTACCAACATCTTTTTCATATCACATCGGTTTTAGTTACACGGCGGAAGGGAAAACAACTATTTTGCCGTGCCGGAAACCATTCAATGAACGTAGTATTTTTTACAACGAAAGCGCCCCGGGGCCGAATGAATAATCCCGGAGCGCAGGGTGTTTAGGTTTGGACGTAGAACACGTCACAGGGCATTTGGGTTAAACGACCCGGCGCATGACGCCGGGTGTGTGGCCCGGAAGATAGGAGTAATTCTTTTTATCACCCCGGAAGTCTCAGCGAACCCCCTGTTTTCTTCAGCGAAAGGGATGCGGCTTTGCGGCGAAATGTTTATTTTTGTAAAGATGAAACCGTTGTCGAAAGAGAACAAGCGGGAGAACCGCCTCTACCTGCTGATCTGGGTGGCCGTTTTCGTGATCGGCGCCCTGATGACGTTGTTGCAGGGATTGTCCCGCCAGGAGGGTGTTTCCTTCTCCAACGTGCTGCAGCTGTGGCTGCGGATCGTGCCCTTCCTCGTCCTGTTCCTGCTGCACAATTACCTGGTGGCGCCGCTGCTGCTCCGCCGCCGCAAGCCGGTGGCGTATGCACTCGCAACCGCCGCGCTGCTGGTCGCCTTCGGCGCGTTTGTGCTCCTGGTCCGGACCGGGCCGGTCCCTGCGCGGATGCGGCAGGGCCAGGGGACCGTGCGCGAGGAAGCCGGGATGATGGTGCGCCAGGGGCCGGCGGAGCCTCGCCTGGAGCCGGCGGAGCCCCTCCCGGACCAGATGGAGCCCCGTCTGGAGCCGTTCGGCGGGTTCCGGCCGGAGGATCCCTTCCGCCGCGGGCCCGACCGTCGCGGACCGCGGCCGATGGAGATGCTCAAGATCCTGCTGGGCATCATGATGCTCGCCGCCAACATGGGCATCAAGTTCCAGTTCCAGTCCGTGCGCAATGCCGCGCGCGTGCAGGAGCTGGAGACGGAGAACCTCCAGCACCGGCTGGACACGCTCCGCTACCAGATCAACCCGCACTTCTTCATGAACACGCTCAACAACATCCACGCGCTGGTGGACCTCGACCCCGAGAAGGCCAAGGAGAGCATCGTGGAGCTGTCGCGGCTGATGCGCCATATCCTCTATGACTCCGGCAGCCCGACGATCCCGCTGTCCCAGGAGTTGGAGTTCCTGCGGCACTACGTGTCGCTGATGCGGCTGCGCTACCCGGAGGGGGTGGATATCAGCCTGCTGCTGCCGGAGCACGACGGCGGCGCCCAGGTGCCCCCGCTCGTGTTCGCCTCGTTCGTGGAGAACGCCTTCAAGCACGGCGTCAGCTACGAATCCCCTTCGTACGTGCACATCTCCGTGGCGGTGGAGGAGGGGAAGGTCCTCTTCAAATGCGCCAACAGCCGCCAGACGCCCGCGGAGCGCAAGGACGGGTCCGGTATCGGCCAGGAGAATGCCCGCCGCCGCCTGGACCTGCTCTACGGTGAGCGTTATGTCCTGCATATCGACGAACCGGCCGGAGCCTACGAGCTGCTCCTGGTCTTCCCTGCACAACCCGAAATCCCTGAAGCCATATGATCCGAGTCCTGGCCATAGACGATGAGCCGCTGGCGCTCAAGCAACTGGAAATGTATATCGCCAAGGTCCCCTACCTGGAACTGGTGGCGGCCTGCCACAGCGCCCTGGAGGCGCGGCGCGTGCTCAGCGAGCAGGCGGTGGATGCGATGTTCCTGGATATCAACATGCCGGACATCACCGGGATGGATTTCGTGCGTACGCTTACCAACCCGCCCTTGGTTGTTTTCACGACCGCGTACTCCGAATTTGCGGTGGAAGGTTTCCGGGTCAATGCCGTAGACTACCTGCTCAAGCCCTTCGGACTGGCGGATTTCCTGGCGGCGGCGGAGAAACTGCGGGAGCGCCTGGCCCCGCGCGAGGCTGCGGCTGCGCCGGCCCCGGCGGCCGTCACGCCGCAGGACGACGCGCTCTTCTTCAAGACGGACTACCGGACCGTGCGCGTGCGCATACGGGATATCCGGTATGTCGAGGGGATGAGCGAGTACGCCAAGGTCTGGCTGACGGATTCCCCGACCCCGCTGATCGTGCTGGTGCGTCTCAAGGCGCTGGAGGATAGGCTCCCGGCGGGCCGCTTCATGCGCGTGCATCGCTCCTATATCATCAGCCTGGAGCACATCCGCGAGGTCTCGCGCGAGGGCATCACCCTCGACGACGGCACCCTTATCCCCATCGGCGACAGCTACCGGCAGGACGTCAAAGACTATCTCTCCCGCACCAGCCTGGGGTAGGAACCGGGTTCCATGCAGTCATTCCGGGCTTAAAGGAAGGCTCCTGGCCGTCATTCCGGGCTTGACCCGGAATCTCATTTATGTGAGACGGAGTACTGGACGCCCAGCTGCTGCAGGGCGGTGATGAACTCTTCGCAGACGGCGACCTGGAATTTCTTGGAGTAGAATTCGAGGTTGTAGCCCGTGGCCTTGTCGTGCAGGAAGAGCGACAGCGGGGTCTTGCCCTTGAATTTCTTCAAGGTCTTGACGAGCCGCTCGCGGAAGTCCGGCGACAGCTTGTCGGACGCGAGGACGATGCTGAAGGCGGTGATGAGGTCCTCGCCCAGGTTGCCCAGCAGCGTGATCTTCTTGATCTTGATGCCGTACGGGGCGCGCTTGCCCTGCGCGCGCTCTTCGGGCTTGAGGAAGTAGCGCGCGGAGATCTCCCCTTCGATGAAGATCTGCGCGTGGAGCTGCATGAAGGGCAGCCAGGCCTGGTAGTCCTTGCCGAACAGGGCGAATTCGAACGTGCCGCTGTAGTCCTCCACGGTCACGCGGGCGCCCTGCGAGCCGTTGCGGGTCGTGAGGGTCTTGACATCCGTGACGATGCCGGCCACGGCGGCCTTGCTGGCCTTGTCCTTGCCCTCGCATTCGTCGATGCGGGCCTGCAGCTGCGAGAGCTGGCAGTCCGTGAAGGTGTCGATCTCGAAACGGTAGCGGTCGAGCGGGTGGGACGACAGGTACATGCCGACGTATTCCTTCTCCTGCTGGAGCAGGCCCAGGATATCCTCCTCGCCGACCATCATCGGGGCTTCCGGACGCACGGGCTTGAGCTCCTCGACCTCGCCGAACAGGGAGTTGGCCGAGTCGAGCTGGTCGTTGCGGTAGAGGCCTGCGTACTTGACGATCTCGTCGATGAAGAGCTCGCCGTTCTTGCAGGGCAGGAAGTACTGCGAGCGCCTGAGGCCGAAGGAGTCGAATGCGCCGGCGTAGACGAGCGTCTCGACGCTGCGGCGGTTGAGCATCTCCGCCATGCGCTCGACGAAGTCGAACAGGTCGGAGAAGGGGCCGTGGGCCGTGCGCTCCTTGATGATGGCGTCCACGACGTTCTCGCCGAAGCCCTTGAGGCCGCCCAGGCCGTAGCGGATGTCGCCCTTCTTGTTGACGGAGAACTGGGCGTCGGATTCGTTGACGTCGGGACTGAGGACCTTGATGCCGGCCTTGCGGCAGTCCGCCATGATCTCCTTCATCTCCTCCATGTTGGAGATGTTCTGCGTGAGGTTGGAGGCCTGGAATTCGGACGGGTAGTGGGCCTTGATCCAGGCGGTCTGGTAGCTCACCCAGGCGTAGCAGGTGGCGTGGGACTTGTTGAAGGCGTATTTGGCGAAGGCCTCCCAGTCGGACCAGATCTTCTGCAGGACGGGCTCCGGGTGGCCGTTGGCGAGGGCCCCCTTCATGAAGGATTCCTTGAGCGAGTCGAGCACGGCTTTCTGCTTCTTGCCCATGGCCTTGCGGAGCTTGTCGGCCTTGCCCTTGGAGAAGCCGGCGAGCTTCTGCGACAGGCGCATGACCTGCTCCTGGTAGACCGTGACGCCGTAGGTCTCCTTGAGGAGCTCCTCCATCTCGGGGAGGTCGTAGTGGATCTTGGAGGGGTCGTTCTTGCCCGCCACGAAGTCCGGGATGTAGTCCATCGGGCCCGGACGGTAGAGGGCGTTCATGGCGATGAGGTCCTCGAAGCGCTCGGGGTGCAGGCGGATCAGCCATTCCTTCATGCCGCCGGATTCGAACTGGAAGATGCTCTTGGTGTCGCCGCGGGCGTAGAGGTCGTAGACCGCCGGGTCGTCGATGGGGATCTGCTCGATGTCGATGTCCGTGCCGAAGCGCTTCTTGACGAGGGCCAGGGCGCGGTCGATGATGGAGAGGGTCTTGAGGCCGAGAAAGTCCATCTTGAGCATGCCCACGTCCTCGATCTTGGTGCCTTCGTACTGGCTGACCCAGACTTCCTGGCCCGTGGCCTTGTCGACGCCCATCGTGATGGGGATGTAGTCCGTGAGGTTGCCGCGGCCGATGATCATGGCGCAGGCGTGGATGCCGGTCTGGCGGATGCAGCCTTCGAGCTTGAGGGCGTAGTCGAGCACCTCGCGCACCAGCGGGTCACCGTTTTCGTATTCCTGCTTGAGTTCCTTGACGTACTTGACGCTGTTGGCGAGCGTGGGCTTGTATTCCTTGTCCTCGCCGTTCTCCCGGACCACGATGGGGCGGTCGGGGATCATCTTGGTGAGGCGGTTGGATTCCGGGATGGGGAGGTTGGAGATGCGCGCCACGTCCTTGACGGCCAGCTTGGCGGCCATGGTGCCGAAGGTGATGACGTGGGAGATGTGGTCGGCGCCGTAGTGGTCCTGGACGTACTGGATCACGCGGTAGCGGCCTTCGTCGTCGAAGTCCACGTCGATATCCGGCATGGAGATGCGCTCGGGGTTGAGGAAACGCTCGAACAGGAGGTCGTAGCGGATCGGGTCGAGGTTGGTGATGCCGAGGCAGTAGGCCACGCACGAGCCGGCGGCGGAGCCGCGCCCGGGGCCCACGGACACGCCGTTGCGGCGCCCCCAGTTGATGAAGTCCTGGACGATGAGGAAGTAGTCCGGGAAGCCCATGAACGAGATCGTCATGAGCTCGAAGTGCAGGCGGTCCTGCTGCTCCTGGGTGAGGGTGTCGCCGTAGCGGCGGCGGGCGCCTTCGTAGGTGAGGTGGCAGAGGTAGGCCACCGACCGGCAGAATTCGTCGCCGCGGTAGTGCTTCACTTCATTGCCGTCGGCGTCCTTGGAGACGTCGTACTTGCCGTTCTCGATGATGTCGGCGTATTTCGCGAGGTGCGAGTCGATCTGCGCGAGGAACTCCTCCGGGAGGTCGAACTTCGGGAGGACGTGGCCGCGGTTGATCTCGTAGCGCTCTACCTTGTCCAGCACCTCGAGGGTGTTGGCGAGGGCCTCCGGATGGTCCGGGAAGAGCGCCGCCATCTCCTCCTCGCTCTTGAGGTACTCCTGCTGGGTGTAGCGGAGGCGCTTGGGGTCGTCGACCATCGCGTTGGTGGTCAGGCAGATGAGCCGGTCGTGCGCCGGGCCGTCCTCCTTGCGGACGAAGTGGACGTCGTTGGTGGCCACGACCTTGACGCCGTGCTCCTTCGCCAGCTCGAAGATGCGGGCGGTGTATTCCTTCTGGCGCTCGTAGAGCTCGAGGGACATCCCGGGGACCTCCGTCTTGTGGAGCATCACCTCGAGGTAATAGTCGTCGCCGAAGACGCGCTTGTGCCACTCGATCGCCTTGTGCACGCCTTCCTCGTCGCCGGCGAGGATCCCGCGCGGGACCTCGCCCGCCATGCAGGCGGAGCAGCAGATGAGGTCTTCGTGGTACTGCTCCAGCACCTCGTGGCTCACGCGCGGCTTGTAGTACATGCCCTCGATGTGTCCGGTGGACACGATCTTCATGAGGTTCTTGTAGCCGTTGTAGTTCTTGGCGAGCAGGATGAGGTGGTAGTACTTCTTGTGGTCGTTGTCCTTGAGGTGGTGGTCGTAGTGCTGCGTGACGTAGATCTCGCAGCCGAAGATGGGTTTGACGTCCGGATGCTTCTTGGACACGTCGCTGAAGTCCTTGACGCCGTACATGTTGCCGTGGTCGGTGATGGCGAGGCCGGGCATGCCCAGTTCTTCGGCCCGGCGGAAGAGCTTCTCGATGTCGCTCATCCCGTCGAGGATGGAGTATTGGGTATGGACGTGCAGGTGTACGAAGGACATGGCTGCACAAAGATACACAAAAACCCCCGACCTTCAGCGGGCCGGGGCTGTGATTGTTGATAACTTTTCCGTCTGGCGGGGCCGTTTTCCGTATGTTTCGCAGAATCAATGTTTTGCGCGGACATACCTGCACGGTTTTTCATCGGTATGTTTGTCCAAATCTGTATGAATCAAGCGTTTGTCAATTACAGGAAGCGGTACTTTATGACGACATGCTGTCCGGTAGAGGAGACCTTGTCAAATATACGGGCATCTTCCGGATCCAACAGCTCTCGCTTCAGGTAACGGGGCAGGTCCGCCGTTGCACAACAGACGTAGTTGACGCCGTCCCGGATAACCCCCAGCGGCAGGGATACGCCCTCGGAGGTGGTCTTTATCAGGGAATATCTATAGTCTGCCCGGTTGTATATGAGCAGGTGCTCCGCCCCGTTGATGAGCAGCGCAAAGTACACCTTCTCATCAGTAACCTGTGCGGAGAGGAATTCCACCGAATCACCGTCACGTTTATTGAAATCCAGCCAGAGGAAGACCCCGAAAAATTCCGCACATCTCCAGATCTGTCCGTTATGCGGATACAAAGCCAACAGCTGGTCACCATAGCGGAACAGGGACATGTGTTTTACGATATCCTGTGTCTGCCCGCTGTCCATGTTGCCTTCCGAAGCCGCGTAGTATTTCCGGTCGAAATAGTACTCACACATGTAATCCCGGTTCCCCGCATACGCAGGCAGGATCATGACATTCTTCTCCCGACGGGCGATCCGTGTCGGAACGACCAGTGTATCAAGTGGGGTACGGCGCAGCTGGGAAAGGTCCGGGAGGGCATACTCCCGGATCTCGTATCCGGACAACAGGTCGAGCACCCGCTCCTGCCAGATTGAGAAGTCCGTGACGGGCACCCCCGGGTTCAAGATTTCCGCCAGGGAACCGTCATGCCGGTAGAACAGGACCGCGCGGTCTCTGTCCTGCAGGATAAAGCGGTCCCGGGTCACGCACAAGCCGGACAAGGAGGCCTCCGGCGAAAGGTCTTCCGGGACCTGGGCCAGCGGGACGAGCTCGATGCTCTCATAGATGTCGCGGATAGAAACCTTCCCCGCCGTTGCCTTGCGCAGGTCTACCGATTTCCCCGGGTCTTTCGCCAGATTACATCCATACAGGCCAACAAGGCACAGGATGATGCCAATCCGTCCCAGCTGATGCTTGAAGCATGCGTTCACCGTCTTGTTCATGGGCACTTTACTTGACATCCAACTTGACTTTAATCAGATAGGTAGCCCCTTTCGTCCCGGGGGATCCGAATTTCTCATTGACGGCTTTTTTCAAAGGATCCGGCTCTTCCTCAACGTAGCCGTAGTCGTCGTAGAGAAAGTAAAGATGATCCCCGTCCGCAGCAAGGGCGCTTATCGGCGGGCTCAGGACACCGACAGACTTCCATCGGATCCCGCGCGAGCCATCTTTCGGAAAGAAGAAGTTCCAGGAAGAGGAGTCTTTCCCATAAGCATGCAGATAAACATCCTCCTCGAGAAGATATACGGAGGAAATCAACTTGTAGCAATCCATGTCGAACAGTTCGCCTACCTTCTCTGCGGGATCTCCGTTTTCGGGGTCGAAGAAGTTGTCCGGAATCCATTTCTTCCCGAAATCAAACCGGATCTGATATGCAGGGCCGTTGTCGTCATAGACGTACGCCGTATCCGATGATTCCGGAGTAAGGACATACTCTCCCGCTCTTGTCGTGGAAACAGGTATCGAGAAACTCGCCATCACATTGAACCGCGTCCAGGACAAGCCTGTGCCGGTCTCTTGCCCGGCAGCATCGTATCGGCGTATACAGTGGAACGTTTCATGATTCTCCGGAAAGTCATTCAGGGGGTTTGGCGTGTACAGAAGCACGGAATTATTACGTTGCGGGATCATGGCCCTGGCATAACCGCCGTCATTATATTGAACCTTCTCCAGGAAAGCCCCCGTTTTCAGATCATAGCGCAAGATATCGTTCAACACATCCATGCACCATACTTCATCCCCGGCGGAATTGATCACGATATCCTTGACAGACAAGTACTCGCCGGGGCCGCGGCCTACATTCCCAAGACGATGGATGAATCGCCAATCCGGTGTCGCAGAGAACACGGCGCCGCCGCACAGAAAGACAATCGGATCCGAAAATAGGATCTTCCGCATTCCTGTACGAGCCACGCTGTCCACGCCGACCTGGATCATGTCCAGGTCGGTGATAAACGGTGACAGGTCCGCAACTTCTTCCGTCGACTTCAAGGGCGAATAGGTCGTGACATCCGGGGACTCCGCGCTTGAATCCATGATCCTGTCCAGGACTTTCGACAGGTCGAAAACGCGAATTGTTTCGCTCTTTTGGTCCGCGAGATAAAGTTTCTTCCCGGAGAGGTCGATATCGAAGGTAGTCCCCGCACAAGCGGGAGCGGCCTCGGCGAGCGGTCTCCCGTCCCAATCGAAAAACAGGACGCGCGGATTTTGCCCGACGGGCTTGTAAAGGCTGTCACCCGAGTACAACACGGCGAAAAAGGAGGGGAAGGCCAGCACCTTCTTAAACGAACTTTTCAAGCCTTCCGGTCCGGATTCTTCCAGATCCCCGATTCCTTTCGCCCGCTCATATACATGTACCGTACGGGCATACGGCGTATGGAGGTCATACAGATGGATGGTATTCTGCAGGGAGGATGCCTCGACGATCCGTTCCCGCGTCGGATCATACCCGGGCATGGTCATAAACAGGTTGAACATGAAACTGTCCGGCTCCGTGAGAGAAAAGCTGTTCAGGCGCTCTTGCGCCGGGGTAACCCTTTCACCGGACTTCCATAATCCCCGGATGACCTGGCGGGAGTCAGGGCCCGGATGCTGGAAGAAGAAAGTATCGGTGTCCAACAACGTCAGACCGGCCGTCCCGGACAGTCCCGAAGGCAGGTCTCCCGTACGCGATGCAGCCAGGCTGCCCTGACGGAGGGACTGGCTGAGGTTCACGCGGATGATCCCTTTCTTCATGTCGTAGAAGTCCGCCAGCAAGTCCCCGTCCGGCCCTTCCTGGAACAGCATCGTATGGAAGGGGATTGGAGCCAGCGTTTCCAGCGGACCATTGCCCATGCGGAGGAAGCGGGTCCAGCTTTGCGGCTGGTCCAGGTCGATGGCCCCGATCAGGCCGGTCGGGTCCATCGTCATACAATAGACTTCCTTCCCATGCACCTTGATATCCACCAGCCCGCGGAAATCTGTTTCCAGGGGTTCCCCTCCGCCCAAATCATAATGCTCCGGAAACGCTTTTACGACCACGTCTTTGCCAAGACTGACAGAATCATCGGAGCAAGAAAAGGCCATCAGGCAGCACAATACGGTAAGCAGCCACTTTTTCATAACGGTTTTAGTTTGCCGACAGTATTAAGACGCAGGCGCTTGCAAAAAGTTACCAGGGATACGGAAAAAAATATCCCCCGGCCGGAATGTCGGTCGGGGGGTATCGCTATCCGGGATTCCGGGCGGGCCCGGAAGGACGGTCTTATTTCTTGCTGGCAGCCTTCTTGCGGGCGGCCATCTCGGCGTCGAACATGACCGGGGTACCGATCATGATGGAGGCGTAGGTACCGATGAGGACACCGAGGCAGAGGGCGACGGACAGACCGCGGATGGACTCACCGCCGAAGATCGCGATGGCGAGCATCGGGAGGAGGGTCGACACGGAGGTGTTGACCGTACGGGTCAGGGTCGCGTTGAGGGACTTGTTGACCGTCTCCTTGAAGTCGTCGCTCGGGTGGAGCGCAAGGTTCTCACGGATACGGTCGAAGATCACCACGTTGTCGTTGATGGCGTAACCGATGATCGTCAGGATGGCGGCGATGAAGGTCTGGTCCACGTCCAGGTTGAAGGGCAGGATGCCGCTGAACAGGGAGAAGAAGCCGATGATGATGATCGCGGTGTGGGCCAGGGAGACGACACCGCCGAGACCCCAGTTCCAGCCCTTGAACCGCATCGCGATGTAGGCGAAGATCACGATCAGGGCGAGGATGATGGAGATGATGGCATTGCGCTTGATGTCGTTGGCGATGGTGGCGCCCACCTTGTCGGAGGAGATGATACCGTTGGGGTTCTCCAGCGTGGAGGTGAAGTCGGAGAAGGTCACAGGCTCGCTGTAGAAACCCTTGAGGGACTCGTAGAGCATGTTCTCGATCTCGGCGTCCACGGTGCTGGACTCATCCTGGAACTTGTAGGAGGTGGTGACCTTCATCTGGCTGTCGCCACCGAACTGCTTGACCTCGACGGAGGACTCGGGATCGGCCAGGTTGAAGGTGTTGTTGACCGCGGCGCGGACCTCCTCGGCGGTGACGGGCTTGTCGAAGCGGACCACGTAGGTGCGGCCGCCGGTGAAGTCGACACCGTAGGTGAAGCCCTTGAGGAACATCGAACCGATGGCGATCACGATGAGCGCGCCGGAGATGATGTAGGACCACTTGCGGGCATCCAGGAAGTTGATGTGGGTGTTCTTGAGGAAGTTCTTCGTCAGGTTGTTCTCGAAGGTGATGTTCTTGCCGCGGGCGATGCGGCCTTCGAAGATCAGGCGGGTGACGAAGATGGAGGTGAACACGGAGGTGAGGATACCGATGATGAGGGTCGTGGCGAAGCCCTTGATCGGACCGGAGCCGAAGAAGAACAGCACGATACCCGTCAGGAGGGTGGTCACCTGGCCGTCGATGATGGCGGAGTAGGCGTTGCGGTAGCCGTCGGCGACGGCCTTGCCCAGACCCTTGCCGGCCTTGAGTTCCTCCTTGATGCGTTCATAGATGATCACGTTGGCATCCACGGCCATACCCAGGGTCAGGACGAGACCCGCGATACCCGGCAGCGTGAGGACGGCGCCGAAGGCGGAGAGCACGCCGAAGAGGAGCACTACGTTGGTGAGCAGGGCGATGTCTGCCGCGATACCTGCACCCTGATAGAAGAAGAGCATGTACAGGAGGACGAGGCAGAAGGCGATCAGGAAGGAGATCAGACCCGCGCGGATGGACTCGGCACCGAGGGACGGACCGACGACCTGCTCCTGGACGATCGTGGCCGGGGCGGGAAGCTTACCGGACTTGAGGACGTTGGTGAGGTCGGTGGCTTCGTCGATGGTGAAGTTGCCGGTGATGGAGGAGGAACCTCCGGTGATCTCGGTCTGGACGTTCGGATAGGAGTAGACCGTGCCGTCGAGCACGATGGCGATCTGGCGGCCGATGTTCTCCTTGGTCAGGCGGGCCCAGATGTTGGCGCCCTCGGCGTTCATGGTCATGGAGACGCCCGGGTTGCCGCCGCGGCGCTGGTCGTAGTCGACGTGGGCGTCGGTCACGACGCCGCCGTCGAGCGGAGCCTTGCCGTCGCGGGACGTGGCCTTGATGGCGACGAGTTCGTAGATGTTGTCACCCTGGACATATTCGGACGGCTGGACGGACCACATCGGGCGGAATTCCGCCGGGAAGATGGCCGCGATCTCGGGCATCCGGAGGTACTTGTTGACGAGGGCGGTGTCGGCAGCGGCTGCGAGGCCGATGCAGGCGTTGCCGCGCATGCCGGAGGGGCTCAGGACCGCGTAGAGCGGGTTGGCCTTGCGGGCGGCGGCGACTTCAGCGTCCTCGGAAGCAGCGTTCTGGGCCTGGAGCTCCTGGGCCACGGCGTCGCCTTCGGCGGCCGGGGCGGCCTGCTCTTCAGCGGCGGCGGGCTCGTCGTCGGCGGAGAGGAGCTGGGCCAGGCGGGTGTTGGCCTCGTCGAGGTAGGTGGCCATCTCGTCGTAGGTGAAGGTCGGCCAGAATTCGAGGGAGGCTGTGCCCTGGAGCAGCTTGCGGACACGCTCAGGCTCCTTGACGCCCGGGAGTTCCACGAGGATGCGGCCGGTGTTGCCGATCTTCTGGATGGAAGGCTGGGTCACGCCGAAGCGGTCGATACGGTTGCGCAGCACGTTGAAGGAGTTGGCGACGGCGCTCTCGGCTTCTTCGCGGATCACGCTGACGACCTGGTCGTCGGTGGACTCGGGCTTGATGCGGTCGCGCATCTCATAGGTGCCGAACACCTGGGCGAGGCGGGTCGTCGGAGCGGTCTCCTTGAAGGCCTCGGCGAAGAGGGAGATGAAATCGGACTGGGAGTTGACGCTGCGCTGCTTGGCAAGCGCGATGGCCTGCTGGAACTCCGGGGTCTGGTTGTTGCCGGAGAGGGCGCGTACGAGGTCCTCAAGCTGGACCTGCAGCATCACGTTCATACCGCCCTTGAGGTCGAGGCCGAGGTTGATTTCGTTGCTCTGGACCTGCTTGAATGTCTGACCCATGTAAACCTTCTCGCCGGAGATGGAATCCGTGTAGCGGCGAGCCTCGATCTTGCGGATCGAATCGAGGAAGAATGCACGATCGGCCTCGGCGACAGCCGACAGGTCGGCCTGGCTGGCAATCTGCTCGGCGCGCTTCTCGGCCTTCCGGTTGTAGATGGAAGTCACCGCCGTGAAGGACAGCTGCCAGAGGCAGGCGAGCAGGAGGCAGATCGTGACAAATCTGATTGCACCTTTGCTTTGCATAATTATGGTAAATTAAATATATTTCACAAAATAGTCCGCAAAGTTAGTATTTTTCTCAAAAGAAAGAAACTTTGCATGCCTAATTTGTGACTTTTAGTCGTTTATATACCAAAAACAGAACCGGGGAATGCCCGGTTCTGTCTCTGCTTCAGTGCGGGAAAGGCCGCTATTTGGCGATGTTCTCGCGCATCTCGGTGTCGGCCTGGATGTTCTTCATCCGGTAGTAGTCCATGATGCCGAGGTTGCCGCTGCGGAAGGCCTCGGCCATGGCGAGCGGGACCTGCGCCTCGGCTTCGATCACGCGGGCGCGGGCCTCCTGGGCCTTGGCCTTCATCTCCTGCTCCTGCGCGACGGCCATGGCGCGGCGCTCCTCGGCGCGGGCCTGGGCGATGTTCTTGTCGGCATCGGCCTGGTCCATCTGGAGGACGGCGCCGATGTTCTTGCCCACGTCGATGTCGGCGATGTCGATCGAGAGGATCTCGTAGGCCGTGCCGGCGTCGAGACCCTTGCCGAGCACCAGCTTGGAGATGCTGTCAGGGTTCTCCAGCACGCTCTTGTGGCTGTCGGAAGAGCCGATGGACGAGACGATGCCCTCGCCGACGCGCGCGAGGATGGTCTCCTCGCCGGCGCCGCCGACCAACTGCTTGATGTTGGCGCGCACGGTGACGCGCGCCTTGGCGATCAGCTGGATGCCGTCCTTGGCGACGGCCGTGACGGGCGGGGTGTTGATGACCTTGGGGTTGACCGACATCTGCACGGCCTCGAGCACGTCGCGGCCGGCCAGGTCGATGGCCGAGGCCATCTTGAAGTCCAGGGGGATGTTGGCCTTATTGGCGGAGATGAGCGCCATCACCACCTTGGTGACGTTGCCGCGCGCCAGGTAGTGGGCTTCGAGTTCGTTGGCCTTGAGCGTGAGGCCGGCCTTAGTGCCCGTGATCAGGGCCATCACGATGGTGCGGGGGTTCACGCCCCTCCAGCGCATCAGCACGAGCTGGATGAGGGACACGTAGACACCGGACAGCAGGGCCTGGAACCACAGGGCCACCGGGAAGAACCAGAGGATGATGATGAGACCGACAATCGCGATCACGATCCAGATGATGACGTTCATGGGATTATGCTTGCGTTAAGGGTTTGACAAGGGGTTTGTTCTCTTCGATGGCCACGACCTCGACCGGCGTACCGGCGGCGACCATCGTGTTGTCGAAGGACTTGACCTCGCAGGAGAGCGCGCCGAAGCGGCCCGTGCCCATGGGCGCGAGGCGCGTGTAGGCGATGCCGCGGTCGCCGACGTGCACGCCTTCGGACTCCGTGCCCATCCTGGAGTCGACTTCGGTCTTGAGCTCGAACCGCCGCCAGGTCTTGGCGCGCAGCGCGAAGAACATCATGATGCCGAGCAGCAGCACGGCGGCGAGGCTGGTCCACCAGCCGGCGGCCGTGGAGATGGCCGAGAAGGCGTACCAGCAGGCGACACCCAGCGAGCCGAGGCTCAGGAAGCCGGCCACGCCGACCCCGGGAATCAGGAGCATTTCAACGAGCATCAGCAGGATGCCCAGGACGAGGAGGGTTACTACGATCCACCACATAGTTTTCAAGTTATATCTTGACAAATATACAAAAATAAGTGATATAACGCTTTCGAGGGTCCATATTCCGGACCCTCGAAAGCAAAAACAGGCTGAAATGCTTCTGAGGGTCCCGCCTCGGGACCCTCAGCGACAGTCGTCCGGCATCAGGCCGCGCGGCGGGCGTCCTTGACCATCCCCTCGACGGCGACGTTGAGTTCGCTCGCTTCCATCAGCTCGTGGAGGTCGAAGTGGAGGCGGAAGCGCCAGTGGTGGTGCGGGTTGGCGGGCTCGTTGATGCGTTCGGCCATCCGGTCGGGCCGGCGCAGCTGCGGGTCCATCGCCACCCAGTCCTGCAGCGGGAAGATGGCGAGCATCGACGGGGAGTCGAGGAAGTCCCACAGCATCCGGCGCACCTCCCACGGCTTGGGATCCTCCGCGCATTGCATGCGCAGGGTCTCCATGTCGTGGCTGGAAGTGGCGCACACGCTCAGGTACTTCCATTCGCCTTCCTGCTCCATGCCGCGCATCTTCAGCGAGAGGATCTTCTCGCGGTCCATCACGCCCGGCACGCAGTCCGGCACCATGCCGAGGTCTTCGCCGCAGGCCAGCATGCCCGTGGCGCCGAGCAGCTCGGGGAGCTTCTTCTCGGCGTTGCGGCGCCAGAATTCGTCGTGGCGGTGGTAGAAGAAGTCGTTGTAGAGGGCGCCGAAGCGCTCCTGCTGCCACTGCGGCAGCGACGCGGAGTCGGGCGCGATCAGCGGCTGGTACATGCCCGGGTGGCGCGGGTCGGGGTGGAAGAGCCCTTCGAGGGGCAGCCCGAGCGCCGCGATGTCCTCCGGCGAGTAGGGCAGGGCCGGGTTGAAGTGGCCCATCATGCCGCTCTTGTACTCCGTGGGGATCTCCCAGATGCGGAAGAAGCCGAGGATGTGGTCGATGCGGAAGGCGTCGAAGTAGCGGCTCATCTTGCGCAGGCGGGCCTTCCACCAGGCGTAGTCGTCCTTGGCCATCTCCTCCCAGTTGTAGGTGGGGAAGCCCCAGTTCTGGCCGTCCCGGCTGAAGAAGTCGGGCGGGGCGCCGGTCGAGGAGTCGAGGTTGAAGAGTTCCGGGTGCCAGTAGGCCTCGGCGCTGTCGGCGCTCACGCCGATCGGGAGGTCACCCTTGAAGGAGACGCCCTTGGCGCGCGCGTAGTCCACCTCTTCGCAGAACTGCTTGTCCAGGTGGTACTGCATCCAGGCGTAGTATTCGGGCTCCAGCTTGTCGCGGCGGGCGCAGAAGGCGGTGTATTCGTCGAGCCAGCCCTGATTCTCCTTGCAGAAGCGCTTGAAGGCGGCGGAGGCGAGGTCCTTGGCGCCGCGCTTCTCGTAGGCCTGGCGGATATAGGCCATCTTGGCCTTGAAGACCTTCGGGTAGTCCAGCTCCGGCAGGGCGTTCAGGGCCGCCTGCTGCTTGCGGAAGGCGGCATCTTCCTTGATGCCGAGGTCCTGCAGGTGCATGTAGAGCGGGTGCAGGGCGAAGGTGGAGACGGGGCTGTAGGGGTAGGAGTCCTGCCAGCCGCCCTTGCGGGTGGTGTCGTTGACGGGCAGCAGCTGGATCACGCACTGGTGCGTGGCGGCGGCCCAGTCCACGAGGGGCCGCAGGTCGCGGAACTCGCCGATGCCGAAGTCGGCCGGCGTGCGCAGCGAGAACACGGGGACGGCCGTGCCGGCGCCGCGGAAGCCGGGCCGGTCGAACTTCTCTGCCTGGTGCGCCCGGGGGAACGGGCAGCCCGGGATCGGGCAGTCGATCCAGGCGTCCGTGATCTCACGGGCGGATTTGCTGCTGTGGTGGCTCCATTCGGTGCGGACGATCAGGCCGTCGCGCATCACCACGTACGTGTAATCCTTGAGCGCTGCGGCGGGACAGTCCTTGACCGTCACGCTCCAGACGGCGCCCTCACCCCACTGCATGGGGTGTTTCTTGTCCTGGAGGACCAGCGCGAGGCTCTCGCCCCACCTGGTCTCATACTGTATCTTGAATGTTACTGTCATAGTCAATCGGTTTTCGTCTGCGCCCGGGAGCGGCAGGGGCTTTGCGCTGCTATCGTGCTGCGGGCTTCGCCCTGCGCCCGACCCTACCCGGGCAAAAGCAGCGCAAAGCCCCTGCCGCTCCCGGGCGCAGACGAATCATTAAAGTTTCCGGAAACTGACGGCGAAGCCGCCGCCGGGGGCCATGGTGACCGGGAGGGTGCCGGCCGGGGTGACGGTCTGCTTCGTGATCCGGTAGGCCTGCGGGTTGTCGGCGTAGTGGGCGTCCGGGGCGTCGGCGTAGAGGGTGGCCTCATACGTGCCGGGCTCGAGGAAGTCCAGCTTCAGCTCGAAGCTGCGCTGCTGCCCGTCCGTCACGCCGCCGAGGAACCACTGGCCGGTGCCCTTGGCCTTGCGCGCCACCACGATGTATTCCATCGGCTCGGCGCAGAGGTAGCGGCTCTCGCTCCAGTCCACGGCCACGTCCTTGATGAACTGGAACGCATCCATGAAGCGGCTGTAGTGCTCGGGCGTGTCGGCGGCCATCTGCAGGGGCGAGTACATCGTCAGGTACAGGCCCAGCTGGCCGCAGATCGTCGAATTGACGTGCGAGTCGTTGCCGCACCACTCCTTGAGGTTCGGCTCGAAGATGCCCGGGGTGTAGTCCATCGGGCCGCCGTTGAGGCGGGTGAAGGGGAGGAGGGCCGTGTGGCCCGGCGTGATGCCGCCGAAGGCCTGGTATTCCGTGCCCATCGCGGATTCGTTGCCGATCAGGTTGGGGTAGGTGCGGCACAGGCCCGTGGGGCGCACCGCCTCGTGGGCGTTGACCATGATGTGGTGCCGGGCGGCCTCGGTGATGCAGTACAGGTAATGGTTGACCATCCACTGGCTGTAGTGGTGCTGGCCCTGCGGGAGGATGTCGCCTACGTAGCCGGACTTGACGGCGTCGTAGCCGTAGCGGTTCATCAGCGAATAGGCGGCTTCCAGGTAGCGCTCGTAGTTGCGCACGCTGGACGAGGTCTCGTGGTGCATCACCAGGCGGAGGCCCTTGCCGTGCGCATAGGCGTTCAGGGCCTCGATGTCGAAGTCGGGATACGGGGTCTGGAAGTCGAAGACGTGGTCCTTGTTGCAGTTGGCCCACTCTTCCCAGCCGATGTTCCAGCCCTCGACGAGCAGCGCGTCGAAGCCGTGCTCCGCGGCGAAATCGATATAGGTGCGCACCCGCTCGTTGTTGGCGCTGTGACGCCCGTTGGGCGTCGCCGCGGCGTAGTCGAAGGTGTCGAGGTCGATGCCCGTGGCGTCGGTGTAGGCCCAGGAGCCGGCCCCGGCGATCATCTCCCACCACACGCCCATGTACTTGACGGGGTGGATCCAGCTCACGTCATCCAGCGCGCAGGGCTCGTTGAGGTTGAGCACCAGGCGCGAGGCCAGCTGGTCCGTGGCGCGGGCGGCCACCTGCACGGTGCGCCAGGGCGTCCTGGCGGGGGTGGTGAGGTTGCCCTTCCACCCTTCGGCGTCGGGGGTGAGGTGGGCGTGCAGCACGTGCGACTTGCCGTCCACCAGCAGGTGCATGCAGGGGTAGTCCACCAGCGCGGCCTCGTGGATGTTGACGTACAGGCCTTCCGGGGTCTTCATCTGCAGGGAGGTCTGCACGCCGGAGGTGCTGAACGGGGTCTGGCTGCTGTTGCCGCGCATCTTGTCGCGGAAATGCGCGCTGACCTCCGACAGCTTCGTGCGGTTGTATTCGTATTCCTGGGTGTCGTAGTCGCCCGGGATCCACCAGGCGGTGTTGTCGCCGGCGCAGGCGAACTCCGTGAGCTCCTCCTTGATGACGAAATGCACCATCGGCTGGCCGGACGGGAACTCGTAGCGGAAGCCCAGTCCGTCGTCGAACAGGCGGAAGCGGATGTCCAGCAGGCGCCCGCCTTCGCGCTGGCGCAGGTGGACGAGCAGCTCGTTGTAGTGGTTGCGGATCTGCGACTCCTCGCCCCAGACCGGCTCCCAGACTTCGTCGAAGGTGTCCGTCTCCGTGCCGGCGAGCTCGAACCCGCGGTCGAAGGCCAGCGCCGGGGCGCCGTCCTCCTTGTCGATGGTCCCGTCGGCGTTGTAGTGCAGGTCCTCGGCCTTGACCACGCCGCGCAGGCTGAAGCCCAGGCGGCCGGGGGTCAGGACGGCCGTCCCCTCGCGGGAGAGGTCGTAGCGGGGCGTGCCTTCGGCGGACAGGTAGAAGGCCATCCGGAGCTTGCCGTCCGGAGAGGTCAGTTCCGCCGCCGGCTCCGGTGCGGCGGCCGGTTTGGGGGCGCAGGCGGCGAGCGCCAGCAGGGAAAGGATGGAGAGCAGTCGGTTCATGGGGCGGGAGCTATTTGAATTCGACGACCAGGGCGGTGCGGCCCGCCACGGTCCGGGGGGCAAAGTTAACATTTTCTCCGGTGATGACATCGCGGCCGGGACCCTTCAGCCCGTCCGTGACCTCGGCGTAGTCCGCCCAGGGGATCTCGCGCGGGGCGGGGTTGTTGTTGAGGTAGACGAACACCGTCTCGCCGCTGTCGGCGATGCGCCAGTAGGCGTAGGTGTTGTCGCGGCTCAGGAAGTGGAGCGTGCGGCCGTGCTGCACGGCCGCGGAGCCCTTGCGCCACTGCAGCAGGGTGCGGACGTAGTCGTGCAGGTCCTTCTGGACGGGGTTCTGCTCCCAGTCCGCCGGGAGTTCCACGCGCAGGCCGCCGTGGCCCTGGCTGCGGTCGCGCGAGACGACCATCAGCTCGTCGCCCGCGAAGACCTGCGGGTAGCCGCGCACGGTGGCGAGCAGGGCCATCACGAGCTTCATCTTGGCGGGATCCTGTCCCACGACGTCGCCGATGCGGTCGGTGTCGTGGTTGCCCGGGAAGACCATCATGTTCTGCGGGTCGTGGATGTAGACGTCGTTGGCGATGGAGTCATACCACTTGGTGATGCCCTCGTCCCAGCCTTCTCGGTCGGTGTTGATGCCCTGGCAGATGGCGGACTGCAGGCAGAAGTCCATGATGGACGGGAGGTTGGAGTCGAATCCGTCCTTGTTGGGGTTGTCATCCTGCCAGTAGGCGACCTGCGGGACGTTGACGGACCAGACTTCGCCCACGATGTTGAGGTTCGGATACTCGCGGCGCACGGAGGCGCACCACTGCGACATCGGCTCCTTCTCGTTGTAGGGATAGGTGTCCACGCGGAAGCCGTCCAGCCCGGCCCATTCGGTCCACCAGGCGGCCCACTGCTGGAAGTAGCGCAGCACGTAGGGGTTGTCGAGGTTCATGTCCACCATCGAGGTGTCGAACCAGCCGCCGACCATGTTCTGCCGGTCGTGCTCGGAGCAGTAGGGGTCGTTCTGCGCGGAGAAGGCGCAGTTGGAGTGCGTGTATTCCGGCCACTGGTGCACCCAGTCGGCGAAAGGCAGGTCCTCCATCCACCAGTGCCTGTCACCGCAGTGGTTGGTGACCACGTCCATGATGACCTTGAGGCCGCGGGCGTGGGCCTGCTGCACGAATTCGCGGTATTTCTCGTTGCTGCCGAAGCGGGAGTCGATCCGGTAGTAGTCCGTGCAGGCGTAGCCGTGGTAGGAAGAGGTGGGCTCGTCGTCCTCGAGGAGCGGGGTGTTCCAGATGGCGGTGAAGCCCAGGTCGGCGATGTAGTCCAGCCGGTCCTCGATGCCCTGGATGTCGCCGCCGTGGCGGCCGAAGAAGGCGTCGTAGGCGGGATTCTCCATCGTGTCGGGGGTCTCGTCGTTGGCCGGGTCGCCGTTGACGAAGCGGTCGGGCATGATCAGGTACACGGCGTCGGCCGTGCCGAAGCTGCCGCGCTGCGCCGAGCCCGGCTCGCGCGCGGCCAGCTCGTAGGACACGCGGAAGGTCTCCGGGCCCTTGGAGAACACGAGCCGGCGGGTGCCGGGCTGCGCGTCCTTCGCCACCTTCACGTCGACGAAGAGGTAGTTGGGACTCTCGGCCTTGTGCGTGCCGGCCACGCTCACGCCGGCCGGCCCTTCGATGCGGACGTCCCAGCCGCCGATGCCCTCGCCCTGGACGAGCAGCTGGAGCGGGGTCTCCATGCCCACCCACCAGCAGGGCGGATCGATGCGCGTGAGGCGGTCGTCGTCGGTCTCGATCTCCCAGGTCCAGGGGGCCTGCAGCTGCACGCTGATGCGCACCCGGTCGTCGGCGGTCGCGCGTTCGTAGACCACCGTGTTGTCGTCCGTGGACAGCAGGCGGAAGGTGCCCTGGCCGGCCGTCATGGCCGGGTGGGTGCGGCGCAGCTGCGCCAGATGGCGGTAGAAGTCCGTCACGGCGTTGGTCTTGCGCGCGGGGATCGGGTCTTTCTCAAAGAAGGCGAAGCGGTGGTCGTAGCCGTATTCCTGGCCCGTGTAGAGCAGGGGCTGGGCCTGCGGCAGGGTCCAGGCGAGCACGGTCATCGCCTGCCAGGCGTCGCCCATGCGCTCGAATTCGCTGCCGCTCCAGGAGTTCTCGTCGTGGTTGGAGGTGAATCCGAGCCGGCGGGCGCCCTTGGGGTAGGTGGCCTGGTTCCAGTCCAGGTAGCGCACCAGGCTGTCGGCGCCGCATTTGCCCTGCGCGATGTCGTTCAGCAGGTGGTGCAGCTTCCAGGCGTAGGTGGTGTCGAAGCCGGCGTCGTGCAGCCAGGCCTCCTCGCCCTCGGCGAGGAAATACAGCGGCCGGGCGTAGTCCGCGCGCAGGCGCGGCAGCACGTCCGCCCAGAAGTCCTGCGGGACCTGGTAGGCGACGTCGCAGCGGAAGCCGTCCACGCCGCGGTCCAGCCAGAAGCGCATGGATCTCTCCATCTCGGCGCGCATGTCTGCGTTGGCGTAGTTGAGCTTGGCGATGTCGGTCCAGTCGTATTCGACGATGGTATTGCCCTGCGCGTCACGCACATACCAGTCCGCCGGCTTCTGCGTGACCCACGGGTGGTCGGGCGCCGTGTGGTTGGCCACCCAGTCGAGGATGACCCGGAAGCCGGCCTCGTGTGCGGCCGCGAGGAAGTGGTCGAAGTCGGCGAGGGTGCCGAACTCGGGATTGATGTCGCAGTAGTCCCGGATGGCGTAGTAGGATCCCAGGGTGCCCTTGCGGCCCTTCTCCCCGATGGGGTAGGGCGGCATCACCCAGATGGTCTCCACGCCCAGCTCCTGCAGCAGCGGGAGCTGGCTTTCGGCCGCTGCGAAGGTGCCTTCGGGGGTGAGCTGTCGGACGTTGAGTTCGTAGACGAGGCCGTCGGCGGGGCGGCCGGCGGCGGGCTGCTGTGCCGGTTTCGGGGTGCAGGCGGCGAGGGTTGCCGCGAGGGTCAGGATATACAGGAAACGGTTCATGTCTTATTGTCGGGCGAAGGGCGCCAGGGCGGCGGTCGGCTTGCCGCCGGAGAAGGCGCCGTAGTCGTAGTTGTTGCGGTCGTGCTCGGCCTCGGGCTCCCAGTAGAAGATGCCCAGGAAGTAGTCGTAGGCCTTGGTGTTGTCCAGCAGGTACTGCAGGGCCGCCCGGGCCTTGTCAGGCTGGCTGGCGGGCATGCCGAACTCCACCAGCATCACGGGCTTGCCGTAGCTCTGCTTGAGTTTCGGGAGGTTGTCGACGAATTGCTTGACCTTGGGGGTCCAGTCGGGGTAGGCGTTGTTCTCCCAGTAGGAGGGGTAGAGCGACAGGCCCAGGATGTCGTAGTCCAGGGCGCTCTGCTTCATCAGGCCGAGGAACCAGTCCAGCGTGGCCAGCTTCCAGCCGTTGTCCAGGTGCAGGATCACCTGCGCCTGCGGAAAGACGGCCTTCACGGCCTCCCGGCCGGCCTTGAAATAGTTGCAGAACTGGCCCACAGTGCTGCCGGACACCTTGCCGCTGTCCCAGAGCATGCCCTGGGTGGTCTCGTTGCCCACCTGGACCCAGGCCACGTCGCAACCCGCGTCCTTGAGGGCCTGCAGGACCTCCTGCGTGTGGGCCTTCACGGCCGCGGCCATGTCGGCGGCGTTCTTGCCCTTCCAGGCAGCCGGCACGGTCTGGTGGCCCGGATCGGCCCAGGTGTCGCTGTAGTGGAAGTCGATCAGCAGTTTCAGGCCCAGTGCCTGGACTCGTTTTGCTTTCGCGACCACGTCGGCCTTGCCGTTCCAGCCCCCTTCGGGGTTCACCCAGACGCGCAGGCGGATGGCGTCCATGCCCAGCTCCTTCATCAGGGCGGTGCATTCGCGCTCCTGTCCGGCGGCGTTGTAGAATTTGTATCCCTTGGACTCCATCTCGGTGGTCCAGCTGATGTCGGCGCCCTTGACGAGGGTGGCGGTGACGGGCACGGGATCCGGGTCGGGATCCGGGTCGGGCGTCGGGGTGACGGCCGGCCGCTTGTCGCAGCCGCCGGCCAACGCCGCGCAGAGGGCTATAAGGGTCAGGAATCTGTGTCTCATCGGATTATTCGGAAATCAGGAAAACGGCGGAGGACCAGGGGTCCAGGCGCAGGGTGCGGCCCTTGACCGCGCCGCCGGAGGTGGTGGTCTCCACCTCGCCGGCGCCGCTCACGGCGATCGGCCGCGAGAGGTCTTCGGTGCCGAAGGAGGCGCCGGCCTTGGCGTCACTGAAGTTGTGGACGACCAGCAGTTTCTGCGTGCCGGCCGTGAGATACCAGGCGGCCAGGGTCTTGGTGGACATGCTGTACTCCGTCATGGTGCCGGCGGCGAGGGCCGGATAGTTGTTGCGCAGCTGCGCGAACGTCCGGTAGGTGCCGAGCAGCGAACCGGCGTCGGCTTCCTGGGCCTCCACGGAGATGGAGGCGGAGAGCATGTCCTTGTCGATCTTTTCGTTCAGGGCCTTCGACGGCACGGACCCGGTCTTGGTCCACTTGATCGGGGCGCGGACGTATTCGTCGCCGCCGTCTTTCTTGCCCCAGTAGCCGAGCTCCTCGCCCTGGTAGACGTAGGGCTTGCCGGGCGAAGTCAGCAGCACGGCCGCGGCCAGTTTCTCCTTGGAGAGGCTCTTGCCGAGGTCCTCGGCGGCGCGGTTCTCGTCGTGGTTGGTGAGTTTGATGGCGTCGATGAAGCCGGACCGCTGCGCCTCGAACAGGCCGCGGAAGTAGAGCACGGTCTTGGCGAAATCGTTGCCCTGCTTCTTGTCGATGCGGTCCTTGAGGGTGTACCAGTAGTAGAAGTTGAAGTTGGACGGCAGGCCCTTGTAGTACGGGGCCATCTGCTCGGCCGTGTCGGCCCAGGCTTCGCCGACCATGTAGAAGTCGCCCTTGCCCCCGCGGGCCTTGTAGGTGGCGTTGCAGTGGTCGTACCAGGCCTTGAGGAAGGCGGCGTTGGCCGCAGCCTGTTTCTGGTAGATCCACATCACGGCGTCGAGCCGCAGGCCGTTCACGCCCAGGTCGATCCATTTGTCGGCCGTGGCCGCGAGGGCCTTGAAGGCCGCGGATTCAGACGCCTTGTCGGCCGGTCCGTAGTTGAGGTCCGGCATGGACTTGTCGAAGCTGGCGAAGTAGTAGCTCCCGCCGGCGAAGGTGATGTCCTTTGCCGTGGAATTGTTGACCGCGTAGGGCGTGCCGAGGGTCAGGGTCTGGCCGTCGCCGCCCCATTTGGTGCCGCCGTCCCAGGAGGTGGCGGAGGTGCGCAGCAGGAAGCCCCACGTGGACTGGTAGTCCACCGTGATCTCGAAGATCCCGCCGGAGGTCTCATAAAGTCCCATCAGCTTGGCATCCCCGAAGTAGAGCCACCGGGAGGCGGAGGGGTTCGAGGCTTGCGCGGCGGCATCGGTCGAGGTGACCGTCACGGTCTTGGCGTTGGTGTCCCACTTGAAATGCAGGCGTCCGCCGGTCGTGCCGGACAGGGGGTACCAGGCGCCCATGCCGGGGTCCTTGGCGCCGCCGTAGTTGTCGATCTTGCCAGCCGCGGCGTCCGCTGTCGGGTTGTCAGAGAAGACATAGTAGCTGCGGTACTTGCTGTCCGTGCTGCTGCAGGCCTGCCGGAACCAGTCGTTATCGCTGCCGGAGTGGTTGAGCACGTAGTCCATGTAGATGTCGATCCCCTTGGCCCCGGCCTGGTCGATCAGGGCCTTGAAATCGGCTTCCGTGCCGAGCTTGGGATTGATTGTGCCGTAGTCCGTCACGTCATAGCCGTGGTAGCTCATGGAGGCCTGGACGGGGGAGAGCCAGAGCGCGGAGACGCCCAGCTTCTCGAAGTAGTCCAGGTGCTGCGCCACGCCCTTGAGGTCGCCCCAGCCGTCCCCGTCGGAGTCGGCGAAGCTATAGACGTTGACCTGGTAGGTCACGTCCGCGCGCTTCTGCCCGTCCCAGGCGCGGGGATGGGCGGAGAGCGCGACCGTCTCGGTCTGGTCCTGCTCCTTGCCCGCGACCTGGTTCACGGTCACGGTGACCGGGTCGCACTGGGCCGCCGAGAAGGTCAGCGTGGTGCTGCGCGCTTCCGGGGTCTTGTTGGCCGCGGCGGTGACGGAGAGCGTCCCGCCGCCCTGGCCCGAGAGGGTGGACAGCGAGCACCAGCTGCCGCCGGTGGCCACGGATACGCTCCACTTGGTGTCGCTGGACACCGTGAGGGTCTGCGACGAAGTCTCGTCCGTGGCGAACGACAGCGTCGTCGGAGAGACGGACAGCGAATGCTTCTCCGCGACCGGCGCGGGCTTCTCACAGCCGGCCAGCAGGAGCAGGGTGGAAATCAGGAACAGGATGGACCGTTTCATAGATGCAAAGATACAATATTGACAAAAGCGCCAATCGGTTGTTGGCGCTTTTGTCAGTCATCAAAAAGCTTATTCGATCACGCCGGTGCCGGCGTTGAAGTCGAGGGTGACCTTCTGGCCAGCGGTGCAGGAGACGCGCTCCTGGTCGCCGCCGTTGCCACGGTAAGCGATCTTGCCGTCAAGGACGATGAACTCCATCTGCCACCAGGCAGCGTCATAGCAGGAAGCCGCCGTGTACATGCGGAGTTCGCCCGCGGCCAAGGCCGGGGAAACGACCTTGGCTCCGTCCACGGTGAACGCCACGGGATCGCTCTCCCAGCCGCCGAAGCAGTCGCCGATACCGAAGACCCGGGCGGGCTCGACCAGGATGCGGTCAGCGGCCGCATCCACGCAAATGATGTACAGGCCGGCTTTCTCCACCTTGTTGTTACCGGGGGTCGTGAAGCCCTCGTTGGTGCCGAGGGTGCAGAAGTCGCCGTTCCAGGCCCGGACCGGGCAGAACTTGAACTCGGTGTCCGCAGTCAGGTAGCGGATGGCCCAGAAGGCGCCGTCTTTGCCGTTGACCGGGGTCATGTCCACGACGGATTCGCTGTCCCAGTTCCAGCTGCCGAAGTCATTGCCGATGATGTACATCGTCTCCGGGAGGGCCGGGGCGTCCGCGTCGCCGGTCTTGGTGAGCGTGGCGCGGTACGGGGTGGCGCCGATGAAGAGCTCGATCGTGTAGACGCCGGGTTCGGTGTCGGCGATGTTGTTGCCGTCCTGCACGAGGTCGCCGAGGGAGCCGTAGCCCAGGTTAGCCGTCCAGTTGGCGTCGTCGTTCATGCGGAACTTCCACTGGCCGCCCTTCGGGATGGTCACGCCTTCGATCTTCCAGCTGTCGCTGTCGGCGGAGTAGGTCATCTTGAATTCATCCTTGACGCTCCACTCGGTGAAGGAGCCGCAGATGGCGACGCTCTTGACCGGGAGGACCTTGACCTGGAGGTTCGGGAGGTCCACCTTCACGCGGGCGTAGGTCACCTCGCTGCCTTCCATGATGTTGCCTGCGTCGCTGCGGGTCAGGGAGTAGGTGGTCTCGCCGGCCTCGCTTGTCGCGGGCGTGGAGCTCTTGTCGAAGCCCCACTCGCCGGCATTCCAGTCGGCCTGCGGCGTGAACTTGAAGCCCCACTCGCCGCCGACGTTGACGTAGCCCTCATAGTGGCCGGCGCCGTCGCCCTTCAGGGTCGTGGCGGCGTGGTTCCAGCCGTTGTGGGAGCCGGGGACATAGAGCATGTCCGGGAAGGAGGTGTCGGCGAACTTGACCGTGTACGGGTGGCTGCCCATGTCGATGCTGACCTTGTACCTGCCCTCGGCGTCGGTCTGGTAGTTGGCGCCGCCGCCGTTGACACCGCCGGTGTTGTCGATGGAGAAGTCCCAGTCGTCGTTGAGGCGGAACTTGTACTCGCCCGGCACGATGTCGGCCGTGACGGTGAAGACGTTGGTCTCCTTGTCCCACTCCATGGGCAGTTCCTCGTCCCAGCCGCCGGCAGCCGTGCCGATCATGCCGAGGCTCTTGATGGAGACCATCTTGATGGTGTTCAGCTTCTTGTTGAGCATGATCACGTAGACGCCGGACGGGACGGAGATGTTGTCGGCCACGCCGACGGTTCCCTCGGCGGAGACGTACACGCCGTCCTTGCCGCCCACGGTCACCTGGCCGCCGAAGTCATCCTGCCACGCGGGGTTCGGGCTGAACTTGAACTGGGCGTCGCTGCCGTCGGCGGTCGTGAGGTCGATGATGCCCTCGTAGTAGCCCTTGACGGAGGAGGACTGCTTGAGCGTAGCCGCCGTGGCGGGATCCCAGCCCTGGTGGCTGCCCGGGGTGTAGAGGACGTCCGGGAAGGTGGCCACGTAGGTCGTGACCGTCATCGGGGCGGAAGAGGCCGTGATACCTTCCGGCAGGGAAGCGCAGAGCGCCTTCACGCGGAAGGTCACGGGGACGGCGGCCGCTTCGGCGCCGCCCGCGGCGATGACCGCCTCGTTGAGGGCGTCGACCGTCATGGCGTAGCTGGTGCCGGAGATCCCTTCGGCCAGCAGGTAGTCGGAGACGGCCTCGGCCTTGGTGGACGGGGTCTTCTCCGTGGCGGTGGTCAGGTAGACGTTGTAGCTGATCTCCTCGCCGTAGACCAGGCGGGCCGGCTCCCAGGTGATGAGGGCGACCTCGGCGGTCGGGGTGGCGGGATCGAGCTTGAGTTCCTTCTGGACGAGGGTGACCACGGGGGCCACGGCGTCGCCGAGCGCATACACGTTGATGGTCAGCGCGGGCGACTCGTAGAGGTCGCCGTCGCTGGCCACGACCACGCGGAAGGTCAGGGAGAAGGTGTCATTGACCGGCGCATTCGGGAAACTCGTATAGATCAGGCTCTTGAAGGCCGTCTTGGAAGTCTTGAACCAGGTGTCCTTCGTGGTCGCGATCACGGCGTCCGTGCCGTTGTAGGTGGCCACGAGCTGGTACGACAGGTCTTCCGGGAGGTTGCGGTAGGCGCTCCAGGAGAAGTTGACATCCTCGTCCATGGTGTTGGCCGTCATCAGGATGTCGTTGTGGGCATAGAGTTCCGGAGCCACCGGGTCCTTGGAGAAGGCGTCCTCGGTGATCGGCTTGACACAGGATGCGGCGCCGGCGCACAGGGCCGCAAGAAGTGCGAATTTGACTATCTTTTTCATATCCGGATTCTTTTTACTGTTTTTCCATCACGATGACGAACGGGGTGCGGTTGGCGTAGATCTTCATCATGTAGGTACCGTCGCCAGGCACGTTCATGTCGGCGCCGCCCTCGACGAGCTCGAAGCCGCCGGACACGTAGTCGCTGGCCTTCGTGGCCGTGCCGAGCTTGCGGTCCCAGGCATGGTTGTAGCGGATCAGGAAGCCGTTGTTGCCGCCGGAGAAGGTCACGGGGCCTGCGGTCCAGACGTTCTCCTTGTAGTCGTAGACCAGGTCCACGTCCTTGGACCAGCCGCTCTCCTCGAAGTTGCCGATCAGGCTCAGGGCGTCGATGCCCTCAGCGCTGATGGTGCCGGCGTAGTCGCCGGACTTGGCGAGCGTGACGGTGACCAGGTAGAGATTCTTGGCGGAGGCGCCCATCTGGAAGTTCTTGTCGTTGTTCTCGGGCACTTCCCACGCGGGCTTGAGGCCGTCATAGCCCCAGTAGTCGCCGGACCAGGCGCGCTGGGTCAGGATCTTGAAGCCCTGGTCCTCGCCCGGGGTGATGGTGCCGCCCGCGAGGTAGTCGATCAGGATCTTGTAGGTGTTGGTGCCGCCGTCGGTCTCCCAGAATTCGGGCGCGGCAGCCACGTCCCAGCCGTTCTCGAACTGGCCGCAGATGAAGAGGCTGCGGATGTTGGCCTTGTAGGTCTGGACGTTGAAGCTGACGCTCTGGGACTGGACCGACTGGACCGTGGTGCCGGAGACCGCCGCCGTGAGGTAGGCGGAGACCTGCGCCTTGTCGTTGGGGGTCACGCCCAGGGAGTTGGTCACGAGTCCGTTGAGGTCGGACTTGGCGATCGTATAGGACGTGCTGAAGGAGGTACCGGCGAGGGCGGTCTTGCCGTTCGCGGAGAGGTAGAGGCTGTAGGCCACCTGGACGGGGGCGCCGAAGGAGGCGGGGGTCCAGTTGAAGGTGACGGCCTCGACATTGTTGTTGTTGGCGTCCACGATCACGTCACCGACCGGCTTCAGCTCCGGCGCGACGAACGCGGAGGCCTCGGACAGGGACACCTTGGGGATGTCGGTGGTCCCGTACGGGTCTTTGGTGCAGGCAAACAGGCAGAGGGCTGCGAGCACCGCGGAAGCTATCTTAGTGTATTTCATATCTTTATCTTTTTTCCAGGATTAATAGCCCTTGTTCTGCTGGAGTTCCGAGTTGGCGTTGAGGTCGTCCAGGATGAGCGGATAGACGGTCCGGTAGGAGGGGAGGGAGACCCGTCCGTCGGGGATGCCGCCCTTGTAGGCCCACGGGAACTGCATGGAGGTGAAGTAGCCGTAGCGGATGAGGTCCACGCGGCGGTGGCCCTCCCACATCAGCTCGCGGGCGCGCTCGTCGAGCAGCCAGTCGAGCGTCAGCGCGTCGTCGGACGGCATGGCGACGCCGGCGCGGTCGCGCAGGGCCTTGATGTAGCCCTTGGCGGTGGCGTCGGTGACCTTGCCCCCGTTGAGGCGGGCGTCAGCCTCGGCGTAGATCAGGTACATCTCGGCGAGACGGAAGATCGGGAAGTCGGCGGAAGAGAGCTTGAAGTTCTCGTCGGCGTCCGTGCACACGTGGCCGTCGGAGTAGATCGGGGCGAACTTCCAGCAGATCCAGCCGGTGTTCTGGTTCAGCATGGCGAAATCCTTGCTCTGGCCGCCGTTGAAGAAGAAGGCGCGCTTGTCGCTGGTGGCGCGGTCGTAGCCGAAGCTGTCTGCCTGGCCCCAGGTCACGCCGTTGAGGTTGAAGCGGGCCACGTAGTCGTCGGCGACATGGAAGCCGTTCCAGGGGTCGTAGCAGACCTGGGAGGCCGGGTTGCCGGAGGCATCCTTGAGGCCGAGCAGCTTCGCCAGCGTGGAGGAGGAATTGGCGTCGAAGGCGCCGGAGGACAGCGTCGTGGTGCCGCCCCAGCTCTGGGCGTGGTTGCGGTCGTACTCGACGGCGAAGATGAACTCGTCCGCCGCGGCGCCGCTCTCGGTGTTGTCCTGCATGAAGAGCTCCTGGTAGTTGCCGTGGAGCTTGTAGCCCATGCCGATCACCTTGGCGGCCATGTCCTTGGCATCCTGCCAGCGGGCGGTGCCGGTGTAGACCTGGGCGTTGAGGTACATGCGGGCGAGCAGGGCTGCGACGGACCCCTGCGTCGGGCGCGGGTAGGCCACTTCGCCCTTCTTGGGCATGGCGGAGTCGGAGGCGAGCAGCTCGAGGCACTCTTCCTCGATCCACTTGAACAGGTCGGCGCGCTGGATCTGCTTGGGCATGTCGCCGCCGATGTTCTCCTCGGTGGCGAAGGGCGGGTTGCCGAAGGCATCCATCATCACCCAGTAGAAGAGGGCGCGGTGGAAGCGGGCCTCGGCGCGGTAGCCCGCGATGGTGGCGGCCATGCTGCCGTGGCCGCGGGCCTGGATCTTGTCGTCCGAGGTCTGGAGGAGGAACTCGTTGGCGAGGGTGATGCCCTTCATGCAGCGGGTGTAGACGGCGATGAGCGCGGAGTTGTCGGCGGTGGTCCAGGTGTGGGTCTGGATGCCGGCCACGAAGTCGTCACCCCAGACGCACTTGTAGGAGTCCGTGGAGAGTTCGTTGATCAGGGTATACTGGCGGCAGAGCTCGCTCTTGCCGGCGTCGTCGAAGTCCAGGTCGGAGCTGCCCGCGCTGCCCTGGCTCACGAAGGACCAGTAGGCGTTGATGTAGGACAGGCCCTTGAGGTAGCTGTCGGTGTCGGCATAGGCGGACTCGGACGTGAAGTCGGTCTCGTTGAGGGGCAGGGTGTCGAGGTCCTTCAGGCAGGAGCTGAGGCTCAGCACGACCGCGGCTGCAAAGATGAGGTTGTATATCTTTTTCATATCCACCTTGTATTAGAAGTTGATGCTGACGCGGATCGTGTAGAGGCGCGGGCGCGGGAAAATGTTGTTGTCCACGCCGTCGGCCGAAGTAAGTTCCGGATCGAGGCCGGAGTACTTGGTCAGCGTGCAGACGTTCTGGACGGAACCGGCGATGCGCAGGCTCTGGAGGAAGCGCTTGAACCGGAAGGTATAGCCGAGGTTGATGTCGTCGACCTTGAGGAAGGAAGCGTTCTCGATGTACATGTCGGAATACTTCTGCTCGTTGATCATCAGGTTGGTCCAGGCCGGGACGAGGTAGTCCTTGTTGTAGTTGTTGAGGTAGTGGTACGTGACCTGGGTCGGGTAGGAGGAGGAGTAGCCCATGCGCACCTTGTTGATCGCGTAGTTGCCCACGGATCCGTGCGCGTTGACGCTGAAGTCCCAGTTCTTCCAGGACAGGCGGGTGTTGAGGCCGAAGAACATCCAGGGGGTCGGGCTGCAGCCGGTCACGTAGCGGTCGGCGTCGGTGATGCGGCCGTCGCCGTCGCGGTCCACGAGGCCGTTCTCGACGGGCACGCCGTTGGCGTCGTACAGCTGCTGGAACAGGTAGAAGGTGTACGGGGCATAGCCCACGCGGTGCAGGGAGGTGTAGCCGCCCGTGCCGCCCATGCCGTCACCGACGGTCACGCCGAGGTATCCGGCGGCGTTGCCGGCGGTCAGCTTGGTGATCTTCGTATCCTGGAAGGTCACGTTGCCGCCGATGCTCCAGTGCCAGTCGGCGGTCTCCACGGGGACCACGTTGAGGCTGAGCTCGACGCCCTTGTTGGTCATGGAGCCGATGTTGGAGATGACGGTGTTGGAGAAGTTGGAGCCGAGCGGGGTGCTGATGCGGTTGAGCAGGTCGGAGGTGTCGCGCCAGTAGCCTTCCACCGTACCGGTGATGCGGTCGTTGAAGAAACCGAAATCGAGGCCGGCGTTCCAGGTCGTCGTGGTCTCCCACTTCAGGTTCGGGTTGTAGGCCAGCGGAGCGAGGGTGGTGTAGTTGCCGTTACCCATGTTGTAGCGCATCTCGGGAGCGGAGCTCTCGACGTAGCGGGCGAGGTAGGGGTAGTAGTCGCTGCCGATGTCCTGCTGGCCGGTCTGGCCCCAGCCGAGGCGGAGCTTGAGCTGGGAGACGGTCGGATCGTCCTTCAGGATGGACTCGTTCTTGATGTTCCAGGCGAAGGCCGCGGAGGGGAAGAAGCCCCAGCGGTTCCTGGCGTTGAAACGCGAGGAGGCGTCGGCGCGGAGCGTGGCCGTGAACATGTACCGGGACATCCAGGAGTAGTTGAGGCGTCCGAAGAAGGACACGAGGTAGTATTCCTGGGCGTTGGTCGGGGAGACGTTGTAGATGTCCTTCTCCTGGAAGCGCGGGTCGCGGTTGTAGTAGGAGGAGTTGTCGTAGCGGACGTAGTTGTGCTGCCAGGAGTAGCCGCCCATCACGTCGAGGTTGGAGTGCTCGAAGTCGTGGTTGTAGTCGGCGTAGGCCTCCAGCAGGGTGTTGAGGTTGAAGTTGGTGTACTTCGTGGCGAGGTCCAGCGAGGACAGGCTCGCGGAGTAGGAACCGATGTCGTTGTATTGGTCACCCTTGGTCTGGGCGATGTCGTAGCCGGCGTTGACGTTGAGGCGCAGGTCCTCGAAGCCGTGGATGCGGTAGTCCAGCTGCAGGTTGCCGATCGAGCGGAGGCTCTGGGCGAGGTTGTGCCAGTCGTAGAGGTTGGACAGCGGGTTCTGCGAGGACTGCGTGTTGGGGGAGCCGCCGTTGTACCAGTTGAACAGGGAGCCGTCGGCGTTGTAGACGGGCTTGGTCGGGTCGAAGGCGATGGCGTTGCCGATGGCGCCGGTGTTGCCCCAGTCGGTGTTCTGGTAGATGCCCTTGACGTTGGCGTTGACGGACAGGTGCTCGTCGAAGAACTTCGGCGAGAGGTTGATGTCCAGGTTGGTGCGCTGGTTGGAACCGGCCTTGAGGGTACCCTGGTCATAGTTGTAGCCGGCGCTGACGCGGAACGGGAACTTGCCGCCGCCGTAGACGCTCAGGTTGTGGTCCGTGCTCAGGGCGAGGCGGTAGATCTGGTTCTGCCAGTTGGTGTTTTCCGTGCCGAGCAGGCCCTTCATCGTCTCCCAGTTGTCGTAGCCGGTGGAGAAGGTCCTGTTGACGTAGTCGCGGAACTCGTCGCCGTTCATCATGTTGAGCGTGGCGATGTTCTGCTTGACGGAGGCGCTGCCTTCGTAGCTCACGCGGACGCCGCGGCCGGAGCCCTTCTTGGTCGTGATGATGATGACGCCGTTGGAGGCGCGGGAGCCGTAGATGGCGGTCGCGGAGGCGTCCTTCAGCACGGAGTAGGTCTCGATGTCGTTGGGGTTGACCGAGGCGAGCGGGTTGCCCATGCCGGCGCCGCCGTCACCCGTGATGGGCACGCCGTCGATGACGATGAGCGGGTCGTTGGAGGCGTTGAGCGAGGCCGCGCCGCGGATGCGGATGGAGGCCGAGGCACCCGGCTGGCCGGAGGCCGGCGTCACGAGCAGGCCGGCCACCTTGCCGGTCAGCATCTGGTCGGGGGAATTGATGGCGCCGCGGTTGATCTCGTCGGCCTTGATGGCCACGACGGAGCCGGTCATGTCGCTCTTCTTGACGGTGCCGTAGCCGATGACCACGACCTCGTCGAGGAACTCATTGTCCTCTGCGAGGGTGATGGTGGAAGGCAGTTCGGAAGCCTTGAAGGTCTGGGTGGTGTAGCCGATGCAACTCACTTCTACCGTTGCGTCGGGAGAAGACACCTTGAGGCTGAAGTTGCCGTCCAGGTCGGTCACGGCGCCGTTGGTCGTGCCTGTCTCTACGACAGCCGCACCGATCACGGGGCCCGCCTGGTCGACGATCACGCCTTTCACCTCGTAGCTGCCCTGGGCAGCCACGCTGACAGCCGCCGCGAGTGAAAGCGCGGCGCCTGCGAGGAGGGTCAGGATTCGTTTCATTGGGTTGATGGAATGGTTGGTTATTCTATTTCTTGTTGTGTTCTTGGACGAGCGCCACGGCGAGGCTGCCGCAGACGAGCAGCACGCCGGCGATGACGAGCATGCGGGCCTGGACGCCGCCGACGAGCTTGAGCACGCCGCCGCCCAGGGCCGCCGCGACGATCTGCGGCAGGCAGATCGTGCAGTTGAACAGGCCCAGGTAGGAGCCCATGTGCTCCCCGCTCAGCGCGTTGGTGAGCAGGGTGAAGGGCAGGGCCAGCATCGCCGCCCAGGCCGCTCCGATGAGGAAGTACGACACGAACAGCAAATACTGGTTGTGGACGAAGGCGACGGAGATGAACCCGGCCGCGCCGATCAGCAGGCTGACCACGTAGGCGAGGCGCAGGGACTTGAACTTCGGCAGGACGAGGGCCCAGAGGATGGAGCCGACCGCCTGGACGGCGAAGACGACGCCCACCCAGTTGCCCGCGGCCTGGTAGCCCTCGGAGGCGGGGTCGGTGGTGCCCCAGCAGTTCGCGGCGATGGCGCCGTTGGTGTAGGTCCACATGTACATGAAGGCCGCCCAGCAGAAGAACTGCACCAGGCCCACGGTCCAGAAGGTCTTCGGGGCGTGCAGCAGGAGTTTCAGCAGGCCCTCTTTACCGTCATTCGCCGGCTCCGACCGGCGAATCTCCCCGATCCCGTGGAACGCCGCATATTCCGCCGGCGGCATTTCCTTGACCTTCGCGAAGGTATAGAGCACGCAGAGGATCAGGATGGCGGCCCCGCAGTAGAAGCTCCACACCACAGAGGGCGGGATGACGCCCTTGGGGGCGGTGTTGGCGATGCCGATCCAGGTGAAGAAGATCGGGAAGAGGTAGCCCACCAGGCTGCCGGCGTTGCACAGCAGCGACTGGATCGAGTAGGCCTGGGCCTTCTGCTCCTCGCCCACCATGTCGCCGACCATCATCTTGAACGGCTGCATGGCCACGTTGATGGAGGTGTCGAGGAAGATCAAGGAGAAGAGCCCGAACCACATCGCGCCGTTCAGGCCCAGGAAGAGGCGCTGGCTGAAGTTGAGGCTGCCGGCGTTGGGCAGGAAGGCCATCACGAGCACAGCCACGATGGCGCCGACGAGCAGGTAGGGCTTGCGGCGGCCCATCCGGCACCAGGTGCGGTCGGACCACTTGCCGATGAGGGGCTGGACGATCATGCCCATCAGCGGGGGCAGGATCCAGAAGAAACTGAGCTGGTGCGGGTCGGCACCGAGCGTAGCGAAGATGCGGCTGATATTGGCACTTTGCAGGGCATAGGCGATCTGCACTCCGAAAAATCCGAAGCTGAGATTCCACATCTGCCAGAAAGTGAGCTTTTTGCTTGGTTGCATGCCAGTGTTATTGATTATGACGGCAAAATAAAACATTCTTTCGCGCGCGAAAAAATAGAAAGGGACGAATGGTAGGATTTTCGGGATGAACGGTCGGATTCGGAAGAAAATTTAGTATCTTCACGGAGTATTATATGAAGATTTCAAAAGATTTCTGGATCATCCTGGGCTTCGCGCTGCTGCACGCGGCCGTGGCGCTGGGCTGCCGGCTGGCGGACCTGGCGGACGAGATGATGCTGACCCTGCTGACGATGCTGCTCGTCGTCATCCTGTGCCTGCGCTGCCGCGTGGACGGCAAGATGATGTCGATCTCGGTGGTCGCGGTCAACGTCCTGGGCGTGCTGCTGGGCCGGGGGACCGCCCTGCTCTTCGACGCGCTGTTCGACTCTCCGCTGGTCATCTACCCGCTCTCCACGTTCGTCTCCACGCTCGTGATCGGCTGGGTGACGCTGTGGGCGGCCCGCCGCTACGCCGGCCGGCACGCCGCGGACGACCCCGAGCGGATCAACTCGCTGAAGTGGCTGCTCATCGCCTTCGGCGTGATCCTGGTCACGCGCCTGGCGATCATCCTGTTCTTCTCCGAAGGGCTGGAAGGGCGCAACACCGCCGTGTCCATCCTGCTGGACTACTCGATGACGATCGCCGTGGTGGTGGTGCTGGCCGCCTACGCGCTGCGGCTGCAGAGCCGCGCCAAGGCGGCGGCCGAGGAGGCCGCCCTCGCGCAGTTCCGCTACCACAAGCTCAAGCAGCAGGTCAATCCGCATTTCCTGTTCAACTCGCTCAATATCCTGGACTGCCTGATCCAGGAGCAGACCCCCCAGGAGGCCAGCCGCTACACCCACAAGCTGGCCGAGGTCTACCGCTACCTGATCAAGAACGAGGACGAGACCACGGTCCGGCTGCGCGACGAGATGGGGTTCGTGGCGCAATACGTCGACCTGCTCAAGGTCCGGTTCCCGGAGGGGCTGGAGGTGGATGTTGACATCCCGGAGTCGGCGATGTCCCGGTCGGTGGTGCCCTGCTGCGTGCAGCTGCTGCTGGAGAATGCCACCAAGCACAATGCCGTGCGGCCCGACAAGCCGCTGCGGATCTCCGTCCGCGTGGAGGGCGACGGCGTCGTGGTGAGCAACAACCGCGTCCCGCGCCTGACGCGCCCCGCGTCCACGGGCCTGGGGCTCCAGTACATCCGCCAGCAGTACCATGACCTGTCCGGCAAGCGGATCACCGTCCTGGATGACGAACAGTCCTACACCGTAATCCTGCCGCTGCTATGAAGAAGATGAAAGCCCTGATCGTCGAAGACGAGCGGATGGCGCAGGCCCAGCTGACGCGCCTCCTGGAGTCCCGTTTCCCCGATATCGAGGTCGTGGCCGCCACCGGCTCCGTGGGCGACACGGTGGCCTACCTGGCTGCCGACCCCCCCATAGATGTCATTTTCATGGACGTGGAACTCGCTGACGGAGAATGCTTTGAGATATTCCGGCAGGTGCCGGTGCGCGCCCAGGTGATTATGACCACGGCCTACGACACCTATGCCGTCAAGGCCTTCGAGGCGGGGAGCATCGACTACCTGCTCAAGACGATCGGCGAGGAGGCGCTGGCGCGGGCGGTGGGCCGCTGCCGCGAGCGCATCGCGCAGCAGGCGGCGGCCGGCGACGAGACGCGCGGGCCGGCGTTCGACGTGGAGGCGCTGCTCGCCGCCGTGGGCGGCCGCGCGCCGAAGCCGTACAAGGAGCGGTTCGTCGTGACCGTGGGCGAGCGGATCATCCCGGTGCCGGCGCAGTCCGTCGCGGCCTTCTTCTCGGAGGACAAGGCGAACTATCTCTTCACGGACGAGGGGGAGCGCTACCTGTTCGAGCGCTCGCTCGACGCCCTCGAGGCGGAGCTCGACCCGTCGGAATTCTTCCGCATCTCGCGGGGCGCGATCGTCGCGCGCCACGCCGTGCGCAGCGTCAGCCGCCACTTCAGCGGGCGGCTGCGCCTGGACCTGCAGCCCGCGCCGCCCTTCGAGCCCACGGTCTCCCGCGCCCGCGTGGAGGACTTCCTCCGCTGGCTGGAGTAGCCCGGCCTCCGGCCAGGCGGGAAGCGTTTTCTACAACTTGTAGTAGCTGCCGAGGATCGCCGCGAACCAGCTCGGCGGCAGGATCTTCTTGAGCGTCACGGACAGGCGCTGCTCCAGGGTGGAGATGATGTAGTGGTAGCGCGGGTGCTTCTTCGTGACGATCTTCGCGACCTTGGCGGCGAGGTACTCCGGCTTGAGGCCGGTGGTCTCGTCCTTCTCGATGCTCGCCAGGGACTTCGCATAGGTCTTGTAGACCTCGTACGCCTCGGGGTTGGCGACGCTCTTGCGCTGCGCCGTGAAGGCCGTGGCGAAGTCGCCGGGCTCGATCACGACCACCTGGATGCCGAAGGCCTTGGTCTCGAGGCGCAAGGCCTCGCAGTAGCCTTCGATGGCGAATTTCGAGGCGGAGTAGAGGCCCTGGAAGGGGAGTCCCATCAGGCCGCCGATCGAGCTGAAGCAGAGGATCTTGCCTCCGCCCTGCCGCCGCATGGCGGGCAGGACCCAGTGCAGGCAGCGCACCATGCCCATCCAGTTGATGTCCATCTGGCGCTCCGCGTCCTCCAGGGATGAGAACTCCAGCGGACCGCCGATGCCCATGCCGGCATTGTTGATGAATACGTCGATGCGCCCTTCGGCGTCCAGCACCTTCTTCACCGCGGCCTCGCAGTCCTCCGCCCGCTGGACGTCGGCCTGGATGTAGGTCACGCCGGACAGCCGGTCGCCGGCCTTGCGGTGGGTGCCGTAGACCTTGTGTCCGTCGGCGCTCAGGCGCGCGGCCATCGCGCGGCCGAAGCCGGAGGTGATGCCGGTGATGAGGATGACCATCTTATTGGATGATATCGAGTTCGCGGAAGATCTTGGTGAGTTTCTCCACCGCCTCGTCCACCTGCTCGATGGTGTGGGTCGCCATCAGCGCGAAGCGGATCAGCACGTCTTTCTCGGGCACGGCCGGGGCGATCACCGGGGTGATGAACACGCCCTGCTGGTAGGCCATCGGCACGATCTTCATCGCCTTGATGGTGTCGCGCACGAACAGCGGGATGATCGGGGACTGGGTGTGGCCGGTGTCGAAGCCAGCCGCCTTGAAGGCCTCCTGCGCGTGGCGCGTGACCTTCCAGAGGTTTTCGCGGCGCTCCGGCTCGTTGATCATGATGTCCAGCGCGCAGGAGGCGGCGGCCACGGCGGCCGGGGTCATCGAGGCGCTGAAGATCAGCGTGCGGGAGTTGTGCTTGAGGTAGTCGATGACTTCGTGGTCGCCGGCGATGAAGCCGCCCAGCGAGCCGAAGCTCTTGGAGAAGGTGCCCATGATGAGGTCCGTCTCCTTCGTCAGGCCGAAGTGGCTGGCTGTGCCGGAGCCGTTCTCGCCGATCACGCCGAGGCCGTGGGCGTCGTCCACCATCACGGAAGCCTTGTATTTCTTGGCGAGCTTCACCAGCTCGGGCAGCGGGGCGATGTCGCCCTCCATCGAGTACACGCCGTCCACCACGATGAGTTTCGGGGCGTTGCGCGGCGTCAGCCAGAGCTTCTTCTCCAGGTCGCCCATGTCGTTGTGGCGGAACTTGCGCACTTCGCTGAAGCTCAGGCGGCTGCCGTCGATGATGCAGGCGTGGTCCAGGGCGTCGAGGAAGATGTATCCGCCGCGGAAGCCCAGGGCGCTGATGACGCCCAGGTTGACCTGGAAGCCGGTGCTGTAGGTGACGGCTTCTTCCTTGCCCACGAATTTCGCGAGCTTGGCCTCGAGTTCCTCATGGATGTCGAGGGTGCCGTTAAGGAAACGGCTGCCGGAGCAGCTGGTGCCGTATTTTTCTATCGCTTTGATGGCGGCCTCCTTGAGCCGGGGGTCGTCCGAGAGTCCGAGATAGGAGTTCGAGCCGAACATCAGGACCTTGCTGCCGTCAGCCATGGTGACGAGCGGGTCCTGGCCGGAGGAGATGGGGCGGTAATAGGGGTAGATCCCCGCAGCCCTAGCCTCGACTGCGCGCGTATCCTTGGCGCAGAGCTCGTTCAGGATTTTTTTCATTCGGTGCGGTTTAATCAATTAGTACAAGGTGCAAAGATACACATTTTCCTTAATATCCAACATCTCCTGGCCATTCCACCCACCTTCCGGACCGCTGGCGCGTGCCGGCTCGGAACGTGCATAACGTCCCGATTTTACGGACGTTATGCACGTTTTTGGCCGTTTTCGTGCACAACGTCCGCGATTCAGGGACGTTGTGAACGGTCGGCGGTGTCAAGACCTTTGTCCCGGAGACCGGATACGCACCAAAACACATCGGAAGGATTTGGACGGGTGCGGGCAATCCGCTATATTTGCAGGACCATGTATTATGCCTCCAAAAAGATCCGCATCGCCGCGAGCCACCACCTGGAAGTGGACTACCCCACCAAGTGCGCCCGGCCGCACGGGCACAATTACGAGATCGAGGTCTTCTGCAAGGCCCCGGGGCTCGACGCCAACGGGATGGTCGTGGACTTCAAGACCATCAAGGAGCGCGTGACCGACAAGCTCGACCACCGCGACCTCAACGAAGTCCTGCCCTTCAACCCCACCGCCGAGAACCTCGCCCGGTGGATCTGCGACCAGATCCCGCACTGCTACAAGGTCATCGTCCGGGAGACTTCCGACAACACCGCAACCTTCGAGCTATGATCACAGAAGAACAAGCCAAGCAGCATATCCGCGAACTCCTCGAGTTCATCGGCGAAGATCCGGGCCGCACGGGCCTGCTCGACACGCCGGACCGCATGATCCGGATGTTCGGCGAGATGTTCCGCGGTTACGACCCGGCCCAGGCGCCGGTCGTGACCACCTTCCCCAACGGCCAGGACGGCATCATCTACGACGACATGGTCGTGGACACGGGCCCCTTCTACTCCGTGTGCGAGCACCACTGCCGCACCTTCTTCGGCGAGTACTGGTTCGCCTACCTGCCCAACCCGAAGGGCCGGATCCTGGGGCTGAGCAAGATCGGACGCGTGGTGGACTACTGCTCCGCCCGCCTGCAGGTCCAGGAGCGCCTGGTCCACGACGTGGTGGAGATGCTCACCGCGGCGCTCGGGACGGAGAACCCGCCGCGCGGCATGGCGCTGATGATGCGCGGCCGCCACATGTGCAAGGAGAGCCGCGGCGTGCGGAAGAGCGGCGTGATGACCTCCACCTACCTCACCGGCACCTTCCGGTCCAACGCGCAGACGCGCAACGAGTTCCTTTCCTATATCGCGAAGAGCAATGTTTAAGGTCAAGAAGACGCTGGAGGTCTCGGCCAGCCACCATATCTCCTTCGCCGGCGGCACGCAGACGGAGCCGGACCATGGCCACAACTGGAAGATCACCGTGTACTGCGCGGCCGAAGAGCTGGACGCCGACGGCATGGTGGTCGATTTCTGCGAGATCGAGCGCCGCATCTGCGGGGCGCTCGACCACCGCGACCTCAATGAAGTCCTGCCCTTCAACCCCACCACCGAGAACCTCGCCCGCTGGATCTGCGAGCAGATTCCGCAGTGCTACAAGGTCGAGGTGGAGGAATGCCCGGGCAACGAAGCCACCTACGAACGATGAAGGTCGCCATCATCGGCGGCGGGGCGGCCGGCTGCTTCTGCGCCATCGGCGTGAAGCGGGCCCGGCCGGAAGCCGACGTGACCGTCTTCGAAGCCGGGCCGAGGCTGCTGGCCAAGGTGGCCGTGACGGGCGGCGGGCGGTGCAACCTCACCAACAGTTTCCGCGACGTGGCGCTCAGCGGGCGCGCCGAGCCCGGGCTGATGCGGCTCGAGGAGGTGTATCCCCGCGGCGCGCAGTTGATGCGCCGCGCCCTGCGGGTGCTCAGCCCGGCCGACACGCAGCGCTGGTTCGAGGCGGAAGGTGTGCGGCTCATCACGCAGCCCGACCAGTGCGTCTTCCCGGTCAGCCAGGACGCCATGCAGATCGTCCGCACGCTGGAGCGTGGGTTGCGGGAGGCCGGGGTGCACGTCGTGTGCAACGCCCCGGTCGAGCGCATCGAGGCGCTGCCGGACGGGGGATTTGAACTGACGGGCCCGGGGGATATGCCCCCGTATGACAGGATCATCGTGACCGTGGGCGGGAGCTCGCAGCAGAAGCTGCAGCGCCTGCTGCCGGAAGGCGTGGAAGTGACCCCGTGCGTACCTTCCCTTTTCACCTTGAAAATCCCCGACGCGGGCCTGCGGGCCCTGATGGGGACCGTGGTGGAGCAGGCGGCGCTCTCGCTCGCCGGCACGAATTTCCGCTCCCGCGGTACGCTGCTGCTCACCGACTGGGGCGTGAGCGGCCCGGCGACGCTCCGCCTGAGCTCCTACGCTGCGCGTCATCTGGCCGGCTGCCAATATACCGGCACCCTGCATATCAACTGGCTGGACGCCACTGAGGCGGAGGCCCGGACGTGGATCGCCGCGGCCGCAGCGGGCGACGCCCGCAAACAGGCCGCTTCCACGCCGCCGTCCGGCATCACCGCCCGGCTCTGGCGCCACCTGCTGGGACGTGCCGGCCTGCGTGAAGATCTCCGCTGGGCCGAGCTCGGCGGCAAGGGCGCAGCCCGGCTCGCCGCCACGCTCACGGCCGACGCCTACCCGGTCGCCGGCCGCGCCCGTTTCAAGGAAGAATTCGTGACCTGCGGGGGCGTCGCCCTGACGGGCATCTCGATCAACACCCTGGAGTCCAAACTTTTCCCAGGCCTGTTCTTCGCCGGCGAGGCGCTGGACCTGGACGCCGTCACCGGCGGCTTCAACCTCCAGGCCGCCTGGTCCACCGCGGCCGTCGTCGCCGGCGCCCTGGCCGCTTCCGACGCGGCATAAGCCGCTGCGGAGCCCCGCGTCCTTTTCTCCCTCCTCCGGGACTGCCCTGGTTCCCCCTGGAACTTCGCCCCGACACCGCCGACCGTTCACAACGTCCCTGAAACACGGACGTTGTGAACGTTTCAGGCCCTATTCGTGCATAACGTCCCGGTTTTTCGGACGTTGTGCACGCCCAACGGGTCAGATGCCGTCCAGAAGTCGTGCTGCAGTATCATATGAGAGTCCGGTTACACGCGCCAGCTGGTTGACCTGGCAGCCAAAGCGGAAGCGGAGTTGCCGCAACATCTCGGGTTGTTCCGTTTCGGACAGGTCTTCAAATCCGGATTTGCCGAACAGGGTCCGGCACAGGTCCGGCAGTACGGAAAGGATGGTCTGATCCCGGAACGAGGGAAGCTCTGATCCGCCGGCGCCGAGGCGTCTTTTTGCCTTGGAGGAATTGACCAGAAAGTAGTTCATCCGCCTGGGTGTTTGGAACCGTTGCTCCACATACTTGATATTCAAATAGGAAGAGGGGAGGATGTAGCCCTCGTCACAGAGCGTCCAGTGATCCGGAAGTTCGCAGGCGCAGTGGAGAATGCGCCTTTTGGAACGGATGGACAGTGCTCCGAGAGGCCGGCCCTTCTTCGGAGCGGGGTTGAAGAAAGCGTCGCCGCTTCCCCACGGATATTGGGATGCATGAAGGCAGATATTGGCCGCTACACTATTCATCTGCACATAGGCGATGGCTCTCTCCAGCGATTCCTGTCCGTCATCTTCCGGGATCTCCTGCAGATCAAGGTCATTGTCGCGGAGATGCTCCTGCAATCCATACTTGCGCTGCAGATAGCGGGAATAGCGGGCTTTGAACCCATGGATAAAGGCCAGGACATCCTCTCGGGTCCCATACAATACGAAATGTACGTGATTGGACATCAGGATAAAGGCGAGGACAACCACCCGGGACCGGGATACCTGCACGGCGACATAATTCATCCCCACTTTGAAATCTTCCATCTCCCGGAACCAAAGACCATCCTCCAGATGGTCCGTGGTCACTAACCAGACTTTCTTCATGTATTTCATAGTCGTTCGTTTTTCACAAATATAGCGGAATGCGTCTTCCCTTCCAAATCCTTTCGGCGGTTTTTCCCGTTATTCTGCGTTAAGGTCTTCCCCTTTTTTGTGGGCCCGGGTGGGTCTCACACATCCGGGACCGTGCATAACGTCCCTGAAACGCGGACGTTGTGAACGAAAATGGTCGAAAACGTGCATAACGTCCATGATTATCGGACGTTATGCACGCTTCAGGCCGAGTTGAAGGGAGGATCAGTCTATCTTGTAGGTCTTGCCGTTGATGCTGATACTCTTGACTTTCTCGCCGTTGACGGTGATGGTGCCGTCCTTGGAGAGCTTGACGCCGGGCATCTTCCCGAGGAGCGCCTCTACGTCGGGGTTCCCCCGGGTCGTGACTTCGATGATGGTCCCGTCGAAATCGTATTTCTTCTTGCTCTCCGTCCGGTTGAGGACCGAGATGCCGGCGATGTCCCCGGGCGCGATGGAGCGGAAGGCCGATCCATCGTCGACCAGCGTGCCGTCGATGACGTAGCGGAACTGTCCGTAGGTGTTCAGCTGTTTCTGCAAGGCCCCGGATTTCATCAGGGAATCGGCCTGGATGCGGAATCTGTCGGTCTGCTGGCGGAGACGTTCCAATTCTTCCTTGGAGAAGAAGTCCCCGGAGAAGGAGATGACGGACGGGCCCGTGGTGATGGAGTGGACCGTCACGGCCTTGCGGCCGGAGCCGGTCGTGGAGATCTTGTAGTCGCGGATGGTCTTGCCCTTGAGCTGGCTGCCGTCGAACTTGTCGACGGTCACGTTGTCGATGACATAGAGGGTCTGCTGCGCGCTGAGCGCAAGCGGAGTGAGGAGCAGGAGAAGGAAGAGGATGATGTGCTTGTTCATGATGGGATGCTTGTTAAGGGTTGAGGGCGACCAGGTCGAAGGAGGAGCCGCCGTCCAGCGGGGTCAGCAGGAAGGATGCCGTGGTGCTGTCGCTGAAGCGGGCCGTCATCACGAAGCCGTCGCCGACGGGCAGGAAATCGTAGCTTTCCGCGCCGGCCGGGTCGAGCCCGGAGATGAACTGCACCTGGCGCAGGAGCTCCGTGGCGTCGGGTGCGGCTGGTTGAGGGGCGTCGGGCCGGCGGGTCAGCAGGAAGACGCCCGTGAGGGCGGCGGCGAGACCCGCGGCGTCTACTTCAAGCAGACCGCGGACATCACGAT
>JAFUWY010000045.1 GCA_017477245.1 Bacteroidales bacterium | reverse complement strand
TGCCCGTGCTGGAGGTGATTGTTTCCCACCCGCCCCATATGCCGACCTGCCAGCCCGCCCGCCGGCCTGTCCGTCTGCCTACCAACCTATCTATCTAACTATCTATCTACATGTCTGCAGTATCTTCTCCCAGCCAGCCGGTATCTACTGCTACCCTCCAGTCTGGCAGCAGTGGGAAACACGGACCTGCTCCCTGTCGCCTGTGCTGAGGGTGGATGTTTCCCACAGGCCGAATTACGTCGGGTGGGAAACAAGACCCTGCCTCCTGCTGCCCGTGCTGGAGGTGATTGTTTCCCACTGCTGCGGGTATCGGTAGGGAACGGATTATTTGTTATCTTTGTCGGAGAACACTTATGCTATGGAAAAGAAAAACTACTATCATTTGTTCGCCAATGGCGACGATGCCCGGGATTTCATCCTGGACGAAGAAGATTTCTTTGCTGCCTTCAATCGGTTCGGTGTCTGTGCTGCGGCCACCGGCGTTACGGTCTTGTCATTCTCGATAGAGGACTCGCATCCGCATGCCCTCTTGTACGGAGAAGCAGACAAGTGTGTGCAGTTCAAGGAACTGTATGAAGTGACGACGGTCCGGTACGTGGCGGTGCGCAGAGGTTCGTGTGCCCGATTGAACTTCTATCTCGAACTGTATCCTGTCACGGACGTTGATTATCTCAGGAATGTAGCTGCCTATACGATCGTGCAGCCGACCAAGGATGGTAAGCGGGTCATGCACTACGATTACCTGTGGGGGACGGGCTCCCTGTATTTCCGTCCGGCCAACCATGTCCCGATCTGGCTGGTAGATCGTGAAGGGCGCGTCCAGAATCCCCGCAGGGTGGATTCCCTGACCGCCCGGGAACGCAAATCCCTTCTGCACTCCAAACGGGATGTCCCTGGTGAGTGGTTGACATGCAATGGGTTCCTGCTTCCGGACAATTACGTCGACGTCGCCCGTTATGAACAGATCTTCCAGACACATAACCGCTTCCGGGCGTTCTGCTCCGCGGGGAGGTCCAAGGATGCCGAGGTGGCGGACAGGATGGCTGATTCCCGGGGAGTGCAACTAGAGGATCTGGAAGCCAGGGAGATCTGTAGCGGGCTGGCGGTCTCGCTGTTCGGGTCCCGTGACGTCCGTCGTCTGGGGATACCGCAGCGTTTGCGGCTTGCCGGCAAGATGCGGTCCGATTACCGGATATCGTTCCGCCAGCTTGGGACGCTGGTCCACCTGCCGGAAATGGAAATCCGGAAATACGTCCGTTAAGTCCGGAGTGGGAAACAGGAACCCCTCTCCTGGGGTTCAGACGAGGGGTTGGTGTTTCCCAGGGGCCGAAATCAGGCCCTTGGGAAACAAAGGGTTGTCTCAGGATGCCTCTGTGGCGGGTGCGTGTTTCCCACTCATGCCACGGCGACGAGGCGGCATCTGCCGTCCGGCCGGAGGCCGAAAAAATCCCCCTGCAAGGGGGTGCAGGGGGTCAGGGTAGCGTATGCGTTCTTGCATCAGCGATGTGCGTTCTTGCATCAGCGATGCAAGAACGCATCGAGGATCGGCTGCAACTCGTCGAGGCTTCCGATGAGGACCTGGCGGGGTTTCGAACCCTCCTGCGGGCCGACGATGCCGGCGGCCTCGAGCTGGTCCATCACGCGGCCCGCCTTGGCGTAGCCCATGCCCAGCTTGCGCTGGAGGTCGGAGGTGGAGCCGCGCTGGCTGATGACCACCATCTTGGCGGCTTCCTCGAAGCGGTCGTCCACCTTGGCCATGTCGACCATGCCGCCGCCTTCGCCGCCCTCCGGACCGGGCTCTTCCGGCGACGGAAGGTAGTAGGGCGTGTTGTAGCTGCGGCCGTAGCCGGTCTGGTCGCCGATGAACTTGGTGACGGCGTCGATCTCGCGGCCGTCGATGTAGCCGCACTGGATGCGCTCGGACTCGATGCCGGCCGAGAAGAGCATGTCGCCGCGGCCGATCAGCTTCTCGGCGCCCGGAGCGTCGAGGATGGTCGTGGAGTCCACGCGGGAAGCCACGCGGAAGGCGATGCGCATCGGGAAGTTGCTCTTGATGATACCGGAGATCACGTCCACGGACGGACGCTGGGTCGCCAGGATCACGTGCAGGCCGGCGGCACGGCCCTTCTGAGCCAGGCGGATGATGGAGTTGGTGATGCTGCGGCTGGCGGCGCGCGCCTCCGGCGCGGCGCCCGTGGTCATCGTGAGGTCGGCATACTCGTCGACCACGACCACGATATAAGGCAGGAAGCGGTGGCCCTTGTCGGGACGCAGCTTGCGCTCCTTGTAGCGCTCGTTGTAGAGGGTGATCTTGTTGACGCCGGCCTTGCTGAGCAGTTCGTAGCGGTCGTCCATCTCGGTGCACAGGGAGCGGAGGATCTTCTCCGCGTCCTTGGGCTTCTTGACGATGGCGTTGTTGCGCTCGTCCTCCTCGTCGGTGGAGTCGGGCAGCACGGCGAGATAGTGCTTGAGCAGGGACGTATAGGCGGAGAATTCGACCATCTTAGGGTCGATGAAGACGAACTTGAGCTCGGAAGGATGCTTGCTGTACAGGAGCGAGGCCACGATGACGTTGAGGCCGACGGACTTGCCCTGCTTGGTCGCACCGGCGACGAGCAGGTGCGGCGCATCCGCCAGGTCGAAGACGCGGACCTTCTGGGTGATCGTGTAGCCGATGGCCACGGGCAGGTCGGCCTTGCTGCCCCGGAAGGCCTCGTCGTTGAGCAGGGCCTTGAGCGGGACGATGGAGGAGTAGTCGTTGGCGACCTCGATGCCGACGGAGTCGGACAGGGTCACGACGCGCACGCCCTTGGCGTTGAGCGAGAGGGCGATGTCCTCCTGGAGCTTCTTGATGTCCGCGATCTTGACGCCCGGGGCGGGGTAGACCTTGTAGAGGGTCACGGTGGGGCCGACGATGGCCTTGACGTCGTTGACCTGGATCTTGTAGTTCGCCAGGGCTGCGCGGATCTTGTTGTTGTTGCGGGTCAGCTCCTCCGTGGAGACCTCGCGCCGGCCGGAGGCATAGGTCTCCAGCAGGTCCAGCGAGGGAAACTTGTATTTCGGCAGGCCGTCCGGCGGGTCGAGGCGGTTGTCGATCGGCTTGAGGTCCTCGACGTTCTCGGCCTCCAGGACGTTGTCCTCGACGATCTCGAACCTGCCTTCCTGTTCCGCGGGTGCCGGCGCGGGTGCCGGCTCCGCCTTCGGCTGGAGCCCGGCCAGCGCCTGGACGGGCTGGGGCGTCACCGGCACCGGCGGCTCGTCCGGCGCCCCGGCGCCGGCGATGTCGGCCTCGTCCGGGACCTCGGGCGCGAGGATGTCCTCAGGCTCTTCCTCTTCGGGCTCCTCCGCCGGCGCGGCAGCCGGGCGCTCCTTGCGCTCGCCGAGCGAGGCGAACCAGCGGTTGAAGCGCTTGGAGGCGAAGAACAGGAAGGCCGCCACGAGGATCAGCACGAACAGGCCCGTGACGATGGGCCCGAACAGGTTGAACGCCCATGCGATGACTGAAGCGCCGCAGCGGCCGCCGAGACCGCTGCCGAATACGGTATCCAGACCGGCCAGGCGGCCGATGTAGGCGAGTACCAGGGAGGCGACGAAAGCGCCCGACAGGGCGATCAGCGTCGTCTTCAGCAGCGAGTTGATCCACTTGTGGACCAGCAGCCGCGCCGAGATGGCGGCCAGGATGACAAGCAGGGCGAAACTGCCCAGCCCGAAGAGGTCGCCGACCAGCAGGTGCGCGGTCTTGAATCCGAGCTTGCCGGCGGCGTTGCCGACCCGCCGGCCGGCGTCCATGGCGGCGGGATCGCCCAGCAGGCTCATGTCCTCCTTCCAGTGGAACAGGTAGGAGAGGGAAGCGATGAAGATGAAGAGGGTCAGCGCGGCGACGCACAGTCCGGCGATGCGGACGGCGGAAGCCCGCTCCTCTTCGTCCCAGGATTTCCAGATGCGCAGTTTCATTTCTTCTTGAAGGATCTCTTATAGTTCTTGTACTGGCGGTTCCGCTGGCCGGGCTGGCCTACGTTGATGCCCAGTCCCGGGCGGGAGAAGTTGGCGTCGCCGGAGATCTTGGAGAGGCTGAGCCCCTCGGGGACCTTGATCCGGTAGTCGGAGAGCTTCTCGATGTCGGCGAAGATGGTCTCGTCGGCCACGCTGTCCTTGTTCCAGATCAGGTATTGCTGGCGCATGTAGATGGCCAGCGAGCGGATCATCTCGGTCTTGACCTCGCCGTCAGGCTGCTCGCTGAGCAGGCGGATGATGCCTTCGATGTTGCGTCCGTAGTGGAATGCCTTGATGTGCGTGCCCTTCATCGGGATGGGGACGGGGTCCGTGGCGAACTCTTCCGCGACGGGGCAGGGATACGGGGAGTCGACGTCCAAGTCGAACCCGGCGATCATGTAGAGGTGGTCCCAGAGCTTGTGCTCGAAATTGTCCAGTGCGTGCACGCCCGGATTGAGCAGTTCCATGACCTTGACCACGGCATAGGCCTGCTCGGTGCGCTTGGCCTTGTCGGGGATGGCTTTCAGCTGCTCGACCATCTTGAGGACGTTGCGTCCGTATTCGGGCATGGCGAGTTTTTCGCGGGAGGTATTGTAATCCAGGGTCTGGGGGCGTTCGGTCTGGTCCATGGTTGTATTCGGATTGGTAGATTTTCGCAAAGATAGTGATTTTGCCGGAATTCCGGTCATCGGGTCCTGGCGCGGAACCCTTCGGACATCCAGGTGCCGGATCCCATGATCAGGTAGCCTTCGGTCCCGGGCCGGGATTCGATCAGGCGGCGGGCCTGTTCGGGGCCGACGACCATGCAGGCAGTCGCCAGGGCGTCCGCCTCCGCGGCCGTCGGCGCCACGATGGTGGCGCTCAGCAGGTCGTGTGTGACGGGATAGCCGGTGCGCGGGTCGATGGTATGGGCGTATTTGCGCCCGTCGCGGATATAGAACTTGCGGTAGTTGCCGGAGGTGACGATGCCGCAGGCGCTGCCGTCCGACTCCCAGATGCTACGGATCTCACTGCCGGGTATGGCGTTGCTGTCGACGGGGTTGTCGACCCCGATGGTCCAGCCCCGGCCGGCCGGGTTGACGCCTTCGCAAAAGATCTCCCCGATGTCCACGAGCATGTTGTGCACGCCGATCCCGTGGAGGTAGGCGGCGACGACGTCGCAGGTATATCCTTGTGCGATAGCGTTGAAATTCAGGACTTTCTCCTCCTTGCAGGCCGCCAGCGCGGCGGCGATCCGTTCCGGATCCGGGAGGCTGTCGGCGGTGAAGCCGAAGCCCCAGATGTCGAAGAGCGGGGCGGCGGCCACGTCGAAGGCGCCGCCGGTCTCCTCCTTGTAGCGGGCGGAGAGTTCCCGGACTTCGGAGAAGAAGCGGTCCGGCTCCACTTCCTCGCCCGCGTTGTAGCGGGTCAGCAGCGAATTGCGGTTGTAGCCCGACAGGCTGAAGTCGATGGCGTCCAGCAGCGAGTCGATGGCTGCGCCGATCTCCTCCTGCGGGACCCGGACCCCCTGGAGGTCGGCCTTGACGGTATAGACGCCGCCTTGCGCATAGCCGGAGAATACGGCATATCCCCCCGGCCGGCAGGCGGTCAGCAGGCAGAGGGCGGACAACAGGAGGAAAAGTGTCTTCCGGATCATCGTTTCGGCAAAGTATTTGTACAAAGTTAGCGGATTTTCGCGCAATTTTGCGCATATTTGCAAATTGTAACAGAAGAAAATATGAAGTTATACAAATGGCTTGTCCCCGCGGTGCTGATTGCAGGATGCGTTTTGCCGGGGTGCAAGAAGGACGAAGAAACCAGTTACGAGTATCTCGACGGCAGGCTCTCCCTGTCGATGCCCGGGTATGTCAATCCCGGCTTCACCAAGACCTTCATGATCGATACGCTGATGACGCTGAGCCGGCCGGACGGCGGCGCCATCGGATACTATTTCACGGACCCCGATACGGGCGTGGCCGATACCCTCGTCACCGCGGATGGCGTGATCCACAGCCATTACTACACAGTGACCGTCCCTGACAAGATCAAGACCCTGACCCTCAGGCTCAACGCTTTCCTGGACGAGGATGCGAAGTACTACAGCTCCTCCGCTTCCGCCACTTTCACGATCGTCCGTCCGGGCGTCTCCCCGACGAGTTCGATCACGAATTTCCAGATCACGCCGACCCGGTACACGGATCCGCGCGACGGCAAGGAGTATTATACCGTCAAGGCGGGCGGCCTCGAGTGGATGCGGCAGAACCTGGCCTGGACGGGTGCCGGCAAGCCGTACCAGTACTGCGAGGCCATGACGGACGTCTTCGGACGCTATTATACCTGGGAGGAGGCCCGGAAGGCCTGCCCCGAGGGGTGGCGCCTCCCGACCGACGCCGACTGGACCGCCCTGGCGGAAGGCGCCGAGGCGGGCCGGGACATCGCCGGCCTGGCCGGCAAGGTGATGGCCGACCTCTATTTCAACGAAGTGAAGATGTGGGAATACTGGCCGGCGGTCAAGATCACCGACGAACACCGCCTGTCGATGATGCCGACGGGATACGCCACCGTGGCGGGCAAGGATTACACCTTCGAGGGGGTCTATACCTATGCCACGTACTGGACTTCGGACGAGGCTGACGGATCGGGCGTGGCCCGGTACATCTTCCACGACAAGGACATTGTCTACCGCGGCCGTTTCTCCAAGACGGATTTCGCGGCTCCCGTGCGCTGCGTCAGGTAAGCGAAGCGACCGTTCCCAGGAAAGAGACCAGCAGCTGGCCGAGCGTATCGGCCAGCTTTTTTATGCCCGCCGGGCAGCCCGGCAGCAGGGCGGGCAGGGCGCAGAGGATGAATGCTTCCGTCAGCGGCATGGCGCCCAGGTTGGTGATCAGGAAGTATCTGGGAAAGGTGTGGAAGCGGATCCAGACCAGCGGCGCCGTGAAGGCCTGGCAGGATAGGGTCAGCGCCGCCGCGCTCCACAGGCGGCGCAACGGGTCCCAGCGCGTGCTCCGGGGGTACCAGGCGTCCAGGCGCGGGAACACCAGCACGATCCCGAGCATCGCGAGGTAGGAAAGCTGGAATCCCAGGCTCCCGACGACCCCCGGCGAGACGGCCAGCTGGAGGGTCAGCGCGGCACAGAAGATGTTCAGCGGCTGCCGCCGGCGGCCGGGCATCAGGCGCGCGAGTTCGTTGAACAGGATGAAGAGGAAGGCCCGGACCAGCGAGGGGGAGGCTCCGGTCATTGCGAGGTAGAAGGCGGCGGCGCCGACCGCCGCGACGCTGCGCAGCAGCTGCGCCGGGCGGCTGTGCCCCAGGACGGACAGGGCCCCTTGCAGGATGCCGTACAGGATGCCCAGATGCAGCCCGGACAGCGCGAGGATGTGGGACGCGCCGGCGGCGCGGAAGGCCTCCACGGTCGCGCGGTCCAGCCCGTCGCGCTGCCCGCACAGCAGGGCGCGGAGCAGCGCCGCCGTGCTGTCGTGCGCAAACCCGGCGCCGTCGATGGCGCGCAGCAGGGCGGCGAGGGCGCGCTCCGCGCCGGCCCAGCCGCCCGCCCCCGGCCCGCGCGCAGCCGCGGACGCATGGCAGAACAGCCCGAGGACGAAGTACAGGAGCAGGACCGTCCCGCTGCGGTCGCCCCGCCCGGCGTACAGGCACGACAGGGCCGCCGCCGCGAGACAGCTCCCCGCGGCGAGCCAGTACGGCACATCGCCCCCGGGCGGCAACAACGCCGCCGTGACCACTCCTGCTGAAAATGGGATTGAAACCGCCACGATATCCTTCCGCACGACCATTTCAATCGAATTTTTGCCAAAATACGCATTATTTCTTAAATTTGCGTGATTTAGTAAACAAACCATTTCCTTTTATATGATCATCCTTGTTATCAACTGCGGCAGTTCTTCCGTGAAGTACCAGCTTCTCGACATGAAGAACGACGATGTCTATGACCTGCTGGCCAAGGGCCTGGTCGAGAAGATCGGCCTCCCCGACGCCTGCATCACCCACAAACCTACCGGCAAGGAGCCCTTCACGGCGACCTGTCCCATCCCCGACCACAAGGTCGGCATGAAGCTGGTGCTCGATGCCCTCGTGGATCCCGAGCACGGCGTGCTGTCCAGTTTCGATGACATCGAGGCGGTCGGCCACCGCATCGTGCAGGGTGCGGATTTCTTCTCCGGGAGCACCCTCGTCAACGACGACGTGCTGAAGAAGATCGAGATCTGCTGCGACTTCGCCCCGCTGCACAACCCGGCCCACCTGCTGGGTATCCACGCCATCTCCCACGTCCTGCCCGACGTGCCGCAGGTCGTGACCTTCGACACCGCCTTCCACCAGACGATGGAGCCCTACGCGTACATGTACGCCCTGCCGTACGAGTACTATGAGAAATACCGCGTGCGCCGCTACGGCGCCCATGGCACGTCCCACCAGTATGTCTCCCAGCGCGGCGCCAGGCTCGCCGGCCTGGACCTCGCGCACTCCAAGATCATCACCTGCCACCTCGGCAACGGCAGCTCCGTGACCGCCATCAAGGACGGCAAGGTCGTGGACACCTCCATGGGCTTCACCCCGCTCGAGGGCATGATCATGGGCACCCGCTGCGGCAACATCGACGCCAACATCATCCCCTACATCATGAAGAAGGAGAACCTCACTCCGGACGAGATGACCACGGTGATGAACAAGAAGAGCGGCTTCCTCGGCCTGTCCGGCAAGAGCTCCGACCTGCGCGACATGGACGCTGCGGCCAAGGCCGGCGACGCCCGCGCCAAGATCGTCCTCAAGAAGCTCACCTACGATACCATCAAGAATGTCGGTGCCTACATCGCCGAGATGAACGGCGTCGACCTCATCGTCTTCACCGCCGGCATCGGCGAGAACAACCCGCGCCTGCGCCGCCACATCTGCGAGAACCTCTCCTACATGGGCGTCAAGATCGACGCCGACGCCAACGACGGCGCCCGCAGCAGCGAGACCATCATCTCCTCCCCGGACTCCACCGTCAAGGTGGCCCTCATCCCGACCAACGAGGAGCTTGTGATCGCCCGCGACACCATGCACATCGTCTCCGAACTCGACAACTGATAACCCATCCCTCCTATGTCCCTTATTGAACAGATCATCGCGCGTGCCCAGTCCAACAAGCAGCGCATCGTGCTCCCGGAGTCCTTCGAGGAGCGCACCATCACGGCGGCCGACCGCGCCATCGCCGACGGCCTCGCCGAGATCATCCTGATCGGCAACCGCGAGAAAGTCCTTGCCTATGCCGCCGAACTTGGCCTCAAGAACATCGACAAGGCCACCATCATCGATCCCGAGACCAGCGAGAAGACCGAAGAATACGCCCAGCTCCTCTTCCAGCTCCGCCAGAAGAAGGGCATGACGATCGAAGTGGCCCGCAAGACGGTGCTCGACCCGCTCTACTTCGGCTGCCTCATCATCAAGAGCGGCGACGCCGACGGCCAGATCAGCGGCGCCCTCTCCACCACCGGCGAGACCCTTCGTCCGGCCCTGCAGATCATCAAGTGCGCCCCCGGCATCACCTGCGTGAGCGGCGCCATGCTGATGATCACCCAGACCCCGCAGTACGGCGAGAACGGCGTGCTGGTGATCGGCGACGTGGCCGTGACCCCGGCCCCGGATGCCAACCAGCTGGCCCAGATCGCCGTCTGTACCGCCCAGACCGCCAAGAGCGTGGCCGGCTTCGCCGACCCGCGCGTGGCGATGCTGTCCTTCTCCACCAAGGGTTCCGCCAAGCACGAAGTGGTGGACAAGGTGGTCGAGGCCACGGCCCTCGCCAAGCAGCTCAACCCTGAGCTCAAGATCGACGGCGAGCTCCAGGCCGACGCCGCCTTGGTCCCGTCCGTGGGCAAGAAGAAGGCCCCCGGCTCCGAGATCGCCGGCAACGCCAACGTCCTGGTGTTCCCGAACCTCGAGGTCGGCAACATCGCCTACAAGCTCGTCCAGCGTCTCGGACAGGCCGACGCCATCGGCCCCATCCTCCAGGGTATCGCCCGTCCGGTCAACGACCTCAGCCGCGGCTGCTCCGTGGACGACGTCTACAAGATGATCGCCATCACCGCCTGCCAGGCCATGGACGCGAAGTAAGCTTCGCCTCCAGCGCTCTTTCGCATACACGACAGGTGTCCAAGGAATCGCCTTTCTGCGCGTTCTTTTTGGACACCTGTCGTCGTTCTGTGCTGTTTTCGGCCATTCTCGGGGATAGGTATCCACTTTTTTTGCACTGAAGGCATTTTTTGTGGATACCTGTTCTTCGGAGCCTGTCCGGCGGGAGCCCTGGATCGCCCGTCCCGGAAAACACGCAGTTTTCCCGCCGGACAGCTGTGAATCACAAAACTTCCGATACGATTTTTATAAAACCTTGCAGAAAGGGGAAAGTGCCCGCATCTTTGTCGCACACACACTGTCGACTATGAAACAGCTTTACCATTTTTGCATCACCTGCCACGGAGAGGTGTTGTTCCGGGACGACGAAGATGTCCGCTGTGTCACCAACATCCTGGCGCTGGAGGCCTTTGGCTGTCATATTGAATTATGGGCCGATGCTGTCATGTCCACCCATCTCCATGGCATCGTCTTCGGCGAAGAAGGCGATGCCGTCCGGTTCTGCCGCAACCTGAAGATGCGCCTGACCAAGTACCACCGGAACCGTCACCGGGGGGCGGGACCCCTTTTCGATCCGGGTTTCTTCCTGCTCCGTCTGGAAGGGAGCAACCACATCCTGGCCGCCGTGAGCTACGTGCTCCGGAACGGGTTGCATCATAGCCAGAGCGCCACGCCGTTCAGTTATCCTTACTGTTCGGCCAATCACTTGTTCTGCAAAGAATTGGGCAAGACGCCCGAGAAAGCGGCCATAACCTCACGCCGGGATATCGCCCGGCTTTTGCCGAGGCGGTCGGAATTCCCGGACCATTTCGCGATGGATCGGAGCGGGATGCTGATCCGATGTTCCTTCGAGCAACTGGCACGGGTGGAGCATTGTTACAGGACACCCCGGTGCTTCGCATATTTCATGAGCCGTCTTTCCGGGGAGGAGTGGCAACGGGAGCAGCGCGAGGATGCGGTCCGGGAGGACCCGGTGACCCTCGCCTCGATAGAACCCGCCTGCCGCCACGAGCCGCTGGCCCGGATGCTCGCCAGTGAGAAGGGATTCGGCTACTCCCCGGGCCAGTGGTCCGATATGGACCTGTGCCGGCTCATCGATACGGAATACGTCGGCAGCTATAGCCGGACCTCGGTCTATCAGCTCTCCGTGGGACAGCGCAACAGAATCGCGGACGACGTCGCGCGCCGTCTCCGCGTCCCGCCGGCCCAGGTCATGAGGTGCCTGGCGCTGAAGTAGCACAGGTGTCCACAAAAGCCGCGTCTGGCGCAAAAATAGTGGATACCTCTCCGGGAAAACAGCAGGAATAGGCAGATAATACCAGCAGGTGTCCAGAAATATCGCGCAGAAAGGCGATTTTCTGGACACCTGTCAGGAAGGCGGTGGGTGGGTGGCGGCCGCGCTGCGGCCGTGTGCCGGGGGACGCTACAGGCGCTTGAGGGCGGAGCCGCGGGAGACGGTCTGCTCGGTGATACGCAGGTCGGGACCGGCTTTGTAGCGGCAGGTGGAGGCGCCGGCGAGTTCTGCCTTCAGGGTCTTCTGGACCTGCAGCTCGACCTTGGCGGCGCCGGCCAGGTCGACTTCGGCGTTGTCAGCCGGTGCGCCGAGCAGGTCGGCTTTCGCCGCGCCGGAGGCTTCCAGGTTCAGGTCGCGGACGCTTCCTTCCAGCTTGCAGTTGGCTGCGCCGGAAACTTCCATGTCCAGCTTCTTGAAATCTCCGGTCAGCGTGCACTTGACGGCGCCCGAAATCTCCGTTTCGGCCTCGTCTACCTTCTTGCCGGCTTCCAGGGTACCGCTTGCGGCACCGCTGAGATTCAGCTTCATGTCGGTGAAATCGCCGCGCACGCCGAACTTGGCGGCCCCGCTGCAGCGGATGTCCGCTTCACCGGCCGCCACGTTGAGCCCTTCTACGACCGAGGCCCCGCTGAGGTCCATCCTGAAGTCGAAGCGCTTGGCGGAGAACCGGCCCGTCGCGTTGAGCCGGGCGGCACCCGACATGCGCAGGCCGGAGAGGTCGGGCATGGCCACCCAGGCGCGGATCTCGTTGCGCTTCAGGGCCATTTCGACCTTCTTGCGGATGTCTTTCGGCATTTCGGTGATGTCGAGGACCAGCCGGTCGCCGGTCACCTTGACGTCGAGGTAGGGGACGACGAAGTCCGGGGCTCCCACCCGGACGGAGTAGCGGTCCGCCTGGGTCAGGGCCACCTGGTAGGTCCAGCCGACCTGGAGCTCGCTGAAGCCGCTCAGCGGATAGCTCTTGGTTTCCATTTTGACGTCGGCCGGATCGGGTACGGCCGGGACGGTCGCGGCGAGGGGCAGGATGCCCAGCGTGGCCGCCGCGAGGAGGGTGAGGATTCTTTTCATCATGGTATGTTATCGTTGTTTGTTGATCTGACGTGCACGTTCGAGCAGTTCACCGTAGTAGGCCTTGAGGATCCGGCTGCGCTGACGGCTGCCGAGCTCCTCGGGCAGCTGCGCGAACAGGGGGTCGGCCTCTTCCGTGATGGCCTGGAGGTCGGTGTCGCGCCGGGCGCTGTCCGTGCCCGGCAGGGCGCCGTAGAGTCCGGCGACCTGGTCCATGTAGGCGAGGTAGATGGCTTCCGGGTCGTTGCCCGCGGCGCGGAAGGGATCGCCCGGGCGGATCAGCAGCACCGCCGCGGCGAGGGCTGCCAGCGCGAGGGCGGGGAAGAGGACGCGGGACCGCCAGGATGTCCAGGGCGCCCTGCGCGCGGGCCGGGACGGCGCGGCGGACAGGACCCGGGTGGCGTCCAGCCGGGCCAGGAAGCGCTCTTCGTGGCCGGGGGCGGGATCCTGCGTGTCGAATTCCGCTGTGTGGGTGCGGATGTATCTTTCGGGGTCTGTCATATCGTAGCTTGTTTCAACAATGCAATCAGTCTGGTGCGTCCGCGCGAGTACAGCGAGCGGAGGGTGGTCTCCTTGCGCCCGGTCAGCTCCGCAATCTCCGCGTAGTCCAGCCCTTCGACCAGGACGAGGTTGAGGACCAGGCGGTACGGCTCCGGCAGGGCATCCATCGCGGCCCGGATGCGGTCGACGGTGAGTCCGCCGAACGGGCCGGGAGATTCCGGGTCTTCGCCCGGAATGACGGAGTCCGCTTCGTCCTGCTGGGAGGCGAGCCCGGCGTAATCCGCCAGGAAGGCGGCCTCCCGCTGCCTGCGGCGCAGCCGGTCGATGGCGGCGCGGATGCAGGTGCGGGCCAGCCAGGCGGAGACCTGCGCGTCGGAGCCGAAGGTGCGTTCTTCGGAGACGAACTTCAGGATCGTGTCCTGCATCGCTTCCTCGGCCTGCCCGGAATCCCGGAGGATCCGCCAGGCGATGTTGTACAGCCGCCTGTGGTGCTTCCTGTAGAATTCCGTGATTTCCTGCCTTGTCATCTGGGAGACGTTTCTGCCTATATAACGAAAACCGGACCGCATTGTTGCAGCCCGGCCCGTTTATTTCTCGAAAAAGCTGAAGTGTACGCGTCCGTAGGTCTTCTCCTTTTTAAATAAAGGATGGTCCCGGAAAGAATGGTCGTCGCCGTGCTCCAGGATGAAGTAGCCGCCCGGGTGGAGCAGGTCGCGGGAGAGGACCTTCTCGGGGATGGTCTCCAACCCTTCCAGGGCATAGGGCGGATCGGCGAAGATGAGGTCGAACTTCTCGTGGCAGATGGGGAGGAAGTCGAAGACGTTGGCGTGGACGGCCGTGACGGCGTCGAGCCCGAGCCGGGCGGCCTCGCGGCGGATGAAGGCGGCGTGGTCGCGGTTCATCTCGATGCTGTAGACGCGCCGGGCGCCGCGGGAGGCGAACTCGTATGCGATCGCGCCCGTGCCGCCGAACAGGTCCAGGACCTGGAGGTCCTCGAACTCATATTCGTTGCCCAGGACGTTGAACAGCCCTTCGCGGGCGAAATCCGTGGTCGGCCGTGCCCCATAACCCATCGGAGGCAGGATGGGCTTGCCCTTCAGGCGTCCTCCGATGATCCTCATAGCTGCACGACGGATTTGAAATATCGGTAGAGCGACATCTTGTCCTCCTCGGAGAGCGGGGACAGCCAGCAGACGGTCGATATCTCGGGGTTGAGCTGCAGCGTGTTCAGCGACAGGAACAGGTAGTATTCCGCCGTGGTGAAGTCCGGGGCCGGGAAACTGTTGGCGAGCAGCAGGCTCTTCCCCTGGGCGACGGCCAGGTCCAGCCGTCCGTCGTGACGGTTGCAGAGGATCTTGTTGTATTCCGGACAGGCGGGCAGGCGGGTCAGCAGCTCGCTGACCGCGGGAGGGGCAACAACAGCGCTGTCCCCGTCTGTTGCGTAGACGAGGACAGCGTCGTATTGCGGTATGTCGAGGTATCCGACCTGTTCGTCTCCCTTCAGCGGAGCCACTTCAGCAAGCGCTTCACGCGCTGCCGCAGGGTCGAAGAATTGGGAGGGAACGAGGGTGAACACTACTCCCAGTTGCCTGCGTTGTTGTTCGGGGCGGTGATGGAACCGACCTGGAGGCCTTCGTAGCGGTTGAGGTCGCGGCTCTCGGCGTCAAGGTTGATGCGGAGCTGGTTGTTCATGCCCTTGAGCAGGGACTTCCAGGGGATGCGGGCCTCGAAGAGGGGCACGGGCACGCCGGACACCATCTTGGTGGTGGACTCCATCTGGATGGGCTCCTTGCCGGAGAACGGGATATACTTGAGGGAGTCGATGTTGAAGTCCGGGCGGCCGTTGAAGAGGGTGTCGCGCACCGGGATCTTGTTCTCGACGGAGAAGACGAGGTTCTTGTCGCCCTTGAGGTACATGTCATAGAGCTCGGCGTTGGTGATCTTGCCCTTGTGAGCTTTCTTGACGGCCTCGGTGTGGGCCACGGCGAGGGAGTCGTCCATGGAACCGACCTGCATCACGACAGCCATCTGGCCATTCTCATAGAACTGCTTGAGGGAGTCGATGGAGGAGTTGAACTTGCCGGTGACGGACTTGTAGGCGACCTGCAGGGTGCGGATGTCCTTGAGGCGCTGGACGGCGACCGCCTGGCGGGTGGCCTTCTCCTTGTTGAAGTTGACCGGCTGCATGATGCTGCTGTAGAGCAGATAGACCAGGCCCACGCAGATAGCGGCGAGGACAACCTCAATGATGATCTTAGTTACTTTGTTCATTTTATTGGTTAGTTTATTTGATATCCAAAGTCCCACAAAGTTATGAAATTGATTTATCAAATGCAATATTCTTATTAAATTTGCAGAAGTTTTTTTGGAACATCCGCGCATGTCTGAAACACAGGAAATCCAGCGCCTGGAGGCGCTTTTCGCCGCGGCGCAGCGCGTCGGGATCGTCGTCCACACGCATCCCGACGGGGATGCCGTGGGCAGCGGCGTCGCCCTGCTGGAGTACCTGCGGCGCTGCCGCGGCGTGCAGGCCCGCCTGCTGCTGCCGGACCCTGTGGCACCGTACCTGCGCTTCCTGCTGCCGGCGGACGGCGTGCTGACCGCCTCCGCGGCGCCCGGAAGCGCGGAGGCCTGGCTGGCGTCCTGCGACCTGGTCTGCTGCCTGGACATGAACGCGTTCAGCCGTGCCGGCGGGCTTGAGGCCGCGCTGCGCGGCAGCCGCGCCCGCAAGGTCCTCGTCGACCACCACCAGCATCCGGACCGGGACAGTTTCGACCTCGTCTTCAGCGAGACGCAGGTCTCGTCCGCCAGCGAGCTGCTCTACCAGGTCCTGCTGGCCCTGCCCGGGGCCGGCTCCGCGGAGCGCCTGCCCCTGCAGGTGCTGACGCCGCTGATGACGGGCATGACCACGGACACCAACAATTTCGCGAAGTCCGTGTTCCCCTCCACGCTCCGGATGGCCTCCGAACTGCTGGCTGCCGGCGTGGACCGGGACGCCATCCTGGAGGCCCTGTACCACAATTACCGGGAGAACCGCTTCCGCGCCATGGGCCGCTATCTGGACGAGATGCTGCACATTACGGAGGAGGGCGTCGCCTACGCCGTGCTCCGCCGCGGCTTCTTCGACCGCTTCGGCCTGCAGGACGGCGAGACGGAAGGGTTCGTCAACCTCCCGCTGGGCATCGACCGGGTGCGGCTGAGCGTCTTCCTGCGCGAGGACGAGGGCCACTTCCGCGTGTCGCTCCGCTCCAAGCCCGGCGTCTCTGCGAGCCGGCTGGCCGCGGAAGCCTTCCACGGCGGTGGCCACGAGTGCGCCGCCGGGGGCAAGCTCCACTTCCCGCAGGACATCCCCTCCCCGGACCTGGCGGAGGATTATATAGAAACCATGACGGCACGATTTATGCGGAATCCCGCGCCGTCCGACACAGTTTGACATGAAGAAAACTTGCTTATATCTTATGCTGGCGGCCCTGGTCGCGTGCGGTTGTGCCAAGACACCGTCCACCGGCCTCAACGACGCCGCCAAACGCTATTTCGACGCCTGGATCCACGTGAACCACCCGGATGCCAAGCCGACCGCGCTCGGCTCGTATATCATTGAAGAACAAGTGGGTACCGGTGCCGTCGCGGGCGACGCCGACGACACCCCGTACGTGCTGGCCGACTACACGCTCCGTGGCCTGGACGGCACCGTCCAGGAGACCACCAGCGAGCTCGTCGCCCAGCAGGTCGGCACCTACGATCCGACCGACTTCTACGGCCCGGAGGTCTGGCAGCGGGGCGGCAACGCGCTGCCCGCCGGCCTCGACGAGGTCGTCTCGGGGATGCGCGTGGGCGGCACGGTCACGTTCGCCACGCCCGGCTGGCTGCAGACCAACAGCCGCTACGACGACGCCAAGGGCTACCTCACCAACGTGTCCGGCACGCCGGTCATCTACGAAGTCACCCTGCGCGAACTGATCGCCGACGTCGACAAATGGGAGGCGGACTCCGTCGGCCGTTACCTGGGCCGCCACTTCCCGGCCAAGTCGCCGTCCGACTCGCTCGGCTTCGGATTCTACTACATCCAGACCGGCGCCCCGTCCTCGGACCGGACGATGCCCACCGATACGACGATCTACATCAACTATACGGGCCGTCTGCTCGACGGGACCGTGTTCGATACCACCATCAAGGACACCGCCAAGTTCTACGGCATCTACTCCGCGTCCCGTACCTACGGACCGGTCTCCGTGGAGTGGTATTCCGCTTCCGAAGAGGACGAGGATTATTCCGACATCACGATGTCGTCCTCCAGCATCATCGAGGGCTTCGCCTTCACGCTCTACCAGATGCATCCGCACGAGAAGGGGACGGGAATCTTCACCTCCAGTTGGGGCTATAAGGCCGACGGCTCCGGCTCCACGATCCCGGGCTTCTCGCCGCTGCGCTTCGACGTCGAGATCGTCGACAAACCCTGACGCGCCTCATGGCAGCCAGAAGCGGTGCGGCGCCGACTGAACTCGGAACCCGCAAGATCGGAACCCTGCTGAGGCAGTACGCAGTCCCGGGCATCATCGCCCAGACTGCGGCTTCCTTGTACAACATGGTCGACAGCATCTACATCGGCCATATCCCCGGCGTGGGCTCGGCGGCCATCAGCGGCCTTGCCGTGACCTTCCCCCTGATGAACCTTTCCTCCGCCATGGGCACGCTGGTCGGCGTGGGCGCGATGACGCTCATCTCCGTCCTGCTGGGCCAGAAGAACTACGGGGCGGCGCAGAAGGTCCTCTCCAACGTGCTGACGCTCAATGTCATCATCGGGATCATCTTCTCCCTGGTGACGATCCCGTTCCTGGACCCGATCCTGCGGTTCTTCGGCGCGAGCGACAACACCCTGCCCTACGCACGGAGCTACATGCTCATCATCCTGCTGGGCAATGCGTTCACGCACCTGTATTTCGGATTCAACGGCATCATCCGGGCGTCCGGCCACCCGAAGGTGGCGATGAACCTGACCCTGTTCACGGTCCTCTCCAACGCCATCCTGGACCCGGTGTTCATCTTCGTGTTCGGCATGGGGATCCAGGGCGCCGCGCTGGCGACGGTCATCTGCCAGCTGATGGCGCTCGCGTACACGATGTACTTCTTGTCGGACAAGAGCCGGCTGCTGCATTTCACCCGTCCGCTGTTCCAGCTGGACTGGCACGTGGCGAAGCAGTCGCTGGCCATCGGCGTGGGCCCGTTCCTGATGAACGTGGCCGCCTCGATGGTGGCGCTGTTCATCAACCAGCAGCTGCGCAAGTACGGCGGCGACCTGGCCATCGGCGCCTACGGCATCATCAACCGCCTGACCATGCTCTTCATCATGGTGTGCATGGGCTTCAACCAGGGACTCCAGCCGATCGCCGGATACAACTACGGGGCGCGGCAGTACCACAGGGTCAAGGAGGTCTTCATCCTCACGGCCAAGTGGGAGGTGCTCGTGACCACGCTCTGCTTCCTGATGTCGGAGCTGGTCCCGCGCTCGGCCGTGAGCCTCTTCACCAACGACCCGGAGCTGGTCGACTTCGCCGCCCGCGGCCTGCGGATCATGAACGCCGCGGTCGCCCTGGTGGGCTTCGGCATGGTCACGGGCAACTTCTTCCAGTGCCTCGGGATGGTGCGCAAGTCCATCTTCCTGTCGCTGTCGCGCCAGCTGCTCTTCCTGATCCCGCTGATCTACACCCTGCCGCTCTGGCTGAAGGAGGCGGGCGTCTGGATCAGTTTCCCGATCTCCGACCTGCTCAACGTGATCGTCTCCGCCGTCCTGATCGTCCGGCTGTTCCGCAAGTTCGACCGGCTCAAGGACGGAGAGAATCCCGATATCCTCGGCAGTACAATCCAATCATAATCGCCTCATGGACAAGAAGATCCTTATCAACATCGGACGGCAGTACGGCGCCGGCGGCAAGGGCGTCGCTGCCCTGCTGGGCGAGCGCCTCGGCATCCCCGTCTACGATAACGAGCTGCTGCAGAAGGCGGCGGAAGAGAGCGGCTTCAGCCCGGCCTTCTTCAAGAAGAGCGACGAGCGCCGGCGCCTCTGGCGCTTCGGCAGCGTGTTCGGACTGAACAAGGCCTCGTCCTATGCGCCCTCGGCGATCGACGGCACGGAGCTGTTCAAGTTCCAGAGCCAGGCGATCCGCGACATCGCGGAGAAGGGGAGCGCGGTCTTCGTGGGGCGTGCGTCGGACTACGTCCTGCGCGACATGGAGTGCCTGGACGTGTTCATCTGCGCGCCGCTGGAAGACCGTGTGGCGCGCGTGTGCAGGCATACGCAGATGGATCCCGCCGAGGCGGAGAAACATATTGTCAGGAAGGACAAGGCGCGCAGCGAGTACTACAATTTCTTCACCTTCGGCCACTGGGGCGTCGCTTCCAACTACGACCTCTGCCTCGACTCCTCGCTGCTGGGCCTGGACGGCTGCGCCGACTTCATCATCGACTTCGGCCGCCGCGCCGGACTGATTCCCTAGATGCTGAAATTGTGATAATGCGGCCCGAAGCGCTCGAACGCCTGGCGGTCCAGCATCTCCCGGTCGTCGGGATGCGCGATGCTGATCATCAGCTTGGCGCGCTCCTGCAGGCTCTTGCCGTAGAGGTCCACGGCGCCGTACTCGGTCACGATCCAGTGCGCGTCCGCGCGGGGCGTGACCACGCCGGCGCCCGGGTTGAGCTCCGCGACGATCTTGTTCTTCCCTTTGAGGGTGCGTGACGCGAAGGCGGTGATGCTCTTGCCGCCCTCGGACATCGTGGCGCCCTTGACGAACTCGAGCTGGCCGCCGGTGCCGCTGAAGATGCGCGTGCCGATGGAGTCGGCGCTGATCTGGCCGGTGAAGTCCACCTCCGTGGCGGAGTTGATGGCCTTCATCTTGGGGTTCTGGCGGATGACCCAGGGGTCGTTGACGTATTTGATGTCGCGCATCAGCACGTCCGGGTTGTGGTCGATAAAGGAATAGACGTCCTGCGAGCCGAGCAGGAACGAAGCCACGACCTTGCCGGTGTCGATCTTCTTGTTCACGCCGTCGATGACGCCCGCCTTGATCAGGCGGAGCAGGCCGTCGGCGAACATCTCGGTGTGCAGGCCCAGGTGCTTGTGGCCGCCGAGCTGGGCGGCGAGGGCGTTGGGCAGGGCCCCGATCCCCATCTGGATGCAGTCGCCGTCCTCGACGAGGGCCGCGCAGTTCTTGCCGATCAGCACCTCGGTCGGGGTGGGCTCGGCGAAGGCGGCGGTCACCAGCGGGGTGTCGTCGCTGACGAGGTAGTCGAAGCGGTCCAGCGGGATGAGGTCGCCGTAGGCGTACGGGACGTTGGGATTGACCACGCCGATCACGACCTCCGCGCTCTCGATGGCGGCCACGGAGCAGTCCACGGAGGTGCCGAGGCTCACGCGGCCCTGCTCGTCGGGCAGGGAGACGTTGACGAGCGCAGCGCCGAGCTTGATGTAGCCTTCGCGGTAGAGCTTCTGGCTCTCGCCGAGGTGGACCGGCAGGTAGTCGGCATAGCCGGCGTTGACGTTCTTCCGGACGTTGGGTCCCACGAAGAAGCCCTGCTCGAAGAAGATCCCTTCGTAGCGCGGCTCGCTGTAGGGCGCGGGGCCTTCCGTATGGAAATGATGGAAGTGCAGGTCGGTGACATCTCCTGCGTCGGCGCGGCGGCACAAGGCCTGGATCAGGATGTGCGGCACGCTGGCGACGCTGCTGAGGTGGACATGGCAATGGGAGGGGATGTGGCTGACCGCCTCGTCGGCGGATACGAAGTTCAGGGGCTTCATCTCGATAAATATTGTTATTTTTGCAGCGCAAATGTAGCAAATATTTCGATGCATACCAAGGAAGAAAAGCTCGCAGCCTTCGGCCGGCTGCTCGACACGATGGACGCGCTCCGCGAGAAGTGTCCCTGGAACGCCGCCCAGACCATGGAGACCATCCGCCCGATGACGGAAGAGGAGGTCTACGAACTCAGCGACACGATCCTCAAGGGCGACCGCCCCGGGACCGCCAAGGAGATCGGCGACCTGCTCTACCACCTGGTCTTCTATGCCCGGATCGCCCAGGAGGAGGGGAGCTTCGACATCGCCGACAGCCTGGACAAGGTCGTGGACAAGATGGTTTTCCGCCACCCGCACGTCTTCGGTCCGGAGGCCGGGAAGCCCACTTCCGCCAAGGAGATCGCCGACACCTGGGAGCTCGTCAAGGCGAAGGAGAAGGACGGCAACAAGACCGTGATGTCCGGGATTCCGGACGCGATGCCGGCCATCCTCAAGGCCCTCTCGATGCAGGAGAAGGCGCGTGGCTGCGGCTTCGACTGGGAGCAGAAGGAGGACGTCTGGGACAAGGTCCGGGAAGAGCTGGGCGAGGCGCGCGAGGCCTGCGACGAGCAAGACCAGCGCCACATGGAGGAGGAATTCGGCGACCTGCTCTTCGCGGTCATCAACGCCGCGCGGCTCTACGGGGTGGACCCCGAGGCGGCGCTCGGCGGCACCTGCTCCAAGTTCCGCCGCCGCTTTACCTACCTCGAGGAGCAGACCCTCCGGAAGGGCCGGAAACTCACCGACATGACCCTGGCCGAGATGGATGCCATCTGGGACGAGGGCAAGGCGAAGGGGCTCTGAGGCCGAGGCTTTCATTATCCAAAGGAAATTGCTAAATTTGCATTCTTTCATAAGACCTCGAACCGATGCCCGACTATAAGATCCTCGAAGTGCAGACCCGCAGGGACCTGATGCGGTTCGTCCGTTTCCCGGACGAGCTGTACAAGGATTGTCCCCAGTACGTCCCGGCCCTGCACGGTGACCAGGTCAAGTCCCTGACGCGCGTGGCTCCGCTCGACTACTGCAAGCACGCCATGTGGCTGGTGCAGGACGGCGACCGGGTGGTCGGGCGCATCTGCGCGATGGTCAATCCCCGGTACAACGAGCGTTACGGCCGCCGGCGCGCCCGCTTCGGCTGGTTCGACTGCATCAAGGACATCGAGGTGGCCCGTCTGCTGCTCGCCACGGCCGAAGGCTGGGCCCGGGAGCAGGGGATGGACGAGATCCACGGCCCGCTCTACTACAATACCTTCGGCAAGCAGGGCATGCTCTGCGAGGGCTACGACAACATCCCGCCCTTCAACTGCCTCTACAACTATCCGTACTACAACGATTTCGTGCGGGAGCTGGGCTACGTCAAGGAGTGTGACTGGATCCAGTACAAGATGGTGGCCAACCACGGCGTACCCGACAAGGCCCGCCGGGTGTCCAAGCTGGTCAAGGAGCGCTACAACCTGCATTTCGGCAGCATCGCCAAGCTCAAGAAGGACAAGGCGCTGGTGCGCAAGTTCTTCCAGGTCTACAACGAGAGCTTCGCTACCTCCGTCGTCAATTTCATCCCCCTGACGGACAAGGAGATCGACGAGGAGGCGGCCTCCGTCATGCCTTTCCTCACGGACAAGGCTTCCAGCCTGCTGCTGGACGAGAACGATGAAATCGTGGCGTTCGGCATCTCCTTCCCGAGCATCTCCAAGGCCCTCCAGAAGGCGAAGGGCCGCCTGTTCCCTTTCGGCTGGTGGCACCTGCTGCGCGCCCTGCGCGACTACGAAACCACGGACCTGATGGTCAACGGCGCCGCGCCCGAGTGGCAGAACAAGGGCGTCTCGGCCGTCTATTACGAGGAGATGGCGGACAAGGCCCGCAGGATCGGCAACCGATGGGCCATTTCCAACCCCCAGATTGAATCCAACAGCGCGGTCAACATCTGGAACAGCTACGAACACGAGCCGTTCATGCGCCGCCGCTGCTATATCAAGAAGATTTGACGCTTATGGCAGACAACAATACCCTACTCGATAAGGTCCTTTCCCTGCAGGGGAAATTCCAGTCGCTCCAGGAGCAGCTTTCCAGCCCCGAGGCGATGGCGGACATGAAGAAATACGTCCAGCTCAACAAGGATTACAAGGAGCTGGAGCCGATCATTGCGGCCGGCAAGGAGTACAAGAAGATGGTGGACGACCTTGCGGCGGCCAAGGACATCCTCGTCAACGAGAAGGACGAGGAGCTCCGGGAGATGGCCCGCATGGAGATCGCGGAGATCGAGCCGAAGATCCCCGAGATGGAGCAGAACATCAAGCTCCTGCTCATCCCGGCCGATCCGGACGACAGCAAGAATGCGATGGTCGAGATCCGCGGCGGCACCGGCGGCGACGAGGCAGCGATCTTTGCCGGCGACCTCTTCCGCATGTACCAGCATTTCGCGGAGCGGCGCGGCTGGAAGCTCGAGGTCACCGACCAGGCCCCCGGCACGTCCGGCGGCTTCAAGCAGATCGTCTTCAAGCTCTCCGGCAACGACGGCGTGTACGGCGTGATGAAGTACGAATCCGGCGTGCACCGCGTCCAGCGCGTGCCCCAGACCGAGACCCAGGGCCGCATCCAGACGTCGGCGGCTTCCGTGGCAGTCTTCCCCGAGGCGGGCGAATTCGACGTGGACCTGAGCTGGGACGACATCCGGCTCGACCTCTTCTGCTCGTCCGGTCCGGGCGGTCAGGGCGTCAACACGACCTACTCCGCCGTGCGCCTGACCCACATCCCTTCCGGACTCGTGGTGCAGTGCCAGGAGGAGCGCTCCCAGCTCAAGAACAAGGACCGCGCCTTCGAGGAACTCCGGACCCGTCTCTACAACCTGGAGCACCAGAAGTACCTGGACGGCATCGCCGCCAAGCGCAAGACCATGGTCTCCACGGGCGACCGTTCGGCCAAGATCCGCACCTACAATTACCCGCAGGGCCGGGTCACCGACCACCGCATCAACTGGTCCATGTACAACCTGCCCGTCTTCATGGACGGCGACATCCAGGAGTGCATCGACCAGCTCCAGATCGCCGAGAACGCCGAGCGCCTCAAGGAAGCCGGCGACTAGCCGCTCCCGGCCCGAGACGCCGGCCCGAAGTGGCCGTGCGGTACTAGGCCCGGCTTTTGAACGAAAGAGGATTCCAACGGAAGTGCCTTCTGTGCATTTCCAGCTGGAATCCTCTTCGGCATTTCGGCCCTTTTCGTGTGATTTGTCCAGGAGGATTCCCTTTGGAAGGGGTTGTACGGTCCCTTTTGTGGAATCCTCCGGCTACAACTTGTCCCAGAAGAACAGGCAGCGGTTGATCTGGCGCCGCGGAATCTTGTGTCCATGCAGCAACTCGCGGGCGATCGACTCCTTCTGGGACTCGGACAACTGGTAGACCGACGATTTGCGGAAGCGCCGGAGATATTCGCCGTCGATCAGGCCGCAGACGTCCAGGTCCGTCAGGCCCCGCCAGGCATTCCTCCCTCCTTCGTTGGCCAGCAGGCGCTGGCGCTCTTCGGTATCGCAGAAGGGCTCAATGGCTCCCAGGTCTATCCTGGACCCTGTGATGCCGTCCTCGTCCTGGATGCGCAGCCACTCCTCCCGGGACAGTCTGTTCATGTCATACAGGAAGTTGCGCGGCGTGACGAAGAAGGCTTCCGCCTGCCGGATCTGTTCGACGGAAGCCCTTGTGAAGATTCCTGACGCATTCATGACATAGTTGTCCGGGAACTCCGCCTTCCTGGGCAGGAAGGAGCGGATGACAGACCTGTCCGTGACGAGGTCTGAGGGGGCCGGTCTGCAAAAGTCTTTGGCAAACAGGTCATGGATCGTACTGTGGACCGTACCGAAGGCCGTTGTCGCCTGCCCGTGGTGCAGGATGTTCCGCAAGATATAGGAGAAAGCGATCTCCATGTGCCGGAATCCTTCCAGGGCCAGTTGGAAGAACCCGGGGTCTCCCAGCGGTCCGCTCCTGGAATACCTGCGGTTGAAGTAGCAGGTGTAACTGCCCCGGGTCGCCCGGACCCACGGGGCGGGGTGCTCGCAGAGGATGCCGGCATGCTGGTGGGTGGACATCGTCGCATCTACCAGGATTTCGGTACCTGTGCTGAAAGCTGCCAGCGCCATGCAGTTGAAGAGGATCTCCATGTCCCTTTCCGACCGGAAAGGTGCCTCGCGGTGGGAGGTGAAGCAGATGTGATAAAAATTTTTCATAATTCATAGTTGTTTGTTTGTCCTGACAAGATAGCGATTCCGACGGGAATTCCCTATTTTTGCAGGTATGAAATCACTACGTTTCGGCTTCTTTTTCCTGGCCGGGGTCCTGCTGCTTTCGGCTTGCAATCCCGGATATGATGTATATCTGCTGATCGGGCAGTCGAATATGGCTGGTCGCGGGGTGTTTGCACCCGCCGATACGCTGGCTCCCCTGGAGGGCGTATATCTGCTGGATGACCGGGGCGAACCGGTCCCGGCCGTCGAACCGCTCAACCGCTACAGCACCATCCGGAAGGCGATGCACGTGCAGGGGATGAGCCTCGCGCACGGTTTCGCCGCGCAGGCGCACGCCCGCACCGGGCGGCGCGTCCTGCTTGTGATGAACGCCCGGGGCGGTACGTCCCTGGGCCAATGGCTGCCGGACGCACCCCAGGGGCGGTTCAGCGACTCGGTGAACGAGGAGGCGGACCGGCGCGGACAGCAGATGCCTTCCTTCTATGGAGAGGCGGTCCGTCGCACCCGGCAGGCCTTGCAGTACGGGGAGCTGAAGGCCATCCTGTGGCACCAGGGGGAGAGCGATTCGGATTCTGTCAAGGTGGCTTCCTATCTTCCGAAGCTGGCCCGTCTCGTGGAGAGCCTGCGGACGGACCTGGGCGTCGGGGAGGAGGTCCCTTTCGTCGCCGGGCAGATCCAGCCCCGGCATGAGAACGCCCGGTTCTTCAATCCGGTGATCTCCCGGATCGGTGAGGTAGTCCCGAATGCCTTCTGTATCAGCTCCGAAGGATTGGAGACCCTTCCGGACCACCTTCATTTCGCGCGCGAGGCCCAGCTGGAGCTGGGGCGGCGCTATGCCTCCGTGTTGTTCGGCTCGCCGGAGGATTCCACGAAATAGGCCCTGGGAGGCGTTGAGGCCTTGCCCGGGTGGAATCCTCCCGCGCGAAAAGGCCGAAAAGGGCGAAAAACCAAAAGAGGATTCCATCCGGAAGTGCCTGGAAAGCACAAAAGATGGAATCCTCTTTTGTTGGCCAAGGGCCCAACGCCTGTTTAGCCTTCAAATTTTCTGAAGGCGGATCGGAGCGTAGCGACGCAGGGGGTTTGGGGGAATCGTCCCCCAATGAATTAGGGCCAAGGGCCCAACGCCTGTTTA